>NZ_CADEFR010000008.1 GCF_902826655.1 uncultured Methylibium sp. | reverse complement strand
CCCAGCTTCCCAAATCAGGAACGGATGAACAACCTATCGGAACGTCACAGCTAGCTCCCGATCACCCCCCCGTCCCGCCTCCGCACCACCAGCGTCGCCGACCGCGGCCGGCCGCCCGCGCCATGCTCCTGCGGCCAGCTCGAGTGCCGCGTCGGCGCTCCCGGATCGCTGCGATCACCCGGCGACTCGCCCGGGTGCTGGATGTTGACGAACAGCGTGCGCAGGTCGGGGGTCATCACCGCGCCGGCGATCTCGCTACCCACCGGCCCGGTCAGGAAGCGCCGCACTTCGCCGCTCACCGGGTCGGCCGCCAGCATCATGTTGTTGCCCAGGCGCGCGTAGTCACCGCGGCCGAGCGCGGTGCTCGAGGCGTCGGTCTGGATCCACAGCACGCCGCGCGGGTCGACGTACAGGCCGTCGGGGCTGCCGAAGGCATCGCCGCGCACGTTGCCGCGCGCCTCGGGCCGTTCGTTGGCCGGGTCGCCGGCCAGCACGAAGTGCTCCCAGGTGAAGCGCGTGCCGGCGAAGCCGCCGTCTTCCTTCCAGCGCAGGATCTGGCCCATGCTGTTGCCGGCGCGCGGGTTGGCGGCATCGACCGGCGGCTGGCCGGCCTGGCCGCGCGCGCGGTTGTTGGTGAGGCTGCAGTAGACCTCGCCGGTGCGCGGATCGCCGGCCGTCCACTCGGGCCGGTCCAGGCGCGTCGCGCCGACGCGGTCGGCGGCCTGGCGCGTCTTCACCAGCAGCTCGCCCTGGCTGCCGAAGCCGGCCTCGGCATCGAGCCCGCCCTGCCCGGCGACCAGCGGGATCCACTCGCCGCGCCCGTCGGCGTCGAAGCGCGCGACATGGAGCGTGCCGTGATCCAGCAGCGTGCGATTGGCGGCGTAGCCACCGGGCCGCACCGCGTCGCGCGAGACGAACTTGTAGAGGTACTCGAAGCGCGCGTCCTCGCCCATGTAGACGGCGACGCGGCCGTCGGGCGCCTGCGCGACCCAGGCCCCCTCGTGCGCGGCGCGGCCGAGCGCGGTGCGCTTGACCGGCGTGCTGTCCGGATCGAAGGGATCGATCTCGACGACCCAGCCGTGGCGGTTGAACTCGTTCGGATGGCGGCGCGCATCGAAGCGCTCGTCGTGCTCGTGCCAGCGGTACCAGCCGCCGCTGCTGGCGCGCAAACCCCAGCGGCGCTGGTGCGCATCGAGCGGCTCGGGCGCGCGGAAGTAGTCGACGAAGTTCTCCTCGCAGGCGAGGTAGGTGCCCCAGGGCGTGACGCCGTGGGCGCAGTTGTTGAACGTCCCCAGCACCTGCGTGCCGCCGGGGTCGAGTGCGGTCTGCATCAGCGCGTGGCCGGCGGCCGGGCCGGCGATGCGCATCGGCGTCGTCGCGGTGATGCGGCGCGCGTGGCGCGAAGGCCGCAGCACGTGCCAGCGCCCGCCGCGCCTGCGCACGATCTCGATCACCGACACGCCGTGCGCCGCCTGCGACTTGCGCACCTTGTCGGCGCTCCAGTTCGCCAGGCCGTCGGCGTGCAGCAGGCCGTCGTCGACGTACTCGTGGTTGGTCACCAGCAGGCCGCGCGTGGCCGAGACCGGAAAGAAGTGCATGCCGTCGTGGTGCATGCCCGACTGCAGCGCCTGCTCGTCGGCGCCCTGGCTCGCGTCGGACGCGAAGGCCGGCTGACCGGCCGCTGCGCCGATCGGGTCGCCCCAGGCGATCAGCACCTCGGCCACGTAGCCGGGCGGCACGACGACCGTGTCGGCGACGGACGTCGGCACCGAGTCGAAGCCCAGCAGGGGCCGCCGGCGAGCCGCCACGGCGCCGGCCGACGCCAGCCCGGCCAGCGGCGCCAGCACGCGCCGCAGCGCCGCCGCCAGACCGCCGCCCACGACGACGCGGCGCGCCGGATCGCTCAGCGCGTGGAGGTCGGGCGCGGTCGACGGATTCGAATCCTCCATCGACGCAAAGTCCTTGGGCATCGCCGCTCCGTCGTCGGCCGCGCTACCCTCGCGGCCATGAAACCCGTGTTGCTCGTCACCGGCGCCAGCCGCGGCATCGGTCGCGCCGTCGCCGAACTCGCCGCGGCCCGCGGCTGGGCCGTGGCCCTGAACTATGCCCGCGACGAGCGCGCCGCCGCGGCGCTGGTCGAGCGCCTGCGCGCCGCCGGCGCCGAGACCGCGGCCTTCCGCGCCGACGTCGCCGACGACGCGGCCGTGGTGCGCCTGTTCGCCACGGTCGACGCGCACTTCGGCGCCGGGCCCGACGGGCGCTCGCGCCTGCGCGGCCTGGTCAACAACGCCGGCGTCGTCGACGTCGCCGCGCGCGTCGACGAGATGGACGCCGCGCGCCTGCAGCGCATGTTCGCGGTCAACGTCTTTGGCAGCTTCGCCTGCGCGCGCGAGGCCGTGCGGCGCCTGAGCACGCGCCACGGCGGCGCGGGCGGCGCGATCGTCAACGTCTCGTCGGCCGCGGCGCGCCTGGGCTCGCCGGGGCAGTACGTCGACTACGCCGCGGCCAAGGCCGCGATCGACACCTTCACGCTCGGCCTCGCGCGCGAGGTGGCGGCCGAGGGCGTGCGCGTCAACGCGGTGCGGCCCGGCATCATCGAGACCGACATCCACGCGTCCGGCGGCCAGCCCGATCGGGCCCGCGAGCTGGCGCCGCAGCTGCCGATGCAGCGCGCCGGCACCGCCGACGAAGTGGCACGCAGCATCGTCTGGCTGCTGTCGGACGAGGCGAGCTACGTGACCGGCGCGGTGCTCGACGTCGCCGGCGGCCGCTAGCGCGCGAGCCTAGCGCCGCTCGACGATCACCGGCACCAGCTGCAGCGCCTCGCGCACGCGCTGCGCGGCGCCCTGGGCCTCGTCGCGCGAGGCATAGGGTCCCGCCTGCAGGCGGAACAGCGGCGCGTCGCTGAAGACCGCCATGCGCGGCGCCAGCCAGTCCAGCTCGACCGCGACGCGCTGCTGGAAGTCCTCGGCCCCGCCGCGTTCGCGGAAGGCGCCCAGCTGCACCCAGAAGCCGCGCGCGGGCGGCGTCGCGGCGGGCGGTCCGCCGTCGCCGGCCTCGGCCGTGTCCGGCGTGCGCGGCAATTCGATGGCGGGCGGCGCGACGGCCACCTCGGCCGGCGCCGGCTCGACCGGCCGCGGCGGTCCGTCGCGCCGCCACGCACCGCTGCGGATCTCGTCGAAGCGCAGGCGCTCGACCTCGACCGGCGCCACGCCGCGCAGCAGGTCGAGCTTGAGCGCCGCGGTGTAGCTCAGGTCGATGATGCGGCCGGCGACGAAGGGCCCGCGGTCGTTGACGCGCACGATGATCTCGCGGCCGTTGGCCGGATTGCGCACGCGCGCATAGCTGGGCAGCGGCATGGTCTTGTGGGCCGCCGTCATCGCGTGCATGTCGTAGATCTCGCCGCTGGCGGTCTTGCGACCGTGGAACTTGCGGCCGTACCACGAGGCCAGGCCCTTCTCCCGGAGCGGCACGTCGCGCGCCAGCGGCGTGTAGCTGCGGCCCAGCACCTCGTAGGGCTTGTTGGGCCCGCCGCTGCGGATCGGCTCGACGCGCGGTTCGGCGTCGGGCACGCGGGCCAGGTCGGCCGGGATCTCGGCGGCCGGGCCGTCGCGGCCGGGCAGCGGCGCCGGCGACTTCGGCCCGGATGCGCAGCCGGCGATCAGCGCAGCGCCCAGCACGGCCAGGGCGCGATGCGACACGCTCACGAACATTCGCATGGCGCGCACCATACCCGAGGCCGCGCCTGCGGGTGTGTCCGGTGCCGAAGCCCCGCGCGGCTGCGGCATCATCCGCCCGCGCCTGCGGCGCCGCCAACCGACCCCGCCTCCATGGACCTCACCATCGCCAGCATCCTGGCCCTCGACGGCCTGACCAACGGCGCCGTCTACGCGCTGCTGGCGCTGGCCACGGTGCTGGTGTTCGCGGTGACGCGCGTGATCTTCATTCCGCAGGGCGAGTTCGTCGCCTTCGCGGCGCTGACCGTCGGCGTGTTCCAGCTCGGCAAGGTGCCGGGCACGGTGTGGCTGCTGCTGGCGATGGCCGCGGCGGTGGTCGTGCTCGACGCCGTCGCCGGCTGGCGCCGCGGCGCGGCGCCGCGGCGCCTCGCGCTCGGTGCGCTGCGCACGCTGGCCGTGCCGCTGCCGGCCGCGGCGCTGTCGATCTGGCTGGCGCCGCAGCAGCCGCCGCTGATGCTGCAGGCGCTGCTGACGCTGGCGCTGATCACGCCGATGGGGCCGCTGGTCTATCGCCTGGCCTACCAGTCGCTGGCTGGCGCCAGCGTGCTGGTGCTGCTGATCGTCTCGGTCGGCGTGCACTTCGCGCTGACCGGCATCGGCCTCGTCGCCTTCGGTGCCGAGGGCTCGCGCAACCCCAGCTTCTGGGACGCGCGCTTCGCGCTCGGGCCGCTGGCGATCAGCGGCCAGACCGTCATCATCTTCGGCGTCTCGGCGGCGCTGATCGTGCTGCTGTTCCTGTACTTCGAGCGCTCGCTGCAGGGCAAGGCGCTGCGCGCCACCGCGGTCAACCGGCTGGGCGCCCGGCTGATGGGCATCTCCAGCGACACGGCCGGTCGCCTGTCGTTCACGATGGCCGCCTTCATCGGCGCGCTCTCGGGCCTGCTGATCGGGCCCAACCTGACGATGGTCTACGACAGCGGCTTCCTGATCGGCCTGAAGGGCTTCGTCGCCGCGGTCTTCGCCGGGCTGGCGAGCTACCCGCTGGCCTTCGTCGGCGCGCTCGGCGTCGGGCTGCTCGAGAGCTTCGGCTCCTTCTGGGCCAGCGCCTACAAGGAAGTCATCGTCTTCACCGCGATCCTGCCGGTGCTGCTGTGGCGCTCGCTGCGCGACCGCCACTCCGATGAAGAGTAGTTCGATGCTGCGCACGCGCTGGCCCCTGCTGGCCTTCCTCGCCATCGTCGCGGCCCTGCCGCTGCTGCCGGTGCCCGAGTTCTGGATCACCCAGCTCAACTACATCGGCCTGTACGCGCTGGTGGTGCTGGGCCTGGTGCTGCTGACCGGCGTCGGCGGGCTCACCTCCTTCGGCCAGGCGGCCTTCGTCGGCATCGGCGCCTACACGACGGCCTGGCTCAGCACGCAGACGGGCGTCTCGCCGTGGCTCGCGCTGTGGGTCGGCCTGGGCCTCACGCTGCTGGCTGCGCTGGTGCTGGCCTGGCTGACGCTGCGCATGTCGGGCCACTACCTGCCGCTCGCGACCATCGCCTGGGGCCTGTCGATCTACTACCTGATGGGCACCAGCGAGGCGCTCGGCAAGTACGACGGCCTGCTGGGCGTGCCGGCGCTGTCGCTCGGCGGCATCGACTTCAACCAGGGCCGCAGCATCTACTACCTGATCTGGGGCCTGGCGCTGCTGGGGGCGCTGGCGCTGACGCGCTTGCTCGACTCGCGCGTCGGCCGCGCGATCCGCGCCAGCAAGGCCGGCCCGGGCGGCAGCGCGGTGATGGCCGAGGCGATGGGGGTGTCGAGCTTCCGCTGCAAGGTCGTGATCTTCGTCATCGCGGCGCTGTTCGCCGCCGTGTCGGGCTGGCTGTTCGCGCATTTCCAGCGCACGGTGAACCCCTCGCCCTTCAGCCTGAAGATGGGCATCGAGTACCTCTTCATGGCGGTGGTCGGCGGCGTCGGCCAGGTCGGCGGCGCCTTCGCCGGCGCGGCCATCGTCAAGCTGATCGAGGAGCAGCTGCAGGTCTGGCTGCCGGCCCTGCTGGGCGGCAGCGGCAGCTACGAGATCATCGTCTTCGGCATCGTGCTGGTGCTGGCGCTGAAGTACGCGCCCGACGGCCTGTGGCCGATGGCGGTGAAGGCGCTGCGCCGCCGCGTGCCGGCGCGCGAACGCGCGCGCGACTGGGCCGATGCACCGCCGCTGCCGGCGCGCAGCAAGCCGACGCCCGGCGAGCTGCTGCTCGACGCGCAGGCGGTGCGCAAGGAGTTCGGCGGCCTGGTCGCCGTCAACGACGTCAGCTTCCAGGTGCGCGCCGGACAGATCGTCGGCCTGATCGGACCCAACGGCGCCGGCAAGTCCACCACCTTCAACCTCGTCTCCGGCGTGCTGCCGCTGACGCGCGGCGCGGTGCGCTTCCGCGGCCAGCCGGTCGGCGCGCTCGGCTCGCGGCAGATCGCCGAGCGCGGCATGTCGCGCACCTTCCAGCACGTCAAGCTGATCCCCGAGATGACGGTGCTCGAGAACGTCGCCCTCGGCGGCCACCTGCGCAGCCGCAAGGGCACGCTCGCGGCGATGCTGCGCCTGGACCGCGCCGAGGAGCGCCAGCTGTTCCGCGAGGCCGAGACCCAGCTCGCGCGCATCGGCCTGGGCGCGCAGGGGCACGAGCTGGCCGGCAACCTGGCGCTCGGCCCGCAGCGCCTGGTCGAGATCGCGCGCGCGCTGGCCACCGACCCGGCGCTGCTGCTGCTGGACGAGCCGGCCGCCGGCCTGCGCCTGAAGGAGAAGCAGGCGCTGGCCGCGGTGCTGCGGCAGCTCAAGGCCGAGGGTCTTTCGATCCTGCTCGTCGAGCACGACATGGACTTCGTGATGGGCCTCGTGGACCGCATCGTCGTGATGGAGTTCGGCACGCTGCTGATGGAAGGCACGCCGGCCGAGGTGCAGGCCAGCCCGGCGGTCCGCGCCGCCTACTTGGGGACGGAACACTGATGGGCGCGCCGCTGCTCGAGGTGCACGACCTGCACGCCGGCTACGGCAAGGCCGAGGTGCTGTCCGGGCTGAGGCTGCAGGCGGCCGAGGGCAGCGTCGTCACCGTGATCGGCCCCAACGGCGCCGGCAAGTCGACGCTGCTCAACGCGCTGATGGGCGTGCTGCCGGCCCGCGGCCGCATCCTGCACGGCGGCGAGGACATCGCCGCGCTGACGCTGGAGGAGCGCGTGATGCGCGGCATCGCGCTGGTGCCCGAGAAGCGCGAGCTCTTCGCCACGATGCCGGTCGAGGACAACCTGCTGCTGGGGGGCTACCGGCAGATGCGCCTGGGTCGCCAGGACTGGCAGGGCGAGATGGCGCGCGTCTACGAGCTGTTCCCGCGCCTGAAGGAGCGGCGCAGCCAGCTCGCCGGCACCTTGTCGGGCGGCGAACGCCAGATGCTGGCGATCGGCCGTGCGCTGATGAGCCGGCCGGCGCTGCTGATGCTCGACGAACCCAGCCTGGGACTGGCGCCGCTGGTCGTGAAGGACATCTTCCGCACCATCGCGCAGCTGCGCGAGACCGGCGTCACGATCCTGCTGATCGAGCAGAACGCGCGCGCCGCGCTCGAGGTGGCCGATCACGGCTACGTGCTCGAGACCGGCGAGATCGCGCTCGAGGGGCCGGCCGCCGCGCTGCGCGACGACCCGCGCGTGGTCGAGACCTACCTCGGCGCAGCGGGACGCTAGGGCCTCAGGCCGCCAGCGGCGCGATCCGCCAGGCCTGCGGCGCGAGCGGCCGGATCTCGACCTCGGGCAGGTCGGCCACCGCATAGAGGTCGACCGTCGCGCGCAGGTGATCGTCCAGCGCCGGCAGCACGCCCCAGGCCAGCTTGTCGGCCACCGCGGCCTCGATGGCGGCCTGGATCGCCGGGGCCAGCTGGCGGTCGCCGCGATAGGCCTCGACGAGCCGGTGTGCGCGCCGTGCGCTGCCGCTGCCGTTTCGTTCCCAGAGTCTCATCGTGCTCTCCCCGATCGTCGCTTCGCCGTGAACGAAGCTTCGGCGACGAAGCCGGCTGTCGCCATCCACCGGATGAGCTAGGTCGAACGGGGGGGTCGGTGCTCGCGGCGTGATGCAGTTGGCAACAGCGACGCTCCAGGCCCTAGCGCAGGCAGACCGCCTCGACGTTGTTGCCGTCGGGATCGATCAGGAAGGCCGCGTAGTACTGCGGGCTGTAGTCGCTGCGCAGGCCGGGCTTGCCGTTGTCGCTGCCGCCGGCTTTCAGGCCCAGGGCATGGAAGCGATCGACCGCGGCGCGGTCCGGGGCGCTGAAGGCCACGTGCGTGCCGCGGCCCGGCGCCTTGCTGCGGTAGAGCCACAGCGCCGGCGCGCCCGGCGGGCCGAGGCCCGCGCCGTCGTCGTCGCGCGAGGCCAGCTCGTGGCCCAGCGCCGACAGCGCGGCCTCGTAGAAACGCACGCTGGCGTCGAGGTTGCCGACTTTCAATCCGAGGTGGTCGTACATGCTCGTCTCCTTGAGTGGAGACGATGCTAGGCAGGGTCGGCCAGGCGTTCTTGGAGAAAATTGCGCTCGCCGCGCGACAGCCGCGTGAACTGCCGCGGCGACAGGCCGGCCGCACGACGGAAGCTGCGCACGAAGTTCGACAGGTCGGCGAAACCGACGTCGAGCGCGATCTCGGTCACCGGACCGGCATCCTCGGCCAGCAGGCGCGCGGCGCGGCGCAGCCGGGCCCGCACCAGGTACTGGTGCGGCGTGACGCCGAGCGCGCGGCCGAACACGCGCAGGAAGTGATAGGGGCTGAGCCCGGCCTCGCGCGCCGCGGCCTCCAGGTCGATGGGCTGGTCGGCGTGCGCGTCGATCCACAGCGCGGTGCGCGCGGCGCGGCCGCGGTCCTGCGCGCTCGCGTGCAGCGGCGGCTTGTCGGCGCCGGTCATCAGCTCGACGTAGCGGCGCGCCAGCAGCAGACCGGCCTCGTCGAGGCCGATCTCGCTGCGGCCGTCGGCCGCCGCCTGGGCCAGCTCGCCCAGCACCATCAGCTCGGGCAGCGGCGGCAGCGCGGTGCTGCGCCAGCGCCCGCGATCGCCGCCGACCGAGTCGATCACCTCGGGCGCCAGCCGGAACGACAGGCATTCGTCGCCGCAGCAGTGGTGTTCGTGGCTGCAGACGAACTCGTCGCCGGCGCGGCCCGCCAGCACCGAGCCGGCCACCAGCTCGTAGGACCGACCGCGGCTGCGGTAGCCGAAGCCGCCGCGCCGCACGTAGGACACGGCATCGCCGCCGTGCAGCTCGGTCTCGGGGCGGTCGTCGGGGCCGGCGCTGCAGCGGTACTCGCTGACCGCGATCGCGCCCTGCCTCAGTTCGGTGACCTTCAGCATGGACGCATGATGCCGCGGCCGGGCCGCCACGGGCGCTACAGGGTCTGCAGGTAGAACCGGTAGTCCAGGTTGTCGTGCAGCATGCCGAACGCCGACAGGTCGCTGTTGGCCGGCGTGCCCACCAGGGTCAGCATGGGGATCGAGTTGAAGGCGTACTGGTAGGCATTGGCCGCGCGGTTGAACGAACCTTGATAGAACTCGGTGTTGCTGCCGAGCCTGAAGGCATAGATCCGGTAGGCCAGTCCGTCGTGCAGCATGCCCCAGCGCGACCAGTCGGTGTCGGGCGGGAAGCCGGTCACCGGGATGACGGGCAGGGAGTGATGGCCGTGGCGGTAGGTCGTGCTGCCGGCCACCCAGGCCGCCTGGTAGAGCGTGCGGCGGTCGCCCAGGCGGCGCATGTAGAGCCGGTAGTCGGCGCCGTCGTGCAGCATCTGGAAGCTGCTGGCATCGGTGTCGGCCGGAAAACCGGCGAGCGTCAGGATCGGAATGGAGTTGTGGCCGAAGGCGTAGGACGCGCCGTTGAAGCCGAACTGGTACAGCGTGTCGCTGCTGCTGCCGCGGAAGCAGTAGAAGCGGTAGGTCGTGCCGTCGTGAAGCATGGCCCAGCGCGCCAGGTTGGCGTCGGCCGGCGCACCGGTGATCGGGATGTTGGGGATCGAGCGGTGACCGTAGCGGTAGGTCGACGTTCCGCTCACCCACGCGAACTGGTTCAGTGATGGCATGGTGCACTCCTCGGTTCGCCCGTACAGGGCGGGCACGTCCAAGCTAGCAGAGCCGTGCCGGCGCCACCATCACCACCCGCGCTTCCGTGCGCTTCAAACTGGGGAGGCTGCTGTGTTCAGCCTTCGAAGGGCAGGCCCACGTAGTTCTCGGCCATCACCGTCTGCGCAGCGCGCGAGCCGGCCAGGTAGTCGAGCTCGGCCTGCTGCAGCTTGTGGCCGATCTCGCCGCCGTCGGGGAAGCGGTGCATCAGCGAGGTGAACCACCACGAGAAGCGCGAGGCCTTCCAGACGCGGCGCAGGCAGCGGTCGGAGTAGGCAGCCAGCCCCGCTTCGCTGCGCTCGGCGTAGTGCTCGACCAGCGCGCGGGCCAGCGTGCGCACGTCGGCGGCGGCGAGGTTCAGGCCCTTGGCACCCGTCGGCGGCACGATGTGCGCGGCATCGCCGGCGAGGAACAGCCGCCCGAAGCGCATCGGCTCGGCGACGAAGCTGCGCAGCGGCGCGATGCTCTTCTCGAGCGACGGACCGGTGACCAGGGCTTCGGCGGCCGCCGGGTCGAGGCGACGTCGCAGCTCGTCCCAGAAGGCCTCGTCGCTCCAGCGGTCGACGTGGTCGTCCAGCGCGCATTGCAGGTAGTAGCGACTGCGCGTCGGCGAGCGCATGCTGGCCAGCGCGAAGCCGCGTTCGTGGTTGGCGTAGACCAGCTCGTGCGCGACCGGCGGCGTGTCCGACAGCAGGCCGAGCCAGCCGAAGGGGTAGACGCGCTCGTAGGTCGTCAGCGCCGCGGCCGGCACGCTGGCGCGGCTGACGCCGTGGTAGCCGTCGCAGCCGGCGATGAAGTCGCACGCGAGCTCGTGCGTCGTGCCGCCGCTGGCGTAGCGAATCCTCGGCCGGGCGCCGTCGAAGTCGTGCAGGCTCACGTCGTCGGCCTCGTAGACGGTGGGCGCCTCGGCGGCGCGGCGCGCGTCCATCAGGTCGCGCGTCAACTCGGTCTGGCCGTAGACGACGACGTGCTTGCCACCGGTGAGCTGCCGCAGGTCGATACGGTGGCGCATGCCACCGAAAGCGAGCTCGTAACCCTCGTGCACCAGGCCCTCGCGGTGCATGCGCGCGCCGACCCCCGCCTCGTCCAGCAGGTCCGCGGTGGTCTGCTCCAGCACGCCGGCGCGGATGCGGCCCAGCACGTGTTCGGCGCTCGATCGCTCGACGATCAGGTTGGCGATGCCGGCGCGCGTGAGTAATTGGCCGAGCAGCAGCCCGGCAGGCCCGGCGCCAATGATTGCGACTTGAGTGCGCATCAGAGCAGGGTGCGCAGCTGCGCCTGCGCATGCAGCAGCGGCGGCAGGCACTGCTCGACCAGCTGCTCCATGCGCATGCGCGTCGCGTGGACGCTGACGTTCATCGCCGCGACGGTGTCGCCGCGGTAGTTCTTCAGCGGCACGGCGATCGTGCGCAGGCCGAGCTCCAGCTCCTGGTCGATCGTGGTGTAGCCGTTGGCGCGCGTGCGCAGCAGCTCGAGGCGCAGACGCTCGCGGTTCGTCACGGTGTGCGGCGTCAGCGGCTGCAGCGACTGGCGCGCCAGCCAGGCGTCCATCGCCTCGTCCGGCATCGCGGCCACCAGCACGCGGCCGTTGCTGGTGCAGTAGGCCGGCACGCGCGTGCCGGGCTGCAGCGTCGCCGACACCACGCGGCCGGCGCTCGCCGCCGCCACCGCGATCACGTCGTCGTGGTCCAGCACCCCCGCCGAGCTGGCCTCCTGCAGCGCATACGCCAGCTTCTGCAGCAGCGGCTGGATCACGCGCGGCAGCCGCGCCGAATGCATGTAGCTCTGCCCCAGCCGCAGCACCTTGGGCGTCAGGCCGTAGAGCTTGCGGTCCTGCTGCACATAGCCCAGGTGGGCCAGGGTGATCAGGTAGCGGCGCGCGGCGGCGCGGGTCAGGCCAGTGCGCTCGGCCACCTCGGTGATCGACAGGCGCGGGCGTTCCTGATCGAAGGCCTCGATCACCGCCAGGCCCTTCTCCAGGCCGGCGATCAGGTCGCGCTGCAGCGGCGCGCCGCCGCCCGGCAGCGGCGATGGCGGCGCGTCGGGCTCGGCCGGGTCGGCGGCCGCGGGGTCCAGGCTCATGACCATGTGAAGTTCGTTGATCGCACGATCTGCGCGTTTACCGCGCACACCGGCATTCATTGCCTTGTTTTGCAGCAGCTTAGCGATAAGCTCCAGCCTGACAAGCCCGACGATCCCGCAATCAGTGCGGCAATCGCACAAACCGGGCGAGGAGACACCTGCGATGGACTTCCAGCCCCTGCCTGCCGGAACCGATGCGGACCTGCTGCACCCGGCCTACCGGTCGACCGCCCGGCGCGGCCCGCGCCAGCCGCCGCTGCGCGTGCGCCTGCCGGCCGCCACCGAGGCCGGCCTCGCACTGCCGCCGTCGTTGCTGCTGCCCCGCGACGCCGACCTGACGGCGCGCGGCGCCTCGGCCCCGCTGGGCGAGAAGATCGCCGTCGTCGGCCGCGTCGTCGACGAGGACGGCCGGCCGGTGCGCGACTCGCTGATCGAGGTCTGGCAGTGCAACGCGGCCGGCCGCTACTGGCACGCCAAGGACCAGCACGACGCGCCGCTGGACCCCAACTTCTTCGGCTTCGGCAAGTGCTTCACCGACGGCGACGGGCGCTTCCGCTTCGTCACCATCAAGCCCGGCCCCTACCCCTGGGGCAATCACGACAAGGCCTGGCGGCCGGCGCACATCCACTTCTCGCTGTTCGGCAACGTGCTGGCGCAGAGGCTGGTGACACAGATGTATTTCGCGGGCGATCCGCTGCTGGCGCTGGACCCGATCGTGCAGAGCATCCCCGACGCGACGGCGCGCACGCGGCTCGACGCCCACCTCGACATGGACGCGACCGTCGGCGCCGAGATGCTGGGCTGGCGCTTCGACATCGTGCTGCGGGGCCGGGGCGCCACGCCTTTCGGACTGTGATCATGAGCGGACCCACCCCTTCACAGACCATCGGCCCGTTTCCTCACGAGGGCTGGCGCTGGGCCTTCGACGGCGGCGAAGGCGCGTTGCTGCTGGACGGCCGCGTGCTCGACGGCGACGGCCAGCCGGTCGGCGATGCCGTCGTCGAGGCCTGGCCGAGCGGCGCCGAGCGCACGCACTTCCTGCGCGTGCCGACCGACGAGCAAGGCGCCTTCCGCCTCGCCTTCGCGTCGCGTCCGGCGCCGGGCGAGCCGCTCGCGCACCTCGTCGTGTTCGCGCGCGGTCTGCTGCGGCATCAGTTCACCGCGGTCTTCCTCGCCGACGACGCCGGCCTGGCGTCGTCGCCGCTGCTGGCCCAGGTACCGGTCGCGCGCCGTGCCACGCTGCTGGCGCTGGCGGAGGTCGAGGGCCGCTACCGCTGGGACCTGCATCTGCAAGGCCCGCAGGAAACCGTGTTCTTCGATCCCGCGTAGTTGCGCCTCACCCCCATGTCCGCCTTCGACGGCTTCCTGATCCCGCGCGACGTCGCCGCGCTGTTCGACGCGCCGGCCATCGCGCAGGCGATGTTCGACTTCGAGGCGGCGCTGGCACGCGCGCAGGCCGCCGAGGGCCTGATCCCGGCCGCGGCCGCGCAGGCGATCGCCGGCGTGTGCAAGGCCGAGCTGCACGACCTGGACGCACTGGTCGCGGCCAGCGCGCGCGCCGGCAGCCTGGCGATCCCGCTGGTGGCGGAGCTGAAGAAGACGGTCGCGCTGTTCGACGCGCCGGCCGCTGCCTGCGTGCACTTCGGCAGCACCAGCCAGGACGCGATCGACACCGCGCTGGCGCTGGCGACGCGGCGCGCGCTCGCGCTGATCGACGCCGAGCTGGCGCAGCTCTGCGAGTCGCTGCTCGCGCTGGCCGAGGCGCATGCCGCCACGCCGGTGCTGGCCCGCACGCTGATGCAGCCCGCGGCGGTGACGAGCTTCGGCCTCAAGTGCGCGAACTGGCTCGCGCCGCTGCTGCGCGCGCGGCTGCGGCTGCGCGAGGCGGCAGCGCGTGGCCTCGCGCTGCAGCTCGGCGGCGCGATCGGCACGCTGTCGGCGATGGACGGCCGCGGCCCGGCCGTCGCGCGCCGCATGGCCGATGCGCTGGGCCTGGCCTTGCCGCCGGCGCCCTGGCACACGCAGCGCGACGACTGGGTGCGCCTGGGCCTGGAAGCCGCGGTGCTGACCGGCAGCCTGGGCAAGATCGCCACCGACCTGGCGCTGATGGCGCAGGGCGAGGTGGCCGAGCTGGCCGAGCCGGCGGCGCCCGGCCGCGGCGGGTCGACCGCGATGCCGCACAAGCGCAATCCGGTCGCCGCGCTGACCGCGCTGGCCGCCGCGCAGCGCGCGCCGCAGCGCGCCGCCGCGTTGCTGGCCGCGATGCCGCAGCAGCACGAGCGCGGCCTGGGCAACTGGCAGGCCGAGCTGGCCGAATGGCCCGGGCTCTTCACCGGGGCCTGCGCCGCCGCGCGCGCGCTGGCCGAAGCCTTTGCGGGGCTCGAGGTCGATGACGCACGCATGCGCCGCAACGTCGTCGAGGTCGGCGGCCCGGCCTTCGCCGACGCGCTGCAACCCGACGAGGCCGCGGCACCGGCCGCCGCGCTGGCGCGCGAGCGCCTGCCCGGGCTTCGCGCGACACTCGCGGCGATGCCGGCCGCGCCCTGGTCGGCCGCCGACCCTGTTGCAGACTGAACCCATGGATCCCTACGACCACGACCTCGAACGCGGCCTGCGCAACCGCCGCGCCATCCTCGGCGACGCCTGGGTCGACAAGTCGGTCGCCAACGCGAACGCCTTCAGCGCCGACTTCCAGAACTTCATCACCCGCTACGCCTGGCACGAGGTCTGGGGCCGGCCCGGCCTGCCCGCGAAGACGCGCCGCGTCATCGTGCTGGCGATCACCTGCGCGCTGGGCCGCTGGGAGGAGTTCGAGCTGCACCTGCGCGCCGCGCTGGCCGGCGGCTCCGGTGCCAGCCTGGGCGCCGGCGACGACGCGAGCACCGCGCTGACGCCCGACGAGGTGAAGGAAGTGCTGATGCAGGCCGCCATCTACGCCGGCGTGCCGGCCGCCAACACCGGCATGGCGATCGCGGCGAAGCTGCTGCGCGAGCTGGGCCACGCGCTGCCGCCGCTGCCGGCCACCGAGGTGGCGCACACCGGCAGCGGCCGCTCGTTCCGCTCGGCCGGCACGCCGGCGCTGCACTACACGGTGCGCGAGGCGCGCAGCGGCCTTGCGAAGCACACGATCGTCTTCAGCCACGCGCTCGGCTGCGACGTGAGCATGTGGGACCCGGTCGCCAACGCGCTGGCCGCCGATCACCGCGTGATCTGCTTCGACCACCGCGGTCACGGCGACTCCGACGCGCCGGCCGGCCCGTACTCCATGACCGCGATGGCCGACGACGCGGCGCGGCTGCTGGACGAACTGAAGGCGCTGACAAACAGCGGACCGGTGGTCTGGGTCGGCCTCTCGCTCGGCGGCATGGTCGGCCAGGAGCTGGCGCTCGCGCGGCCCGATCTGCTGAAGGCGCTGGTCATCGCCAACTCCACCTCGGGCTACGACACGGCCGGCCGCGAGGCCTGGGTCCAGCGCATCGCGGCGATCGAGTCCGGCGGGCTGGAGGCGATCGCCGACGGCGCGATGCAGCGCTGGTTCAGCGAGAGCTTTCGCGCCGCGCAACCGGCCGCCGTGGCGCGCTGGCGGCGCCGCGTCGTCAGCAACACGGCGACCGGCTACATCGCGGCCTGCCACGCCGTGGCCGCGCACGACGCCACCGCGCGCCTGCCGCAGCTGAAGCTGCCGACGCTGGTGATCGCCGGGGGCCTTGATCTGGGCACGCCCGTCGCCATGTCTCAGACCATCGTCGAGAACCTGCCCGGCGCCCGCCTGGTCGTCATCGACGATGCGGCGCACCTGAGCGTGCTGGAGCAGCCCGAGGTCTTCGGCGCCGCGCTGCGCGACTTCATCGATGCTCTGAACTGACCAAGGATCCCACTGCCGCATGGAAGCCCTCACCGCCCTGATCCCCGGCATCCCGCCGCTCGTGTGGTGGCTGCTCGCCGCCGGCATGGTGCTGACCGGCCTGGCCGGCACCATCCTGCCGGTGCTGCCCGGCACGCTGCTGGTGCTGGGCGGGCTGTTCGTCGGCGCGTGGATCGACGGCTTCGCCAAGGTGGGCGGCTGGTCGCTCGCCGTCATCGCGGCACTCGCGGTGTTGGCGTGGGCCACCGACTACGTGGCCGCGCTGCTGGGCGCCAGGAAGGTGGGGGCCAGCCGCTGGGCGCTGATCGGCGCCGCGCTGGGCACGCTGCTCGGGCTCTTCATGGGCCTGGTCGGCGTGCTCTTCATGCCCTTCGTCGGCGCGGTGGCCGGCGAGCTGTACGCGCGGCGCGAGCAGGCGACCACTGCGGGCGCCTATGCGACCCAGCAGGCGCTGAAGGTCGGCACCGCGACCTGGATCGGCATGCTGGTCGGCACCGCAGTGAAGATCGCGCTGGTGTTCCTGATGATCGGCGTGTTCGTCGCCGCGCTGCTGGTGAAGTGAGGACCAGGTGAGCCGCGATGATCGACAAGATCTGCCCCAGCGTCGAAGCCGCGCTCGCCGACGTGCCCGACGGCGCCACGGTGATGATCGGCGGCTTCGGCACCGCCGGCATCCCGACGCAGCTGATCGACGGCCTGATCGCGCAGGGCGCGAAAGGGCTCACCGTCGTCAACAACAACGCCGGCAACGGCGAGACCGGTCTGGCCGCGCTGCTGAAGGCCGGCCGCGTGCGCAAGATCATCTGCAGCTTTCCGCGCCAGGCCGACTCGCAGGTCTTCGACGCGCTCTACCGCGCGGGAAAGATCGAGCTGGAGCTGGTGCCGCAGGGCAACCTGGCCGAGCGCATCCGTGCTGCCGGCGCCGGCATCGGCGCCTTCTTCACGCCCACCGGCTACGGGACCGAGCTGGCGAAGGGAAAAGAGACGCGCGAGATCGATGGTCGCCCGTACGTGCTGGAGCATCCGATCCACGCCGACTTCGCGCTGATCAAGGCCGAGCGCGCCGACCGCTGGGGCAACCTGAGCTACCGCATGACCGCGCGCAACTTCGGCCCGGTGATGGCGACCGCCGCCAAGTGCACCGTGGTCGAGGTGCCGGAGATCGTGGCGCTGGGCGCGCTCGATCCGGAGACGGTGGTGACGCCGGGCCTCTTCGTGCAGCGCGTGGTGAAGGTCGAGCGCAGCGTGACGCAGGCGGGTGGGTTTGCCGCGGGCAAGACCGAGCGAGGTGCCGCATGAAGCGCTGGACCCGCGACCAGATGGCGCAACGCGTGGCCCGCGACATCGCCGACGGCATGGTCGTCAACCTCGGCATCGGCCTGCCCACGCTGGTGGCCAACCACATCCCCGCCGACCGCGAGGTGGTGCTGCACTCCGAGAACGGCGTGCTCGGCATGGGCCCGGCGCCCGCGCCCGGCGCCGAGGACTACGACCTCATCAACGCCGGCAAGCAGCCCGTGACGCTGCGGGCCGGCGGCTGCTACTTCCACCACGCCGACAGCTTCGGGATGATGCGCGGCGGCCACCTCGACGTCTGCGTGCTCGGCGCCTTCCAGGTCGCCGCCAACGGCGACCTCGCCAACTGGCACACCGGCGCGCCCGACGCCATCCCCGCCGTCGGCGGCGCGATGGACCTGGCGATCGGCGCGAAGAAGACCTTCGTGATGATGGAGCACCTGACCAAGTCCGGCGAGAGCAAGCTGGTCGAGCGCTGCACCTATCCGCTGACCGGCATCGGCTGCGTCAGCCGGGTCTACACGGACCTGGCGGTGATCGATCTGGGGCCGGACGGCGCGCGGGTCATCGATGTGGTCGAGGGGCTGGACTTCGCGGCGTTGCAGGCGGTGACGGGAATCGCGCTGGTCGACGCCCGCTAGGCGCAAGGACTCCCTAGCGCGTCGAGCGCCAGCCCAGCCCTTCGCTCGTGCTCCCCCGCGGCCGATACTCGCACCCGATCCAGCCATCCCAGCCGAGCTCGTCGATCACGTCGAACAGGTAGCGACAGTTCAGCTCGCCGACGTCGGGCTCCTGGCGCTCGGGCACGCCGGCCACCTGCAGATGACCGACGCGGCCGGTCGGCAGGTAGCTGCGCAGCTTGGTGGCGACGTCGCCCTCGACGACCTGGCAGTGGTAGAGGTCCATCTGCACCTTCAGGTTGGGCGCGCCGACCGCGGCCACGATCTCGTGGGCGTGGTCCTGGCGGTTGAGGAAGTAGCCGGGGATGTCGCGGCCGTTGATCGGCTCGATCAGCAGCGTGACGCCGGCGGCGGCGGCGCGCGGCGCGGCCCAGGCCAGGTTGGCCACGAAGGTGGGCTGCAGCGCGGCGCGCTCGGTGCCGGGCGGCATGCGCCCGGCCAGCACGTGCACGCGCGGGCAGCGCAGCGCCTCGGCGAGGTCGAGCGCCTGCGCGATGCTGCGGCGGAAGTCTTCTTCGCGCCCCGGCAGCGCGGCGAGGCCGCGCTCGCCGGCGGCCGCATCGCCGGGCGGCGCGTTCATGAGCACCAGCGGCAGGCCGCCCAGCGCGCTGCGCAGCGCGGCCGGCGCGTGCTCGTAGGCGAACTGCCACTCGACGGCCTCGAAGCCGTCGCGTGCGGCGGCGGCCGCACGTTCGAGGAAGGGATGCTCGGTGTAGAGCATCGACAGGTTGGCGGCAAGGCGGGGCATGGCAGCGAATGCTGCCAGAGCTTGCTCGATGCCGTTCGGGCTGAGCTCGTCGAAGCCCTGCGCCGGCGGTTCGACAAGCTCACCGCGAACGGGTGGTTCCGGCCGACGGGAAAGCGCCGGCCTCAGTCGCCCGGCCGCCAGCGCTTCAGCAGCAGCGCATTGCCCAGCACGCTGACGCTGGACAGCGCCATCGCGGCGCCGGCCACCACCGGGTTCAGCAGCCCGAAGGCGGCGAGCGGGATGCCGACCACGTTGTAGACGAAGGCCCAGAACAGGTTCTGGTGGATCTTGCGCGTGGTGCGGCGCGAGATCGCGATCGCGTCGGCCACCAGCGCGGGCTCGCCGCGCATCAGCGTGATGCCGGCGGCGTGCATGGCGACGTCGGTGCCGCCTCCGTCCGGGTTGGCCATCGCGATGCCGACGTCGGCCGCGGCGAGCGCCGGCGCGTCGTTGAGCCCGTCGCCGACCATCGCGACCGGGCCGCCGGCGCCGTGACGCAGGCCGGCGATCACGGCGGCCTTGTCGGCCGGCAGCACCTCGGCACGCACGTCGGCGATGCCGAGCCGCGCGGCGATCGCGCCGGCCGCGCCGCGGTGGTCGCCGCTGACGAGCACGGTGCGCACGCCCAGCGCGTGCAGGCGGTCGACGGCGGCCCGCGCGTCGAGCTTGAGTTCGTCGCCGAAGGCCAGCAGGGCCAGCAGGCGCGGTGCGGCTCCACCGGTCTCGGCCAGCCACGAGATGCTGCGGCCCTGCTGCGCGTGCGCGTCGGCCTGCGGCTGCAGCGGTGCGAGGTCGACACCCAGCTCCTGCATCCAGCGCGTGCTGCCGAGCCGCAGCGCGCGCCCGTCGACCCGGCCCTGGACGCCGCGGCCGGCGACGGCCTGCACCTCGGTCGCGGGCGACAGGGCCAGACCCACGCCGGCCTGCCGCACGGCGCGCGCCAGCGGGTGCTCGCTGCCGGCCTGCAGCGCGGCGGCCAGCGCGAGGGCCTGGTCGCGCGTCGTCCCGGCGGCGGGCCGCAGTTCGGCCAGCGTCGGGCGGCCGACGGTCAAGGTGCCGGTCTTGTCGAAGGCAACGACGCGCAGAGCGTGCGCGGCCTCCAGCGCCGCCGCGTCCTTGACCAGGATGCCGTGGCGCGCGGCCACGCCGGTGCCGGCCATCAGCGCGGCGGGCGTGGCCAGTCCCAGCGCGCAGGGGCAGGCGATGACCAGCACCGCGACGGCGTTGAGCGTCGCCGCCGACCAGTCGCCCACCGCGAGGCCCCAGCCCAGCCAGGTGACGAAGGCGATCGCAACGACGACGGGCACGAAGACCGCGCTCACCTTGTCGACGGTCTGCTGGATCGGCGCCTTGGCGGCCTGTGCCGTCTCGACCAGGCGCACGATGCGCGCGAGCGTCGATTCGGCCCCGAGCGCGGTGGCGCGCACCTGCAGCAGGCCCTCGCCGTTGAGCGAGCCGCCGATGACGCGCTCGCCGACGCCGCGCGCGACCGGCAGGCTCTCGCCGGTGAGCAGCGATTCGTCGACATGGCTGGCGCCTTCGGCGATCGTGCCGTCGACCGGCAGGCGCTCGCCGGGGCGCACGATCACGACATCGCCGCGGGTCAGCTCACCGATCGGCAACGTGGACTCGACGCCGTCGCGCAGCACGCGCGCGGTCTCGGGCCGCAGCGCCTGCAGCGCGCGGATGGCCTCGGTGGTCTGGCGCCTGGCGCGCGCCTCCAGCCACTTGCCCAGCAGCACCAGCGTGATGACGGCCGCGGAGGCCTCGAAGTACAGGTGCGGCGCGCCCTCGTGGCCGGCATGCACGAACAGCAGCCAGACGCTCAGGCCGTAGGCGGCACTGGTGCCCAGCGCCACCAGCAGGTCCATGTTGCCGCTGCCGGCGCGCAGCGCAGCCCAGCCATGGCGGTAGAAGCGCGCGCCGGCCCAGAACTGAACGGGGGTGGCCAGCAGCCACTGCAGCCAGCCGGGCAGCATCCAGTGCGCACCCCACAGCAGCGCGACCATCGGCAGGGCCAGCGGCAGCGTCAGCAGGGCCGCCACCGCGACCGGCCAGCCCAGCGCTGCCTCGGACGGCGCGCGCGCGGCCGCGGGCGCGTCGGCGGCCTGCAGGTGGGCGGCGTAGCCGGCCGCCTGGACCGCGGCCTCCAGGTCGCTGGGCAGCGTGCCCGGGGCCGCCTGGACGCTGGCCGTCTCGGTGGCCAGGTTCACCGCGGCGTCGGTCACGCCCGGCACCTTCTTCAGCGCCTTCTCGACGCGCAGCACGCAGGAGGCGCAGGTCATGCCCTCGATGGCCAGGGTCAGCGGGGCAGCGGCGAGGGTGTTCATGGCGGGCAGTCTCGACCTTGCCATCATGTCAAAGTCAAGGCCCCGGGGCTTGACCCTGAGCAAGGCAGGGCGTGCTTGACCTTGCCACCATGGCAGGGACGATGCTGCGTGCATCCATGCATTCCACGGAGATTCCGATGCTCGAGTTCGAGATCCCGGCCATGAGCTGCGGCCACTGCGTCCAGGCGATCACCCGCACCATCGCCGCGCTCGACCCGGCGGCCAAGGTGCAGGCCGAGTTGCCGACGCACCGCGTGCGCGTCGAGACGACGATGCCGCGCGCCCAGGTCGAGCGAGCGCTGCGCGAGGCGGACTATCCGCCGACGCCGGTGTTGTGAATCCAGGGGGAGTGAAGCTGCTGCGAGGGGTGGCGCGCCCGGCTGGGATCGAACCAGCAACCCCTGCCTTCGGAGGGCAGTACTCTATCCATTGAGCTACGGACGCAGCGCTCTGATTCTATCAGCGGGGTCCCGTGTGCAGCCCCATGTGCAGGCGTTTGCGAGTGGGTCGCAGGGGGGCGGCTCATATAATCGCGCGCCCTTGACGGCGGCCGCTCGACGCAGCGGCCGCGCCCCGCACCGATAGCCCGAGGACCCCATGAGCGACGCGCACCACGACGACCACTACGAGGCCAACCACGAAGGCCCGATCCGCACACCGAAGCAGCTGATCGTCGCGGTGATCCTGGCCTTCGTGGTGCCGATCACGATCATCGTGCTGCTGGCCGGCTACGTGTCGTCCAGCACCAAGCCCTCGGCCGGCAGCGACGGCCTCGGCCCGCAGGCCACGGCGGCGCGCATCGCGCCGGTCGGCCAGGTGACGGTGAAGGATGCTTCGGACACCAGCGCGCTCAAGAGCGGCACCGAGGTCTACACGGCCGTCTGCGCCGCCTGCCATGCGGCCGGCGTGGCCAACGCACCCAAGCTCGGCGACGCCGCGGCCTGGGGCCCGCGCATCGCGACCGGCTACGAGACGCTGCTGACGTCCGCGCTCAAGGGCAAGGGCGCGATGGGTGCGCAGGGCGGCGGCGACTTCAGCGACGTGGAGATCGCGCGTGCGGTCGTTCACATGGCCAATGCCGGCGGTGCGAAGTTCGAGGAACCCAAGGTCGCGGCGACGCCGGCCAGCGCGCCGCAGTAAGCGCCCCGCACCATCGACACGAGCCGGTCCGCGCGACCGGCTTTTTCTTGCGCGCGGCTCGGCGCGGCTTGCGCTCAGGCCAGGTCGCGCTGCGGGCTGAGCCGGTAGCCGAAGCGGCGCGGCAGCTCGGCGAAGGCGATCTCGGCGGGCTGCCACAGGCCCTCCGTCACCGCGTCGGCGGCAGCGTCCATGTCCAGCGATCGCAGCAGGCCGAAGCCGGCCGCGGTGTCGAGGAAGAGCCGGCCGTGCTCGTCGACCCAGGCGCTGCGGACCGCGCCGGCGTCGCCGTCGACGTGCGTGCGCACCGCGTAGCCGTCGGCGCCGTGCTGCACGCCCAGCACCAGCGGCGCCGCCTCGAGCTCGACGTAGACGCGCTGCGGGCCGTTCTGGAAGAACCAGGCACCGTCCGCGTCGGCCTCGTAGTTGCGGGCGATGAAGTCGCACAGCTTGCGGTGCAGCAGCCGGCTGCCCTTGACCTGCGGAAAGGGGCCGGCGGCCTGCACGCGGTCGTCACGCATGTACCAGTCGCCGCGCGCATCGAGGCCGAGCCAGCCGTGGCAGGCCGGCACCTGCGGCCACTTCTTCAGCGCGGCACGGACGATCTCATCCATGCGGGCATTGTGAGCTTGCGGGCCGGCCGAAGCTCAGACGCCGGCGGCGGCGCGCATCCAGGACATCACGGCCTGCGGCAGGCCCAGCACCTCGCCGGGGAAACCGCCGCCCGGGAAGCCGACATGCCCACCGTGCGCCGGTTGCCACAGCGTGACGTGGCGGCCGACCTCGTGCACGCCCGGCAGGCAGGCGGCCGGCACGAAGGGGTCGTTGCGCGCATTGAGCACCAGCGCCGGGATGCGGATGCGCGCGAGATGCGGCTTGGCCGAGCCGCGCGCCCAGTAGTCGTCGGTACCGGCAAATCCGTGCAGCGGACCGGTGAAGACATCGTCGAACTCGTAGAGGTCGCGCGCGGCGACGAGCCGCTCGCGGTCGAAGAGCCCGGGGTGCTGGCGCAGCTTCGCCAGGGCCTTGGGCTTCATCGAGCGCAGGAACATGCGGTTGTAGACCTGCCGGTTGAAGCCGCGGCAGATGGCCCGGCCGCCGGCGGCCAGGTCGATGGGCGACGAGATCGCGCACACCGCGCGGGCCGTCGCCGCGGCGCTGGTCTCGGCCTCCTCGGCCCAGCGCAGCAGCGCGTTGCCGCCGAGCGAGACGCCGGCCGCGAGCAGCGGTGCGCCGTGCTGCGCACGCAGGCGATCGAGGATCCAGCCGATCTCCTCGTGATCGCCCGAGTGGTAGGCGCGCGGCCCGAGGTTGAGCTCCCCGGAGCAGCCGCGAAAGTGCGGCAGCGCGAAGCGCCAGCCCTGCGCACGCGCCCAGTCGGCGAAGGCCTGCGCGTAGTGGCTGCCCGACGAGCCCTCGAGGCCGTGGAACAGCACCAGCAGCGGAGCTGCCGGCGGCGCATCGAGAAAGTCGACGTCGATGAAGTCGGCGTCCGGCGTCGTCCAGCGCTCGCGCCGGAACGCCAGCGGCGGCCCGGCGCGGCGGCGCGAGAACAGCGCCGGCCAGATGGTCTGCGCGTTGCCGCCGGGCAGCCACCACGGGGCGGCCCACTGCGCGGCGTTCGGCGTCACGGGTTCGAGGACGGCCGACATCCGCACCGCGTTCAGTGCAGCGTGGCGGGCGCTTCGGAGATCTCCTGCAACTCGCGCGCCATGCCCGGGCTCGCGTGGTGCAGCACCATGCGCCAGCCCTGCGGCGTCAGGATGTAGACGTTGGTGACGATGGCGTAGGCCTTCTGCGGTCCTTCGTCGCCCATCACCTGCACCTGCTCGAGCACGTGATGGATCGCGCTGGCATGCGTGTGCAGGCGGCGGACCTTCTCGGGCTGCACGTCGATCGCGCCGTTGGAGAAGATGGCCTCGAAGGCAGCGCGGATCGCGCCGGCACCGACCATGCGCGGCCCGCCGGGGTGCACGCAGGCGATGTCCTCGTCGTCGGACCAGACGGCCATCAGCTTGTCGATGTCGGCCTGCTGCAAGGCCTCGTAGAACTGCGCCTCGATGTCGTCGGGCGAAGAGGGTGGGGCCTTGGGCTTGGGCGACATGCGGATGCGGGGCGGTCTTCGACAGCCGGTGGATTGTAAGGAGCGTGCCCTCGGCGCGACGCAGGATCGCGGGCTTGCATCGCACGCGACCCTATCGCTCACTAGAATCCGCAACCCATGGCCACCTCGCCCCAGGACTGGACCGAACGCAGCCGCGAACTCGCCGCGGTGCTGTCGCGTGTGGCACTCGGCGATCGTGCGGCATTTGCCACGCTCTACCAGCGCACCAGCTCGCATCTGCTGGGCGTCGTGCTGCGTATCCAGAAAGACCGGGCCCAGGCCGAGGACGTGCTGCAGGAGGTCTACGTGAACGTCTGGCGCGCCGCGCAGGGCTTCGATGCCACGCTGAGCCAGCCTCTCACTTGGCTGACCAGCATTGCCCGCAACCGGGCGATCGACAGCCTGCGCCGGCGCCAGAGCGAGCCGCAGACCGTCAGCACCTCGGTGGGCCTGGGCGACGACGACGAACACGACATGCTGCAGGACTTCGCTTCCCCCGATGCCGGCCCGCTCGACCTGCTGGGCCAGGCCGCGGATGCGCGCGCGCTTCAGGGCTGCATGAAGGCCCTGAGCGGCGAGCAGCAGCAGAGTCTCGCGCTGGCCTTCTACCAGGGCCTGTCGCACGCCGAGGTGGCCGACCACCTGAAGCAGCCGCTCGGCACCGTGAAGAGCTGGGTGCGGCGGGCATTGATCTCGCTGAGGGGCTGCCTGGAGCGGGCCCACGGCACCGCAACCTGAAGCATGGACTACGGCCGCCCTTCCCTCGTCGACCGCCTGGCGGCCGAGCACGTGCTCGGCACGCTGCGCGGACCGGCGCGGCGCCGCTTCGAGTCGCTGCTGCCGGCCCACCCGGCCCTGCGCGCCGCCGTGGCGGCCTGGCAGGCGCGGCTGATCCCGCTGAGTGCGGCAGTGACGCCGGTGCAGCCGTCGGCCACGGTGTGGTCGCGGGTCGAGCAACGGCTGTTCGCCAGCGCAGCCGCGCCGCTGCGCTGGTGGCAGAAGCTGGGTCTGTGGCAGGGCGTGTCGGCGTTCGCGACGGTGGCGGCGCTGGCTTTCGGCCTGGTGCTGTCGCAGCCGCAACCGGTCCAGCCGCCGATCGTGATCGTGATCGCCCCCAACCCCGAAGCCGCCGGCGTGCTGCAGGCCGGCTTCGCGGCCGGCCTCACGCGCGACGGCCGGGCGCTGGTGCTGCAGCCGATCCAGGCGGTCGCGCCCGGTGCGGGACGCGCCTTCGAGCTGTGGGCGGTGCCGCCGCAGGGGGCGCCGCGCTCGCTGGGCCTGGTCTCCGGCCAGCAGGCGACCACGGTGCAGCGCGCGCTGCTGCTGAAGGACACCGCGGCCTTCGCGGTGAGCCTCGAGCCGAGCGGCGGCTCGCCGACCGGCGCGCCGACCGGGCCGATCCTGTCGGTCGGCAAGCTGCAGATCTGATCTCGATCGGCGTGCCTCCAGGGGTGCATCCGCGCGGGCGGTCCGTCCCGTAGTGGATGGCAGAAGGCATGGGCCTTCGCGCAAGTCATCCAAGGAGAACTCGCTATGCACACCCCCCTGACGCTGGGCACCGCTGCCCTGGCCCTGGGCCTCGCCGCCTGCAGCGGCATGCCGACGGCATCGATGAAGGTCGACAACGCCGCCCTGCCCGAAGCCGTGCGCGTCCCGGCCGGCGAAAGCCAGAAGCTGTGGACCACCACCGACGCCGGCCAGATCACCTACGAATGCCGCGACAAGAAGGACATGGCCGGCCAGCACGAATGGGTCTTCGTCGGCCCGGTCGCGAAGCTCAAGGACGCGAGCGGCAAGGAGGTCGGCAGCTACTTCGGTCCGCCGGCCACCTGGGTCTCCAGCGACGGTTCGCGCGTCGTCGGCAAGCAGGTCGCGGTGGCGCCCAACGCGGGCACGCCGGGCAGCATTCCGCTGCAACTGGTGAAGGCCGACCCGGCGACCGGCAACGGCGTGATGCAGGGCGTGAGCTACATCCAGCGCCTGAAGACCGTCGGCGGTGTCGCACCCGCCCAGGCCTGCGCCGAGGCCAACAAGGGCGAGAAGAAGATCGTCAGCTACGCCGCCGACTACGTGTTCTACGGTCGCTGATCGACGTCCGACCCCGGCCCGGGTCTCAGATCGCGGCAGGCGTCTCGCTGGCCGCCTTCGCGAGCGCGTCGCCTAGCGCGGCGTCGACGCGCTCGGGCCGGATGTCGACCAGGCAGCGCAGATGGCCGTAGCGACAGTCGCGCTCGAAGCAGGGCTGGCAGTCCAGCTCGGCCTCGCCCCGCATCGTCTTGAGCCACAGCACGCGCGCGCGCGGATTGAGCGGCGGCGTGTGCTGCGGACTGGTGGATCCGAACACGGCCGCCTGCGGCTTGCCGAAGGCGGCCGCCACGTGCATGAGGCCGGAATCGTTGCTGACCACGCCGCGTGCCGCAGCGATCAGCGCCATCGCGTCGTCGAGCGAGGTGCGGCCCGCCAGCACGCGGCAGGCGCCGGGCGCCAGGGCGGCGATCTCCTCGCAGATCGGCGCCTCCTTGGCCGAACCGAGCAAGAGCACCGGCAGCCCATGGAGTTCCTGGAGCTGCCGCGCCAGCGCGGCGTAGTGCGGCGCCGGCCAGCGCTTGGCCGCGCCGTACTCGGCGCCGGGGGCGAACACCCAGTAGCTGCCGGGTTCGAGGTCCAGACGACCGAGCGCCGTCGTGATGGCCGACGCCGCCATCTGCAGCCGGGGCCGTGCGCCGGCCGGCAGCCCACCGGCCAGGGCGCCGTAGAAGTCCACCATCGGCGGCTTGCCGACCGGGTTGGCGGTGCGCTCGTTCAGCAGCACGAAGCGGCCCTCGCCCTGGTAGCCGACCCGGCGCGGCACGCGCGCGAGCCACGGCACCAGCGCGGACTTCAGCGAGTTCGGCAGCACGTAGGCCGCGTCGAAGCGATCCTTCAACGTGCGGGCGAGCGCGCGGCGAGCCGCCCAGTCGAGCTTGCCATGCGCGAAAGGCACGTCGATCACGGCGCCGACCTGCGGCATCGCGCGCAGCACCGGGGCCACCCACGGCAGGGCCGCGACCGTGAGCTGCTCGCCGCGTGCGGCCAGCGCCGCCAGCAGGGGCTCGGCCATCACGGCATCGCCGATCCATTGCGGCGCGATGACGAGCGAGCGGGTCATCGCAGCGACGCGGCCGGGCGGGGGCGTCAGCGCAGGCGCATCAATGCGCGTGCAGCTTCTCGCCGGCCTGGAGGCGATAGACCGTGCCGCAGTACGGGCACTTGCCCTCGCCATCGGCGACGGCGATGAAGACGCGCGGGTGGTTGCTCCACAGCGGCATCTTCGGGTTCGGGCAGAACACCACGCCCGGACCTTGCAGGTCCGCGGCAGTGACCTCGACGACGGCCTTGGGTTCGTTCATGGCGCTCAGACCGCGGTCAGCCATTCGGCGTACTTGGGGTTGCGGCCGTTGACGATGTCGAAGAAGGCCGACTGGATCTTCTCGGTGATCGGGCCGCGTGTGCCCACGTAGGAGCCGGCGCCCAGCTCGATGCGGTCCAGCTCGCGGATCGGCGTCACTTCCGCAGCCGTGCCGGTGAAGAAGGCCTCGTCGCAGATGTAGACCTCGTCGCGGGTGATGCGCTTCTCGACCAGCTTGAGGCCCAGGTCCTGGCAGATCGCGAACACGGTGTTGCGCGTGATGCCGTTCAGCGCGCCGGCCGACAGGTCGGGGGTGTAGACCACGCCGTTCTTGATGACGAACAGGTTCTCGCCCGCGCCTTCGGAGACGAAACCCGATGCGTCCAGCAGCAGGGCCTCGTCGTAGCCGTCGTCGGTGGCTTCCATGTTGGCGAGGATGGAATTGGTGTAGTTGCTGACCGCCTTGGCCTGCGTCATCGTGATGTTGACGTGGTGGCGGGTGTAGCTGCTGGTCTTGACGCGGATGCCGCGCTTCAGGCCCTCTTCGCCGAGGTAGGCGCCCCAGGCCCAGGCCGCGACCATCAGGTGGATGGTGTTGCCCTTGGGGCTGACCCCCAGCTTCTGGTCGCCGATCCAGGTCAGCGGACGCAGGTAGCAGCTCTCCAGCTGGTTGGCCCTGACCACCGCGCGCTGGGCGTCCATCACCTGCTCCAGCGAGAAGGGAATCTTCATGCGCAGGATCTTGGCGCTGTTGAACAGGCGCTCGGTGTGCTCGCGCAAGCGGAAGATCGCCGTGCCCTTGACCGTGTTGTAAGCGCGCACTCCCTCGAAGGCGCCACAGCCGTAGTGCAGCGTATGGCTCAGCACGTGGATCTTGGCGTCGCGCCAGTCGACGAGCTCGCCGTCCATCCAGATCTTGCCGTCACGGTCGGACATCGACATCGCAGTTCCCCGGTTCGAAAGAGCGCAAATTCTACGAGTCCGCGGACTGTGGCCTGCCGGTCACAGCCTGCCCGTCGGCGCCCCCCGGATCGCGGGGGTTGGACCCCGATGGGGGATTGCTGCGGCGCATGGCGGCGCATAAGTTCACCTCCTCCGCAGCCACCCGTGCTGCTGGATGCCAGTCCGACCGGACGCTCCTTCTCGCCCATGAAGCCTCTGCCCAAGATCCTGCTGAGCCTGCTGTCGAACCTGCTGTTCGTCGGCCTGGTTCAGGCGCAACCCGAAGCCGCGGCCCCGACGCCGTCCTGGATGGGCGTCGACAGCTTCGCTGGTACGGCCGAGCTCCGCTCCGCGACGCCGACCGATGTCGATGCCGGCCGTTCGCCCTTCTCGACAACGACCCCGGTCTCTGCGGATGCGATGGGCTCCTTCCGGATGCTCAGTCTCCAGGGCGCCGCGGTCCTCCCTGGCGACGACGCGAGCGAGGGTGTCGCCTTCGAGGCCAGCACGTCACCCGTGCCGGAACTGCACACCTACGCCCTGATCCTCGCCGGGCTGGGCGTGGTCGGCTTCATGGCACGGCGCCGCAGCGGACAGTAGCGCGAGTCGCCTCCACTCAAGCCGTCCGCGAAGGGCCCTCATCGGGTCCTTCGTTCGTTTCAGGGCGCTGCAAGTCCCAGGACTGCAGACGCGCGCCGCCGAAGATCGCGACGACCGCACTGCCACCGGCATCCGTCCAGCGGTAGTGCTCCCCGGCGACCCCGCTCACCGGCTCGCCCAGGCTGCCCGCCAGCGGCAGCACGTCGACCATCGTCATGCCGGGTCGCAAGCGGGCCGCCAGCATCACGGCGCTCGGCACGCTGCCCTTGGGTGCCGTCGCGGCGCGCCGCATCGCACGCATCGCGCGGCTGAAGTCGAGCAGCAGCCAGAACACGATCACGGTCCCGGCCAGCGCGACACCCGGCCAGCCATACGACGCGTGACCCGCGCCGATCGCCGCCACCGCCAGCACCCAGGCGATCCAGCCGCGGCTCATGCCGGTGCGGCCCCTGCCTGCGTGGCGCGCGCCTCGCGCCCGGTCCGCCCGACGCGGCCGGTCCGCAGGGCATCGGCCCAGTCGCCGCGCGCGTTGCGCTCGGCCTGCCGCGCCGCAGCTTCCCAGTCGTAGGCGGTGGCCATCAGCGCCACGTTCCAGTCGGCACCGGGTCGCGGGCGCTCGATCAGCGCCCAGCGTGCATGCGGGCTGCCGATCTCGACCCAGTGCTCCGCCGGCTGGTCGTCGTCGTAGGCCTGCAGCCCGACGCTGCCCGGGTTGACGACGAGCATCCCGCCCGCCAGCCGCAGCGCACGCGGTACATGGCTGTGCCCACACAGCAGCAGGCCGGCGTCGACGCCGGCGCAGCGCGCCGTCACCTCGTCGAGGCTCGCCGCACGCACGCCGCGCGACCCCTCGATGCCGAAGCCGGCCGTCACCGTCTCCAGCAGGTAGTGCAGGTCGCTCGCCGGCGTGCCGTGGCAACAGGCCACGTCGTCGGCAGGGCGGCATGCCGCCGGCAGGCCGCGCAGCCAGCCGCGCTCTGACTCGCCCAGCGCGGCTGCAGCGTGAGCGTCGCTCGCAGACTGCCGCTCGCGCGGCGTCGTCAGCAGCTGGCGCTCGTGGTTGCCGGCGATGGTCGGCAGGTCCAGCGCCATCAGCCGCTGCGCCGTCTCGCGCGGCCACAGCGGACCGCTGACGATGTCGCCGAGGTTGACGACGACGTCGGCACCCAGGCGCGCCACCTCGGCCAGCACGGCCTCCAGCGCCGGCAGGTTGCCGTGGATGTCGGACAGCGCGGCTACGCGCATGGCGATCCCGGCATCACAAGCCCCGCAGCAGCTCGACCGCCTGCTCGACCCGGTCGACCGCATGGATCGTCAGCCCTTCGATGGCCTTCCTCGGCGCATTGGCCTTGGGCACGACCGCGACGCTGAAGCCGAGCTTGGCCGCCTCCTTCAGGCGCTCCTGGCCGCGCGGCGCCGGCCGCACCTCGCCGGCCAGGCCGACCTCGCCGAAGGCGATGAAGCCGCGCGGCAGCGCCCGCGCGCGCAGCGAGCTCTGGATCGCCAGCATCACCGCCAGGTCGGCCGCCGGCTCGCTGATGTGCACGCCACCGACCGCGTTGACGAACACGTCCTGGTCCATGCAGGCGATGCCGGCATGGCGGTGCAGCACTGCCAGCAGCATCGCCAGCCGGTCGCGTTCGAGCCCGACCGACAAGCGTCGCGGGCTCGGCCCGCCGCTGTCGACCAGCGCCTGGACCTCGACCAGCAACGGCCGCGTGCCCTCGAGGGTGACCATCACGCAGGACCCCGGCACCGGCTCGGCATGCGTCGACAGGAAGATCGCGCTCGGATTGGCGACGCCCTTGAGGCCGCGTTCGGTCATCGCGAACACGCCGATCTCGTTGACGGCGCCGTAGCGGTTCTTGATCGCTCGCACGAGGCGGAAGCTCGAGTGCGTATCGCCCTCGAAATACAGCACCGTGTCGACGATGTGTTCCAGCACGCGCGGCCCGGCGATCGCGCCTTCCTTGGTGACGTGGCCGACCAGCACGATGGTCGTGCCGCTGGCCTTGGCGGTGCGCGTCAGCTGCGCCGCGCACTCGCGCACCTGGGCCACCGAGCCCGGCGCCGAAGTCAGCTGATCCGAGTAGAGCGTCTGGATCGAGTCGATCACGCAGAAGGCCGGACGCTCGGCGTCGAGCGTGGCCTGGATGCGCTCGAGCTGGATCTCCGCCAGCACCCGCACCCGCGCGCCCTCCAGCCCGAGCCGCCGCGCGCGCAAGGCGACCTGCGCGGCGCTCTCCTCGCCGGTCACGTACAGCACCGACAGGGTTGCCGACAGCGACTCGGCGGCCTGCAGCAGCAGCGTGCTCTTGCCGATGCCCGGGTCGCCGCCGATCAGCACCACGCCGCCGGCGACGATGCCGCCGCCCAGCACGCGGTCCAGTTCCTCGAGCCCGGTCGGCGTGCGCGCCACATCGGCGGCGTCGATCTCCGACAGCGTCGTCACCAGCTGGGTCTTTGCGAGCGACTGGAAGCGGTGGCGCGTGGCCGACGCGGCCTCGGCAACGCCCTCCTCCAGCGTGTTCCAGGCCCCGCAGGCCGGGCACTTGCCCAGCCACTTGGGACTGGTGCCGCCGCAGTCGCTGCAGGTGTAGACGGTCCTCTCTTTGGCCATGCGGAGATTGTGCGTGCTAGTCCCCGGTGACCTTGGCCCGGGCCCGCTTGACCTCGCCGCGTGCGCTCTTGCCTTCGAGCCGGCGCCGCTTGGCTCCGAGGCTGGGCTTCGTGGCAACGCGCTTGCGCGGCGGCGTCGCCACGCTCGCCACCAACTCCAGCAAGCGCTGCAGCCCGTCCTCGCGATTGCGCGCCTGCGTGCGCTGCTCCTGCGCCTTGATGACGATCACGCCTTCGTCGGTGAGGCGCTGGTCGCGCAGCGCCAGCAGCCGCGCCTTGTGGGCCTCGCCCAGCGACGAGGCCGGCACGTCGAAGCGCAGGTGCACGGCGCTCGACACCTTGTTGACGTTCTGCCCGCCGGCGCCCTGCGCGCGCACCGCGGTGAACTCGGACTCGCGCTCCAGCAGCGCGAGCAAGGCCTCGCGGTTCACGCCACGACGTCGATGACCGGCGCCGGCAGCTGCGGCAGGACCTCGCGCACGCGGCGGCACTGCTCGATGTGGCGGTCGCACAGGCGCTTGAACATCCAGCCCGACAGCGCGGCCGACGCCACCTGCCCCGCCACCGGCGCGAACTTGGCGGCCTGCTGTGCACTCAGCCTCAGGCCCAGCGCCCGCAGGGCCGCCAGCAGCGCCGCCTGGGTCACCAGCCGTCCGATGAGGTAGCTACCCATCTCGAGCGCTAGGTCGTCGACGCGCGTGCGCAACGCCGGCGGCAGCTTCTCGATCTGCTCGCGCGACAGGCCGTGCGCGAGGCTGATGCGTTCGATCGTGCCGGCCAGCAGTTGCGCGTTGACGAACAGGTCGACACCGGCCACCGGCAGCGCCGACACGCCGGCGGCCTTCAGCGCCTGCCGGCGCACCAGCCGCCGGCAGTGCCGCAGCAGCGCGTCATCGGGTGCGCGCGGTTCGCGCGACCCGGCCAGCACGCTCAGCTCCCCGACGAGGAACTGCCGCCGGCCACCTTGCTGTACACGAACAGCAGCACGATGGCACCGACCACCGAGCCGATGAAGCCGGCCGGCTGCCCGACCGCGTACAGGCCCAGCGCCTGGCCGGCGTAGCCGGCCGCGAAGGAACCGGCGATGCCCAGCAGGCAGGTCATGATCCAGCCCATCTTCTGCTCGCCCGGCAGCAGGAAGCGCGCGATCGCGCCGACGATCAGTCCGATGACGATGGTGGCGATGATGCCCATGCAAAGCTCCTAGCGGGATGGTGGAGGGGACGGCCGATCATAGACATCCGGACCGCCGCGGTGATGAAGCTCATCGAGCCGCCGGCGCGGCGTCGGCCAGCCGGACCGGCACCCGCGGCGCCAGCGCGCACATCAACTCGTAGCCGATGGTGCCGGCCGCGTGCGCCACGTCGTCGATCGGCAGCGTGCTGCCCTGCGGGCCGTGGCCCCACAGCGTGACCTCGGCCCCGACCTCGGCGTCCGGCAGCGCGCTCAGGTCCACGGCCAGCATGTCCATCGAGACGCGGCCGACCAGCCGCGTGCGCCGACCGTTCACCAGCACCGGCGTGCTGCGCTCCGCCAGCCCCGGCGCGTGGCGCGGGTAGCCGTCGGCATAGCCGCAGGCGACGATGCCGATGCGCATCGGGCCGGTCGCGGTGTAGGTGCTGCCGTAGCCGACGCAGTCGCCGGCCGCCAGCTGCTGCGTCGCGATCAGCCTTGAGCGCAGCGTCATCGTCGGCCGCAGGTCCCAGTGCGCGACGTCGTGCGACGGGAAGTCGGGCGCCGACCCGTACAGCATGATGCCGGCGCGCACCCAGTCGGCCCGCACCTGCGCATCGGCGGCATGGCGCAGGGTCGCGGCGCTGTTGCTCAGGCAGCGTTCGCCCGGCAGGTCGCGCGTCGCCTCGACGAAGGTCTGCAGCTGGCGCGCGATCCCGCGCTCGCCGTCCGCGTCGGCGAAGTGCGTCATCAGCGCGATCTCGTCGACCTGCGGCAGCGCGTCCAGCCGCGCCCAGGCACCGCGGTAGGCGGTCGGCGTGAAGCCGAGCCGGTTCATGCCGCTGTTCATCTTGAGGAAGACGCGGTGCGGCGCCTGCGTCTTGTGCATCGCCAGCCAGTCGATCTGCGCGACGTGGTGCACCACGTGCCACAGGTTCAGGCGCGAGCACAGTTCCAGGTCGCGCGGCTCGAACGCGCCCTCGAGCAGCAGGATCGGGCCGCGCCAGCCGAGCTCGCGCAGCAGCTGCGCCTCGGCGAGGTCGAGCAGCGCGAAGCCGTCCGCGCCGCGCAGCGCCTCGTAGGCGCGCGCGATGCCATGGCCGTAGGCGGCGGCCTTGACCACCGCCCACACGCGCGCATCGGGCGCGGCAGCGCGCGCACGCGCGAGGTTGTGCGTCAGGGCGTCGGCGTGGACCAGCGCTTCGATCGGGCGAGGCATGGCGCGAGTTTGCCTGCCGCCGCGCGCACCGCAAGGCTCGCCCTCGCGATTTCATCGAGGATCAGCGCCACTGATCCCTGGGGGCGCGCCACGGTGTCCCGAGAGACCCCCATGCTATAACCCGCGCCGCAGAGGAGACCGCATCGATCCACCGCCGCACGACGGCGGCGCAGCCGACACGCGATGAAAAAAGGTTTCTACACCATCATGTCGGCGCAGTTCTTCAGCTCGCTGGCCGACAACGCCCTGTTCGTCGCTGCGGTCGAGCTGCTCCGGACCTCCGGCGAGCCCGAATGGCAACGCGCCGCGCTGGTGCCGATGTTCGCGCTGTTCTACGTGGTGCTCGCACCCTTCGTCGGCGCCTTCGCCGACGCCGTGCCCAAGGGCAAGGTGATGTTCGTCTCGAACACCATCAAGGTGGTCGGCTGCCTGATGATGCTTTTCGGCACCCACCCGCTGCTGGCCTATGCGCTGGTCGGCCTGGGCGCCGCGGCCTACTCGCCCGCCAAGTACGGCATCCTCACCGAGCTGCTGCCGCCCTCGCAGCTGGTCAAGGCCAACGGCTGGATCGAGGGCCTGACGATCGGCTCGATCATCCTCGGCGTGCTGCTCGGCGGCCAGCTGGTCGGTCGCGCGATCGCACCCGCGCTGCTGTCGATCGACCTGCCGATGATCAACACCGGCATCGACACCGCCCCCGAGGCGGCGATCGCCGCCATCACCTCGCTGTACGTCGTCGCGGCGCTGTTCAACCTCTACATCCCGCGCACCGACGCGCCGCTGCAGCCGCTGTCGCTGAGCGTCGCCTACTTGGTGCGCGACTTCTCGGCCTGCAACGCGCGCCTGTGGAACGACAAGCTCGGCCAGATCTCGCTGGCCACGACCACGCTGTTCTGGGGCGTCAGCGGCAACCTGCGCTACATCGTGCTGGCGTGGTCGGCGGCCGCGCTCGGCTACAGCACGACCCAGGCCTCGACGCTGGTGGGCGTGGTCGCGATCGGCACCGCGGTCGGCGCGGTGCTGGCCTCGCGCATGCGGCTCGACCAGGCCACGTCCGTGATCCCGCTCGGCATCGCGATGGGCATCCTGGTCATCGGCATGAACTTCATCTCCAACGTCTGGGTCGCGGCGCCCTTCCTGATGATCCTCGGCGGGCTCGGCGGCTTCCTCGTCGTGCCGATGAACGCGCTGCTGCAGCACCGCGGCCACAACCTGATGGGCGCGGGCCGCTCGATCGCGGTGCAGAACTTCAACGAGCAGGCCTGCATCCTCGGCCTCGGCGCCTTCTACACGGGCATGACGCGCTTCGGCCTGTCGGCCTTCGGCGCGATCACGATCTTCGGCCTGGTGGTCGCGGGCGTGATGTGGCTGATCCGGCGCTGGCACCGCGACAACACCGTGCGCCACAAGGACGAGGTCGACCACCTGCTGGCCATCGCGCGCAGCGACCGCCACTGAGCGCCCGGCCCGCGATCCATGCACGGTGACTCCGCCGCCGGCCGCGCCGGCCTGCCCGCGCCCGGATCGACGCTCGCCCTGCTGGCCCTGGTGCTGAACGCCTTCGTCTGGGGCGTCTCCTGGTGGCCGCTGCGGCACCTGCAGGGCATGGGCCTGCATCCGCTGTGGTCCACGGCGCTGATCTACGCCGCCGCGGTCGTCGTCATCGTCTGGCGCTGGCCGCGAGCGGTCGGCCAGCTGCTGCGCACGCCGGTGCTGTGGATCCTGGTGCTGGCAGCCGGCGGCACGAATGCCGGCTTCAACTGGGCGGTCAGCATCGGCGACGTGGTGCGCGTGGTGCTGCTCTTCTATCTGATGCCGCTGTGGGCGGTGCTACTGGCGCGCTGGTTGCTGCACGAGCGATTGACGCGCTGGGCGGCATTGCGCGTGCTGCTGGCCCTGGCCGGTGCGGCCATCGTGCTCAAGCCGGCCGGCGCCGGCTGGCCCGTGCCGGCCAGCCTGCCCGACTGGCTGGGCATCGCCGGGGGCTTCTGCTTCGCGCTCAACAACGTGATGCTCAAGCGCGAATCCGCCCGCCCCCGCGAGGCGCGGGCGCTGGCGATGTTCCTGGGCGGCATGCTGGTGGCTGGCGCGCTGGCCCTGGTGCTGGGCCTGACCGGCGGCGTGGCGCCGCCGCCGGCGCCGCGACCCGACTGGCTGCTGCCGGCGCTGGCCCTGGCGGCCGCCTTCCTGGCTGCCAACCTGGCCCTGCAGTACGGCGCCTCCCACCTGCCGGCCAGCGTCACCGCCGTGGTCATGCTGGTCGAGGTGGTCTTCGCCGCCGGCTCAGCCGTGCTGCTGGGCGACCAGGAACTGACCGGCCAGGCACTGCTCGGCGGCGGCCTGATCCTGGGTGCCGCCCTCCTGTCGGCCCTGGAGCCAGACCGGCCGGCCTGAGGCCTGTTGTGCAGGCGCATCAGAAATGCGCCAGCGACGGTCCGAAGCGCTGGCGAGACAGTGGCGGCGGGGCCCCTTTCATTAAACTTCGATGACGCTTCGACCGGGTCCCCGTCTTCGATCAAGACGTCGGTCGCAGGCCTTCCCCCACTAAAGGAAAGACACGCTCATGAAGAAACTCGCTCTCGCCGCCGCGCTCGCCGCGGCCTTCACCGGCAGCGCCTTCGCGCAAAGCAGCGTCACGCTGTATGGTCGTATCAATACCTCCGCCGAAGTGCAGAAGGTAGGCAGCCAAGACGAGAAGTACGTGTTGCAGAACAACGCCTCCCGCTGGGGCCTGCGCGGCAGCGAGGATCTTGGCGGAGGTCTGAACGCATTCTTCGGTTTGGAATCTGGTTTCAGTTCCGACACCGGCGCCGGGGCCGGCGGCTTCAGCCGCGACGCCTACGTCGGGCTGAAGAGCGCTTCGCTCGGGCAGGTCAGGATGGGGCGCTTCTTCAGCGCGATCTACTACGCAACCGCCGACTACATCAGCAATCACAATCACGACACCGGGACGTCGTCAGACGTGCTGTATGCGTATCGGATCGACCTCACGAACGCGGTCCAGTACTCGACGCCCAGTTTTGGTGGCTTCGTCGGCACGGCGACCGTAGCCGCCGGTGAGGGTACGACTGACAAGACCTATGAGTTGGTCGGCAACTACTCCGCGGGGCCGCTCCACGTCGGTGGTGGCTATTCGGAAACCGAACGCCGCCTGACGCAGGCCAAGGACAAGAGCTTCTCCGTCAGCGGCTTCTACAGTTTCGGCGCGTTCTCGATCGGGGCGCTCTACGAGCGGGACGATTTCGAAACGCTGGCCGCAGGCGGCCAGCAGCTGGGCTCGCGCGACTATGGCCGGATTGCCGGTATCTATACGCTAGGTGCTGCCGAGTTCCATCTGAACTACGGTCAGGCGAAAGCCTGGGACGGTTTGCCCAACAGCGGGGCCAAGCAGTACACGGCCGGCATCAACTACAACCTGTCAAAGCGCACGAAGGTGTACGGCTTCTTCACCAAGATCGATGACGGCGCCGCGGGCTTCTACGGCGGCGACTTCCGCTCGCTGGCGGCTCTCGGCATTCGCCATAACTTCTGAGTCCGACGACACTGCGAACAAGCGGCCCCCGGGCCGCTTTTTTGTATCCTTGCGCCGCGTGGCGCCGCGTGGCGCCGCATCGACCCTCGCGCCCCGCCGCCCACCGGCCCCCACAAAGGAACCCGTCATGACCCAGCTCTCCACCCGCCCCTTCCTCCAGACCCTCGGCCTGCTCGGCGCCGGCCTGCTGCTGGCCGCTTGCGGCAAGAAGGAGGAGCCCGCGCCGGCCCCCGCCCCGGCCCCTGTCGCCTCGGCCCCCGCGCCGGCGCCCGCCAAGGTCTACGTGGTCGGCACCGATGCCGCCTACGCCCCCTTCGAGTCGCAGAACGAGAAGGGCGAGATCGTCGGCTTCAGCATGGACCTGCTGAACGCCGTCGCCGCCAAGGGCGGCTTCGAGATCAAGTTCGTCAACACGCCGTGGGAAGGCATCTTCAATTCGCTGGGCCAGGGTGACCGCGACCTGCTGATCTCGTCGATCACGATCACCGACGAGCGCAAGCAGACGATGGACTTCTCGGCGCCCTACTTCGACGCCTACCAGCTGATCGCCGTCAAGGCCACCAGCAAGGTCACGAAGTTCGACGACCTGAAGAAGCTCAAGGTCGGCGTGCAGACCGGCACCACCGGCGACGAGACCGTGACCAAGCTGCAGGGCAAGAACAGCACCAACGTCAAGCGCTTCGAGTCCACGCCGCTGGCGCTGAAGGAACTCGAGGCCGGCGGCGTCGACGCGGTCGTGGCCGACAACGGCGTGGTCGTGAACTACGTGACCAACAACCCGGCCGCCAAGTTCAAGACCGTCAGCGACAAGGCCTTCGCGCCCGAGCAGTACGGCATCGCCGTCAAGAAGGGCAACGCCGAGCTGCTGGACAAGGTCAACAAGGGCCTGGCCGCCGTCAAGGCCGACGGCGCCTACGACCAGATCTACGCCAAGACCTTCGGCGCCGCCCCGGCGCCGGCCGCCGCGGCGTCCAAGTAAGGCACTGACCGGCGCCGGGACGAACGATGGACCTGCGCTGGGAGATCCTGGCCGGCTACGGACCGCTGTTCGCGGCCGGCATCTGGATGACGATCCAGCTGACCATCGTCGCCATCGGGGCCGGGCTCGCGCTCGGCCTCGTGCTCGGCCTGGTCAGCAGTTCGCGCTTCGGTCCGCCGCCCCAATCGCCGGTGGCGGCGGCGCTGCTGAAGCTGGCGCAATGGGTGACCATCGCCTACGTCACCTTCTTCCGCGGCACGCCGCTGTTCGTGCAGATCCTGCTGGTGCACTTCGCGCTGATGCCGACGCTGGTGCATCCCGACCACGGCCTGCTGCTGGCCGGCGAGACGGCGCGCGAGTTCCGCCAGGAGTACGGCGCCTTCTTCTCCGGCGCGCTGGCGCTGACGCTCAATGCCGGCGCCTACATCTCCGAGATCTTCCGCGCCGGCATCCAGAGCATCCACCGCGGCCAGACCCAGGCCGCCTACAGCCTGGGCCTGACGCACGGCCAGAGCATGCGCCACGTGATCCTGCCGCAGGCCTTCCGGCGCATGGTGCCGCCGCTGGTCAACGAGGCCGTCACGCTGATCAAGGACTCCTCGCTGGTGTCGGCCATCGGCCTGGCCGAGCTGGCACTCGCGGCGCGCACGGTCGCCGGGGCCTATTCGCGCTACTGGGAGCCCTACCTGGCGATCTCGGTCGTCTACCTGGCGCTGACGCTGCTGCTGTCGACGCTGGCCAAGCGGCTCGAGTCGCCGGAGCACCAGCGGGGGCACTGAGTCGGCTTCAGTACGGGCCTCGAATCGCGCCCGCCGTTGCGCAGCAAGGCACGCGCGGTCACTCCCGGCTCTCGCTGCTGCCTGCGGGCCGTCGCGACACTAGAGCTTCAGCGGCAGCTCCCGCTGCCTCACGCCCGTCAGCGCGAACAGCGCGTTCGCCAGCGCCGGGGCGATCGGCGGCAGGCCCGGCTCGCCGACGCCGGCCGGCGCGTGGGGGCTGGGCACGAGATGGGTCTCGATCACGGGCGTCTCGGCCAGCGTCAGCAGCTTCTGGTCGGGATAGTTCTTCTGCTGCACCTCGCTCGCGACGATGTCGATGCGGCCGTACAGCGCCGCGGTCAAGCCGAAGACGATGCCGCTCTCCATCTGCCGCACGACGATCGCCGGGTTGACGACGGTGCCGCAGTCGACCGCGCAGACCACGCGGTGCACGGCCAGCTTCGGCGCCACCGACACCTCGACGACCTGCGCGACGATGCTGCCGAAGCTCTCGTGCAGCGCCACGCCGCGCGCGCGGCCGGCCGGCGGCGGCTTGCCCCAGCCGGCCTTGTCGGCCGCCAGTTGCAGCACCGCCGCATGGCGCGGCATGCCGGCCAGCAGCGACAGCCGGTAGGCCACCGGATCCTGGCCCGCGGCCTGCGCCAGTTCGTCGACGAAGCCCTCGCTGAAGAAGGCGTTGTGCGAATGCCCGACCGCGCGCCAGTAGCCGACCGGCACGCCGCTGCGCGTGGCTGCGTGCGCGATGCGCTGGTGCGGCACGTCGTAGGGCAGGTCGAACAGGCCCTCGGCCGTGCTCTTGTCGGGCGCATCGACCGGGCCGGTCAACCACGGCAGGCCGCGCTCCATCCAGCGCGGCGTGATCGCGTCGCCGGCGCTGGCAATGCGCAGCGTCTGCGGCTTGCCGTCGCTGCCGAGCCAGGCCTTCATCACGGCCGCGGCGGCCGGTCGGTAGTAGTCGTGCGTCATGTCCTCGCTGCGCGACCAGAGGATCTGCACCGGCCGTCCGCCGGTCACCTGCGCCACCGCGACGGCCTGCGTCACGAAGTCGGCATCGAGGCGCCGCCCGAAGCCGCCACCGAGCAGCGTGACGTGCACGGTGACGGCCTCCTCCTTCACGCCGGCGGCGCGCGCCGCCAGCGCCCGCGCGATGCCCGGCACCTGGGTCGAGGCCCAGACCTCGACGCGGCCGCCCTTCACGCGCGCGGTGCAGTTGATCGGCTCCAGCGCCGCATGCGCGAGGTAGGGCGCGCGGTAGCTCGCCTCGACGGCGCGCGCGCCGCTGCCGGCCGCCGCCTGCTCGGCCGCGGCCAGGTCGCCGCGCGCATGGAAGGGCAGGCCGCCGTCGTCGGCGAAGGCCTCGCGCGCGCGCGTCTCCAGTGCCGCGGCGATCGCGACGCTGTCCACGGTGCCGGCCGGCGGCGGCGCCCAGTCGATGGCCAGCGCGTCGACGGCCTGCTGCGCGTGCCAGCTGCTGCGCCCGACCACCGCGACCCCGGCCGTCAGGCCCGCCAGCGCCGGCAGGCGCACCAGCCGCAGCGCGCCGGGGCGCTTCAGCACCTCGTCCTCGTTCGTGATGCGCTGCGGCGCGCCACCCAGCATCGGGCACATGCGCACGGCCGCGTACAGCAGGCCCTCGGGCCGCACGTCGAGGCCGAACACCGCGCTGCCGTCGGTCTTGGCCGGCACGTCGGTGCGCGGCGCCGGGCGGCCGATCAGCGTCCAGGTCTCGCGCGGCTTGAGCCGCACCTCGCCGGTCGGCGTGGCCGCGGCCGCGGCGGCGAACTCGCCGAAGTGCCCGCTGGCCCCCGAGGCCGCATGCGCGATCACGCCGCGCTGCACCGTGATCTCCTCGCGCGGCTGGCGCCAGCGCAGCGAGGCCGCGCCCACCAGCTGCGCGCGCGCCGTGGCCGCGGCCAGGCGCAGCGGCTCCCAGGCATCGGCGATCGTGGTCGAGGCGCCGGTCGCGTTGATGCCCAGTTCGCGCGCCAGCTTGCCGACCAGATGCTCGCCGAGGCGCACGCCGTCGGTCTCGTGCCCGGGCTCCTTGTCGCGCGGATGGAAGGGCAGCGCCGCGACGAACATCGCGACATTGCCGTAGATGCTGTCGTGGCCGGCCTGCTCGAGCCGGATCCGGTCGAGGCCGATGTCCAGTTCCTCGGCCACCAGCATCGCCAGCGCGGTGTGCACGCCCTGCCCCATCTCGCTGCGGTGCATGGCCAGCGCGACCGAGCCGTCCGTGGCGACCTTGATCCAGCCATTGAGCGCCACCTCGCCGGCCTGCAGCGCCATCAGCGTCCTGGCACCCAGGCGCGAGCGCGGCGGCAGCAGCCCCCAGCCGACCAGCAGCGCGCCGCCCGCCGTCGTGGCGCCCAGCAGCCAGGTGCGGCGCCTCATGTCGCTTTCCTTGCAGCGGGTGCGGCCACCGGCGCGCGCGGCGCCTCCTTCTTCTGCAGCGCCCGCGCCGCCTCGTGGATCGCGGCGCGCACGCGCGGGTAGGTGCCGCAGCGGCACAGGTTGGTGATGGCCGCGTCGATGTCGGCATCGGTGGGACGCGGGTTCCTCTCCAGCAACGCAGCCGCCGCCATCAGCATGCCGCTCTGGCAGTAGCCGCACTGCGGCACCTGGTGCTGGATCCAGGCGCGCTGCAGCGCGTGCGGCGTCTCGGGCGAGCCCAGGCCCTCGATGGTCTGGATCGCCTTGCCCTGCACCTGCGACAACGGCGTCACGCAGGACCGCAGCGGCTCGCCGTCGACGCGCACCGTGCAGGCACCGCAGGCCGACACGCCGCAGCCGAACTTGGTGCCGGTGAGGTCGAGCACATCGCGCAGCACCCACAGCAGGGGCATCGCCGGATCGACGGCGTCGTCCGGAAGCGGCCGGGGCTGGCCGTTGATCAGCAGGTCCATCGGGCGGGTTGGGAAGCGTCGATGGATCCGATTCTGCGCGGCGCCGCCAGGCGCCGCCCGTCGGCGGCGGTCGCGGTCCTCAAGGAAACACGAAGTCGCGTGTCAGGTTGCCGGCCGTGAGGTCGATGTCGGCGTTCTGCGTCGTCAGGCCCTCGGCGCGGGCCTCCAGGCGATAGCGCGCCGCCACGGGCGCGTCGGGCACGAAGGTGTAGGTCACGGGCGCCGATGCCGCATAGGCGGCCCGGCCGGGTGCCGCGACCGGCAGGCTCAGGCTGTAGGCCCCCACCAGGTCCACCTGACGCGCGCCGATCTCGACATCCGGCCCGCCGGTCAGGCGCTGCACGGCGTGCACGGTGGCATCGGGAATCGCCGTGGTTCCGGCACGGGTGACAACGCCGGTGACGCTCGCCGGCGCGCTGGCGGCGGCCAGCGGCAGCGCCGCGCCGGTCGTGCTGAGGGTCGTGCGTGCGGTTTCGGTGACAGGAACGCCGGTGACGACGGCGGTGGCACGCCCTTGCGCGCCCAGCACGACGTCATAGCTGCCCACCGCCAGCGGCGACAGCACGAAGCGCCCCGTCGCGTCGGGCACGGTGGAGCGTCGCACCACCCCGCCCTGCTGAGCCGATACCGTCGCGCCGACCAGGCTCGCGTCCACATAGCCCTGGATCGCGTTGCCCGCCGCCGCGAACACCGGCGTCGCGCTGATCACCGGCTTGAGCAGGATCTGCCCCGAGTTGCCGGCGACCACCAGCGAGCGACAGGCGTCGAAGTCCAGCACCAGGTCGGCGACCTGGTTGGCCGCCACGCTGAAGTTCGCCTGGATCTTGCTGCCGCTCTGTTGCGCGCTCGGCGTTGTCAGCGGCTGTTCGCTGCCGCCGGTCGGCCAGACCGAGTTGGCCAGCGGACTGCCGCCCGTGTTGGGCGCCAGCACCAGGCGCACCTGGGTGTAGCTGCCGGCCGGCAGCGACAGCGTGCCGAGTTCCTCGAGCACGCCGTTGGTCAGGTCGAGCAGGTCGATACGGCGCGCCGGTGCCAGCACCAGCTCCGACCATCCGGCATCGTTGACGCCGGCCGTGGCGCTGCGGTGGACGCGCACCCGCTCGACGGTGACGTTGACCTCGTCGTAGCCGCAAGCCGGCGCATCGGTCAGGTGGAAGCGGACGCTGCCCGTGCCGCTGTCGCCGGAGCCTCCGCCGCCGCCACAGGCGGCCACCAGGGCGGCGCCGCCGATCAAGGCGGCCGCGACGAGTCGGGCAGGGCGGTTCGGTGTCTGGCTGGACCTCATGGCTGGACTCCTCGGTATCGGGCCCTTCGACGGCTGGGCCTTGCGCAGGGAGCTTAGTGGCGTCCGGCGCCAGCCATGTAGGCGTTTGCAACCGTCACCCCCGCGGCCGCGGGAGCTACAAACCCCTGAACAAGCCCTGGAAATGCCGCGACACCGCCAGCCGCTCGCTGCGTCCGCGCAGCGTGACGACCATCTGGCCTTCGTCGACGCGCAGCGCGCTGGCGATGCAGCGCTGGTTGACGATCACCGAGCGGTGGATCTGCCAGAAGCGCTCGGCATCCAGCTGCGTCAGCAGCTCCTTCAGCGGCAGGCGGATCAGCGCGTCGCCGTCGGCATGGACCACGCGCGTGTAGCGCGCATCGGACTCGAAGTAGACGACGTCCTCGACGCGGATCAGCTTCACCTCGCGCCCGACGCCGGCCTGGATCACGTCCAGCGGCGCCGGCTTGCGCAGGCCGCCGAGCAGCGACCCGATCAGGCCCTGCAGGTCGGCCGGCGGCTGGTTCAGGCGCTGCTGCAGGCGGTCGACCGCGCGGCCGAGACGCTCGTCCTCGACCGGCTTCATCAGGTAGTCCACCGCGCCGGCATCGAAGGCCTCCAGCGCGTGGTCGCCGTGCGCGGTGACGAAGACCACGTGCGCGCGGCCGCGGATGCGCTGCGCGACCTCCAGGCCGGTCAGGCCGGGCATGCGCACGTCGAGGAAGCAGACCGCCGGCTCGTGCTCGAGGAAGGCGTCCCAGGCGTCGCTGCCGTTGGCCGCCGCGGCGACGACGGCCAGCGCCGGCCAGCGGCGCGCCAGCGCGGCGAGCAGCTGCTCGCGCGGGGCCTCTTCGTCGTCGGCGACCAGCGCGGTCGGGGTCGTGGCGTCCATCGTCATGGGGCGTTCGCGTCGGGCAGCCACACGCGGGCCAGCGTCCCGCCCTGCGGGTCGCGCAGCAACTCCAGCCGGGCCTGCGCGCCGTGGCGGCCGACCAGCCGCTCGCGCGAGTTGCGCAGGCCCACGCCTTCGCTCACCGGCAGGGCCAGCGGCACGCCGCCGTTGCGCACGCGCAGCTCGACGCCGCCGTCGCCGCGCTCGGCCTCGATGCGCAGCAGGCCGCCGTGCAGGGCCGGCTCGATGCCGTGCTCGATCGCGTTCTCGACCAGCGTCAGCAGCAGGCCGGGCGGCAGCACGATGTCGGCCGCCTCGACCGGCAGTGCGATCTCGTGGCGCAGCCGCGGCCCCAGGCGCGCCTGCATGATGCCCAGGTAGGTCCGCGCCAGCTCGGCCTCCTGGGCGAGCGTCGTGCTGTCCTTCTCCAGCAGGCCGACCGACTGGCGCAGGAAGCTGGTCAGGCTCTTCAGCAGCGGGCCGCCGCGCGCATCCTGGGTGTCGACCCAGTGCTGCAGCGTCGCCAGCGTGTTGAACAGGAAGTGCGGCTGGATCTGCACCTGCAGCAGCTTCAGCCGCGCCTCGGCGGCCTGGCGCGCCGCGGCATCGCGCTCCTGCTCCAGCCGCGACTGCGCCAGCTCCTGCTGCAGCGCGTAGCGCCGCGCCGCCGCCGTGCCCCACATCACCAGCATCAGCGCCAGCCCGGCCAGCAGCTGGAAGGGCGTGGCACGCCACAGCACCGCGCCCAGGGCCTGCAGCCACTGCTCGCCCGACATCGCGCTGCGCCAGGTCGAGCCGATGACCGAGGCGAACACGCCGGCATAGGTGCCCAGCATCATGATCAGCGCGATGCGCCACAGCCGGCGACCCGAGTAGCGCTGCGGCATCAGCCACACGCTGACCCCGCCGACGACGAAGCAGAAGGCCAGCACCAGGCTCACCAGCAGGGCCGACGCGAAGGCAACGCCGGCCGCGGCCAGCCCGGCGGCGGCTCCGGCCACGCCGAGCGCCACGCCCAGCCAGACCCACAGCCCGCGGCGGCTGTAGAGCAGCCGGTCGATGGCCTCGGCCTGCGCACGCACCTCCGGCGCCATGCGCGCGTAGTGCGGCGCCGCCCAGCGGAAGTACCAGCGCTGGAAGCGGTTGTGCGCAAGGGGCAGGGGCACGGTCATCGGGCGCAGTCTAAGCAGGCCGCAGACCGGTGGCCGGCCGCGCGCGGCGAACGGCAGCCTGCCCGACGCGAACGGCCCGCCCGCCGTCATGAACGGCGGCCTCAGGCCGCCAGCAGCTCGCCGCCCTGGAAGACCTTCAGCTCGCCCGGCGCGAAGGCGGCCCAGGGCTCGTCGGTGGTCAGCGGCTCGGTCACGACGACGGCCACGCGGTCCTGCGGCGTGGTCAGCTCGGCGAAGTTGACGGTCAGGTCCTGGTCCTGCAGGCGCGCCTCGCGGAAGGGATGGCGGCGCTGCAGCCAGTGCAGCGCGGTCGAGCAATGGGCCCACAGCGCGTCGCCGTTGCTCAGCAGGAAGTTGAAGCTGCCGTGCCTCGCCACCGGCGCGACCAGCTCGCGCAGGGTCTCGGTCAGGTCGCCCACGCTCGGCACCGAGGCGTGGTTCTTCGCCAGCTCCTGCAGCAGCCAGCAGAAGGCGCGCTCGCTGTCGGTGTCGCCCACCGGCCGGAACGCGGCATGCAGCTTGGGATGGAAGTCCTTCAGGTCGCCGTTGTGCGCGAACACCCAGTAGCGGCCCCACAGCTCGCGCACGAAGGGGTGGGTGTTCTGCAGCGCGACCCGGCCCTGCGTGGCCTTGCGGATGTGGGCGATGACGTGCTCGCTGCGGATCGGGTAGCGGCGCACCATCTCCGCCACCGGCGAGCTCGCGGCGCTGTGATGGTCGACGAAGCAGCGCACGCCGGGACCTTCGAAGAAGGCGATGCCGAAGCCGTCCTTGTGCTCCACGGCGCGCGTGGCAAAGCCGGTGAAGCTGAAGACGATGTCGGTCGGCGTGTTGCCGTTCATTCCGAGCAGCTGGCACATGCGGCCAGTATCGCAAGCGCGCGACTCTGCCGGCCGGCATGCCAGACTGCGGCCACGGCCCACCGCCCCGGGGGTCGCCCAGGGAGTACAGCGATGCCGGGACTCTTCGATCTGGTCAGCGCCCTGCTGCAGCGGGCGCGGGCACCGCAGCGCGAGCCAGCGCGCGGCACGCGCAGCTACCGTTGCCGCTGCGGCCGGCCGGTGTTCTTCCGCAACAGCGCCTGCACCCGCTGCGGCGCGGCGCTGGGTTTCGACCCGGACTCGCAGCGCCTGCTGCCGCTCGAGCCCGGCCCCGCCGCGGGCGAGTGGCGCATCGACCCCGCCGCCGGCGTCGCCGCCGACACCCCCGTGCGCCGCTGCGCCAACCTCGACACCCCGGCCGGCTGCAACTGGCTGATCCCGGTGGCGCCGCCGGGCCGGGCGACGCCGCTGCTGTGCCGCGCCTGCCGGCTGAGCCGCACCATCCCCGACCTGTCGGTGCCCGAGAACGCCGACCTGTGGCGCCGCATCGAGGTGGCGCGCCGGCGCCTGGTGTCGCAGCTGATCGCGCTGGGGCTGCCGGTCGCGTCCAAGGTGCCCGCGGCCGCCGAGGACCCCGAGCGCGGGCTGATGTTCGACGTGCTGCGCGCGCCGCCCGGTGGCGTGCCGGTGCTGACCGGACACGCGGGCGGGCTGATCACGCTCAACCTCGAGGAAGCCGACGACGCGGTGCGCGAGCACGTGCGCGCGCAGATGCACGAGCCCTACCGCACGCTGCTGGGTCACTTCCGCCACGAGGTCGGCCACTACTACTGGGACCGCCTGGTCGCCGGCACACCGTGGCTGGACGACTTCCGCGCGCTGTTCGGCGACGAGCGCGCCGACTACGCGGCCGCGCTGCAGCGGCACTACGCGAACGGCGCGCCCGCCGACTGGGCGCAGCGCCACGTCAGCAGCTACGCCAGCACCCACCCGTGGGAGGACTGGGCCGAGACCTGGGCCCACTACCTGCACATGGTCGACACGCTGGACACCGCGCTCAGCTTCGGCCTCGACGCCGACGACCTGGAGCTGGAGTTCGACCGCTTCGGGTCCGATGCCCTGTGGCGCCCCGACGACCCGGGGGCCGGGCAGTTCGTCGGCTTCGTCAATGCCTGGGTCGAGCTGACCAGCGTGCTGAACGAGCTGTCGCGCAGCATGGGCCAGCACGACTACTACCCCTTCGTGCTGCCGCGACCGGCGATCGGCAAGCTGCAGTTCGTGCACCTGGTGGTGCAGGGCGCGAAGTGAATCCTCAGCCCGGCGTCGCGAGCTTCAGGCCGACGATGCCGGCGACGATCAGCCCCAGGCTCAGCAGCCGGCCGGCGCTGGCCGACTCGCCCAGCAGCACGATGCCCAGGATCGCCGTGCCGACCGCGCCGACGCCGACCCACACTGCGTAGGACGTGCCCACCGGCAGCGTCTTCATCGCCTCGCCCAGCAGGCCCAGGCTGACGATCATCGCCGCCACCGTGGCCGCGGTCGGCCAGGGCCGCGTGAAGCCCTCGGTGTACTTCAGGCCGATGGCCCAGCCCACCTCGAACAATCCGGCCACCACCAGCAGCAACCAGGCCATGGAGCGTCTCCCTTCGATGCGTGGATGAACCTGCCGCGCCTCAGCGCGGGCAGTCGCCGCCGTAGCGGACCGTGCCGTCCTTGCACTCGGTCAGCACGGGGGCGTCGCGCCGCGCGGGGGCGGACGCCGGCGGGGATGTCGACGAGGCGGCCGGGACTGCGGCCGCGGCGCCGGTGGAACGCGCGTAGACGATCCTGCGGCTGCCGCGGTCGCAACTGCCGACCACCTTGCCGTCCGCCGGTGCATCCGCATCGACGACGGCGAGCGTGAAACTCGCGACGCCCGAGGCACGGATCTTCGCTTCGATCTGCTCGCGCAGCGCGTCGCAGTTGCCGGGCGCCGGGTTCGCCGCGGCCGCCCCCGGCGCGACGGCGGCCAGCAGCGCAGCGGCCAGGCAGGCGATCGGGAGGCCGGTGGAGCGCATGGTGCCGGGCCGCTCGCCGATCAGGCCGCCGGTGCGCGCCGGGCGCCCGATGTCGGCGCATCCCGCCGCGGATCGCCCAGCGCCCGGTCGAGCGCCACGGCGGCCTCGGCCAGCGCGACCACGGTCTCGCGGCTCAGCGGCGTGTCGGGCCCGATCGCCAGCGTCGCCATCTCGTACTTGCCGCCCGGCTTGAGCCGCGGCTCGATGTCGCGCAGGCGCTGGCCGCGCCAGAAGCCGAACAGCACGCGCGCGGGCTCGGCCCGGATCAGCAGCACCGGGCCACTGCGGAGGTAGACGAGGTGGCCCCACTTCAGCTGCTCGTCCAGGCCGGGCGCGGCCTCGCGGACGGCGCCGCGCAGCGCCTCGGCATAGCGACGCTGCCAGCCGGCGAGCGCGGCGATGTACTCGTCGGGGCTGCGGGCGGGCGTGAGGATCATCGTGTCGGGTCCGGCGGGCTCAGGCGGCCGTGCCGCCAGCCGACGGCTCCACCGCCGCCACCTCCCGCGTCTGGAACTCGCCGGGCATCACGATCTCGAGCATCTCGACGTCCGGGCTGTGCCCGATCTCGCGATGACGGATGCCGGGTGGCTGGTGCACGCACGAGCCGGCTTCCAGCCGGACGATGCCTTGCCCTTCGTACTCGAACTCGATCCAGCCCTTGAGCACGTAGACCAGCTGGAAGGCGATGTCGTGAACATGCGGCTGGCCCGAGAACTCGGTCCCTGCGGCGGCGCGGATGACGTGGGCCACCACCTGCCCGTCGGTGGCGTCCTTGATGCCGAGGTCGCGGTACTCGAAGAAGGACCGGAGCCCGCGCTCGAAGCGGGCGTCCTTCGCATGCGTCGCGACGAATCCGCGGGGGGTCATGGCGCGTCTCCTGCAAGCCTTGGAATCGGTTCGAGTATGCGACGGTGCCGGGCCTGCCGTGGCGCCCGCAGGAGCGGCTACTTCGCGAAGAACATCGCGATGCAGCACGCGAGCCCGATCGCCCAGAGCACCGACCGCAGGTTCGCGCGGTCGGCGAGATAGGCGCCGATGTAGCCGACCCGCGCCGCCACGAAGGCCAGTGCCAGGCCGTCGACCAGCGACTGCGAGGCCTGCAGGCGCTCGGCCACCAGCACCCCGGCGATGAAGAGCGGCAGCGCCTCGAAGCTGTTCATCTGTGCCGCGTGCGCACGCGCCTGCCAGCCCTGCAGATTGCCCAGCCACTGGCGCGGGTTGTGGTTGTCGAAACCGCCCTCGCGACGCGGCTTGCCGAAGCCCCTGGACTTGGCGATCCACGCGCAGGCGATGGGCAGGAGGCAGGCGACCAGGAGGCAGGCGTCGGCGATGGTCATCGTGGGGCAGCGAGTTGGTGGACGCCGGGTGGTCGAGCCTTCGCGCCGGCCCGGGGATGATAGTCAGCCAGCGCCTCGCTCCCGCACGCGCTCACCGCTCGAACAGCAACCTCGCGAAGCTCTTCAGGCTGACCAGGTTGCCCGGCGTGTGCGTCTCTTCCAGCACGCCGCTCATGCGCTGCAGGCGGCGCGGGCTGCGTCGGGCGCTCCACACCAGCAGGTCGATCAGCCAGGGCCGCGCGTTGACGCTGTTGGCTTTCTCGTAGACCGCGAAGCGCGGGCGCAGTGCGTGCAGCGCGGCTTCGTAGCGCTGGCGCACGGTGGCATCGTCGTGGCTCGCGCGGCGGCCGTCGATCACCGCCTCGGCGGCCAGGATGCCGGTCTCCAGGGCCTTGCCGATGCCTTCGCCGGTCAGCGCGTAGGTGCTGCCGGCCGCTTCGCCGGTGACCAGCAGGCCGGGGCGCGACCAGGCGGCGCCTTCCAGGCTGCAGCGCAGCGGCGCACCCTTCAGCTCGCCCAGCAGCTGGCCGCCCTGCATCAGCTCGCGCGCCGGCGGGTGCACCTCGGTGAAGGCGGCAAAGACCTCGCGCAGGTTCACGTCCTGCATGGTGTTGCGGCCGTCGCGGCCGCGGCTGTGGCTGTGCGCGACGCCCACGCCGATGTTGAACACGCCGTCGCGGCAGGGAAAGATCCAGCCGTAGCCGGGCTTGACGCGGCGGTGCCACAACACCTCCAGCTCGGTGATGCGGCCGACCATCGCGTCGTTCTTCACGTAGCCGCGCAACGCCACCGCGCTGGGCGTACGGCGCTCGCACACGCCCGCGGCGATGGCGGCCTGCGGCACCGCGCCGCCGGCCATCACGACCCAGCGCGCGCGGATCTCGTGCGTCGCCTCGCCGGCCTGCAGGCGCGCGCCGACGACGACGCCGGCCTCCTCGATCGGTGCGACGAAGCGCAGCGGCGCGTGCATGCGCGCCCCGGCCTCGGCCGCGGCGCGGCACAGCACCAGGTCGAGCTGCCGGCGCGGCAGCACGGCCAGCGTGCCGGGCACGTCGATGAAGCCGCCGCGCGGGCCGATGCAGCGCACGTGCTTCACCGGCTGCGCCAGCGCCATCACCTCGTCGAGCACGCCCAGCCGGGCCATCGCCCGGTGGGCGTCGGGGATGAGGCCGTCGCCGCAGACCTTGTCGCGCGGAAAGGCCTGCTGGTCGACCAGCACCACGTCGACGCCGGCGCGCGCCAGCGTGCACGCAGCCGCGCTGCCGGCCGGTCCGGCGCCGACGACCAGCACCTCGCAGGACGCCGGCAGTTCGGCGGGCGGGCGGTTCAGCAGCGGGGGCGAGGGCGTGGACGGAGCGGCGACGGGATCCATGGCAGGCGTTGGCGGGGCGCGGGCCGCATTCTAGGAAGCGGGGGCGTCGTGCCGGGGCGCGTCCCTGGCGGCATCCGCCGGCTTCATGCGCACCGCCGCCAGCGTCGCCAGCGCGCACACCGCGGCGACCAGCCAGAAGGTGTCGCCGAAGGCCGCCAGCGCCTGGGCCTCGCCGCGCACCGCGATGCGCCACTGCAGGAAGATGCCGACCACGCTGACGCCCACCGCGCCGCCCAGCTGCCTCAGGAAGTTGATGCTGCTCGACGCCGGCGAGATCATCGCCATCTCCAGGCCGCGCATCGCGCCGAGGTTCAGCGACGGCAGCACCAGGCCCAGGCCGATGCGCCCGACCACCGCCATCGCGGCGATGAGCCACAGCGCCGTGCCGGTGCCGATCAGCGCCATCAGCGCGAACGACACGGCCAGCAGCAGCACGCCGATCGCCACCAGCCGGTGCGGCGGAACGCGGTCGCTCAGTCGGCCGGCCAGCGGGATGGTCACCGCCAGCACCAGGCCGGCCGGCAGCAGCACCGCGCCCGCCTCCGACGGCGGGAAGTGCAGGCCGCTCTGCATGAACACCGGCACGAGGTAGGTCGACCCGAACAGGCCCATGCCGTAGATGAAGGCGACCAGCGCGCCCATCGCGAAGGGCCGCGCGTCGAAGAGCTGCAGCGCCAGCAGCGTCGGCCGGCCGGCGCGCGCGCCGCGGCGCTGGTGCACGATGAAGCCGACGGTCAGCAGCGCCGCCAGCGCCAGCAGCGCCAGGCCGACGCGGCGGTCCGGGTGGTGCAGCTGCACCAGGCCGTTCAGCAGCGCCAGCGTCGCCGCGCTCACCAGGCCCAGGCCCGCGACGTCGAGCCGCCGGGTCGGGTCGGCCGGCACGCCGCCGGGCGCGGTGGTCGGCAGCAGCCGCTGGCCGGCCGCCAGTGCGATCAGGCAGAAGGGCAGCACGACGAAGAAGATCGAGCGCCAGCCGAAATGCTCGACCAGCACGCCGCCGACGCTGGGCCCGATGGCCGGCGCGAGCACCACGCCGAAGCCGAACAGCCCCATCGCCTTGCCGCGCTCGTGCGGTGCGAAGGCGTGCACCGCGATGATCGCCGGGATGGGCTGCAGCACGCCGGCCGCCAGGCCCTCGAGCACGCGCATCGCCAGCACCAGGCCGTAGTCGTTGGCCAGGCCGCCGACCGCACCGCCCAGGCCCAGCAGCGACACCGCCACGCCGAAGGTGCGGCGGTAGCCGTAGCGCGCCAGCAGCCACGAGGTCGGCAGCATCGACAGCGTCATCGCCGCCATGAAGCCGGCCGCGACCCATTGCGCGCGCTCCTGGCCCAGGCCGAAGTGGCGGCTCAGGTCGGGCACCGCGACGTTGACGATGGTCGACGACAGGATGGCCGCGACGGTGCCGAGCATCACCGTGCCCAGCACCATCCAGCGGTAGCGCGGACCGTGGCGCGCGCGCAGCGCGGCCAGCGAGTCCGGATCGGGGGGCGGCGCGTCGTCGACCGGGGGGCTCATGCGCCGATTCTTGTGCAGATCGGCGCGCCCTCCCTGTCGGCTACCAGATCGACACGCGCTGCGCCGGCGGCAGGTACATCGCGTCGCCCGGCTTCACGTCGAAGGTCGTGTAGAAGGCCGGATGGTTGCGCACCGCGCCGTTGGCGCGGAACTCCGACGGCGAGTGCACGCCGGCCTTCACGCGCTCGATCAGCGCGGCCTCGCGCTCCTTGCTGCGCCAGATCTGCGCAAAGCCGTAGAAGAAGCGCTGGTCGCCGCTCAGGCCGTCGATCGTCGGCGCCGGCTTGCCGCCCAGCGACAGCTGGTAGGCCTTGTAGGCGATCTCGAGGCCGGAGTTGTCGGCGATGTTCTCGCCCAGCGACTGCTTGCCGTTGAGCTTGTAGCCGGGCACCGGCTCGAAGGCGCCGTACTGCGCGATCAGCACCTCGGTCCTGGCCGCGAAGCGCGCGCGGTCCTCGGCGGTCCACCAGTTGCGCAGGTTGCCGTCGCCGTCGTACTGGCTGCCCTGGTCGTCGAAGCCGTGGCTGATCTCGTGGCCGATCACCGCCCCGATGCCGCCGTAGTTGACCGCCTCGTCGGCCGCCGCGTTGAAGAACGGCGGCTGCAGGATCGAGGCCGGGAACACGATCTCGTTGAGGCCCGGGTTGTAGTAGGCGTTGACCGTCTGCGGCGTCATCAGCCACTCGTCGCGGTCGATGGGCTTGCCGAGCTTGTCGACCAGGCGCTCGTGCGCGAACTCGCGCGCGCGCCGCACGTTGCCGGCCAGGTCGTCGCGCTGGATCTTCAGCGAGCGGTAGTCCAGCCACTGCTTCGGGTAGCCGATCTTGGTGGTGAACTTCGCGAGCTTGGCCTGGGCCTGCGCCTTGGTGGCCGGCGTCATCCAGTCGAGCTTGTCGATGCTCTGCCGGTAGGCGAGCATCAGGTTGGCGACCAGGCTCTCCATGCGCGCCTTGTGCGACGGCGGGAAGTACTTCGCGACGTAGAGCTTGCCCAGGCCCTCGCCGACCGAGTCCTCGACCAGCGCGACGCCGCGCTTCCAGCGCGGCAGGTTCTCGGGCGTGCCGCGCAGCACGGTGCCGGCGAAGGCGAAGCGCGTGTCGACCATCTCCTTGTTCAGGAAGGGCGCGTAGGCATTCAGCACACGCACCTTGGCGTAGGCCTTCCACGCCGGCAACGGCGCCGTCTCGGCCAGCTTCGACAGGCCCTCGAAGTAGCTCGGCTGGCCGATGATCACGTAGCCGGCCTTGCCCGCCACGCCGGTGCCGGCGAGGAAGGCGTTCCAGTCGATCGCGGGCGCGAGCTTCGGCAGCGCGTCGACTTCGACCTTGTTGTAGGTCTTCACCGGGTCGCGGTTCTCGACCTTGGTCCACTGCACGCGGGCCAGCTCGGTCTCCAGCGCCAGCACGGCGGCCGCCGACGCGGCGGCGTCCTTGTCGCCGGCCAGCGCCAGCATCTTCTGCAGGTGGTCCAGGTACCTGGCGCGGATGTCCTTGAAGCGCGCGTCGTCTTCCTTCAGGTAGTAGTCGCGGTCGGGCAGTCCCAGGCCGCTCTGCGACAGGAAGGTCGCGTAGCGCGTCGAGTCCTTGTCGTCCTGGCCGACATAGAAGGCCACCGGCATGCCGATGCCCGCACGCACCGAGCGCGCCATCAGCGCGCCGAGCTGCCTGCGGTCGGTCAGCGCGTCGACCGCGGCCAGCTCGGCGGCGATCGGCCTGAGGCCCAGCTTCTCGACGGTGGCCTCGTCCATGAAGCTGGCGTACAGGTCCCCGATCTGGCGCGCCTCGGCGTCGCGGCCGCTCTTCGCCGCCTCCTCGATCAGGCCCAGCAGCTGCGGCTGGATGGCGTCGTGGATCTGGTTGAAGGCGCCGGTGCTGGCGCGGTCGGCCGGGATCGGCGTGTTCCTGAGCCAGCTGCCGTTGACGTGGCGGTAGAAGTCGTCCTGGATGCGCACGGCGCGGTCGACGTTGGCCTGCTCGACGCCGGACGCGGCCGGCTGGGCATGGACGGGGGCCAGGACGGCCAGCGCGACGGCGGCGCCGACGACGCCGAGGGCCAGCGCCCGGCGGGGCTTGCAGGAAATACTCACGATCAAGACTCCTCGCGGCGGTGACCGCTTGCGTTGTGGGGTGGGCACCGGTCGGCGCCGGGCGCCACTCTAAAGCCCGGCCACCCGGCGTCGGCAGGGCCGTGCGACGGACGGCGGAAAGCGTGGAATGGACGGGGCACCGCCTGCCCGCGCCGGCGTCCGGGGTAACCCGGGGGGCCGTGCCGGAGCCGGCCCCCCGGCCTACAGTCGGCAGCCGGTTGCCATCCGCCCGACCGATCGGCAGCCGCCCGGCGACCGGCCACCCGCCGCACCGCCTTCCTTATCCAAGAACGATTCAAGGAGACCCACCCCATGCATCCCTTCGCCCGCCTCACGCTGACGGCCGTCGCGGCCGCCCTGCTGTCCGCCGGACCCGCGCTGGCCCAGCAGAACATCGAGAAGCTCAAGCAGTTCAAGGTGTCCGGCGTGGACCTCAACATCCCGCCGGTGCCGCAGACCGGCAAGAACGCCGACGCGATCCGCAGGAACCTCGAGCGCGTGAAGCTGCCGCCGGGCTTTCGCATCGACCTGTTCGCGGTGGTGCCCGACGCGCGCCACATGGCCGTGGCGCCCAGCACCAACATGCTCTTCGTCGGCACCCGCAAGACCACGGTGTGGGCCGTGACCGACCGCAACTCCGACGGCGAGGCCGACGAGGTCAAGGCCTTCGCGCCCAGCCTCAACTTCAAGGTGCCCAACGGCGTGTGCTGGACCAAGGACGGCTTCCTGCTGGTGGCCGAGCACAACCGCGTGCTCAACTTCCCCGCCGCCGAGTTCTTCTACGAAGGCCCGGACGTCGCGGTGATCGAGGTCGTGCCGCAGGGCAAGCTGATCCCGGTGGAGGAAGAGTCCTTCAACCACGGCGCGCGGGTCTGCAAGATCGGGCCGGACGGCATGGTCTACATCTCGCTGGGCCAGCCCTTCAACGTGCAGCCGCGCGACAAGCTCAAGATCTTCAACGAGGTCGGCATCGGCGGCATGGTGCGCATGAACGCCTTCGACGGCAGCAAGCGCGAGGTCTACGCCACCGGCATCCGCAACTCGGTCGGCCACGACTTCAACCCCAAGGACGGCACGCTCTGGTTCACCGACAACCAGACCGACGGCATGGGCGACGACATCCCCAACGGCGAGATCAACCGCATCACCAAGGCGGGCCAGTTCTTCGGCTACCCGTGGATCCAGGGCAAGACCCGCATCACCGACCACGGCTACGACAAGGACCCGCTGCCGACCAACGTGACCGCGGCCCAGGTGCTGACCGAAGCGCATGCGGCCGACCTGGGCATGGCCTTCTACACCGGCAAGTCCTTCCCGGCCAAGTACCAGGGCGGCTTCTTCAGCGCGCAGCACGGCTCGTGGAACCGCACCAAGCCCAACGGCGCGCAGGTGCTGTTCACCTCGCTCAAGGCCGACGGCACGGCCGACAAGACCGAGGTCTTCGCGAGCGGCTGGCTCGACGAGAACACCGGCACCTTCCGCGGCCGCCCGGTCGACGTGGCGACGATGAAGGACGGCTCGCTGCTCGTCTCCGATGACTACGTCGGCGCGATCTACCGCATCAGCTATGTGGGCGACGCGAAGCGCTAGGACCTGGTGCTGGATCGCGGCGCTGTTGATCAGCGCCGCGGTACCAGCGGCCCAGGCCAACGAAGCGGGCCGTACCAAGTCGGCCGCCTGCTCCGCCTGCCATGGCCGGCTGGGCCTGGCGACGTTGCCGGACGCGCCGAACCTCGCCGGACAACCAGCGATCTACGTCGAGGCCCAGCTCAAGGCCTACCGCAGCGGTGCGCGCCAGCACCCGGTGATGAACGTCGTCGCCCAGTACCTGAGCGATGCCGACATCGCGGCGCTGGCGGCCTGGTATGCGTCGTTGAAGGTCGAAGTGAAGGAGCCTTGAGCCTCCTCGCTACTGTGTGACGTCGGTCGCGCGGGTCGAGGACAGCGGGTGACCGGCTCCGTTCATGTCCTCCGACCGGGCTGCGCCCGGCCTCCTCCTTTACTTCACTGCGCCGGTCACCCACTGCCCTCGACCTTCCACCGCCGCAGCATTGCAGGCCTCCGAGCGGCCAGAGCGATGCCAGCAGCGAAGCCGGCTGGGGCGTTGTACGGAGCGAAGTAAAGGAGGAGGGACGGGCATCGCCCGCCCCGGGGGACATGAGCGCAGTACAGCGCCCCAGTCGGTTTCGCTGCCCGCGCCGCGCAAGCAAGCAAGGTGAATCAGAGCTTGACGGTGCGCCCCACGTACAGGATCGGCCCCGTCGGCCGTCCGATCGTCGAGCCGCCTTCGGGTTCGAGGGTCAGCTCGAAGAGCGTCCTGGCCTCGACCGCCGGCAGCTGGCCGACCGGCAGCTCGACGGTCTGGCCGGCGCGCACCAGGCCCAGCGAGGTCGGGCCGGCCGCGCCTTCGGGCTTGGTCCAGAACTGCAGCGTCTTGCCGGCGGGCACCGGCTGCCCCGCGACCGCCGCCACCGGCACCAGGCGCAGCTTGTCGCCGGCGGTGATCTCGACGACCCAGCCGGCGGTCTGGTTGTCGGGCGCCTGCAGCACCGCGAGGTAGCGCACCGGCGCATCGACCGCGGTCGGCGCGCGCAGCACCAGCAGCGTGGCCAGCACCATCGAAGCCGCGATCGCCAGGCCGCCGGTGAGCTGCCAGCGGCGCAGGCGCTGCCACAGCGGGTCGTTGGCGGCGGCGGGCGCGGCGGCCGGTCGTGCCGCGGGCGCGGCGCCCAGCCGTGCGGCGATCTTGGGCCACAGGCCGGCGTCGGGCTCGGCCGGCGCGACGCGGCGCGTCAGGCCGAGCAGGCGGTCCTGCCAGCGGTAGACCTCGGCCTGCAGCGCCGCGTCGGCAGGCAGGGCCCGATCGACCTCGGCGCGCGTCGCGGCATCGAGCGTGCCGAGCACGTACTCGCCGGCGGTGGCGCTGCGTTCCTGCGGATCCTGATCGAGGCTCACGACAGGCACTCCTTCAGCGACAGCAGCCCGCGGCGGATCCACGACTTGACGGTGCCGACCGGCGTGGCGATCTCGCGAGCGATCTGCTCGTGCGTGTAGCCCTCGACGAAGGCGCGCACGATGCAGTCGCGCTTGCGCTCCTCCAGTGCGGACAGGCAGCGGTCCAGCGCCGCGGCGTCGGCGTGCGGCAGGTCGGGCGCGGGCTCGAGCGCGGCGTGCGCATCGGCGACGGCCTCGAGGTCGTCGCCGGCCGGCATCTCGCGCTGCACGCGGCGCGCCTCGTCCAGCGCGCGGTGACGCACCACGGTGTAGATCCAGCCGCGCCCCGAGCCCAGCGCGCGCTGGTAGGTCGATGCGCGCTGCCAGACCTGCAGGAAGGCCTCCTGCAGCACGTCGTGCGCGGTGTCGCGGTCGCGCACGATGCGCTGCGCCACGCCCAGCAGCCAGCGCGACTCGCGCTCGTAGAGGGCGCGCAGCGCGTAGCGCTCGCCGCGCGCGCAGGCCTCGAGCGCCGACTCGTAGTCGAAGCCATCGGGGGAAGTGCTCGTCGGGCTGGGCATGGGGCGGCGGGGCGGGTCGGACGCGATCCTAGCCGAGCCGGCGGCCCGGCCGACGTGGCCGTCGCAGACCACGTCGGCCGCCTCGCCATGATCAGAAGCGGATCGCCAGGTCGACCAGCGGCACGCCGCCGGCGCCGCCGATCTGCGCCGCGTCGGCCGCCAGGCCGCGATAGAAGGTCGCGGCCCCGGTGGTCAGGTTGACGGCGTACAGCGACATCGGGCCGGTCGTGCCGACCCGCAGCGCCGCCAGCGCGAGGCCGTTGCCGCCGCCCGCGATGTCGAAGCCGCCGCTGCCGGCGATGTCGAGGCCGAGCGCGCCGACGTCGACCAGCGTGCCGTTGTTCGGCGGGTTCTGGATCGCCAGCACGTTGCTGGCGGCCTCCAGGTCGTAGAGCACCGTCGTCGTCGTGCCGGCAAAGCTGTTGGCGTAGGCCGCAGCCAGCACCGAGGGCGCGACGCCGACGCGGTTGATGTCGCCGTCGGTCGTGGTGAGGCCGGTGTCGACGTTGATGCGCAGGCTCTGGCCGTTGTCGGCGATCACGCGCAGGCGGTCGGCGGCCGGGTTGAAGTCGACGCTGAGCGCGTTGCTCGCGAGGCCGCTGTAGGGCGCGGTCGCGTCGGCCGGATCGGCGGCCAGCGCGACACGGAAGGTCGCCGCGCCGGTGGCCGGGTCGACGGTGTAGAGCCGCCCGCCGGTGGCCAGCGCGTAGAGCAGGCCGTTACCCGGCCGCACGTCGATGCCGAGGATCACTTCGCCGGTCTGCAGGCCGGTGATGGTGGTCGTGGAGGTGATGGTGTTCGGCGCCGCCGGGTTGAAGGCCAGCAGGCGGTTGTCGGCGGTCAGGCCGATGGCCGTGGGCGCGGCCGGCTGCACCAGCGCCAGCCCGCGGATCGCTTCGCCGCCGGCGATCGCGCCGCCGGCCACGGCGGTCGCGGCGCCGGTCGTGAGGTTGACGGTGTACAGCGAGGTCGTGCCGCCGACCGTCAGTGCGGCGTAGCCGGTGTTGTTGCGCGCGTCGATGTCGAAGCCGTTGGCCGCGGTCGCCGTCACGCCCAGCGGCAGGCCGGCGGCCAGCGTGCCGTTGTTCGGCGGGTCCTGCAGGTGCAGCGTGCCGGCGACCACGTCCAGGTCGAAGAGCTGGGTCGTCGTCGTGCCCGCGAAGCTGTTGGTGTAGGCGCCGGCACTGACCGTCGCGGTGCCGCCGGCGGCCGGTGCGATCAGGCCGTCGGTGATGGTGTCGCCGGTGGCGACGTTGATGCGCAGGTTCTGGCCCAGGTTGCCGATCACGCGCAGGCGGTCCGCGGCCGGATTGAAGTCGACGGCGAAGCTGTCGCCGACCAGCGCGGCGTAAGGGTTGTCGTCACCGGCCGCGGCGCGCAGCGCGACACGCAGCGTGGCCGCGCCGGTCGACGGCACGATCGTGTAGATGTTGCCGGCGCTGCCCAGCGCGTACAGCAGGCCGTCGGCCGGACGGATGTCGATGCCGAGCAGCGTCTCGCCCGAGGCGAGGCCGGTGACCGACACCGCGCCGACCAGCGTGGCCGGCGTCGCGCGGTTGAACGAGACGATGCGGCCGCTGGCGGTCAGCGCGACGGTGTCGCCGACCGCCACCGGTTGCGGTGCCGGCGGCGGCGCATCGCCTCCGCCACCGCAGGCAGCGAGGCCCCCGAGAGCGAAGGCGGCAACGGTGGCGAGCAGGGTCTTGCGATGCATGGCGGGAAGTCTCCGTGGTCGATGACACAAGAGCCCGACGGCCTTTCGGCCGATCGGGTTCGCATGTCGGGGACTACGGACATCCCGCCGCGGCGGATGCAGCGGCTTGCAACAAAAGGCGCACGGCGCGCTCGCGCGCCGGCGCTCAGAGTTCCTCGTAGAGCGGCAGCGTCAGGAACTCGGCGAAGGCCTCCTGCGTGCTCATCTGCTCGAAGATCTCGGCCGCGCGATCCACGGTCGTGCCTTCGTAGCCGGCTTCCTTGATGCCCGCGAGTTCTTCCGCGACCATCTTGCGCACCATCGCCTCGGTGACCTTGCGGCCGTCGTCGAGCACGCCCTTCGGCGACCGGATCCACTGCCAGACCTGCGAGCGCGAGATCTCGGCGGTGGCCGCGTCTTCCATCAGGTTGTAGATCGGCACGCAGCCGTTGCCCGCCAGCCAGGACGCCAGGTAGTACATGCCGACGTTGATGTTCATGCGCAGGCCGGCCTCGGTGATCGGGCCCTCGGGCTTGAACTCCAGCAGGTGCTCGGCCTCGATGTGCGTGTACTTCTTCTGGCGCTCGATCTGGTTGGGCTTGTCGCCCAGCACGTCGACGAACTCCTTCATCGCCACGTCGACCAGGCCCGGGTGCGCGACCCAGCCCCCGTCGTAGCCGTCGTTGGCGTCGCGGCGCTTGTCCTTGATGATGCCGGCCATCGCGACGGCGTTCTTCTCGGGGTCGTTCTTGATCGGGATCAGCGCGCTCATGCCGCCGATCGCCGGCGCGTTGCGGTGGTGGCAGGTCTTCAGCAGCAGCAGCGCGTAGGCGCGCATGAAGGGCGCGGTCATCGTGACCCTGGCGCGGTCGGCCAGGCAGAAGTCGCGGTCGTTCTTGAACTTCTTGATGCAGCTGAAGATGTAGTCCCAGCGGCCGGCATTGAGGCCCGCCGAGTGCTCGCGCAGCTCGTACAGGATCTCGTCCATCTCGAAGGCGGCGAGGATGGTCTCGATCAGGACGGTGGCCTTGATCGTGCCCTGCGGCAGGCCGACTTCCTTCTGCGCCATCACGAAGATGTCGTTCCACAGCCGCGCCTCGAGGTGCGACTCCATCTTGGGCAGGTAGAAGAAGGGACCGGCGCCGCGCTCGATCTGCTCCTTCGCGTTGTGGAAGAAGAACAGCGCGAAGTCGAAGATGCCGCCCGACACGCGTTGCCCGTCGACGGTGACGTGCTTCTCGTCGAGGTGCCAGCCGCGCGGCCGCACCTGCAGCGTCGCGATCTTGTCGTTGAGCTTGTAGGTCTTGCCGGCCTGACCGACGGTCAGCGTGCGGCGGATCGCCTTGGACAGGTTGATCTGGCCCTGGATCTGGTTGCTCCACTTCGGGGAGTTGCTGTCCTCGAAGTCGGTCATGTAGCTGTCGGCGCCCGAGTTGAAGGCGTTGATGACCATCTTGGCCTCGACCGGGCCGGTGATCTCGACGCGACGGCAGTGCAGGGCCTTGGGCAGCGGCGCGATCTTCCAGTCGCCGTCGCGGATGTGCTTCGTCTCCTTCAGGAAGTCGGGGCGCTCGCCGGCGTCCAGGCGCTTGGCGCGCACGGCGCGCGCGGCCAGCAGCTCCTGGCGGCGCGGCTCGAAGGCGCGGTGCAGCTGGGCCACGAAGGCCAGCGCCTCGGGCGTCAGCACGGTCTCGAAGCCGGGCTGGATCGCGCCGGTGATCTGCATGCCGGCAGGGGTTTGAAGGGTCGTCATGGCGGACTCCTGGGGACGGGAAGTTTCAGTTTCGGGGATCAGGACGCGGCGGGAAAGAAGTCGAGCACATCGCGCAGGCTGCTGCCGGTGCGCGTGGGTTCGGTGTCCAGGGCCTCGAGCGGCAGCTTGCCGCGGTTGACCCACAGCGTGGTGTAGCCGAACCAGGTGGCGCCGATCGCGTCCCAGCAGTTGCTGGAAACGAAAAGCACCTGCCGTGCCGGCTTGCCCAGCGCCTGCGTGCCCAGCGCGTAGGTGGCCGGGTCGGTCTTGTAGCGCTGCACGGTCTCGACGCTGATCAGGTGGTCGAGCAGGCTGCGGCCCTGGTCGTCGACATAGCCGGCGCTCTTGACGGCCACCGACAGCATGTCCGGGTCGCCGTTGCTGAGGATGCCGGTCGTCACGCCGCGCGCCTTGAGCGCCTGCAGCACGGCCTTGTTCTCGGGGAAGGACCCGAGGTGGCGGTACTGGTTGAGCAGCTGCGACTCGCGCTCGGCCGTCAGCTCGAGCTTCAGGCGCGCGCAGGCGTAGCGCAGGCCGGCGCGCGTGAGGTCCCAGAAGGGGCGGTAGCGGCCGCTCATCGAGGTGAGCCGCGTGTATTCGATCTGTTTGTCGCGCCACAGCACGGCCAGCGCCTCGCCGCGGCCCGGGAACAGCTGCTCGGCCAGCGTGCCGACGCTGTAGACGTCGAACAGCGTGCCGTAGGCGTCGAAGAGGACGGCCTGGACAGGCGGCAGCGAACCGGCGGACTTCATCGTGACCTGACTTTATTGCGAACCTGGGCGCCGATTAATCGGGCGAATAGCGCTTGATCTTTGACCCAACAACCCCTAATCGCCGCCCGACGCGCTACCCTTCACCGATGGACCGCCTGAAGCAGATCGAATCCTTTGCCGCCGTCGCCACCAAGGGCAGCCTGACCGCCGCCGCCGCCGCCGAGGGCGTGGCGCCCGCGGTCATCGGCCGGCGCATCGATGCGCTGGAGGAGCGCCTGGGCGTGAAGCTGCTGGTGCGCACCACCCGCCGCATCAGCCTGACGCACGAAGGCAGCGCCTTCCTCGAGGACGCCCAGCGCCTGCTGGCCGACCTGGCCAATGCCGAGGCCAGCGTCAGCGCCGGCGGCGTCAAGGCCAGCGGCCACCTGCGCGTCACCGCGCCGGCCGGCTTCGGGCGCCGCCACGTGGCGCCGCTGCTGCCGCGCTTTGCCGAGGCGCACCGCGACGTGTCGGTGTCGCTGAACCTGAGCGACCGCGTGGTGGACATCGTCAACGAGGGCTACGACTGCGCGGTGCGCGTCGGCGACCTGCCCGACTCCAGCCTGGTGAGCCTGCGGCTGGCCGACAACCGCCGGCTGTGCGTCGCCGCGCCGGCCTACCTGAAGCGCGCCGGCACACCGAAGCACCCCGGCGAACTGGCGCGCCACCAGTGCCTGACGCTCAGCTCCAACGCCAGCCAGGCGCGCGGCTGGGCCTTCACGGTCGACGGCGAGATCACGCACCTGCGGCCGGCCGGCCGCTACGACTGCTCGGACGGCCAGGTGCTGCACGACTGGTGCCTGGCCGGCCACGGCATCGCGTGGCGCAGCACCTGGGAGGTCGAGGACGAGGTGCGCGCCGGCCGCCTCGTCAGCGTGCTCGACGACTTCGCCGCGCCGCCGAACGGCATCTACGCGGTGTTCCCGCAGCGCAAGCACCTGCCGCTGCGCGTGCGGCTGTGGATCGACTTCCTGAAGCACACCTACGGCGACGAGGCCTACTGGTCCGGCCCCTGAGCCCGGCCGCCAAAAGAAAAAGCCCGGCGGCGCCGGGCTCATCGAGCGGAAGAGCGGGCCTCAGGCCTTGGCGCCGCTCAGGCAGGTCTTCATGAAGGCCTTGCGGTCGTCGCCCGTCTTGCCCTTGGCGTCGGCATTGCAGGTCTTCATCTTGTCCTGCTGCGTGGCCTTCTTGGCCGACAGGCATTCCTTCATGAAGGCCTTGCGCTCGTCGCCCTTCTTGTCGCCGGCGTCCTTGTTGCAGGTCGCCATCTTGCCTTGCTGGGCGGTGGGCTTCTTGTCGTCGGCGGCGTGGACGCTGACGACGGCGGCCGCCAGGGCCAGGGCAGTGAACAGGTGCTTCATCGGGTCTCCTTCGTTCGACTCGCCAAGGGCGTGATTGCCCGTGGGCATTGAAGCACGGGCCCGGCCCGCGCCACAAGCGCGACAACGGCAGGCCGGCGGCAGCGTTGAGGGCTGTCCGCTTGCCGTCAGCCCCGTCGGCCGGGACGCTCTAGATGATGCGCCGCGGATGCGCCAGCGCCTCGTGCGCGACGTGCAGTCGCCGCACCAGCACGCGGATGAAGGCCTCGTCGAAGAGATGGCGGCAGCCCGGGCTCAGGCGCGCCAGCGACTCGGGCGTGAAGCTGATCGTCGTGGCCGGCTCGACCACCACGACGTCGGTGCTGTGGCGCCGCAGTTCGGGGTTGGGCGCGAGGTAGACCATCTCGCCGACCGAGGTGCCCGCGCCCAGGTGCGCGACGCGCTGGCCGTCGCGGTGCACGTCGACCGCGCCGGCCGCGATGATGTGGAAGGTGTTGCCTTCCTCGCCGCGCCGGTAGATGCGGTGGTCGAGCGCGTGGCGCTGCCAGGTAGCGCGGTGCACCACCTCCCACAGCTCGACGTCGCCGAAGTGGCTGAAGAACTCCAGCGCACGCAGCAGCGTGAAGCGCTCCGAGTCCAGCACCGCCTGGCGCTCGCCGCGCGGCACCTGGCGGTTGGTGACCAGCGCCGACAGCGCCTGCGCGAACTCGTCCCAGCCGGCGTGGCGCTCGCCCGGGTGCTTGGCCAGCGCGCGCTGGATCACCTCGTCGAGCGCCGGGTCCACGCCGCTGCGCAGGCCGCTCAGCGCGGCCGGCTTGGCGCTGTAGATCTGCGCCATCAGCACCGACTGCGCGCTGGCGTCGAACGGCGGGCGGCCGGCCACCAGGTGGTAGAGCACGGCGCCCAGCGAATAGATGTCGGCGCGCGCATCGAGCGTGCCGCCGTCCAGCTGCTCGGGCGACATGTAGGCCAGCGAGCCGACGCGGAACACCTGGGTCGTGTCGGACTGCAGGTTCAGCACGCTGCCGAAGTCGCTGACCTTGACGTCGACGATGTCGCCGGCCGCGTTGGTGCTGGCCAGCAGGTTGGCCGGCTTCACGTCGCGGTGGATCAGCCCCTGGCGCGAGACGTAGCCCAGCGCCATCGCGCACTTGAAGCCGATCTCGACCAGCTGGTCCAGCGGCAGCAGCTGGTCGGGGCGGCAGAACGGCCGCAGCGTGGTGCCGGCGACGTACTCCATCACGACGTAGGGCTCGGTCGGGTCGGGCACCGCGTCGAAGATCTGCACGACGTTGGGATGCTGCAGGCGCCCGACCAGCGCGGCCTCGGCGGCGAAGAAGCGCGCGTGCAGGCCGCCGTCGCTGACGTCGGCCAGCGCGCTGGCGCGCACGCGCTTGATCGCCACGTCGCGGTCGTTGAAGTCGTCGCGGCCCAGGAAGACCTCGCTGGTCGCCCCTTCGCCGAGCTTGCGCAGGACGCGGTACTTCCCGATCTGGTCGGGGACGGAGGATGGGGCGGTGGTCATGTCGGTGCGCGCGGCGAAGCCGCATCTTTCCATCGCCTACGGGCTAGGGCAACCGCCGGATGCGCAGCGGCCGGCCGGGCGTGACGGACTGCCCGCCGGGCCTCCGACGACCGGCCCGTAAAATTGTCTCGATGATCCGTGCCCAGCAAGAGCTCCTGCAGGCCCTCGGCGACGCGCTCGCCGACCTGGCCCCCGAGCAGACCCCTCCCGCCGTCTTCGAAAGCCCCAAGCAGGCCGCGCATGGCGACCTGGCCATCACCGTGGCGATGCAGCTGGCCAAGCCGCTGCGGCGCAATCCTCGCGAACTGGCGCAGGCGCTGATCGATGCGCTGCACCGGCAGCCGGCCGTGCAGCGCTGGGTCGACTCGCTCGAGATCGCCGGCCCCGGCTTCATCAACCTGCGGCTCAAGGCCGCCGCCAAGCAGCAGGTGGTCGGCGAGGTGCTGGCCGCCGGCGAGGCCTTCGGCCGCCAGCCGGCCACGGCCGAGCGCGTGATGGTCGAGTTCGTCTCGGCCAACCCGACCGGCCCGCTGCACGTGGGGCACGGCCGCCAGGCGGCGCTGGGCGACGCGCTCTGCCGCCTGTTCGCAAGCCAGGGCGCGCAGGTCACGCGCGAGTTCTATTACAACGACGCCGGCGTGCAGATCGCCACGCTGGCGACGTCGACCCAGGCCCGCATCCGTGGCCTGAACCCCGGCGAGCCCGGCTGGCCCGACAACGCCTACAACGGCGAGTACATCGCCGACATCGCGGCCGACTTCCTGGCGAAGAAGACCGTCAAGGCCGACGACCGCGAGTTCACGGCCTCGGGCGACCCCGAAGACCTGGACGGTATCCGCCAGTTCGCCGTGGCCTACCTGCGCCACGAGCAGGACCTGGACCTGCAGGCCTTCGGCGTGCGCTTCGACAACTACTTCCTCGAGTCCAGCCTGTACACCAGCGGCCGCGTCGAGGCGACCGTCGAGCGCCTGGTCGCGGCCGGCAAGACCTACGAGGACGGCGGCGCGCTCTGGCTGCGCAGCACCGACTATGGCGACGACAAGGACCGCGTGATGCGCAAGTCCGACGGCGGCTACACCTACTTCGTGCCCGACGTCGCCTACCACGTCGCCAAGTGGGAGCGCGGCTTCCACAAGGTCATCAACGTGCAGGGCGGCGACCACCACGGCACGATCGCGCGGGTGCGTGCCGGGCTGCAGGCCGCGGGGGTCGGCATCCCCGCCGGCTACCCCGACTACCTGCTGCACAAGATGGTCACCGTGATGAAGGGCGGCGAGGAGGTCAAGATCTCCAAGCGCGCCGGCAGCTACGTGACCCTGCGCGACCTGATCGACTGGACCGGCCGCGACGCGGTGCGCTTCTTCCTGATCAGCCGCAAGGCCGACACCGAGTTCGTCTTCGACGTCGACCTGGCGCTGAAGAAGAGCGACGAGAACCCGGTCTTCTACGTGCAGTACGCGCATGCGCGCATCCAGTCGGTCGTCGCGCAGTGGCGCGAGTCCGGCGGCGACGTGGCCGCGCTGGCCGGCGCCGACCTGTCGCTGCTGGCCGCGCCGACCGAGGCCGCGCTGATGCTCAGGCTCGCTGCCTTCCCCGGCATGCTGGCCGCGGCGGCCGCCGACCTGGCGCCGCACGATGTGGCCTTCTACCTGCGCGACCTCGCGGGCGCCTTCCACAGCTACTACGCGGCCGAGCGCTTTCTCGGCGAGGATGCGGCCCTGACGCGCGCGCGGCTGGCCCTGCTGGCCGCGACGGCGCAGGTGCTGCGCAACGGCCTGGCCATGCTGGGTGTCGGCGCGCCCGACAAGATGTGACGACCGGAGCGTTCATGCCTTCTCATTCCAAGCTCTCCCAACGCGGCGGCTTCCTGGTCGGCCTCATCGTCGGCCTGCTGGTCGGGCTGGCGCTGGCGCTCGGCGTCGCGCTGTACGTCACCAAGGTGCCGGTGCCCTTCATCAACAAGGTGCCGCAGCGGACCGCCGAGCAGGACGCCGCCGAGGCCGAGAAGAACCGCAACTGGGACCCGAACGCGCCGCTGCAGGGCAAGGGCGCCGCCTCGGCGCCGCCGCCGCCCGGCACGCCGGCCGCCCAGCAGCCCGGCGGCACCGCCGTCGCGCGCCCGACGGCGCCCGGCGCCTCGGCGCCGATCGGCGCGCCGGCGCGGCCCGGCACCGACCTGTCCACCACCGGCAGCGTCGACGCGTTTGTCTACTTCGTGCAGGTCGGCGCCTACTCCCGCACCGAGGAAGCGGAGGCCCAGCGCGCCAAGCTCGCGATCCAGGGCTTCGAGTCCAAGATCACCGAGCGCGAGCAGGCCGGCCGCCTGATGTACCGGGTGCGGGTCGGGCCGTTCAACCAGCGGCCCGACGCCGAGAAGGTGAAGGACACGCTGGACGGCGCCGGCATGACGACGGCGCTGGTGCGGGTGCAGAAATGAACTTCGCCGGGCGGCACCGACTCCATCGCCCGGTCGACCGAATCGCTGACTGAAAGGGATGCTCATGAACCGTCGTGAACTCACGACCCTCGCGCTCGTCGCTCCGCTGGCCGGCCTGGCGCCGCTGGCCCGGGCCCAGGGCGGCCCGATCGAGGGCCAGCACTACGTCAAGCTGACGCAGCGCCAGCCGACCCAGGACCCGAAGAAGCTCGAGGTCGTCGAGTTCTTCTGGTACGGCTGCCCGCACTGCCACGCCTTCGAGCCCATGCTCGACGCCTGGGTCAAGAAGCTGCCGGCCGACGTGAACTTCCGGCGCCTGCCGGTCGCCTTCCGCGAAGTGCCCTTCGTGCTGCACCAGAAGCTCTACTTCGCGATCGAGACGATGGGGCTGGTCGACTCGCTGCACCGCAAGGTCTTCAATGCGATGCACATCGAGCGCAACCCGCTGAACACGCCCGAGGCGATCGGCGACTTCGTGGCGAAGAACGGCGTCGACAAGGCCAAGTTCCTGGACACGATGAACTCGTTCTCGGTGCAGGCCAAGTCCAAGCAGGCGGCGGCGCTGTCGGCCGGCTACAAGATCGACGGTACGCCGGCGATCGGCATCGACGGCCGCTACTACACGGCCGGGTCGCTGGCCGGGTCCAACGAGCGCTCGCTGGCGGTCACCGAATACCTGATGGCCCAGGCGCGCAAGGCCGGCTGATCCGCCTTTGGCGCCGACGCCACAGCGTCGGGCCCTGCACCGTTTCGGCCCCGGGGCGGGTCGGAAGGGCTCTAGAATCGGCAGCAAGATTCATGCCGATGCGCCCGTGATCCCCGACTTCCCGCCCCGTCTCCCCCTGGCCATCGTCCGCCGCCCCCGCCGAGCCGCCGTGCCGGCCGCGGCCCTGCTGGCCGGGCTGCTGACCCTGCTGCCGCCCGCCTGGGGCGACAAGGCCGACCGCAACCAGCCGCTGTCCTTTGCCGCCGACACGGCCCGGGTCGACGAGCTGAAGCAGCTCAACATCCTGTCGGGCAACGTCGAGATCACCAAGGGCAGCATCGTCATCCGCGCCGACCGGGTCGAGGTCCGCCAGAGCCCCGAGGGCTACCAGCACGCGGTCGCGACCGGCTGGCCCACGAAGCGCGCCTACTTCCGCCAGAAGCGCGACGGCAGCGACGAGTACCTCGAGGGCGAGGCCGAGAAGCTCGAATACGACGGCCGCAGCGACACCGTGCGCCTGCTCAACCAGGCCGTGATGCGGCGCTTTCGCGGCAACACGCTGGCCGACGAGGTCTCGGGCAGCACCATCTCCTACGACAACACGACCGAGGTCTTCCAGGTGGTCGGCGGGCCTGCGTCGGCCGCCGCGCCCGGGCGCGTTCGTGGCGTGCTGACGCCCCGGGAGGCGCCGGCTTCGGCGCCTGCGACCCGACCATGAGCGCCATTCCGGACAAGGCCACGAGCCGGCTCGAGGCGCGTGGTCTGCAGAAGAGCTATGGCGCCCGCAAGGTCGTCAAGGACGTGCACCTGGCGGTGGCGGCCGGCGAGGTGGTCGGCCTGCTCGGCCCCAACGGCGCCGGCAAGACCACCAGCTTCTACATGATCGTCGGCCTGGTGCGGGCCGACGCCGGCGAGATCTCGATCGACGGCGAGCCGATCGAGCGGCTGCCCATCCATCGCCGTTCGCGGCTGGGCCTGTCCTACCTGCCGCAGGAAGCGTCGATCTTCCGCAAGCTGACGGTCGAGGAGAACATCCGCGCCGTCCTCGAGCTGCAGCTCGACGAGCGCGGCAAGCCCTACGCCAAGGCGCAGATCGACCAGCTGCTCGACGGCCTGCTGCACGACCTGTCGATCGACAAGCTGCGCGACAGCCCGGCGCCGGCGCTGTCGGGCGGCGAGCGGCGGCGCGTCGAGATCGCCCGCGCGCTGGCGACGCAGCCGCGCTTCATCCTGCTCGACGAGCCCTTCGCCGGCGTCGACCCGATCGCGGTGATCGAGATCCAGCGGATCATCGGTTTCCTCAAGTCGCGCGGCATCGGCGTGCTGATCACCGACCACAACGTGCGCGAGACGCTGGGCATCTGCCACCGCGCCTACATCATCAGCGAGGGCCGCGTGCTCGCCGAGGGCACGCCGCCGCAGATCGTCGAGAACCCGGACGTCCGCAAGGTCTACCTGGGCGAACACTTCCGCATGTGAGATGAAGCCCGGCTTGCAGCTGCGCTTCTCGCAGCACCTCGCGCTGACGCCGCAGCTGCAGCAGTCGATCCGGCTGCTGCAGCTGTCGACGCTCGAGCTGCACCAGGAAGTCGAGCAGATGCTCGAGCAGAACCCCTTCCTCGAGGTCGAGGAGGAGTCGCCGACGCCCTTCGAGGCGCCGCTGCCCGAGCGCAACGCCACCACCGAGCGCCAGGCCGACGAGGCCTGGGAGAGCGGCGGCGCCGAAGCCGGCAGCGAACCCGCCGAGGCCGCGCCGGCCGAGACGCTGGAACTCGGCGCGACGGAGCGCGACGACTGGGAGAACGGCACCGAGGCCGAGGACTTCGACGGCATCCGCGAGACGCCGGGCAAGTCGTCCAGCAACGACGCCGGCGACGACTACGACCCGACCGAGCGCAGCAGCGCCGGCGTCAGCCTGCAGGACCACCTGCGCGAGCAGGTGCGCGGCATGCGGCTGTCGCCGCCGGATCGCGCCGCGCTGCTGGTGCTGATCGATTCGCTCGACGAGGACGGCTACCTCGCCGACCCGCTGGAGGAGATCGCCGAACGCCTGGCTGCCGGCCTGGACGATGGCGATGCCGACCTGGCCGAGGACCTGCTCGACCGCCTGCGCTGCGCGCTGAAGTGGCTGCAGAACCTGGAGCCGCTGGGCGTCGGCGCGCGCGACCTGTCCGAGTGCCTGGTGCTGCAGCTGCGCGCCGGCCCGCGCTGCGAGGCGCAGATGATCGCCATCCTGATCTGCAAACACCACCTCGAGCTGCTGGCGCGCCGCGACGGCAAGAAGCTGATGGCCGCCACCGGCGCCGACGAGGACCTGCTGAAGGCCGCGCAATCGCTGATCGTGCACTGCGAGCCCAAGCCCGGCCGGCCCTTCACCAGGGCCGAGGCCAACATCATCGTGCCCGACGTGATCGTGCAGAAGGCCGGCCGCGGCTGGCGCGTGGTGCTGAACCCCGACGTGATGCCCAAGCTGCGCATCAACGACCTCTACGCGCAGGCCATCAAGCAGCAGCGCGGCGCACGCACCGAGTCGGGCGCGGGCCTGTCGGCGCGGCTGCAGGAGGCGCGCTGGTTCATGAAGAACATCCTGCAGCGCTTCGACACCATCCAGCGCGTCAGCCAGGCCATCGTCGAGCGCCAGAAGGCCTTCTTCAGCCACGGCGCGATCGCGATGAAGCCGCTGGTGCTGCGCGAGATCGCCGACGAGCTGGGCCTGCACGAGTCGACCATCTCGCGCGTCACCACCGCCAAGTACATGAGCACGCCTTTCGGCACCTACGAGCTCAAGTACTTCTTCGGCAGCTCGCTCAACACCGAGGCCGGCGGCAACGCCTCCAGCACCGCGGTGCGCGCGCTGATCAAGCAGCTGGTCGCGGCCGAGGACGCGGCCAAGCCGCTGTCGGACAGCCAGATCAGCCAGATGCTCGAGGAGCAGGGCATCCAGGTCGCGCGCCGCACCGTCGCCAAGTACCGCGAGGCGCTGAAGATCGCGCCGGCGAACTTGCGCCGCACACTGTGATCGGCCGCGCATGAGCGCCGTCCAGCTCTTCCTGCCCTGCGCCGCCGGGGTCGAGGGCCTGCTCGCCGACGAGGTCGCGCGCCTGCTGCCGCAAGCCGCGACGCAGACGCGCCGCGGCGGCGTCGAGGTGCAGGGCGGCGCCCGCGAGGCGATGGCGCTCAACCTCGGCAGCCGCCTCGCGCAGCGCGTGCTGTGGCCGCTGTGCGACGCGCCCTACCGCAGCGAGGACGACCTCTACGCGCTGGCGCGCACGCCGCGCTGGGACGACTGGATCACGCCGCAGCAGACGCTCAAGGTCGACGTCACCGCCCAGCGCGCGCCGCTCAAGAGCCTGAACTTCGCCGCGCTGCGCATCAAGGACGGCGTCTGCGACGCGATGCGCGACGCCCACGGCGCGCGCCCCAGCGTCGACACGCGCCGGCCCGACCTGCCGCTGCTGCTGCACCTGGCGCCCGAGCATGCGACGCTGTACGCCGACACCTCGGGCGAGGCGCTCTTCAAGCGCGGCTGGCGCCAGGACCAGGGCGACGCGCCCTTGAAGGAGACGCTCGCCGCCGCGATGCTGGCCGCCGCCGGCTGGCAGGGCCGCGAGGCCGACGGCCCGCTGCTCGATCCGGTGTGCGGCTCCGGCACCATCGCCATCGAGGCCGCGCAGATCGCCTGCGGCATCGCACCCGGGCTGCAGCGGCACTTCGCGTTCGAGCGGCTCGGGCCCTTCCGCGACGCGGCGGGCCGGCAGGCCTGGCGCGAGCTGCGCGACGCGGCGCAGGCGCAGGTGCGGCAGAGCGCGGTGCCCATCGCGGCCGGCGACGTGTCCTTCCGCATGACCGACTTCGCGGTGCGCAATGCCGACCGCGCGGGCGTGCGCGGCGCGATCGACTTCAAGACCGCCGACGCGCTGCAGCGCACGCCGGCCACGCCCCGCGGCACGCTGATGCTCAACCCGCCGTACGGCGAACGCATCGACCCCAAGGGATCACGCGGCGGTGAACGCAACGACGCGCGCGGCGCGACCGCCCGCGAAGGCTTCGACGACGGCGCCTCGGCGCCCGAGTTCTTCTCGCGCCTGGCCACGCACTGGAAGCGCCACTACGGCGGCTGGACCGCCTGGGTGCTGAGCCCCGACATGAAGCTGCCGCAGGCGATGCGCCTGAAGGAGAGCCGCCGCGTGCCGATGTGGAACGGTCCCATCGAGTGCCGGCTGTTCCGCTTCGACCTGGTGGCCGGCTCGATGCGCGAGCCGGCCGCCCCGCCCGCCGCCGACGCTAGCGAGTGACCTCCAGGTCGATCGGCGTCGACGCCGACATCGTCTTCAGGTCGGCATTGGCGACCAGCTCGACGCGCAGCTTGTAGCGCCCCGGCGGCGGCGCCAGCCACACCTCGGTCTGGCCCTTGGGCAGGTCGATGGTCTCGGGCGGCGTGCCGGCCTTGTCCGCGCGCTCGGCGACCAGGCGGAAATGGCCGACACCGGCGTCCTTGATGTCGACGTGGCCCACGTTCAGGCCCGAGGCGTGCAGCCGCACGCGCAGCGGCGGCTTCAGCGCGTCGCCGGTGCGCGGCTCGAGGATGGCGACGCCGGGCTTGACGAGGCTCTTGGGATCGACCGCCTCGTTCTTCGCCGTCACCGTGATCTTCATCGGCTTGCTGTAGATGAAATACGGGATGTGCTTGTGGTCGGCCAGCAGCAGGCGCAGCGTGTACTCGCCCGGCTTGAAGCTCAGCACCGTCTCCATCTGGCCCTTGCCGAAGTGGATGTACTGGTCGTTGAAGGGCAGCGGCTGCGTGAAGTCCAGCGGCAGGTCGCGGTTGACCAGCAGGTGGTGGTGGCCGGCCCCCGGCACCGGCTTCACGATCGGCGCCAGGCCGTAGCGCGCCAGGCCGAACTTCAGCACGAAGGGCGTCTCGATGCGGTCGCCGTCCTTGAGGTTGGTGAAGTAGGTCTCGGGCTGCTGGCTGCGCAGCGGGGCGCTGAGCCAGGGGTGGTCGGCGGCGAGGGTGGGCAGGGCGGCGCTCAGCAGGGCCAGGAGCCCCAGCATGCGACGGGTCATCGGTGATCCTCCTTGATGTCGTGCTCTCGTTCGATGCGGACACGCCGCCGTGTCGCGATCTCAGCCGACCAGCGGTGCGTCCGGCAGCTCGTTGGGATTGCGCGCCCCCGGGGCCAGTGGGAAATGCTGCCGCAACAGCGCATCCACGGCATCGACCGCCGCCGCCAGGCCGTCCTCGAAGCGCCGCTCGCGGAAGGCATCGCCCATGCCGTCGACGATGGCCTGCCAGCGCGCCGCGCCGACGTGGCGGTCGAGCCCGCGGTCGGCAACGATCTCGATGCGGTGCTCGGCCAGCAGCAGGTAGATCAGCACGCCGTTGTTGTTCTCGGTGTCCCAGACGCGCAGCTTGCCGAACAGCGTGATCGCGCGGTCGCGCGCGTCGAGGTCGCGCCACAGGTAGGAGAAGGGCAGGCCGGCCTCGACGCAGACGCGGATCTCGCCGCTGTGCGCCTTCTCGCTGGCATGCACGCGCTCCTCGATGCGCTCGAGCGCGACCGGGCCGAGGATGCGGCGCGCATCGTCCTCGTCGAGCCAGCCGTGGCGCAGCATGCGGGTGAGCTTGTTCATGCCTTCGTCCTACCAGTCGCCCTACCAGTCGCCCGAGGCGCCGCCGCCGCCGAAGTCGCCGCCGCCGCCCGACGAGAAGCCGCCGCCGCCGCCACCACCGCCGCCCCATCCACCGCCACCGCCGCCGCCCCAGATGATCGGCGGCCCGCTGTCGACGCCACGCCGCCGCGCCGCGCCGATGCCCAGCACGCCGACCAGCAGCAGCGCGATGAAGCCCGCGACGCCGGCGATCGCCAGGCTGGCGGTCGCGACCCAGGCCAGCCCGCCGGCCCCGGCGCCGGTCGCCAGCGAGCCGAGCTTGCGGCCCAGGATGCCGGTCAGCACCGCGCCGATGACCGGCACACCGAGCAGGAAGAACAGCGCCAGGTCCTGCCATTGCGTCCCCGACTGCGCGCCGCGCGCCTTGCTCGTCGGCGCCGGCAGCGCCTCGCCGCGGATGCGCTGGGCCAGCTGGTCCACCGCCGCGTTCAGCCCGCCCGCAAAGTCACCGGCGCGGAAGGCCGGCGTCATCGCGCGCTCGATGATCTGGCGCGCCGCCAGGTCGGGCACCGCGCCTTCCAGCGTCTTGGCGACCTCGATGCGGATCTTGCGATCGTCCTTGGCCATCAGCACGATCAGGCCGTCGCCGACATCGCGGCGGCCGATCTTCCAGGCCTCGCCGACCCGCTGCGCATAGGCCGCGATCTCCTCGGGCTGGGTCGTACCGACCATCAGCACCACCAGCTGCGAGCCGGCCTCGCGCTCGAAGGCCGCGAGCTTGGCCTCCAGCGCGCTGACCTGCGTGGCCGTCAGCGTGCCGGTCTGGTCGATCACGCTGGCGCTCAGCACCGGCACCGGGCGCAGCTCCTGCGCGCCGGCCGGCAGCGCCCAGCCGCAGCCGAACACCAGCGCGAGCGCAGCGACGAACGAGCGCCCGAGGCGCATCACACGACGGGAGTTGCGCGTTGCAGGAGCGTCACTTCGACGCCGGCTTCTCGAACGTGACCGCCGGCGGCGCGGAGATCTGCGCCTCGTTCTGCACCGTGAAGTTGGCCTTGGTCTGGTAGCCGAACACCATCGCGGTCAGGTTGCTGGGGAAGCTGCGCGCCAGCACGTTGTAGTCCTGCACCGCCTTGATGTAGCGGTTGCGCGCCACGGTGATGCGGTTCTCGGTGCCCTCGAGCTGCACGCGCAGGTCCTGGAAGCCCTGGTTGGCCTTGAGGTTGGGATAGTTCTCGGTCACCACCAGCAGCCGGCTCAGCGCGCTGGACAGCTCGCCCTGCGCGGCCTGGAATTTCTGGAAAGCGGCCGGGTCGTTGATCAGCTCCGGCGTCGCCTGGATGCTGGTGGCCTTGGCACGCGCCTCGACCACCTTGGTCAGCGTCTCCTGCTCGAAGTTGGCCTCGCCCTTGACGGTGGCGACGACGTTGGGGATCAGGTCGGCGCGCCGCTGGTACTGGTTGAGCACCTCGGACCAGGCGCTCTTGGTCGCCTCGTCCAGGCGCTGGAAGTCGTTGTAGCCGCAGCCGCCGAGGGCCAGCGTGGCCAGCAGGGTCAGGGCGGCGAAGAGGCGTCGGAACATGTCGGGTCCTTTCGGGTTGAGGCCGCAGGGCGATGCCGGCGACGCCGCGCAGATGCTGCCGGCGCCCCGCCTTTCAAGGCCTGCGTGGCATGCTACCCGCACCCATCGCGCACGCCATGACCCTGGACCCCCTAACGGCCCTGCAGACCGCCGCGCGACCGGCGCCACGCATCTCGACCACGCCACAGCGCCTGCTGATCGCCGGTGCCGGCGGCGCACTGGGCCGCGCCGCGGTGGAGGAAGCACTGGCGCGCGGCCGCTACGCCAGCGTGGGCGTGCTGACGCGCGCGCCGCTGCAGCCCGGCGTGCGTGGACTCGAGCCGGTGGCCTGGACCACCGACGGCCCGCTGCCCGCCACCGACGCGGCGATCGTCGTCTTCGACCGCGGCCGCGACCACTACGGTCGGGACGAGGCCTACCACCTGCCCGAGCCGCCCGACCTGCTGCCGCTGGCGCGCCGCCTGCACGCAGCCGGCGTGCACACGCTGGCCGTGCTGTGCCCGGTCTCGCCGTCGCTGCTGCCGCAGGCGCTGCAGCAGGGCCTGGCCGACCTGGACGAGCAGGCCGTCGCGGCCCTGGGTTTCGAGCGCCTGCTCTTCGTACGGCCCACGCAGGACGCGCCGCTCGCCACGCTGTCGCGCTGGCCCGAGCGCCTGGCGCGCTGGATGCTCTCGCAACTGCGCTACATGATCCCGCAGCGCGAGCAACCGGTGCGCGCTGCGGCGGTCATCGACTTCGTCTTCGAGGTGCTGCGGCAGTGGCCCGACGCGGCGCCGGGGACGCGGGTGGCGGGGGCGCCCGTGTTGTGGCGGGCGGCGCAAGGGGAGGGCGCGGAAGGGGTGGTGAGGGAGTGGTTGGGGTAGCGTTGATGAAGTGATGAAGTCACCCTCCACTGGTCAGGTGTGCATCCAAGTTCACGCCGATGCGACCTCTAGCTATGACTTGGCCTCGCTCAAGACTGCGTGCGAGAGTCTTGCCGCCACGCTTGCCAGCGCACTCGGCGTCCAGTTCGAGGAAGGCGATGATGGCGGTCGGTACCTCAACATCGTCTTCGGCTCGCATGCGCCCGAGGACCTCTGGCCATCGATCAATGCGACCCTGTATCAGTCGGCGGTTCACGGACCAGTGCTGCGAAGCCGGTCAATGGCGCTTCGCACCGGTAGCGATGGATGGAATGACTATGTATTGCTGTATCACTTCGACCCGACCGTGCCGGTCGAGCGAACACAGTGAAGCTCGGCTCAGACGTTCAGACCCATACTCGGTCTCACACCAAACACCTCAGTAACCCAAGCCGTGAGCGAGTTGTCTTCCCTGCCGCAGATCGAGCCAGGTCGCTACCGGCACTACAAGGGCGGCGAGTACGAGGTCCTCGAGGTGGTGCACCACTCCGAATCGCTGGAGCCGATGGTCTTGTACCGACCGCTCTACAACGAATCGGGCTCGTGGGTCCGCCCTCACGCCATGTTCGTCGGAGAGATCGAGATTGACGGTGTCCGGCAACCGCGCTTCGTCCTCCTGGCACGGCAGCCCGGCGCCGAGGTCGAGGGTACGCCCTAGCATCTCAACCGAGCAACCAAGCGACATCAGCTTGCGCCTGCTCGATGGAGCCGAAAGTCAAGCCATGCCCGACCGCTACACACGTTTCGGTGAGTTCTTCATGCGGGGGCTCGCCAGGACGCTGGCCGAAGGCACTCCCATCGACGTGCCTCACGTCGGCGTGTGCAAGGTTCGCAGCGTCGTTGAACCGCGGATGCACCATTCGAACTGGTCGATGCAAGTCAGCATCTCGTTTCCCGACTCTCACAGTGAGATGACGATCGGTATGTACACCTTCGGGTCATGTCTGCTGCCGGATACCGAGGCGATCAAGCTGCCAGCGCCCAGCTACGTCGACGAGAACGACACGCTCTTCCCGAAAGAGCACGAGGAAGCGTGGTTCCGCCTGCTTGGGGCCGTAGAACGGGAGCTTGAGGCGCTCGGGTATCGCTTGGGTTCAGACGATGATTCCGACTTCTACCTGATCACCGACTACATGCCATCCAACGGCATCTCCGTATCGGCGCTCAAACCAGCCGTGCTCACTCCCGACGTGCTCGACCTCTGTCAACGCCTCGCGCGCACCGAGGCGCAGTGGGACCTGTGGATACGACTGGCATTCGAGTTCACCGACAAGCGCAGCACGGGACACGCCGAGAACATCCTCGTCCGGCCGGATCGCATCGTCCACGACTACGATCCTGTTCGCTTGTTCAATGAGCTGGGCGCCGACACGCCGATCGTGGTTCGGCGAGGCAGCGGCTAGCTACCTCTGCCCCGTCATCACCCTCCTCCCCGCCGGCGGCGCCCAGCCGCCGCGCAGCAGCTCCAGCTGCTCCGCCCGCCGCTCCGCCGACAGCGGTCCGCGCAGGCTGCCCAGGACCCAGCCCACGCGCTCCGCGTCGACGTGGCGCTCGCCGTGGGCGCCCGACGACTCGCGCAGCAGGCTGGCCAGCCACGCGGCCTCCAGCGGCGTGAGCTTCGCCGGCGGCTTGCGCAGGTAGTGGCGCGCGGCGGCCTCGGCGCCGCACACGCCTTCGCCCCAGGGCGCGATCTGCAGGTAGAGCTGCAGGATGCGGCCCTTGCCCAGCGTGCGCTCCATCTCCACCGCGTACAGCAGCTCGCGCAGCTTGCGCGTGGCCGAGCGTTCGTCGCCGGTGTAGACCAGCTTGGCGAGCTGCTGCGTGAGGGTGCTGGCGCCTTGCGTCCGCGGCGCGCCGGGCTGCTGGTTGGCCGACCACGCGGCCAGCATCTGCGTGAGGTCGTAGCCGGCATGCTCGGCATAGCGCTGGTCTTCGGCGGCCACCACGGCGCGCGGCAGCCAGCCCAGCACGCGCGTACCGGCGTCGCCCGGAGCCGCCTGCGCAGCCGGTGACGCCACCGCGGCGCAGGCCAGCGCCGGCTCGGCATTGAGCAGGGCCTCGGTGCCCAGGCCGTCCACCGCAAAGCCGCTGAGGCGCGGGCGCAGGTCCAGCCGGCGCTCGGGCAGGCGCAGGCGCAGGCTGGCGCTGACGCGGCCCTCGATGCGCGCGCGCGCCAGCTCGGGGATCGCGTCGCTGCCGAAGACGGCATAGGCGTCGGCCAGCGCGGTGTCGGCCAACATCGCCTCGACGGCCAGGCCGGTGGGGTCGAGCCGTGCCTTCCACGGCAGCGTGACGGTGCGCACGCCTTCGCCCCCATGTCCAACGAGACGCAAGCTGCCCACGTAGCGGTCCTGCATCTCGCGGTGGAACTGCAGCTCCGCGTGCGGCAGCCGCAGCGGCACGGGGCCGACGGCCTCCAGCGTCAGCTCGCAGGGCGAGCAGGTGCCGCGCAGCCGGTCCTGCGGCAGGCGCTGCCAGGTCCAGGCGCCGTAGGCGGTGTCGATGCGGCGGCCGTCCAGCCAGGCCTGGCCCAGCGGGTGCGTGGCCATGCGCAGCAGCGCCGGCACGCTGACCGGCCGAGAGAGCTGCAGCCCGCGCGGCCCGATGCGCAGCGTCGTGCTCCATTCGCCGGGCTGCGGCGCCAGCGCGTGCAGCGCCGCCGCCAGCAACGCGATCGCCACCAGCACCAGCGTCGCCAGCACCGCCAGCGTGCCCATCCACCAGCGCGCGCTGCGCGACGAAAGAGCTTCACGACTCGGGATCTTCACGGTTCACTCCTGAATGCCTGCCACGGGAACATCGACTTCCGCGACGGTCGTCACCGCTTGCCAGGGCCCGGCCGACCGGCCGAGCGCGCTGTCCCAGAACCAGGCCGAGGTGTCGGTCCAGGCCAGGCCCTGCGAGTCCTCGATGCGCTCGCACACGCGCAGGCGCTTGTCGCCGCGGCGCGCCTCGAAGCAGCGCCACAGTCGCTGCTGGCCGTCGCGCTCGAGGCGCGCACCGGCGATCGCATAGCCCAGGCCGCGATAGCAGTCGGCGGCCGGATGCAGCATGCGCGTGGGGCGCCGCACCTCGCGCAGCACCAGCAGGCGCTCACCGTCGCTGAAGCGGCCGATCGCGCCGGGGAAAGCGGCCGCGAAGCGCTGCTCCACGGCGCTGAGGGCCAGCGGGCGCAGCCGGCGGCCGTCGAAGACCTGCGGCCACTCGACGCTGCGGGCGGTGTCCGCGGCGGGGGCCGCTTCACGCGCCAGCGGGGCCAGCGCGCAGGCGCCCAGCACCAGCAGCATCGCCAGGCGTGCCGCGCCGCCCGCGTGGCCCTTCGACAGGCTCAGGGCGACCGGCAGGGTGTGCTCCAGCACACGGCGCCAGAAGCCGGCGCGCTCAGTCGCGATGCGCATCGCCCGCCTCCCGCGTCGTCCAGCACAGCACCGCCGCGCACACGCCGCTCAGCACCAGGAAGCCGATCGCCGCGTGCGTGCCTTCGGCCAGGCCTTGCGGCCGCGACTCCAGCGCCACCAGCAGGCTGTTGCGCAGCACGTTGCCGCCGAGCACGATCACGCCCACCAGCGGCAGACGCTTCAGCAGCGCGCCGTCGCGCAGGCCCAACCAGCCGGCGGCGGCCAGCGCGCAGAAGTAGCCCAGCCAGGCCATCTGCACACCCGAGCAGGGCGCGTCGACGATGACGAGCCGGCCCTGCACCGTCATCGCCGCGCCGCTGGCCACCGCGTCCACCGCCGCCAGCTGCAGCAGGCCGGCCGAGAGCTGCGCCGTCAGCAGCCGCAGCGGATAGCCGGCATAGAACTGCAGCGAGGCCAGCAGCGGCAGCGCCAGCAGCACCAGGCCGGCCGGCGCGAGGCGCGGCGCGTCATCGGGCAGCCAGGCCGCGAGCGCGGTGCCCAGCGCCGCGGCGGCGATCACGCCGGCGGCCAGCGGCGGCAGCGTCCACAGGGCCGCGGTCGCGCCGGCGGTCAGCGCCAGGCTCGCGCCCAGCCAGCCTGCGCGCGGGGCGTCGCGCAGGCCGCTGCGCAGCAGCAGCAAGGCCAGCATCGCGAGTGCGGCGAGGCCCATCGGGTCGTCGGAGCCGTCGCGCATGCGCGCCGCGGCCCAGGCCGCGTGCGGCCACAGCGCGGCGGCCTGCAGCGCCAGCCAGGACCAGGCGGGCAGTGCGGTCAGGCCGGCCGGCCCGGCGAGTGGGAGTCGTTGCTGCATCGTGAGGCTCCGTCGTTCAACGAGCCCGCGCGCGCAGGCCGTGCTGCAGGCGGCGCGGGCGACGCCACAGGCGCTTGACGCTGTCGCCGCCGCGGTGCCAGGCGGCGCCCAGCAGCATCAGCAGCACCACCGCCAGCGCCAGCCAGCCCGACGCCTCCGGCGTGCTGGGCACCTCGGCGCCCAGGCTGCCGACGGCCTTCTCGCTCACGCCCTGCGGCAACGGCGAGGGCTGGTTGACGGCCGCGGCCTCGCCGCCCGGGTTGCGCACCACGCGGTCGACCGCGATGAAGCTGGTGTACTGCGTCAGCAGGCTGTAGCGCAGGCCCAGCGCGGTGATGGCGTCGCGCTGCGCGTCGCCGCCCTGCAGCGCCTCCTGGTCCGACAGCGACTGGATGCGATGCCGGGCCCACAGGTGGCGCAGCGCCGCGGCATCCGGGTCCGGCGTGGCCACCGGCAGCATCGCCTGCCAGGCGCCGTGGGCGGCCTGGCCTTCCACCACCAGCTGGCCGCGCGGCTCGCCGCGCCACTTGCCGAACAGCAGCACCGGCCGGCCGCCCAGCACGTCGGGCAGCGGCTGCGGCTCGACGTCGTAGGTTTCCAGGCCCTCGAAGCGCGCCTTCACCTGCGTGAGCACCGGCGAGTCGATCATGCGGCGCAGACGCTCGGCCTGGGCCTTGGCCTGGTCGGGCCTGGTGACGATGAAGGGCTCGCCCTGGCCGGCGCGCGCGATGCCTTCGATGAGGTGGCGGTTGACCGAGCTGCCGATGCCGAAGGCGAAGACGTTGGTCTTGTCGAGGTTGCGGCGGATCAGCTGGAAGACCTCGCTCTCCACGGTGACGAAGCCGTCGGTGACCACGATCACGCTGCGCGACACCTCGGGCGCCTTGGGCAGCGCGGCCACGCGCTTGAGCGCGGGCACGATCTCGGTGCTGCCGCTGCCACCCATCTGGCCGATGACGCGCAGCGCCTGGTCGATGTTGGCCTGCGTGGCGGGGACCGAGCTTTCGTTCAGCACGCGGTTGCTGCCCGAGAACAGCAGCACGTTGAAGGTGTCGCTGGGACGCAGGCTGCCGATGAGGTGGCGCAGCAGGACCTTGGCGGTGTCCAGCGGATAGCCGTGCATGGAGCCCGAGATGTCGACCACGAAGACGTAGTCGCGCGGCACGATCTGCGCGGTGGCGATGGCGCGCGGCGGCTCGACCATCGCGAGGAAGAAGTTCTCCTCGCCGGGCTTGCCGGGAAAGAGCGTGAGGCCCGACGTCAGCTGCTCGCCGGCGAGCTGCCAGTCGAGGATGAAGTCGCGGTTGTTGCGATTGCCGCTGTCGTCGTCGGCGCCGCCACCGAGCGCGACGCGTGCGGCGTTCGTGCCCTCGCCTTCGACCTCGATCCCGTGCGACGACGAGCGCAGCGCGCTCACCGGCAGTGGCGAGGCGAAGGCGACGCGCAGGTCGAACTTGGTGGCGGATGCTTCGCCGGCACGCAGGTAGGGCACGGCGGTGAACGACGAAGACCCGCCCTCCGCCTTGGGCCGGTGATAGCGCGGACCCACGACGGTGGGAAAGACGAACTGGTAGCGCCCCTCGCTGGGCGGCAGCAGCTCGGTGTAGCGCAGCTCCACCGCCACCTCGTCGCCCGGCAGGATGTTGGCCACGTTCATCGCGAAGACGTTGGGCCGCTCCTGCTCCAGCAGCGCGGTGGTCTTGCCCTCTCTCTTGGCGGCCTCGAACTCGATGCGGGCGCGCTGCTTCTCGCGGATGTCGGCGACGATCAGCCTGCTGCCGATGCGCACCTGCATCGCATGCACCGCCGCGCGCGTCGAGCCCGGGAAGACGTAGCGCGCCTCGATGGGGCGCTGGCCCTCGTTGCGGTAGCGCTGCGTGACCGTGACGTCGGCGATCGCGCCGGCGATGCGCGCGTCGACCTCGGTCGCCTTGAGCGGCAGGCGGTCGGTGCCGGGGTCGTCGCTGCGGACGAAGAAGTAGGGGCTCTCGGCCGGCCGCGCCTCGGCGTCGTCGGCCTGGGCCGGCAGGGCGACCAGCAACAGGGTCGCAGCGCAGGCGATGGCCAGCACGACGGCCCACAGGCGACCCGGCCGCGACAGCGGGCGCAGCGGGAGGCTGTCGGGACGCAGGGAGAACAAGGACATGCGCGACTCCTGACGAGGGTGGCGTGCCGCGGAGTGGGCACGGGGTCAGGATGCGCGGGGGAGGCGAAGCGAGTTCGAAGGGCGCGCGGGGCTGGTGTGAAGTCGGCGTGAAGCCTCGGCGCCGCAGCGCGAGATCGACTCAGACTGTTTATGATCTATATTCAGTTCGACTGTTCCACCGAGAGTCCTCCATGCGCTACTCCTCGCACATCAAGTCCATCAGCTACCTGAAGGCCAATGCGGCCGACGTGCTGGTGCAGCTCGCCGAGCAGGGCGAACCGATGGTCATCACCCAGAACGGCGAAGCCAAGGCGGTGCTGCAGGACGTGGGCAGCTACGAGCGCACGCAGCAGACCCTGGCGCTGCTGAAGTTGCTGGCCCTCGGCCGCGAGGACATCGAAGCCGGCCGCGTGACGCCGGCCGAGGCGGCCTTCGATCGCCTGCTCGCGCGCAAGGCCGCCCCCGCGAGCGGCACCTGATGGCGAAGACCCGGCCCTACCGGGTCTTCCTGACCCGCAACGCCGAGCGCGACCTCGAGGACCTGTACGACTACATCGCGCAAGGCACGTCGCCGCTGCGAGCCGCGCAGGTTGTCCGCAAGCTGCAGAAGGAGGTTCTCGCCCTCGCGCTGCAGCCCGAGCGCGGCAGCTGGCCCGCCGAGTTGCTGGAACTGGGCATCCGCGACTTCCGGCAGATCAGCCTCAGGCCCTACCGATTGATCTACCGCGTGATCGATCGGCAGGTGTTCGTGCTGCTCATCGTCGATGGCCGGCGGGATCTGCGGGCGCTGCTGGAGCGGCGGCTGCTCGGCGCGTGAGGTTGCCCATGTACTTGAGTGGGTCGAATGCGTGGATCGTTGGTGCGGGGTGAAGAACTGACCGATGCAGGCAGGAAGGGTCAAGACTCAACTGGGGCGCGCAACAACCGCAATCAGGCATCAAGGGACGTTCGCGGTGGACTGGGCGAACGTATCTGGATACCGCACGGGCGCGACCGCCGACTCCACACCTGCAATGCCAGCAGCGCAGGGTGCCCGGTTGGTAACGGCTAGACCCTCGCCTCACGATCTCTCTGTCTCTCAGCAACAAGACGCTGTGATGTCGTGCACGGCTCCGATCGAGGGTGAGGGCCTAAACTTGGTCAATCAAGCAATTTCGGAGGCATAGATGCACCGCCTGGCGACAGCGCTCTTCATCTTGACCGTCGCAGGAGCCGTATCGGCGGCCGACACCTTGTCTGAATTTTCGGCCGCTCTCGCAAAGGCTGGCAGAGACTGGGAGTACTCGAAGACCGAGAACGAGATGACGGGAGAGGTCACCGAGACGACTGCCATGTTTCAGAGTCGCGATGCTCCGTACATGCAACTCGTCATCAGGAACAGCAAAGACGACGGGCTTCAGGCGTATGCGTTTCCAGACGGAGAGGTCAATTGTCCGGGTGCGTGCCAACTACTCGTGCGCGCCGACGATGCGGCGCCCAAATCGTTTGCGGTAACGGTCCGGAGGTTTGAATTCGGTAGCTACAGACTGGACTTTGCAGACGTGCCGGCTCTGATCCAGTACGTCCGCAATGCAAAGCGCGTGCGAGTGCAATTGCGATACTTGGACATTCCCAAGAACAGGGAAAAGGGCGAGGTTGTGTGGACCGTCAACCCGAAGACGCCGCTGGTGATTCACCCGCTTCGAAAGGCTGTCGGTCAATAGCAAAGAAGCTCAGCGCTGCCGCCGGTTGCGCGTGCTCCATAGCGCACACAACATCGATACGGTCTTCGGCGAGCACCACTGGCGACGCCGTCGCTTGCCGAAGGTCTGCTTATCGGCATCACTCGCATGCCGAGTTGTCGATGGCCACGGCGGGGACGTGTCCAGATCGCACACGTTAGCTTTCGGCCATAGGCCCATCTGGCCTCTACGGCTTTTTCTTCTTCGGTTTGCCCGGGTTCCTATGGGGAACCGCCTTCTCGGCATCCTTGAAGCTCAAGTGCATGGCGTCGAACGCAGCGCGGGCCCCGTCCTTCTTGCCTTGGGCGTAGACCGCCTCAAGCACTTGGGCGAGTTTCACGCCCTTTATGAGATTCATGTCTTCGATGACGATCTCCATTGCAGCCGAAATCCTCGGTGAGGCATACACGGCGATGCTCTTGTCGCCAATAGGAATCAGGTTCTTCTTGTTCTTGCCCGTTGCCATTGCCATTGCTCCTTACCTGGTTGACGTGGCCGGATTCTCTGTCTGCACCGCCTGTAGCCTCTACCGAACTACCCTTATCGGCAACGACGCCGATGGGAGACATGCGGGTCATCCCCGGCAGCTCGCGCAGCGCCAGAAGCGCTCAGGCGCTATTGTCGCCATCTATACCGAACTTTTTAGTGTCGGGAATCCAGCACCTGGTGCGCCTCTCTCTGGAGGCTCCCCCTCAGCCGGAGAGGCGAGGGGCTGGGCTTTCGGTTGCTGATATGCGGCAGACCTCTTCGGGGCGAGCGCAGCCGTTCATCGCACCTCAGCCACTTGCCTTCGGCAACGACACCGTCGCCACCGCCCCCGCCCCATCCCCCGCATTCCTCAGCGTCACCTTGCCCCGGTGCAGCCCCGCGATCTCCTTGACGAACGCCAGACCCAGCCCCGTGCTCTTCTTCTGCGAGTGCGGCCGCGCCAGCGAATAGAAGCGCTCGAAGACCTTGTCGTCGGCGTAGTCGGGGATGCCGGGGCCGTGGTCGCGCACGCTGATCTCGACCGTGGTCGGACCGTTGGCGCGCAGCTCGATGGTCACGCGGCCGCCGGTGGGTGAGAAGTCGATGGCGTTGTCCAGCAGGTTGCTCACCGCGCGGCGCAGCAGCAGGGGGTCGCCTTCCACGGTCGCTTCGATGCCGGGCTCCAGCTCCACCTCGATCTGCCTCGGTGAGCCGGCGGCCTGGGCGCTGGCGGCCAGCTCTTCGAGCATCGGTCGCAGCGCCACGGGCTCGGGGCGGTCGATCTGGCGGCGCGACTCCAGCGCGGCCAGCTCCATCATGCGGTCCACCAGCTCCTGGATGCGCAGGGTCTCGCGCTGGATGTTGGCCAGGAAGCGCTGGCGGTCGGCGGCAGCCATCGCGGGCTCGTCGTTCAGCAGCTCGGCGGCGCCGCGGATGGCGGACAGCGGGCTCTTGAGCTCGTGCGTCAGCGTCTGCACGTAGTCGGCCACGTAGTTGCGGCCGGCCAGCGCGTCGCGCATGTCGTCGTAGGCGGCGCCCAGCGCGCCCACGGTGCGGCGGCCCAGGCGCCGCAGGTTCAGGCTGCGCTGCGTGCGCACGTGGCGCCACAGGTCCGACACCAGGCCGAAGGGCCGCGCCAGCCAGACGGACAGGATCAGCACGCCCACCAGCACCGCGCCCACCGAGGTGGCGCCCACCAGCAGCGTGCGGCGGCGCGCCTTCTCGACGAACTGCCCGAAGCTCTGCACCGGCTTGCCGACGGAGACCGCGCCGATGACCAGGCCGTCCACCTGCACGGGCGCGGCCACGTACATCACCGAGGTCCGGGTGTCGCCGTCCACGTCGGGCGAGGTGCGCGCGCCGTAGGCGCCCTGCAGCGCCAGCCGCACGTCGCGCCAGCGCGAGTGGTCGGCACCCTCGTGCAGGCCCAGCGAGTCGAAGCGCACGATGCCCTCGCGGTCCATCACCGTCACACGCAGCTCGACGCGCTTCTTGACGAAGCCGAAGATCTCGGCCTCGAACTCGCGCGCGTAGAGATTGCGGAAGACCTGCTGCAGGCCTTCGACGTTGGGGCCGTTGAGGGCGGCCTCGGGGCCGCCGGAGCGGGCCTCGATCAGCGCGGCCATCAGGTGCGAGGTCTCGACCAGCGACTCCTCGGCCGACTCGCGGTAGCGCGGGTCGATGTCGGCCACCAGCCGCCACAGCAGGAAGGCTACGCCCAGCGCGTAGGCCAGCAGGATGCCGACGAAGATGCGGTTGCGCTTCGTGTTCACTGAGCGGGCAGCGTCGCAGGCAGGTCCTCGGCCAGCGCATAGCCCGCGCCGCGGTGGGTGACGATGGCCTCCAGCGTCGGCGCCACGGCCTTGAGCTTGGCGCGCAGCGTCTTCACGTGCGCGTCCACCGTGCGGTCGAAGCTCTCGGTCGCGTCGTCCCACACCAGCCGCAGCAGCGCGTCGCGGCTGTAGACATGGCCGGGGCGCGCGGCCAGGGTCCTGAGCAGGCCGTACTCGTAGCGCGACAGGTCGAGCGCGTGGCCGTAGTAGCGGATGCGGCGGCGGCCGTCGTCGACCTCGACGGGCAGCACCGCGGGTGCGGGCACCGGCACGGCCGGTGTTGCCGGAGCGGGCGCCGCCGCGCCGCGCGCCGTGCGCCGCAGCACCGTGCGCACGCGCGCCACCAGCTCGCGCGGCGAGAAGGGTTTGGCCACGTAGTCGTCGGCGCCCAGCTCCAGGCCGACCACGCGGTCGATCTCGTCGCTGCGCGCGGTGAGAAAGACGACGGGCACGTCGGCGCGTTCGCGCAGGCGCTTGAAGAGCTCGAAGCCGTTGATGTCGGGCAGACCCACGTCCAGGATCACCAGCGCGGGCAGCTGCTGCGCCACCTGCTGCAGCGCCGCCTCGCCGGTGGCGCAGCACAGCGGATCGAAGCCTTCGGTGCGCAGCGCATAGCTCAGGGTGTCGGCGATGCCGGGTTCGTCCTCGACGATCAGGATGTGCGGGCGAGCCATGCTGGGCAAGGATGATAGGGCCGTGATAATCGTCCGATGACGTCCACCGCCCTGCCGCCCCTGGCCAACGACCGTTTCCTGCGCGCCTGCCTGCGCCTGCCGACCGACTGCACGCCCGTGTGGCTGATGCGCCAGGCCGGCCGCTACCTGCCCGAGTACAAGGCGACGCGCATGAAGGCCGGCAACAGCTTCATGGGCCTGGCGACCAACCCTGAGTACGCCACCGAGGTGACGATCCAGCCGCTCGACCGCTATGCGCTCGATGCCGCCATCCTGTTCAGCGACATCCTGACCGTGCCCGACGCGATGGGCCTGGGCTTGAGCTTCGGCGCCGGCGAAGGCCCGAAGTTCGCGCACCCGATCAAGGACGAGGCCGACGTCGCGAAGCTCGCGGTGCCCGACATGGACAAGCTGCGCTATGTGTTCGACGCGGTGGCGTCGATCCGCCGCGCCCTGGGCTCGGGCCGCGAACAGCGCGTGCCGCTCATCGGTTTTTCGGGCAGCCCGTGGACGCTGGCCTGCTACATGGTCGAAGGCGGCGGCAGCGACGACTACCGCCTCGTCAAGACGCTGATGTACCGCCGGCCCGACCTGATGCACCGCATCCTGGAGGTCAACGCCGATGCGGTGGCGGCCTACCTCAACGCGCAGATCGAGGCCGGCGCGCAGGCGGTCATGGTCTTCGACAGCTGGGGCGGCGTGCTGGCCGACGGCGCCTTCCAGCGCTTCAGCCTGGCCTACACCGAGCGCGTGCTGCGGCAGCTGAAGCGCGAGCACGAAGGCTTCCGCATCCCGCACATCGTCTTCACCAAGGGCGGCGGCCTGTGGCTCGAGGCGATCGCCGCGACCGGCTGCGACGTGGTGGGCATCGACTGGACGGTCAACCTGGGCAGCGCGCGGGCGCGCGTCGGCAACAAGGTCGCGATCCAGGGCAACCTCGACCCCAACGTGCTGTTCGCCGAGCCCGAGCAGGTGCGTGCCGAGGTCGCGCGCACGCTGGAAAGCTTCGGCGCGCTGCGGCCCGGCGCCGGCCACGTCTTCAACCTGGGCCACGGCATCAGCCAGCACACGCCGCCGGACAACGTGAGCGTGCTGGTGGATGCGGTGCACGAGTTGTCGCGCCGGCAGCGGGTGGCGCAGGGGTGATCCGGACTGGCTTTCGGCGAGCTTGCACGACAAGCCGGGTTTACCCGTGAAGCAGGTCTTGGGGACTTGACTTATCCCCAAATGCAGGGTTCACGAACGGTGGCATCTAGGCTGCTGCGACGCAGCAGCACAAACTCGATGCATATCCGTAAGTCGTTGATTCATATGCGCTTGTCAGACTGCCCTCAAATGCCTCAGCGTGATGAAGGGCCTTCGGCATCAAGCACTTGGCATCCGTTTGCGCAGGTTTCCCACAATGTTGTCCACACCGCCCGTGGATAGCCTCGAAAACAGCCTCGAATCAAGGACTTGGGGCCGGTCCTTGATGTCGCCTTGAGCTTTCTTGGGCAAGTCGACTCCCCCCCTTCCCGTCGCGCCGCCGGCGGCCGATGACGGCCCGCTGCAGCGCGTCGCGGTCGCCGTCGCGACGCCCCAGCACAGCGGATTGCAGGGCGCGCTGGACTACCTCGGTAAGCGCCCGCTCGCGCCGGGAACGCTGGTGCGCGCGCCGCTGGGCCGGCGCGAGGTGCTGGGCGTGGTGTGGCCGCAGCCGGCCGCGAGCGACGCCGCGGCGCCCGAGCCCGGGGCACTGCGCGAGCTGATCGACGTCTTCGACGCGCTGCCGCCGCTGCCCGCCGCGTGGTGCGAACTGGTGGCCTTTGCGGCCGGCTACTACCAGCGCAGCGTCGGCGAACTGGCGCTGGCGGTGCTGCCGCCCGAGCTGCGCAAGCTGAGCGGCGTGCAGCTGGCGCGGCGTCTGGCGCGGCTGCGGGCGCGGCTCGTCACGCCCGGCGGCGAGCCGCCGGCCCTGCCCGAACCCAGCGCCGAGCAGGCCGCGGCGCTGCAGGCGCTGGCGACCCAGGCCGAGCCGGGCGTGACCCTGTTGCACGGCAGCACCGGCAGCGGCAAGACCGAGGTCTACCTGCGCGAGGCCGAGCGCGTCGTCGCGGCCGGCCGGCAGGCGCTGGTGCTGGTGCCCGAGATCAACCTCACGCCGCAGCTCGAGGCGCGCTTCATCGAGCGCTTTCCGGGCCGCCGCGTGGTGTCGCTGCACAGCGGCCTGACGCCGGCGCGGCGCCTGCAGCACTGGCTGCTGGCGCTGCTGGGCGAGGCCGACCTCGTGCTGGGCACGCGCATGGCGGTGTTCGCGCCGCTGCCGCGCTGCGGGCTGATCGTCGTCGACGAGGAGCACGACCCGTCCTACAAGCAGCAGGAAGGCGCGCGTTACTCGGCGCGCGACCTGGCGGTGGTGCGCGGCCGCCTCGAGGGCGTGCCGGTGCTGCTGGGGTCGGCCACGCCCTCGCTGGAGACCTGGCACAACGCGCAGCCGGCGGCCGACGGCGGTGCCGGGCGCTACCGGCGGCTGAGCCTGCACGCGCGCATCGGCGGCGGCGCGCTGCCGGCGGTGCGGCTCGTCGACATGAGCCGCATCCCGCGCGAGCAGCAGCGCGTCACCCCGCTCGCCGCACCGCTGCTGGCGGCGCTGCAGCAGCGGCTGGCGCGCGGCGAGCAGAGCCTGGTCTTCCTCAACCGACGCGGCTACGCGCCGGTGCTGCATTGCACCGAGTGCAGCTGGAAGAGCGACTGCCCGCACTGCAGCGCCTGGCGCGTCTTCCACAAGGTCGACCGCACGCTGCGCTGCCACCACTGCGGGTTCAGCGAGCGCGTGCCGCGCGCCTGCCCGAGCTGCGGCAACCCCGACATCCAGCCGCTGGGCCGCGGCACCGAGCGGCTGGAGGAGCAGCTCGCGAGCGCGCTGCCCGGCGCGCGCGTGGCGCGCATCGATGCCGACACCACGCGGCGCAGCGGCGCGCTGGAGGCCGAGCTGGCGCGCATGCACGCCGGCGAGGTCGACGTGCTGGTCGGCACGCAGATGATCGCCAAGGGCCACGACTTCCGGCGCGTCACGCTGGTGGCGGCGATCAACCCGGACGCGGCACTCTTCAGCAGCGACTTCCGCGGCCCCGAGCGCCTGTTCGCGCTGCTGATGCAGGCGGCGGGCCGGGCCGGGCGCGACGCGCAGCAGGCAGCCGGCGCCGAGATGTGGGTGCAGACCTGGCACCCGCAGCACGCGCTGTACGCGGCGCTGCGCGCGCACGACTACGTGAGCTTCGCGCAGACTCAGATCGACGAGCGCCGCAGCGCCGGCCTGCCGCCGCACGCCCACCTGGCGCTGCTGCGCGCCGACGCACGCAGCCAGCCGGTGGCGCAGGCCTGGCTGCAGGCGGTGGCCGACGCGGCTCAAGCGCTGGCCGCGCAGGAACAGGTGACGATCTACCCGCCGGTGCCGCTGTCGGTGCAGCGCGTGGCCGACGTCGAGCGCGCGCAGATGCTGCTGGAGTCCGCCTCGCGGCCGGCGCTGCAGCGCTTTCTGGCGGCCTGGCATGCGGTGCTGCAGGAGCGCCGGCCCGAGAGCAAGGGCGTGTTGCGCTGGGCGGTGGATGTGGATCCGTTGGCAATATGAACTCGTTTGGTCATGCTCGCCTCGCGCGGAACGAGGCCGACGCGCGACCGGCTCCGTTCATGTCCCCCGACGCTTGCTGAACGCTCGCGTCTCCTCCTTTACTTCACTGCGCCGGTCGCCCATCGCCCTCGGCTCACCAGCGACTGATTCTGTCGGCCGTCGACAGCCAAGTCGCTGCCCGCTCAAATGAATCAGCCGTGCACCTCGAAGTAGAGCAAGGAGTGATCGGAGAACTGCCCGATCCACGCATCCTTCTTCGCATCGGTGGGCTCGTCGACCCAGCCACGCACCGCGACTTCGGCAGGCTGCCCGTCGTCCGGACGCACGAAGGTCTTGAACGTGAGGTTGGTGCTGGCGAAGACATGGTCCAGGTTGGACGGCGGCAGCGAGGAGTTGCTGCCGTTGAACCAGGTCGCGTCGTGGGTCTTGGCCAGGCGGCGCATGCCGAACTTGACGCGCGCGGCCTCGCGGTCCCACTTGCGCAGCTCGGTGGCGGCGTCGATCGAGCGGTCGAAGGGGTACTTCAGGCCCATGGTGTTGAGGTCGCCGAGGAAGACGTAGCGCGCCTGGCCCGGCCCGCCCTCGGCCTTGTCGAGCGTGCGGCGGAACTCGAGCGCGCGCTCGAGCATGTCGTCGCGCAGGCCCATGCCGCGCGGATCGGTGCTGCTGGCCAGGTGCAGGAAGAGCAGCGCGTAGTTGACGCCGCCCTTCACCACGGTCACCAGCTGGCCCGGCCGCATGTGGGTGGTGCCGGACCGGAATTCGGTGCGCTGGGTGATGAAGGCGGTCAGCGTGCGGCGCACGCCGATCAGGATCTCCTGCGTCTGCAGGCCTTCGGTGATCTGGAAGCTGTAGTCGGGCATGCGCGCGACCAGCTCGTCGAAGATCGCGGCGCCTTCGACCTCGTACAGCCCGAACACGTCGGGCCGCTGGTCGGACACGAACTGCACGACGCGACCGACGCGCGAGAGGTCGTCCTTGAAGTGCTCGACATTCCACGAGGCGACGGAGAAGAGCTTGGCCATGAGGGCTCCGGCAGGAAGCGTGCGGGACCCCAGTCTTGGCGCCGCCGGCGTGCAGCGTCAATCGACAAACTCGGGAGGCGCGGCGCGCCTCCCACGTTCAGGCGGCCTGGCGGGCGTCGATCGCGCGCACCAGCGCGCGCAGCAGCTGCTCGGCGTCGATCGGCTTGGTGAGGAAGGCATCCATGCCGGCGGCCAGCGCCTGGTCGCGCTCGGACACCAGCGCCGCCGCGGTCAGCGCGATGATGGGCAGCGTGCGCGGGTCGTGGCGCTCGCGCAGCCGGCGCGCCGCCTCGTGGCCGCTCATCACCGGCATCTGCACGTCCATCAGCACGGCATCGAAGCGCGTGCCGGCCTGCTCGGCCGCCGTCACTGCATCGAGGGCCTGCTGGCCGTCGCCGGCTTCGCTGACCTGCACCGCCCAGCCCTCGAGCATCGCCCGGACGATCAGCATGTTGACCGCGTTGTCCTCGACCACCAGCACGCGCGCGCCGGCCAGGCGCTCGGCCGGGCTGCGGGTGTCGCCGGTCGTCACCGCGACGGCCTCGGCCGGCGGCAGCGGCAGCTCGGCCCAGAAGCGGCTGCCCTGGCCGGGATCGCTGTCGACGCCGACCTTGCCGCCCATCAGCGTGGCGAGCTCGCGGCAGATCGACAGGCCCAGGCCGGTGCCGCCGTAGCGCCGCGTGATGGACTGGTCGGCCTGGGTGAAGGGACGGAACAGGCGCGCGCGCGTCTCGGCATCGATGCCCGGGCCGGTGTCGGCCACCGTGAAGCGCAGGCGGTCGCCGCGCACGCAGGCCAGCTCGACGCGCACGCCGCCGCGGTCGGTGAACTTGATCGCGTTGCTGAGGAAGTTGCCGAGGATCTGCCGCACGCGCACCGGGTCGCCGCTGACGGTGGGCGGCACGTCGGGCGCGATCAGCCACGACAGCGTGAGGCCGCGTTCCTCGGCCAGCGCCTCGTAGCCGCGCGCGGTGGCGTTGAGCAGCTCGCGCACCGCGAAGGGCAGCGACTCGAGGCTCAGCTTGCCGGCCTCGATCTTGGACAGGTCGAGGATGTCGGAGATGATGTTCGACAGGTTCTGCGCGCTGTCGAGGATCTGCGCCAGGTACTGCTGGCGCCGCGCCGGCGCGAGGTCGGGCTGCTGCAGCAGCCGCGCCAGGCCGAGCAGGCCGTTCAGCGGCGTGCGGATCTCGTGGCTGGTGTTGGCGAGGAAGGCGCTCTTGGCGCGGCTCGCGGCCTCGGCCGCATCGCGCGCCGCCGACAGCGCCTGGTCGACCTGGCGGCGCTCGGTCACGTCGTCGGCGATCCAGATCGTGCCGCCGCGGCTGGGGTCGCCCGGGTCGACCACCTGCGCCTGCAGCCGCGCCCAGAACAGGCTGCCGTCGAGGCGCTTCATCACACGCTCGACCTCGAAGCGCTTGCCGGCCGCCAGCAGCGGCCCGGCGGTGGCGCTGACCTCGTGGTAGTCGCGCTCGCCCGGCCACACGACGATGCCCTGCTGGCCGGCCAGCCCGCCCGGCGGCCAGCCGAACATCTGCTCGAAGCGCGGATTGGCGTGCACGAAGCGGCGGTCGCGCGTGAAGGCGATGCCGACCGAGGCATGCTGCAGGATGGCCTCGCGCTCCATCCGCTCCTGCTCGGCCGCCGCGACATCGCGGCCGACGACCACCAGGTAGTCGACGCCGTCGGCGCTGAAGCTGGCCGCCGACACGCGCAGCGGCACCGGGGCGCCCGACTTGTGCGAGAACATCGCCGACAGGTCGCGGGCGGTGCCCTGCTCGTCGATCAGGCGCAGCAGGCGCTCGCGGTCGGCGGCGTGGCGCCAGATGCCGAGCTCGGTGGCGGTGCGGCCGATCGCGTCCTCGGGCGTCCAGCCCAGCACCTGCGTGAAGTGCTCGTTGAGCATCAGGTAGCGGCCGGTGCGCAGCTCGGTCAGCGACACGGTGTCCGGCGTGGTGTCGAACAGCCGCGCCAGCAGGGTCTGGCTGTGGCCGAGCGCCTGCTCGGCGGCCTTGCGCGCCGTCAGGTCGACATAGATCGACACGGTGGCCGGGCCGTCGTCGAGGTGGATGCGCAGGCCGGTGACCTGCGCGTGCGCGCGGCGGCCGTCGAGGCGGCGCAGGTTGAACTCCTTCAGCGGCAGGCGCTGGCCGACCGGCATGGACTCGACCTCGGCGATGCGCGCCCGCACGCGCGCGACCTGGTCGGCGCCGTCGTCGTAGTGCCAGACGATGTCGACGCCGCGCATCGCGGCCACGTCGGCATAGCCGAACAGCTCGGCCGCCGCCTCGTTGGCATCGACGACGCAGCCGCCGCGGTGGATGAGCTTGGGCGTCGGCGAGCGCGCGAACAGCTCGCGGTAGCGCTCCTCGCTGGCGCGCAGCGCGCGCTGCGCCAGCACGTCGGCGGTGATGGTGCGACCGACGCCCCAGTAGCCGCAGAAGCTGCCGGCGGCGTCGAACACCGGCTCGCCGCTGACGCTGATGTAGCGCGGCTGGCCGCCGACATCGGGCCGGCGCATCACGAGGTCGCGGAAGGGCCGGCGGGCGTCGAGGTCGGCGCGGTGCGCGGCCCATTGCGCGGGCGTCAGCTCCAGCTCGGGGATCTCCCAGCGGGTGCGGCCCAGGTGCTCGTGGGCCGGCACGCCGGTGTCGTCGACGACGGAGTCGGAGATGACGGTGAAGCGCAGCTCGGCGTCCTGCTCCCAGTACCAGTCGACGGCGATGCCGAGGAGGCGGCTGAAGCGGCGCTCGCGCTCGCCCAGCAAGTCGACGGTGTGCGCCAGCGCGCGGCCGGTGGCGACGCCGACCAGCAGGCCCGACGCGAGCAGCAGCAGGTCGAGCACGGTGCCGACCCACTGGGACGACGGCGCCAGCGCGTGGCGCCCCAGCACCGCCACCGCGCACGCCGCCGCCAGCACGACGGCGGCACGCGTGCCGCAGAACACCGCGGCCATCAGCACGAAGTAGCCCAGCAGCGCCAGCGGCAAGGCGCCGGCCGGGGTGTCCATCAGGACCGCGGTCAGCGTCGCGACGGCCACGCCGCCGTAGCTGATGCCGAGCGCGACGCCGCCGATCGGCCGGCGCGCGACCAGCCAGCGCCCCAGCAGGAACAGGCCGCACAGGGCCAGGCAGGACAGCGCGATGACGACGCGCCGCACCGGAGGCAGCGGCCCGGGCAGCAGCAGCGCCGACAGCGCGAACATCACGGCCAGCACCGCGCCGCCGCCGAAGAACGTCCACGCGACCCGACCGTCGACCGGGGTCGACGCCAGCAGGGTGGGACTCGGGGATCGAGCAGGGCTCATGGCGTGGAGCCGATTTTCCCTGTCCACCACGAGGGGCGGCGGACAGGTTTTCCCGCGGCGCGCAGGCCGCTCAGGCGATCGGCGCGCGAGCAGCGGCGAGCGCCAGCCGCGTCGCCTGCGCGACCTGGCGGGCCTGCTGCGCGAAGTCCTCGCCCTGCCCGGCGTACAGCACCGCGCGGGAGGAGTTGACGACGATCGGCGCGGTCGTGCCGCCGGAACCGCCGCGCCAGGCGGCACGCACCGTCGCCGCCGCATCGCCACCCTGGGCGCCGACGCCCGGGATGAGCAGCGGCAGCGTCGGCGCGAGCGCGCGCACACGCGCCAGCTCGTCGGGGAAGGTCGCACCGACCACCAGGCCGAGCTGGCCGTTGCGGTTCCACGGGCCCTGGGCCAGCGCGGCGAGGTGTTCGTAGAGGCGCGGCTGGCCGTCGACATCGGCGAGGCGCTGGTTCTGCAGGTCGCTGCCGCCGGGGTTGGAGGTGCGGCACAGCAGGATCGCGCCCTTGCCGGGCCAGCGCAGGTAGGGCTCGACCGAATCGAAGCCCATGAAGGGCGACAGCGTCACCGCGTCGGCCTGGTAGCGCTCGAAGGCCTCGCGCGCGTACTGCTCGGCGGTCGAGCCGATGTCGCCGCGCTTGGCGTCCAGGATCACCGGCACCTCGGGCGCGGTGCGGCGGATGTAGGCCATCACGCGCTCGAGCTGGTCTTCGGCGCGGTGCGCGGCGAAGTAGGCGATCTGCGGCTTGTAGGCGATCACCAGGTCCTTGGTGGCATCGACAATGCGCTCGCAGAAGACCGCGATCTTGCTGGCATCGCCGGTCCAGGGCGCGGGGAACTTGCCCGGCTCGGGGTCGAGGCCGACGCACAGCATCGACTCGTTGCGGCGCTCGGCGGCCAGCAGGCGGGCGAGGAAGCTCATCCCTTGATCCCGCGCGCCAGCTCGACCGCCTTGCCGATGTAGGAGGCCGGCGTCATCGCCAGCAGCCGCTGCTTCTCCGCCTCGGGCAGTTCCAGCGTGCGGATGAAGGCGGCGATGGACTCGCGGGTGATGGCCTTGCCGCGCGTCAGCTCCTTGAGCCTCTCGTACGGGTTGGGCAGCCCGTAACGCCGCATCACGGTCTGGATGGGCTCGGCCAGCACTTCCCAGGCGTCGTCCAGGTCGGCGGCGAGCGCGGCCTCGTTCACCTCGAGCTTGCCCAGGCCGCGCGCCAGGCTGTCCCAGGCCAGCACGGCATAACCCAGCGCCACGCCCATGTTGCGCAGCACGGTGCTGTCGGTGAGGTCGCGCTGCCACCGGCTGATGGGCAGCTTCTGGCTCAGGTGCGCGAGCAGCGCGTTGGCGAGGCCGAGGTTGCCTTCGGCGTTCTCGAAGTCGATCGGGTTGACCTTGTGCGGCATCGTGCTCGAGCCGATCTCGCCGGCCTTGAGCCGCTGCTTGAAGTAGCCCAGCGACACATAGCCCCAGACGTCGCGCGACCAGTCGATCAGGATGGTGTTGCTGCGCGTGATGGCGTCGAACAGTTCGGCCATCCAGTCGTGCGGCTCGATCTGGATGGTGTACGGGTTGAAGGCCAGGCCGAGCTGGCGCTCGACGACACCGCGGGCGAAGGCTTCCCAGTCGACGTCGGGGTAGGCCGCGAGATGGGCGTTGTAGTTGCCGACCGCGCCGTTCATCTTGGCCAGCGGCCGGACCGCGGCGATGCGCTCGCGCGCCGTGGCCAGGCGCGCCGCGACATTGGCGATCTCCTTGCCCACCGTGGTGGGGCTGGCGGTCTGGCCGTGGGTGCGGCTCAGCATCGGCAGCGCGGCGAGTTCGTGCGCCATGCGCGTCAGCGTCGCCACCAGGGCGTCGAGCGCGGGCAGCAGCACGGTCTCGCGGGCGCTCGCGAGCATCAGCGCGTGGCTCGTGTTGTTGATGTCCTCGCTGGTGCAGGCGAAGTGCACGAACTCGGAGGCGGCCTGCAATTCGGCGTCACCGGCGAACTGCTGCTTGATCCAGTACTCGACCGCCTTGACGTCGTGGTTGGTGGTCTTCTCGATGTCCTTGATGGCCTGGGCATCGGTCTCGGCGAAACCGCTCACCCGGGCACGCAGGCGCTCGCGGGCGCCGGCGGACAGCGGCTTCAGCTCGGGCAGGCCGGCATCGGAGAGGGCGATGAACCACTCGACCTCGACCTGCACGCGCCGGTGCATCAGGCCGAACTCGCTGAGCAGCGGCCGCAGCGCGGCGAGCTTGGGGGCATAGCGGCCGTCGAGCGGCGAGAGGGCGGTCAGGGGGGAGAGGTTCATGGAGGACGGGCGCGGACGGGATGCCCGGCCGACATTGTAGGAACCCGGCCTCGACCCGACCGTTGCGGCCGGCCGCCGCGGGCTCAGCGTGCCGCGGCGGCGTCGCGGAAGCGGGCGATGCGCTCTGCGTCGGCCGGATGGCTGGAGAAGGCGATGCCCAGCGCCGAATCGCTCTCGTCGCCGTGGCCCTTGTCCTTGCGCCACCGGGCGAAGCGCTCGAAGAAGAGCGCCATCGCGGCCGGTGACCGGCCGTCGGCGCGCAGCACCGCGATGGCCTCGTCGTCGGCCTGGCGCTCGAGGTCGCGCGAGTAGCCCAGCGTCCCCAGCAGCGCCGGCAGGCCGGCCAGCACGCCGCTGTAGTCGCCGAAGGCGATGCTGCCGACAGCGCCCAGCACGCTGGCATGCACCAGCTGGCGCATGCCGTGGCGATGCTTCACGTGGCCGTACTCGTGAGCCAGCACGCCGACGATGGCCGACTCGTCGCCGTCCACCAGCTGCACCAGCTCGTCGGTCATCACGATCGTGCCGCCGGGCAGCGCGAAGGCATTGGGCCCGATGCGCGAGGCGCGGAACTCGACCCGCCAGGGCAGCGTGCCGGCCGGCTCGGCGCGCTGCAGCGCGCGCGCGAGGGCGGCGCGCAAGGCGGCCTGCTGCGCGGCCGGCAGCGTGCTGGGCTTGAGCCACTGGCGGTCGATCTGGTCGAAGGCCAGCGCGCCGATCTCGGCATCGACGCGCTGCGGCAGCAAGGTCAGCGTCGCCTGGGCCGCCAGCGGCACGCCCCAGCGCCAGCCGGCCAGGCCGACGACCAGCAGCAGCGCGATCGCCACCAGGACCTGGCCCCAGCTCTGCTGGCTGCGCACGACCAGCGACTCGCGCACGCCGGCCTGCCGTGCGAAGCGGTCCCAGGCCGCGGCATCCAGCGCGTGCAGCTCGCCGCCGCCCAGCGCGTCGGGCAGGTGGGCGACGCGCGCACCGTGGCGCGTGCGCTCGGGCCAGCGCAGCTGCGACAGCGGCAGCGTCAGCAGCACGCGCGTCGGGCTGTCCTCGGCGCGCAGCTGCAGCTCGTCGCCCATCGCCTGCAGGTGCACGCGCCGCGGCCGCGCGCCGCGGCCGTCGAAGTAGTCGACCCGCAGGCCACCGTCGCTCATGGCCTCAGAGCCCGAGATCGATGCCGAAGACGTCGCCGGCCGCATCGCCCGCGGCGTCGCCGCTGCGCGCGCGGGCGCCGGCGCTCAGCTCGTCGAGCGGCCGGCGGGTGCGCAGGCTCACCGCCTCGAGCCGCAGCCGCGCCACGGCGATCGCCGCCCACGGCCAGTAGAGGCCGAGGGTCAGGATGACGAGCAGCCAGTTCTTCAGCAGCAGCCTGGCCAGCGCGCCGAAGCCGACGCGGCTCTTGAAGCGGATGTCCTCGCTGCCGGTGCCGGACCACAGCAGGTTCTGCAGGCGCGATGTGGCATAGGCGCGCGGCAGCACCTGGGCCAGCACGAAGAGCAGCGCGACCAGCGGCGCGAACGCCAGGATCGCGGCGCCGAAGGCGCGCGGGTCGCCGCCGCCGAGCCCGCCGAACACCATGAGTCCGAGCAGGAAGCACAGGCCCGCGACGAGGAAGGCGAGGAAGGCCACGCCCGCGGTGCGCACGAACACGCCGTAGGTGGCGCCGACGCGCGCGTCCAGCGAAGTCTGGATCTGCCCGTAGGCGTAGTGGCCGTGCTGGTAGCGCTTGAGGCGCAGCCAGAAGTACGGGATCAGTCCGTAGACGCCCAGCATGATCGCCACCGGCAGCAGCACCGCCAGCAGGCCGCCGCCGGCCGCGGCACCGGCCATGAAGCCGAGCGCCCCGCCGATCAGTGCGAACGCCACCCAGGGCAGCAGCAGCGCGCCGTAGGCGCCGCCCATGCTGCCGGTGAACTGCATGCGCAGCCCGCGCCAGCTGGTGTTGCCCAGGCGGAACTGCAGCGAGGCCCGCCACAGCGCCGGCCACAGCACGGCCAGCACCAGCAGCGCCAGGCTCTGCGCGATCGGCGACACCTCGCCCGCCAGCGCGTAGGCGCCGGCCAGGCCCAGCACCAGCAGGTAGCCGCGCAGCATCTTCAGCGGCTCGCCGTGGAAGTCGAGCGCATGGCCGGCGACCTGCGTGTTGGTGTGGAAGTAGCGCAGCTTGCGCACCTTGGCCCAGGGGTAGTAGAGCGACAGCGTCACCAGGATCAGCAGCAGGTTGACGATCCAGATGCGGAAGTACTCGCTGCCCGAGCCGCTGAAGCGGATCGCGTGGCGGTGCGGCAGCGGCGCGTCGTCGGCGGCCGCGCGGGGCTGGCCGCGTTGCGCGAAGTCCAGCACGATGGGCGCCGGCCCGGGCGCGTTCATGCCCCCGGCGGTCGATCCGATGTCGGCCATGTCTCTTCCTCCCTGCTGACCCACCGGCACTTTAGGTGCGCACCACCGCGTCGCCGGCCCCCGACACGGGGGTGTGGCATCGTGCCATCAGGCACGCGGCAGGCCTTCTCTAGAATCCTCGCAAACGCTCCCACCCCACCATGAAACTCATCGGTTCCCTCGCCAGCCCCTATGTCCGCAAGGTCCGCGTCGTGATGGCGGAGAAGAAGCTGGACTACCAGTTCGTGCTGGAAGACGTCTGGCAACCCGGCAGCACGATCGTCGAGTCCAACCCGCTGGGCAAGGTGCCCTGCCTGGTGATGGAAGGCGGCGAGGCGGTGTTCGACTCGCGCGTCATCGTCGAGTACCTCGACATGCTGTCGCCGGTGGGCAAGCTGATCCCGGCGTCGGGGCGCGAGCGCATCGAGGTGCGCACCTGGGAAGCGCTGGCCGACGGCCTGATCGATGCCGGCATCCTGGCCCGCCTGGAGCAGACCTGGACCGGCCGCGCGGCCGAGCAGCGCAGCGCCGCCTGGATCGACCGTCAGCTGGACAAGGTGCACGCCGCGCTGGGCGCGATGAGCCAGGGCCTGGGCGATCGACCGTGGTGCGCCGGCAATCACTTCTCGCTGGCCGACATCTCGGTCGGCTGTGCACTGGCGTGGATCGAGTTCCGCTTCCCGCAGATCGCGTGGCGCTCGACTTACCCCAACCTCGAGCGCCTGGTCGACAAGCTGGTGCAGCGTCCGAGCTTCGCCGACACGAAACCCGTCGCGGCTTGAAGCCCTAGGCGGCGGACCGCGCCGCGAGCTGCAGCGTCACCGCCCAGCCCTCGGCGTGCGGCCCGCTCTCGAGGCGGGCCGACAGCGCCGCCGCGCGGCGCTGCATGTTGGCCAGTCCGCGGCCGCCGTGGACCAGCGTCGGCGGCACGAACAGCGGCATCGTCTCCTGCTCGTCGCTGGTGCGCTGCTGCAGGCCGTTGTCGACCACCGACAGCAGCAGGCCCTGCTCGCCCGCCGACTCGAGCTTGAGCCAGACCACCGTGGCCTGCGCGTGCTTGATGACGTTGGTCAGCGCCTCGCGCACGATGCGCAGCACGTGCAGGGTCTCGGCGGCCGGCAGCTCGACCTCGCTGGCCGCGTCGTCGACCTGCCAGACCAGGCGCACGCCGGCGGCACGCAGCGAGGGCTCGACGCGAAAGCGCAGCTCGGCCAGCGCCTCGATCAGCGGGCGCTGGTCGGTCTCGAGCGAGTCGAGCGCGAGCCGCAGCTCGACCAGGCAGTCGTCGAGCGTGAGCTTCAGGTCGCGCAGCGGCTCGTCGACGCTGCGCGGCGCGCCGCCCGGCGGCGGCAGCGACTGGCGCTCGACCTGCGAGGTCAGCGCCATCGCGGCGACCAGGCGACCGCCCAGGCCGTCGTGCATCTCGCGCAGGATGCGGTCGCGCTCGGCCAGCACGGCCTGTTCGCGCTCGTGCTCGCGCTTGCCGTCGAAGACGCCCTGCAGCTCGCGCTCCTTCTGCGCGACGCGCTCCTGCAGGTCGGTGTTGAGCGCGCGCAGCGCGGTCGTCGAGCGCGTGAACTCGTCGACCAGCAGCCAGGCCAGCACCGCCAGCAGCAGCAGGATGGTGTAGCGGCTCCAGGTCAGCGCGCCGTAGTCGGACAGCACGCGGAAGACCCAGAAGTCGCGCGCGCCGACCGCGACCGCGATCGCCGCGACCGCCCCCAGCATCACCGCCGCCGGCGTGTGGTCGCGCCAAGCGGCGCGCGCCAGCACGATCAGCAGCCACAGCACGTTGAGCAGCGTGCCGGCCAGCACCACGGTGCGCAGCAGCGGCGCGTCCAGCATCCAGGCGCCGGCGCTCAGCAGCAGCGCCACCCCGCCCCAGGCCAGCAGCAGCCGGCGCGCGCGCGGCCAGTCGCCGCCGATCGCGGCCAGCGAGTACAGCGTCATCAGCAACGCGAACCAGGCGTAGGAGGCGTGGAAGAGCACGGTCCCGATCGCGGCCCAGGTGCCGTCGGCCCCGCCGAGCTGCATGCCCGACACGCGCCAGGCCCACAGCAGGCTGGCCACGCCGAAGAAGGCGTAGAGCGAGCGCCGCGTGCGCCAGGCCAGCAGCAGCGCCAGCGCCCCCATCACGCTGGCCGCGGAGCTGACGACCCAGGCGCCGAAGACCTGGTTGCGGCTCAGCGCGGCATGGCGCACCGACAGCTCCGACAGCGGGCCGATCCAGACCGGCGACAGCCCGGCCTCGCGGCGCGACTCGCCGCTGACCTCGATCTCCAGCCGGTTGCCGGCCGGCTGCAGCAGGGCCTGCGGCAGCGGCAGCAGCAGCGGCAGTTCGCCGTCGCGCGGCGCCGACGGGCCGACGGCCAGCAGCGTCTGGCCGTTGATCTGGATGCGGTAGGCATTGCCGACACGCGGCACGAAGATCGCCGATTGCGGCGAGCGCAGCGTGGCGTCGGGCAGGTCCAGCCGGTAGCGCACGCTGCCGCGGCGCGACGGCGCGCCGGACTCCCAGGCATCGGGCAGCGCGACCTCGCGCTCGACGCCAGCGTCGACCAGGCGGGCCGAGCGCAGCTCGACGGCTGCGCCCGGCGCGAAGGGGCTGCAAGCACCGAGCCCTGCCGCCAGGGCCAGCAGGGCAACGGTGGCGAGGCGCCTCAAGCCCATCCGGGCCGGGCGTGGGCCTGTTCGGCCACGCGGGCGCGCTGGCCGAGCTGCAGCTTGCGATAGACGTTGCGCACCGCGATCGCGACCGCGCGCGGCGTGGTCAGCAGGCGTTCGGCGATCTCCTCGCCGACATAGCCCTGCGCCACGAGGCGCAGCACCTCGTGCTCGCGCTTGCTGACCTCGTGGTCGCGCTTCGACGGCGACTCGATGTCCATCACGCCGGTCGCGCCGCCGTCCGAGTCGACGAAGCCCGAGTCGCGGAAGCTCGAGTCGGTGAAGCCCTCGTCGCGGAAGCGCTTGAGCAGGTGGCGCGCGATGGCCGGCGAGATCGGCGACTCGCCGCGCGCGGCCTGCTCGACCGCGCGCACCAGCTCGTCGGCGGTGCAGCCCTTGAGGAAGTAGCCGTCGGCGCCGGCCTCGATGGCCTGGATCACGCGGGCCTCGTCGCCGAACACCGAGAACACCAGGATGTGCGGGTGCCAGACGCCGTCCAGCGCCGGCGCGTGGCTGAGCTCGCCGATCAGCTCGGTGCCGTCGCCGTCGGGCAGGCCCAGGTCGGACAGCAGCACGTCGGGGCGGCACTGCGGCAGTTCGACGCGCGCGATCGACAGCCGGTTGGCATGGCCGACGCAGCGGATGCCCGGCGCCTCGTCGAGCGCGTCGCGCACATGCTGCGACACCAGCGGGTCGTCTTCGACCAGATACACCTTCAGCACTCGCGACTCCTCAACGATCGTTGCTTCGCTCTTCGGCGAACCGCGGGCGATTCTCGCCGTGCCCGTCGCCCGAAGTCCCCCGCGACTCCGGGGGAGAGTAGGCCCTAGCCTAGTCGCTGCGGCGGGTCGGCCGCAAGCGCGACCTGTTGCGCCGCGAACGAATGCGCGCTGGCCAGCGGCCAGTACAGCCGGAACACCTGGTGCGGCCAGTCGATGTCGCCGCGCTCGGCGGCCAGCAGCGCCCCGGGCCTGACGAAGGGCACCAGGTTGGCCAGCAGCTTGACCTCGTGGTCGGCGACGCGCCGCACGATGTGCGCGGCGCTGACCTGGCGCGGGTGCTCCAGGCCGGCGGCCTGCACCAGCTCCTTCAGCGCGCGCAGCGTCTCCTGGTGGTACATGTAGACGCGGTCGGCCTTGGTCGGCACGACCAGCGCCTTCTGGCGCAGCGGGTCCTGGGTGGTGACGCCCGTCGGGCAATGCCCGGTGTGGCAGGCCTGGGCCTGGATGCAGCCCAGCGCGAACATGAAGCCGCGCCCGGCGTTGCACCAGTCGGCGCCCAGCGCCATCAGCCGCGCGATGTCGAAGGCACTGACCACCTTGCCGGCGCAGCCCAGCTTGATCTGCTCGCGCAGGCCCAGGCCGGTCAGCGTGTTGTGGACCAGCAGCAGGCCTTCCTGCAGCGGCGCACCGACATGGTCGGTGAACTCGAGCGGCGCCGCGCCGGTGCCGCCTTCGGAGCCGTCGACGACGATGAAGTCGGGCAGCAGGCCGGTCTCGCGCATCGCCTTGGCGATCGCGAACCATTCCCACGGATGGCCGATGCACAGCTTGAAGCCGGTGGGCTTGCCGCCCGACAGATCGCGCAGCCGGTCGACGAACTGCAGCAGGCCGACCGGCGTGTCGAAGGCGCCGTGGCTGGCCGGCGAGACGCAGTCGACGCCGATCGGCACGCCGCGCGCCGCGGCGATCTCCAGCGTGACCTTGGCGCCCGGCAGCACGCCGCCGTGGCCGGGCTTGGCACCCTGGCTGAGCTTGATCTCGATCAGCTTGACCTGCGGCTCGCGCGCCGCCTCGGCGAAGCGTTCGGCGCTGAAGCTGCCGTCGTCGTTGCGACAGCCGAAGTAGCCGGAGCCGATTTCCCAGATCAGGTCGCCGCCGTGCTCGCGGTGGTAGCGGCTGATCGAGCCCTCGCCGGTGTCGTGCGCGAAGCCGCCGCGCCTGGCCCCGGCATTGAGCGCCAGGATCGCGTTGGCGCTGAGCGCGCCGAAGCTCATCGCCGAGATGTTGAAGACCGACGCGCTGTAGGGCTGCGCGCGACCGGCACCGATGGTGACGCGGAAGTCGTGGCTCGCGATGTGCGTCGGCACCATCGAGTGGTTGATCCACTCGTAGCCGTGCGCGGCCACGTCGAGCTGGGTGCCGAAGGGCCGCTTGTCGGGCTCGCCCTTGGCGCGCTGGTAGACCAGGCTGCGCTGCTGGCGCGAGAACGGCGTCTTCTCGCGGTCGCTCTCGATGAAGTACTGGCGGATCTCGGGGCGGATGAACTCGAAGAAGAAGCGCAGGTGGCCGATCACCGGGTAGTTGCGCAGGATCGAGTGGCGCTGCTGGCGCACGTCGCGCACGCCGACACCGACCAGCACCGCGAAGACCAGCGTCCACAGCACCGCCGGCGCCCCGCCGCCGGCCACCCAGGCCAGCGCCGACAGCAGCAGGCCGACGGCACAGGCCAGCCAGGCGGTGTAGCGGAGCGGGAACTGGTCGTTCAGTCGCAGCAGCCAGGCGAGCATCGCAGGTCCTTCGGGCGGGCGGCCCGCCGCATGCTAGCCGCCGGCGCGGCGGCCGGCCACCGTCAATCGGTGAAGAAGGCCGCCAGTTCGTCGGCCGTCAGGTCCGGCAGTTCCTCGGGGATGAAGTGCCCGGCCGCGACCGCGCGGCCCGTCACGGTGCCGCTGCACGCCGCGCGCCAGTCGTCGAGCGGCCGGAACAGGCGCGCCACCACGCCGCGCTCGCCCCACAGCACGTGCAGGTCGCAGCGCACCTGGCTTGCGACCGCGCGCGAGGCGCGGTCGTGGTCCAGGTCGATCGAGGCGGCGGCGCGGTAGTCCTCGCAGGCGGCGTGGATGCCCGCGGCATTGCAGAAGCCGTGCTCGTAGTCGGCCAGCGCCTCGGGCTCGATGAAGTCCAGCCCTTTGCTGCCCCAGCCCGACAGCGTCCAGCGCAGGTACCAGGCCGGGTCGGCGCCGATCTGCCGCTCGGGCAGCGGCGCCGGCTGGATCAGGTAGAACCAGTGGTAGTAGGCCTGGGCGAAGGCCATGTCGGTGCGCTCGTACATCGTCAGCGTCGGCACGATGTCCAGCACGCAGAGCTTGCGCACGGCCTGCGGATGGTCGAGCGCCAGGCGGTGCGCGACGCGCCCGCCGCGGTCGTGGCCGGCGACGAAGAAGCGCTCGTGGCCGAGCGAGCGCATCAGCGCCACCAGGTCGGCTGCCATCGCGCGCTTGCTGTAGTTGCCGTGGTCCGCGTCGCCCGGCGGCTTGGCCGAGCGGCCGTAGCCGCGCAGGTCCGGGATGACCAGCCGGTAGTCGCCCGCGAGCCGCTGCGCGACGCGGTGCCACAGCGCATGCGTCTGCGGGTAGCCGTGCAGCAGCAGCAGCGGCGGTCCGTCGCGGCGGCCGCCGCAGCGCGCGTGGAGGCTCGTGCCGTTGACCGCGTGATCGCCCGCCTCGAAGCCATCGAACCAGCCCATGTCGCGTCCTTTCGCCGGATTTCGCCAGACCGTGGCGTGGCTATACTACCTCCCACAGCGCCGATTTGATCCGGATTGCGGGCGCTCTACAAATGCAGCTAAAGAGGGGCCCCGCGACTCGAACCGTCACCCGGCCTCGCTAGCTACAGCGACGCCGGGTTGTCTTTTTTCCGTGGTTCATCGCGCATGGGTTCCGTCGGCATCGTCACACCGCAAAGCCTCAGGCTCGCAGCGCCTCTCGCGCTGAAGAGCGGCGCCGTGCTGCCCGAATGCACCCTGGTCTACGAGACCTACGGCACGCTCAATGCCGACCGCAGCAACGCCGTGCTGGTCTGCCACGCGCTCAATGCCTCGCACCACGTCGCGGGGCGCCACGACGCGCAGGACAAGAACGAGGGCTGGTGGGACAACCTGGTCGGTCCGGGCAAGCCGCTGGACACCGAGCGCTTCTTCGTCATCGGCGTCAACAACCCGGGCTCGTGCTTCGGCTCGACCGGGCCGACGCACACCCACCCCGCGACCGGGCGACCCTGGGGCGCGGACTTCCCGGTCGTCACCGTCGAGGACTGGGTCGACGCGCAGGCGCAGTTGCTGGACGCGCTGGGCATCACGCAGCTGGCGGCCGTGATCGGTGGCAGCCTGGGCGGCATGCAGGCGCTGTCGTGGACGGTGCGCCATCCGACGCGCGTGCGCCACGCGATCGTGGTCGCCTCGGCGCCCAACCTCAGCGCGCAGAACATCGCCTTCAACGAGGTGGCGCGCCGTGCCATCGTCACCGACCCCGACTTCCACGGCGGTCACTACTACGGCCACGGCGTCGTGCCCAAGCGCGGGCTGCGCGTGGCGCGCATGGTCGGCCACATCACCTACCTGTCCGACGACGTGATGGCCAGCAAGTTCGGCCGTCAGATCGTCAACGGCGAGCTGGCCTACACCACCCAGGACATCGAGTTCCAGATCGAGAGCTACCTGCGCTACCAGGGCGACAAGTTCAGCGACTACTTCGATGCGAACACCTACCTGCTGATCACGCGCGCGCTCGACTATTTCGACCCGGCGCGCGAGC
>NZ_CADEFR010000007.1 GCF_902826655.1 uncultured Methylibium sp. | reverse complement strand
TGGGCTACCAGCCGACGCTGGCCGAGGAAATGGGCCGCCTGCAGGAGCGCATCACGTCCACGAAGGTCGGCTCGATCACCTCGATCCAGGCCGTCTACGTGCCGGCGGACGACCTGACCGACCCGTCGCCCGCGACCACCTTCGCGCACCTGGACGCGACCGTGGTGCTGTCGCGCGACATCGCCTCGCTGGGCATCTACCCGGCGGTCGACCCGCTGGACAGCACCTCGCGCCAGATCGACCCCAACGTCGTCGGCGAAGAGCACTACAAGACGACCCGCGACGTGCAGGCCGTGCTGCAGCGCTACAAGGAACTGCGCGACATCATCGCGATCCTGGGCATGGACGAGCTGGCGCCGGAGGACAAGCTCGCGGTGTCGCGCGCGCGCAAGATCCAGCGCTTCCTGTCGCAGCCCTTCCACGTGGCCGAGGTCTTCACGGGCTCGCCGGGCAAGTACGTGCCGCTGAAGGAAACCATCCGCGGCTTCAAGATGATCGTGGCCGGCGAGTGCGACTCGCTGCCCGAGCAGGCCTTCTACATGGTCGGCACCATCGACGAGGCCTTCGAGAAGGCCAAGAAGCTGCAGTAAGCGGCGCGGAGCATCCTGATGGCAACCATCCACGTCGACGTCGTCTCGGCCGAAGCCTCGATCTTCTCGGGCGAGGCGAAGTTCGTTGCGCTGCCCGGCGAGATGGGTGAGCTCGGCATCTATCCGCGTCACACGCCGCTGATCACGCGCATCAAGCCGGGCGCGGTGCGCGTCGAGCGCGCCGACAACGGCCAGGAAGAGTTCGTGTTCGTGGCCGGCGGCATCCTCGAGGTCCAGCCGGATCGCGTGACGGTGCTGGCCGACACCGCGATCCGCGGCGCCGACCTCGACGAGGCCAAGGCGATGGAGGCGAAGAAGGCGGCCGAAGAGGCGCTCAAGAACGCCAAGAGCGAACTCGACCAGGCCGCGATCCAGAACGAGTTGCTGTCGCTGGCGGCGCAACTGGCGGCGCTGCGCAAGTTCCGCAAGAAGTAGGCGGCGAGGGTCAACCCAGCAGCCGCCGCGGAACCGGCTTCGCCGGTCCGCCAGCGGCGCCCCCTGGAGGGGGAGCGGCGCAGCCGCAACGGGGGTGGGGCATCAGGGTCTGCTGAAGCGCTCGAGCACGCTGCCCAGATCGCCCAGCCCGCCGGCATCGGGCAGCTGGCCGTTGGGCGTGAGCCGGTCCACCACCTGCGGCAGCAGCTGCGACAACTGGTCAGCAGCCTGGCCTTGCGACAGCCCCAGCTGCTGCGCGAACTGCGCCAGCATGTCGCTGCCCAGCACGTCCTGCAATTGACCGGGCGAGACCGGCAGGTTCTGGCCTGTGCCGACCCATGAGGCGACCAGGTCGCCCAGCCCGCCCTGCTGGAACTGCTGCATCAGGCCGCCGAGCCCGCCGCCGCCTGGCCCGTTGCCCTGCGCCAGCATCGCGATGATGGCTTGCAGGGCGTCGCCCTGGCCGCCACCCTGGCCTCCCTGGGCGCCCCCGAGGGCGCCGATGACCGAGTCCAACAAGCCCATGGCAGTCTCCTAGAAGGGGGATCCGAGCAGCCCATTGTGCGGGCCGCGTGTGACGGTCACCACTGTCAGCCCTGACAGGGTCGCGGGCCAGCGCGGCTCAGGCGAACAGCGCCGCGATCGCCGCCAGCGCCGTCAGCGGGGCGGTCTCGGCGCGCAGGATGCGCGGGCCCAGCGTCACCGGCAGCAGGCCGGCCGTGCGGGCTGCGGCGTCCTCGGCGGGGCTGAGCCCGCCTTCGGGACCGCTGAGGAAGAGCAGGCCACGGCCCGCGTGCAACGCCGGCTTGAGCGCCTCGCAGTAGGGCTGCGTGGCGGCCCCCAGGCTCAGGACGAAGCCGGTGGCGACGGACCCGCTCGCGAAGGCGGTGTGCCAGGCATCGAAGGGCAGCACGGGCTCCAGCAATGGCAAGCGGCTGCGGCCGCACTGCTCGCAGGCAGCCGCCGCAACGCCGCGCCAGTGCGCGAGCTTGCGCTCGGCGCGCTCGCCGCTCAGGCGCAGCACCGACCGCTCGCAGACCAGCGGCTGGATCGCGTGCACGCCCAGTTCGGTGGCCTTCTCGACCAGCCAGTCCATGCGTTCGTTGGCCGGCATGCCGACCGCCAGCGTGACGGCCAGCGGCAGCTCGACCTGGCTGGCCGGCGAGGCCTCGCCGACGCGCACCGTCACCTCGCTGCGGCCGATGCGCAGCACGTCGGCCGCCCAGTCGCTGCCGCGTCCGTCGAACAGCGTGATCGCGGCGCCGGGCTGCAGCCGCAGCACCTGGACATGGCGCGCGACCGGCGGGGGCAGCGCCGCCTCGAGCCCGGGGGCGAGCGGCAGGTCGACGTGGAAACGGGGCACGGGCGGCAGGGGCGGCGAGGACATCCGAGTGTGCCCCAGGCCGCCGGGCACGCCGCTTCGCGGCATCATCGCGGCATGGACCAGTTGCGAGCGATGCGGGTGTTCGCCGGCGTGATCGACGCCGGCAGCTTCAACGGCGCGGCCACCGCCCTGCGCCTGTCGCCGGCGGCGGTGACGCGGCTCGTCGCCGAGCTCGAGGACCACCTAGGCGCGCGCCTCATCAACCGCACGACGCGCCGTCTCGCGCTGACCGAGATCGGCGAGGCCTATCTCGACAAGGTGCGGCGCATCCTGGCCGACATCGACGAGTCCGAGGCGCTGACCAGCTCGGCCGTGCAGGAACCGCGCGGCCACCTGCGGGTGCTGACCTCGCCGGCGCTGGCCGTGCACCAGCTGGCCAAGCACCTGCCGCGCTTCTTCGCCAAGTACCCGCAGGTGTCGATCGAGATCGCTGCGCCCGGTGCCGTCGAGACCGTCGACGAGAGCTACGACGTGTCCATCCTGTCGGTGCGCAAGCCGCTGGAGGGCGAGTTCGTCGCGCGGCGTCTGGCGCGGTCGGAAGTGATCACCTGTGCGGCGCCTGAATACCTGGAGCGCCACGGCCGGCCGCAGCATCCGCGCGACCTCGCCACGCACCGGCCCATCCTGCCGCCCTTCGCCGAGCTGCAGCGCGGCATCGAGTTCTTCCGCGGCCCCTGGGGCGACGACGAGCCGGGCGGCGAGACCTACACCACCGACCGGCCGCATCCGCTGCTGAGCACCTCGCACATCGACACGATGTACGCGGCCGCGCTGGCCGGTCTGGGCATCGCCGGGCTGCCGAGCTTCGTCATCGAGGACGCGCTGCTCGAGCATGCGCTCGAGCGCGTGCTGCCGGAGTGGCACCTGTGGAGCGCGACGCTGTGGGCGGCGATGCCGACGCGCAAGCACATCCCGACGCGCACTCGCGCTTTCGTCGACTTCCTGATCGAGACCTTCGGCGGCGAGGACCAGGACCCGTGGCTGCAGGCCGCCGGTTGCGCGACGCCGGCCTGCCCGGGGGCGCCTCAGAACGTGTAGCCGGCCTCGCGCTGCGTGCCGGCCAGGCGCTCGAGCAGCTGCGCCAGCCCGCCCAGGCCGTTGTAGCGCGTGGCGACGCGGTGCGCGTAGCGCCACACCAGCGGCAGGTCCTTCAGGTAGCCGTCCTTGCCGTCGCGGTGGTACAGGCGCGCGAAGATGCCCAGCACCTTCAGGTGGCGCTGCAGGCCCATCCACTCGAAGTCGCGCCAGAAGTCGCCGAAGTCCGCTGCCACCGGCACGCCGGCCTTGCGGGCACGCTCCCAGTAGCGCACGGCCCAGTCGATCTGCACTTCCTCGTCCCACTCGATGTAGGCATCGCGCAGCAGCGAGACGAGGTCGTAGGCGACCGGGCCCCAGACCGCGTCCTGGAAGTCGAGCACGCCGGGCGGGCCGCCGTCGGCGGCCACCATCAGGTTGCGCGAGTGGTAGTCGCGATGCACCAGCACGGCGGACTGTGCCGTGCAGACGTCGAGGATGCGGTCGAAGCTGCGCGCGAGCTGCGTGCGCTCGGCATCGTCCAGCACCTGACCACAATGGCGCGCGACGTACCAGTCGGGAAAGAGGTCGAGCTCGCGCTGCAGCAGCGCGCGATCGTAGGCCGGCACCTGGCCGGCCGCGGCGATGCCCTGCAGCCGGACCAGCGTGTCGAGCGCCGCCAGGTAGAGCGGCGAGGCCTCGGCCGGCGTCAGCGCCGCCGGCCCGCCGGTCAGGGCTTGCAGGTAGGTCGTCGCGCCGAGGTCGCCCAGCAGCAGGAAGCCGTGCGCCTCGTCCCAGTCCAGCAGTGCGGGCGCGTTCAGTCCTGCGCCGCGCAGCAGGCCCGCGACCTGCACGAAGGGGCGGCAGTCCTCGTGCGTCGGCGGCGCGTCCATCACGATGCGCGAGCCGTCGCGGCCGTCGATGCGGAAGTAGCGGCGAAAGCTCGCATCGGCGCTGGCCGGACGGAGGCTGCCGGGATCGAGCGCGTGGCGCGCACTCTGCGCGGCGAGCCAGGCGACGAAGGCCTGCTCGCGGGCCGGGTCGGCCCAGCGGATCGTGGCGTTCAAGATGGCGGGCGACAGAGGGGAGGAAGGCGGCGGCACCGGGGTTGGCCGCAGCAGCGGACGCGGGACCGCGTGGAATAATCGATTCTACAAACCGCATCTGCCTGCCGGCGCCGCGGTGGCGCTGCCTGCGGCAGTGACCGCACGGCGCGTCCCTCCTCATCCCGCCACGCCCGTGCCGACCTACGATCGCGCCCTGCCCGCCCCGCCCCGGGGCCGCACGTGGCCCTTGCGACCGGTGGTGGGGGCCTTGTTCGCGGCGCATGCGGGGGCCTGGTCCGCGAGCGCGCTGGCGCAGGCCGGCGCCGAAGGCCCGGGTCTGCGACTGCCGCCCGATGCCGCAGCGCGCTTCGTCCCGACGCTCAAGGGCGACGAGTCCGGCGAGCCCGTGGTCATCGAGGCCGATCGCCTGTTCGGCCGCCCCGACCTCGAGACCATCGCCGAGGGCTCGGTGCGCTTCAAGCGCGGGCCGCTGACGATGAAGGCCGATCGCATCGAGTACCGTCAGGCCGGCGACATCGCCCGCGCTACCGGCAACGTCGAGATCGAGCGCGGCGGCAACACCTTCCGTGGTCCGGAACTGCAGCTGAAGGTGCAGCGCTTCGAGGGCTACTTCCTCGAGCCGAGCTACCACTTCGGCCGCACCAACGCCGGCGGCAGCGCGCAGCGCTTCGACTTCCTCGACGAGTCCCGCGGCATCGCCTACGGCGCGACCTACACCAGCTGCCCGGCGCCCGATCCGGCCTGGTTCCTGAGCACCGACCGCGTCGTCCTCGACACCGCCGCCGACGAAGGCCGGGCCGAAGGCGCGGTGCTGCGCTTCTATGGCGTGCCCATCCTCGCGGCACCGACGTTGAGCTTCCCGCTGTCGGACAAGCGCAAGTCCGGCTGGCTGCCGCCCAGCTTCAACATCGACAACAAGAGCGGCGTCGAAGTGGCGGCGCCTTACTACTGGGACATCGCACCCAACCGCGACGCCACGCTGACGCCCACCGTGCTGACGCGGCGCGGCGCGGCGCTCGGCACCGAGTTCCGCTACCTCGAGCCCGGCTACCAGGGCGTGGTGCAGACCTACATGCTGCCCGACGATCGCGTGGCGAACCGCTCGCGCTGGTCGCTGAACCTCGGCCACGAGGCGCGCTGGGACGGCCCCGGCGTCGGCCTCGTCGACTACGGGCTGGCGCTGCAGCGGGCGTCCGACGACGACTACTGGAAGGACTTCTCGCACCGCCTGCCGAGCCTCACACCGCGCCTGCTGCCGACCGACGGCTACGTTCGGCGGCGCTTCGACAGCCACTGGGGCGACACGCTGGTCTACGGGGGCGTGCGGCGCTGGCAGGTGCTGCAGGACATCGACCCGACCAGTCGCATCGTCGCGCCCTACCAGCGCGAGCCCCAGGTCGGCGTGCGCCAGCGCGGCGCGCAGGGCGGGTTCGAGTGGTCCTGGGAGACCGAAGCCAACCGCTTCACCAACGACGATCGCAGCCTGCAGCGCGGCGACCGCGTGCACGCGCTGGGCTCGCTGGCGCGCCCGTGGTCGCCGATCGGCGCCGAGGGCTGGACGCTGACGCCGCGGCTGTCGTTCAACGCGGCCAGCTACGACCTCGAGCAGCCGCTCGCCGACGGGCGCACGCGCAGCACGCGCGTGATCCCCACGGTGGCGCTGGACAGCGCGTGGATCTTCGAGCGCGACAGCACGGCCTTCGGTCGCGCGCTGACGCAGACCCTGGAGCCGCGGCTGCTCTACGTCAACACGCCCTACCGCGACCAGACCGGCCTGCCCAACTTCGACAGCGCCGGCAACGACTTCAACTTCACGTCGATCTACGCGGACAACGCCTTCTCGGGCGTCGATCGCGTCTCCGACGCGAACCAGCTGACCGCCGGCGTGACGACGCGCTTCCTCGATCGCCGGACCGGTGCCGAGGCGCTGCGGCTGGGCCTGGCGCAGCGGCTGCTGCTGCGGCCGCAGCGCATCACGCCCGACGGCATGCCGGTGACGCAGCGCTGGTCGGACCTGCTGCTGCTGGGCGGCACCAGCCTGATCCCGCACTGGTCGCTGGACGGCACGCTGCAGTACAACGCCGACATCAGCCGCACGGTGCGCTCCATCCTCGGCGCGCGCTACTCGCCCGGTCCCTTCCGCACCATCAACGCGACCTACCGCTACACGCGCAACGCCAGCGAGCAGCTCGAGCTCGGCTGGCAGTGGCCGCTCAATGGCGCGGCGCGCGAGAACGCGGCGGCCGTCGAGGCCCGCGACGCGCTGGCGCTGGACGGCGTGTCGCGCGGCGGGCGCGCCGCGGCCCCGACCGGCTGCCCCGGCGCCTGGTACAGCGTGGGGCGCATCAACTACAGCCGGCGCGACTCGCGCATCACCGACTCCATCGTCGGCTTCGAGTACGACAGCGGCTGCTGGATCGGTCGCATCGTCGCCGAGCGGCTGTCCACCGGCCGCAGCGAGGCGACCACCCGACTGCTGCTGCAACTGGAACTGGTCGGGCTCTCGCGCCTCGGTTCCAACCCCCTGAGGGTGCTGAGGGACAATATCCCCGGTTACCGCCTGCTGCGCGACGACAGTCCCGTCGTCGCCCCGGCCCTGTCGAGCCCCTGAGCCGCCCCAAGATGCCGTCGATCGCCCGTCCCCTGCGAGCCTGTGGCCGCCTGGCCCTGTGCCTGTCCCTGGCCGTGCCGGCTACTGCTGCGCTGGCCCAGGCCGCCCGCAGCCTGCCGCGCTCGGCCGACTACATCGTCGCCGTCGTCGATCGCGAGCTGGTGACCAACGCCGAGGTGCAGCAGCGGCTGGTGTCGGTGCGGCGCGAAGCGGCCCAGAGCGGGCGCACGCTGCCGGCCGAGGACGAGCTGCGCCGCCAGGTGCTCGACACGATGATCGAGGAGCGCGCCCAGCTCAGCGCGGCACGCGACAGCGGCCTGCGCATCGAGGACCCCGAGCTTGACCGCACCGTCAACAACGTCGCGCTGCAGAACCGCATCTCGCTGGCCGAGCTGCGGCAGCGCCTGCAGGCCGACGGCATCGACTTCGCGCGCTTCCGCAACAACCTGCGCGACCAGATGCTGGTCGAACGCATCCGCGAGCGCGAGGTGCAGAGCCGGATCAAGATCAGCGATGCCGAGGTCGAGTCGCTGCTGGCCAGCCGGGCCAGCGGCATCGCGCCAGCCGAGTTCAACGTCGCGCAGGTGCTGGTCGCGGTGCCCGAGGGCGCCAGCGACGCCGACGTGGCCCAGCGCCGGCAGGTGGCCGAGAAGGCGCTCGAGCGGGCGCGCGGTGGCGAGGACTTCGCGCGCATCGTCGCCGAGCTGTCGAACGGCCCCAAGGAGCAGGGCGGGGCGCTCGGGATGAGGTCGCTGGACCGCCTGCCCGACCTGTTCGCCGAGTCGGTGCGCGACCTGCGCGGCGGCACGGTCGTGCCGCAGGTGCTGCGCTCCGGGGCCGGCTTCCACGTGCTGAAGGTGCTGGAGCGTCGCGACGGCGGCATGCTGGTGCAGCAGACCCGCGCGCGCCACATCCTGCTGCGGCCGTCGGCCCAGCTGAGCCAGCAGGCGGCGATCGCACGGCTGCGCGAGCTGCGGCAGCAGGTCGAGTCCGGCCGCGCCAGCTTCGGCCAGTTGGCGCGCGAGAACTCCGAGGACGGCAGCGCGCCGCAGGGCGGCGAGCTGGGTTGGGCCTCGCCCGGGCAGTTCGTGCCCGAGTTCGAGACGGCGATGAAGGCGCTGGCGCTGAACCAGCTGTCCGAGCCGGTGGTGTCGCGCTTCGGCGTGCACCTGATCCAGGTGCTGGAACGTCGCAACATCCCGGTCGACCGCAAGCAGCAACGCGAGATCGCCCGCAACGTACTGCGCGAACAGCGGTTCGAGGGCGCCTATGCCGACTGGGCGCGCGAAGTGCGGGCGCGGGCCTACGTCGAGATGCGCGAGCCGCCGCAGTGACGAAGGCCGGGGGGCATCACGCCCCGCGCAAGCGGTTCGGGCAGCATTTCCTGACCGACACCGCCCTGGTCGAGCGCATCGTCTCGGCGATCGATCCCCGGCCCGGCCAGCCGCTCGTGGAGATCGGGCCCGGCCTCGGCGCGATGACCGATCCCCTGGTGGCCCGCTGCGGGCGTCTGACCGTCATCGAGCTCGACCGCGACCTCGCCGCGCGGCTGCGCAAGCGGCCCGAGCTCCAGGTCATCGAGGCCGACGTGCTGCAGGTCGACTTCGCGGCGCTGGCCACGTCGGCCGGCGCGCCGCTGCGGGTGGTCGGCAACCTGCCGTACAACATTTCCACGCCCATCCTCTTTCACCTGCTGCCGGTGGCCGGGCAGGTCGAGGACCAGCACTTCATGCTGCAGAAGGAAGTGGTCGAGCGCATGGCGGCATCGCCGGGCTGCAAGGACTACGGGCGGCTGTCGGTGATGCTGCAGTGGCGCTACGACATCGAGTCGGTGCTGGACGTACCGCCCGAGGCCTTCGAGCCGCCGCCGCGGGTCGACTCGGCGGTGGTTCGCATGCAGCCGCTACCCGCCGCGGGCGGCCCGGCGATCGATCCGCTGCTGCTGGGGGAACTGGTGACCGTCGCCTTCTCGCAGCGACGCAAGCTGCTGCGGCACACGCTCGGGCGCTGGCTCGAGGCACGCGGCTACGGCGGCGCCTTCGACGTCCAGCGGCGTGCCGAGGAGGTGCCGGTCGCGGAGTACGTCGCACTGGCAGCCGACGCCGCATGAAAAACGGGCCCCGCAGGGCCCGTCGTTCCGTCAGCGCGACGTCGTCAGGCCGCGACCAGCCAGCCGGCGGTGTCGAAGGCGCTGCTCATGAAGGGCAGCTGCACGCTGATCGTGCCGGCTGGCACCTTGGCCGGCTTGGTGTCGTTCTGGGCTTCCACTACCCGCTCTCCCTGCCCGAGTTCCGGGGAGCGGGCTACTGAAAAGAATAGAAGCACCTGAAGGGTATCTTTCGTTCCCCCCAGAAGTCTGCAGCGTCACGGAAGACGTCGAGCAACTGCTCGCGGGCTTCGCGATCGAACTTGGGGTTGTCGGGCAACTGCTCCAGCACGACGACGAAACCCGGCTGGCTGCCCGACTTGTGCACGAGGTCGGTCATGCAGTCGAACAGGGCGTCGAGGTTCTTGCCGAAGTGGCTGGGGAACATGAAGGCATCGGCAATGCCCTCGAGCACGTCCTGCTTGGACTGGGCATTGCCCAGGTTCGCATACAGGAAGTGCTGGCCGAGGTCTTGCGCGGCGAGTTGCAGGTCCTCCACGCGGAACGCGCGGATGGCCTGCACGATGTTGGGGCGGACTGTCTGCAGCGGCATCATGGTCGAGTTCCCCCTCGTTCCTTGTTGGTGGCGGATCTCACTGCGCGATGAGGCGGAAGCTCGCGTAGTGATCGTCGGTGTAATAACAGGCATCGGGTGTGGTGCGCTGTGCCCCACCACACACGATCCGCCGGGCCCCCCGATCGCGAGACCCTGGCGTGCGGACCGTGTACTCGCGGTAGTAGCCGCGGCTGCGATTCGGGAGCAGGCGCTCCCGATTCCCGAACACGGTGCCGTCTTTCGAATAGGGGAAGGGCCCGCCGACCTGGATCAGCCGCTGGGTGGCCTGAGCCTCCTGCGGCAGTGTCGACAACGACACCGTGCCGGCCGCTCGGTTGCTGTCCTTCGCCGAGGCTGTCGGGCCCCACAGGGCAGCGACTGCGACAGTCGCTGCCAGCAAGGTGACAGTCCCGAGACGCCAGGCAGAACCCCGGTGTGACCGACCGGTGAAGACCACGGGTTATCCCTGAAATTCGAAGCCCGTATGGTACCGAGACGGGGCGCAAACCTCAAGGGTTTGCCTCAAATTTCAGCAACCCGGCAGGGCTTTAAGCCTCAAGTTTGCGTGCGCAAACTCCGCCAGAAGGACTGGCTTTTCTTGGACCTTGGTCGGCGACATCCGTGGACTCGTGCCATGGCGCGGGGCTAGCGCAAGGCGTTGATGTCGGCCACCGTCAGCGCTGTCATGTTGACGATCCGCCGAACCGTCGCCGACGGGGTCAGGATGTGGACGGGCTTGGCGGCCCCCAGCAGCACCGGGCCGATCGCGATACCGCCGCCGGCGGCGGTTTTCAACAGGTTGTACGAGATGTTGGCGGCGTCGATGTTCGGCAGCACCAGCAGGTTGGCCTCGCCGGTCAGGCTGCTGTCCGGGATCTGCGACGCCCGCTGAGCCGGGTCCAGCGCCGTGTCGCCGTGCATCTCGCCGTCGACCTCGAGCCAGGGCGCGCGCTCCTTCACCAATGCCAGCGCGTCGCGCATCTTCAGCGCCGACGGCTGGTTGCTGGAGCCGAAATTGGAGTGGCTCAGCAGCGCGGCCTTGGGCACCAGCCCGAAGCGCTTCATCTCCTCGGCGGCCATGACCGTGATCTCTGCGAGCTGCTCGGCGCTCGGGTCGTAGTTGACGTGGGTGTCGACCAGCATGACCTGGCGGCCGGGCAGGATCAGGCCGTTCATGCAGGCGTAGGTTTTCGCGCCGGGGCGCAAGCCGATCACCTGGTCGACGAAGGCCAGGTGCGTGCTGGTCGTGCCCCAGGTGCCGCACAGCATGCCGTCGACCTCGCCCTTGTGCAGCAGCATGGCGCCGATCAGCGTCAGGCGACGCCGCATCTCGATCTTGGCGAACTGCTGGGTGACGCCCTTGCGGGCCATCAGCCGGTGGTAGGTCTGCCAGTAGTCGCGATAGCGGTGGTCGTTCTCGACGTTGACGACCTCGTAGTCGCGCCCTGCCACCAGCCGCAGGCCGAAACGCTCGGCGCGCTGGGCGATCACCGCGGGCCGCCCGACCAGGGTCGGATGCGCCAGCCCCTCGTCGACCACCACCTGCACCGCGCGCAGCACGCGCTCTTCCTCGCCCTCGGCGAAGGCGACGCGCTTGTTCTTGGCGCGCTTGGCGACGTTGAAGATCGGCTTCATCGTCGTGCCGGACGCATAGACGAAGGCCTGCAGCTTCTCGCGGTAGAGGTCGAAGTCCTTGACCGGCCGCGTGGCCACGCCCGACTCGGCGGCGGCGCGGGCCACCGCTGGCGCGATCTTCATCATCAAGCGCGGATCGAAGGGCTTGGGGATCAGGTACTCGGCGCCGAAGGACAGCGTCGCCCCGGCATAGGCGGCAGCGACCACCTCGCTCTGCTCGGCCTGCGCCAGCTCGGCGATCGCGTGCACCGCGGCGATCTCCATCTCCACCGTGATCGTGGTCGCGCCCGAATCCAGCGCCCCGCGGAAGATGTAGGGGAAGCACAGGACGTTGTTGACCTGGTTCGGGTAGTCCGTGCGGCCGGTCGCCATGACGGCGTCGTCGCGCACCGACTTCACCTCCTCGGGCATGATCTCCGGCGTCGGGTTGGCCAGCGCGAAGATCAGCGGCTTCTTCGCCATCTTCGCGACCATCTCGGGCCGCAGCACGCCGCCCGCCGACAGGCCCAGGAACACGTCGGCGCCGGCCACCGCCTCGGCCAGGGTGCGGTGCGCGGTGGGCTGGGCGAACTCGGCCTTGTCCGGGTCCATCAGCTCGGTGCGGCCCTCGTAGACCACGCCGGCCAGGTCGGTGACCCAGATGTTCTGGCGCGGCAGGCCCAGCTTGATCAGCAGGTTCAGGCAGGCCAGGGCGGCGGCGCCGGCGCCCGACGTCACGAGCTTGACCTCGCGGATGTCCTTGCCGACGACCTTGAGTCCATTGATCAGCGCCGCGCCGACGACGATGGCCGTGCCGTGCTGGTCGTCGTGGAAGACCGGGATCTTCATCCGCTCGCGCAGCTTGCGCTCGACGTAGAAGCAGTCCGGCGCCTTGATGTCCTCGAGGTTGATGCCGCCGAAGGTCGGCTCCAGCGCGGCGATGCAGTCGACCAGCTTGTCGAGGTCGTTTTCGTTGAGCTCGAGGTCGAAGACGTCGATCCCGGCGAACTTCTTGAACAGCACCCCCTTGCCTTCCATCACCGGCTTGGAGGCCAGCGGGCCGATGTTGCCCAGGCCCAGCACTGCCGTGCCGTTGGTGACCACGGCCACCAGGTTGCCGCGCGAGGTGTAGCGGTAGGCGTTGACGGGGTCGGCAACGATCTCTTCGCAAGCGGCGGCCACGCCGGGCGAATAGGCCAGGGCCAGGTCGCGCTGGTTGATCAGCTGCTTGGTCGCCGCGATCGCGATCTTGCCCGGGGTCGGGAACTCGTGGTACTCGAGCGCCTGCTTGCGCAGCTCGGCACGTCTCTCTTCGTAGGTGGGCATGGTCTGACCTTCGGTGACGGGCGCGGGCACCGCGCCGACGCGATGAGTTTCGCGCAGGCGGGCAGTGTTTCAAAGCCGCAGCGCGGCGGCCATGCGCGAAACTGCGTATCTCCTTTGCGCGCAGGGTCCCAATACTCCGACCATGGCCGACGCTCCCCGCACGCCGATGCCCGGATCGCCCGCGACGCCCTGGCGCCGCGTGCTGCCCTGGGCGCTGCTGGTGATGCTGCTGGGCGTTGCGCAGACGCTGCTGCTGGTCTTCACGCTGCGCTACGAGCACGGCCAGGAGCAGGAGCGCGCCGAGCTGGCCGCCGCCTCGGCCGCCGCCGACGTGCGCCAGCTGTTCGCGCGGGACCAGCAGCGCCTGCAGGCCCTGCTGTGGAACGACCCGCCGCCGGCGCAATGGCGCAGCGACGCCGCCGACCTGCTGCGGGCGCGCCGCGAGCTGCTGCGCATCGAATGGCGCCGCGCCGCCGGCACGATCGAGACCGCGGCCGAGTCGCCCTACGGCGGGCCGCTGTTCAGCAGCCTGCCGCGCGACCAGATCGAGCTCGACACCCAGGTCGCCTGTGCCGCCGCGCAGCGCACCGCGTCGCCGACCTGGTCGCGCAGCTATTTCGTGCCCCAGCCCGGCGGCCTGGGCGTCGAGGTGATCGACGTGTGCCTGCCGATCGGCCCCGTCGGCGGTGGGCAGGGCACGATGGCCGCAACGCTGGCGCTCGGCCTGGTGATCGAGGAGGCCGTGTCGCCCGAGCTGGCGCGCACCCATGAACTGTCCTTCGTCGAGGGCGACGGCACGCGCCTGGTCCGCGCCGGCCTGCCGCGCGGCGCCGGCGTCTACGTCGCCGAGCGCCTGGTCGACCTGCCGGGCGTCACGCTGGCGCTGCGCGTCGACAGCGCCGGCCAGGCGCCGCGGCTCATCCCCAACCTGACCACCGCGCTGGTGCTGGGCCTGTCGCTGGCGCTCGCGGCGGTGGTGGCGCTGCTGGTGCACGACGTGCGCCGCCGGGCCGCCGCCGAGTCCCGCCTGGCCGACGAGCTGGCGCTGCGCCGGGCGATGGAGGACTCGCTGGTCACCGGCCTGCGCGCGCGCGACCTGCAGGGCCGCATCACCTACGTGAACCCGGCCTTCTGTGCGATGGTCGGCTTCGGCGCCGAGCAGCTGGTCGGCCAGACCGTGCCGCCCTACTGGCCGCCCGAGATGCGCGCGGCCTACGAGGCGCGCCATGCGCAGCGGCTGGAGCGCGGCGTCCCGGCGCACGAGCAGCGCGAGGGCCACGAGACCACCTTCATGCGCGCCGGCGGCGAACGCTTCCCGGTGCTCATCTTCGAGGCGCCGCTGATCGCCGCCGACGGCCGCCAGAGCGGCTGGATGAGCGCCGTGCTCGACCTGAGCGCGCAACGCCGTGTCGAGGAGCTGTCGCGCCAGCAGCAGGAGCAGCTCCAGGCCACCGCGCGCCTGGCCTCGGTCGGCGAGATGGCCTCGCTGCTCAGCCACGAGCTCAACCAGCCGCTGGCCGCGATCGCCAGCTACGCCAGCGGCTCGCTGAACCTGCTGTCCGACGCGAGCCCCAGCATCGCGATGATCCGCGACGCCACCCGGCGCATCGCCGAGCAGGCCGAGCGTGCCGGCCGCGTCATCAAGAGCGTCCACGACTTCGTGCGGCGCCGCGAGCAGAGCCGCGAGCAGCTCGGCTGCGACCAGCTCGTCGAAGGCGTGCTGCCGCTGCTGCGACTGCAAGCCCGCAAGAGCGCGGCGCGCATCGAGCTGCTGCTCGGCGACCCGGCGCCCCGGGTGGCCTGCGACCGCACGATGGTCGAGCAGGTGCTGCTGAACCTGACGCGCAACGCCATCCAGGCGATGGAGGGCGTGCCGCCGTCCGAACGCGTCGTGACCCTGGGCGCCAGCGCGCGCGGCGCCTGGGTGCACCTGAGCGTCACCGACCGCGGGCCGGGCATCGCGCCCGAGGTCGCGACCAAGCTGTTCACGCCCTTCTTCACGACCAAGAGCGAAGGCATGGGCCTGGGACTCAGCCTGTGCCGCACGGTGATCGAGCAGCATGGCGGTGCGCTCGACTTCAGCACCCTGCGCGACGCGAAGGGGCAGGTCCTCGGCACGCGCTTCGACTTCAGCCTGCCGCGCGCGCCCGCCGAGCTCGCCGCGATCGTCGATCGGGAGGCTGCGTCATGAGCACTGCTCCGCTGGGTTTGCCGGTGGTCCACGTCGTCGACGACGAGGCGCCGGTGCGCGAGGCGCTGGCCTGGCTGCTGCGCACGCGCCGCTTGCTGGCCGAGCCGCACGCATCGGCCGAGGCCTTCGAGGCCATGCTCGACGCGTCCGGCGACGCGATCCTCGGGGCGCCGGGCTGCGTGCTGCTGGACATGCGCATGCCCGGCGGCATGAGCGGCCTGCAGCTCTTCGAGCGCCTGGTCGAGCGGCGCGTGCTGCCGGTGCTGCCGGTGATCTTCCTCACCGGCCACGGCGACGTGCCGACCGCGGTCGCGGCGATCCAGCGCGGCGCCTTCGACTTCGTCGAGAAGCCCTTCTCCGACAACGCGCTGGTCGACCGGATCGAGCGCGCGCTGGCGGCCAGTCGCGCGGCTCTCGAGGCGCGCCGCGAGCGCAAGCTGCTGCAGCGCCGCCTGGCCGAGCTGACCGAGCGCGAACGCGAGGTGATGCAGCTGGTCGTCGACGGGCGCCCGAACAAGCTGATCGCCGATGCGCTGGCGATCAGCGTGCGCACGGTCGAGGTCCACCGCGCGCGCGTCTTCGAGAAGATGGGCGTCAAGTCGGCCGTCGAGCTGGCCAACGTGCTGCGACACATCGGCTGACGCCACCGGCGGCGACAATCGACCGCATGGGCCTGGGCGAGTTCGACCTGATCGCACGCTACTTCTCGCGCCACCGCGGCACGAGTGAGGGCGTGGCGGTCGGGCCCGGCGACGATTGCGCGGTGCTGGCGACGCGGCCCGGCATGCAGCTCGCGGTGTCGACGGACATGCTGGTCGAGGGGCGGCACTTCCTCCCGACCGTCGATCCGGCGCGGCTCGGGCACAAGGCGCTGGCCGTCAACCTGAGCGATCTCGCGGCCTGCGGCGCCCGGCCGCTGGCGTGCGTGCTGGCGCTGTCGCTGCCGCGCGTCGACGAGGCCTGGCTCGAGGGCTTGTCGAGCGGTCTCTACGCGCTGGCCGATGCGCACGGCTGCCGGCTGGTCGGCGGCGACACGACCGCCGGCCCGCTGAACCTGTCGATCACCGTGTTCGGCGAGGTCCCGGCCGGTGGGGCGATCCTGCGCAGCGGCGCGCAGCCCGGCGACGACGTGTGGGTGAGTCACGCGATCGGTGGGGGTGTCGGCGACGCGCGGCTGGCCCTCGAGGTCTTCCGCGGCCGCATCGCGCTGCCGGGCGAGGCCCTCGAGCGCGTGCGCCGGGCGATGGAATGCCCCGAGCCGCGCGTCGCGCTGGGCCTGGCGCTGCGCGGCGTCGCCAGCGCCGCCATCGACGTGTCCGACGGCCTGCTCGGCGACCTGTCGCACCTGCTGCGCCGGTCCGGCGTCGGTGTCGTCATCGACGCCGACGCGATCCCGCGCAGTGCCGACCTCGCGGCCCAGCCGGCGCCGCTGCAACGACTGTGCACGCTGTCGGGTGGCGACGACTACGAGCTGGTCTTCACCGCGCCGCCCGCGAATCGCGACGTGGTGCTGGCCGCCGCGCGCGGCGCCGGTGTCGCGGTGACGCGCATCGGCCGCGTCGAGGCCGGTGCCGCGCTGCAGGTCACGGACGGCAGCGGCCGGCGTCTCGACGACGCCTGGACCTCGTTCGACCATTTCCGTGATTGAGGCCATGGACGCCACGCCCGCCCCGTCGCCGCTTGCCGCCGGCGCGCCGCGCCGCGTCAGCGCGCGCTTCCTGCTGGCTCATCCGGCGCACGCGATCGCGCTCGGCTTCGGCGCCGGCCTGAGCCCGGTCGCACCGGGCACGGTCGGCACGCTGTGGGCCTGGCTCAGCTTCATCGTGCTCGACCGCTGGCTCGACGACGCGCAATGGGGCCTGCTGCTGCTCGCCGGCACGGCCGTCGGCTGGTGGGCCTGCACCGTCACCGCGCGCCACCTCGCCACCGCCGATCCGGGCGCCATCGTCTGGGACGAGGTGCTGGCCTTCTGGGCCGTGCTGTGGCTGGTGATGCCGACCGGCTTCTTCGGGCAGCTGCTGGCCTTCGTGCTGTTCCGCTGCTTCGACGCCGCCAAGCCCGGCCCGGTCGCCTGGGCCGACGCGCTCTTCAAGCGTCGCCGGCCCGGCAGCAGCATCGGCTGGGCCCAGGGCTTCGGCATCCTGTTCGACGACGCGGTCGCGGCGCTGTGCGTGCTGCTGCTGATCGCGCTGTGGCGCTCGGGCGGCTGACGAGGGAGCGCGGCGCATGAACGAACCCCTGGTGGCCCGCCTGGCTGCGGCCTTGCGCACGCGGGGGTGGCGGCTCGCCACCGCCGAGAGCTGCACCGGCGGCCTGCTGGCGGCGGCCTGCACCGGCATCGCCGGCTCGAGCGACTGGTTCGAGCGCGGCTTCGTCACCTACAGCAACGAAGCCAAGTCCGAGCTGCTGGGCGTGCCCGAGCCGCTGATCGCGGCGCACGGCGCCGTCAGCGACGAGGTCGCGCGCGCGATGGCCGAGGGGGCGCTGCGCCACGCGCATGCCGAGATCTCGCTCAGCGTCACCGGCATCGCCGGCCCCGGCGGCGGCAGCGCCGACAAGCCGGTCGGCACCGTGTGGGTCGGGCTGGCGGTGGCGGGCCGGCCGACACTGGCCGAGCGCCTGCAGTTCGGCGGCGACCGCGCCGCGGTGCGCGGCCAGACGGTGCGGCACGCGCTGCAGCGCCTGATCGAGGCCGCCGAAGCACCGTGAGCGTCCTGCTCGCCTGCGACTTCGACACCTCGGACTGGGCGCAGTGGCGCCCGGCGCTCTTGCAGGCCTTGCCGGGCGAGCGCCTCGTCGAGGCCGACGACGGCGAGGTCGATGTCGCCATCGTGGCCAACCCGTCGGCCGGGGCCCTGGCCGGACTGCCGCGCCTGCGGCTGGTCCAGTCGCTGTGGGCCGGGGTCGAGCGCCTGCTGGCCGACCCGGCCCTGCCGCCGGGCGTGCCGGTCGCCCGCATGGTCGATCCGGCGATGAACGCGGCGATGGCCGAGACCGCGCTGTGGGCGGTGCTGTCCCTGCACCGCGGCAGCTTCCGCTATGCCCGTCTGCAGCGCGAAGGGCGCTGGTCGCCGCATGCGCAGCGACGCGCCGATGAGACGACCGTCGCCGTGCTGGGCCTCGGCCAGATGGGGCGGACCGCGGCGCTGCGCATCGCGGCCCAGGGCTATCGCGTGCTGGGCTGGAGTGCGCGGCCGCAGGCGCTGGACGGCGTCGAGACCCACGCGGGCGACGCAACCCTCGACGGCGTGCTGGCGCAGGCCGACGTGGTCGTGAACCTGCTGCCACTGACGCCGGCGACGCACCGGCTCTTCGATGCGGCGCGCCTGGCCCGCATGAAGCCGCGGGCCGGCTTCGTCAACCTCGCGCGCGGCGCGCATGTGGTCGAGGCCGACCTGCTGGCGGCGCTCGATGCGGGCCACCTGCGGCAGGCGGTCCTCGACGTGTTCGCGACCGAACCGCTGCCGCCCGGCCACCCGTTCTGGTCGCATCCGCGCGTGGTGGTGCTGCCGCATGCCGCTGCGCAGACCGATCCACGCAGCGCCGCCCGGGTCGTGGCCGACAACCTGCGCGCGCTGCGCGACGGGCGCCCGCTCGCGCACCTGGTGGATCGCGCGCGCGGCTACTGACGCCGCCTCAGCGGAACGGGTTCGCGGTCGCGAACCACAGGCCGATGCCGGTGCTGATGATGAAGGCACCGTCGGTGACACCGGCCAGCAGGAACATCTTGCCCTGCAGCTTGTCCATCAGCTCGGGCTGGCGCGCCGAGGCCTCGAGGTACTTGCTGCCCATCACGCCGATGCCGATGCACGAGCCGATGGCGGCCAGGCCGATCAGGTGGCCGACGGCGAGCGGCAGGAGTTCGGTGGTGCCGTTCATGGTGAGGTCCTTCCTACGGTCGCGGGCCCGGGCAGCGACGCTGCCTTCATCGACCCACGCCGCCATCATCGGGAGCGACCTGCAGCGGGTCCATGACCCGGCAAGTCATGGCGGCACGGCGGCGCGGCCGGTCAGGTCGCGAGCCGGCTGAAGCCCGAGTCCAGCCGCACCGACTGCAGCTGCGGCGCCGTCCAGTCGCGGATCCAGCCGGCGAACAGCGCCTCGGGCATGGGCTTGGCGACGTAGTAGCCCTGCGCCTCGTCGCAGCCGAGCGCCTGCAGCATCTTCCAGGCCTTGGGCGTCTCGATGCCCTCGGCCACGACGTTGAGGCCCAGGTTGTGCGCGAGGTCGACCGTGGACCGCACGATCTTCGCGTCGTCCAGATCGCGCTCCATGTTCATCACGAAGCTCTGGTCGATCTTCAGCTCGTGCACCGGCAGGCGCTTCAGGTAGGCCAGCGACGAGTAGCCGGTGCCGAAGTCGTCGATCGACAGGCGCAGGCCCTGGCCGTGCAGGCGCTCCAGCGTCTGCAAGGCGCGCTGCGGGTCGTCCATGATCGCGCTCTCGGTGATCTCGAGGCACAGCGTGCGCGGGTCGATGGCCTGGGTCTCGAGCAGGCGCTGCAGCTTGCCCGGCAGGTCCTGGTCGAGCAGGTCGCGCGTCGACAGGTTGACCGACAGCTTCAGCGTCGTGCCGCCGCCGTTGAGCTGGCGCAGCAACTGCGCGCTGCGCTCCACCATCCAGGCGCTCAGCACGCGGATGAAGCCGGTCTGCTCGGCGAAGGGGATGAACTTGGCGGGCGGCACCAAGCCGCGCGTCGGGTGCTGCCAGCGCACCAGCGCCTCGGCACCGATCACCGCGCCGGAGGCCAGGGCGATCTTGGGCTGCAGGTAGAGGCGCAGCTGCTGCTGCTCGACCGCGACGCGCAGCTCGCTCAGCAGCGAGAGCGAGGCATCGCTGGCGCTGTCGAGCACCGGGTCGTAGACGACGACACCGAGCTGGCGCTGCTTGGCAGCGTACATCGCGACTTCGGCATGGGCCAGCAGCAGGTCGGCCTCGCGGCCGTGCGCCGGGTGGCAGGCGATGCCGATGCCGGCCCCGAGGTCGACCGTGTGGTCGTCCAGCGTGATCGGCTGCTCGAAGGACCGCAGGATGCGTTGCGCCACATCGCGCGCCATGTCGGTGTCGGCACCGGGCAGCAGCAGCGCGAACTCGTCGCCGCCGAGGCGGGCCAGCACGTCGCTGCTGGGGCGCACCTCACGCGCCAGCCGCAACGCCACCTGGCGCAGCAGGCGGTCGCCGAAGCGGTGGCCGAGCACGTCGTTGACATGCTTGAAGCGGTCGAGGTCCAGCATCAGCACGGCGAACTGGGTTCGCTCTTCCCGTGCTTCGTCGAGCGCCTCGCGCAGGTCGGCGCGGAAGCGCTCGCGATTGGGCAGCTGGGTCAGGCCGTCCTCGTAGGCCAGGCGGTTGACCTCGCGTTCGCGCTCGCGCACCGCCTGGCGCATGGCCTCGAAGGTCCGCGCCAGTTCGTCGATCTCGTCGCCGCCGCCCTTGACGCGCACCGGCGCCTCGTAGTGGCCCTGGCCCAGCCGGCCGGCCGAACGCGTCAGCGCGCGCAGCGGCGTCGTGATGCGCTGGGCGGTCAGCACGCTGCCGACCGCGAACACGGCGATCGCCAGAAGCGTGAAGGCCAGCAGGATGTACTGCAGGCGCTGGTAGGGCGCGGTGGCCTCGTCGAGCGAGCGCATCAGCACCGCGACGGTCTGCCGGTCGCCGTCGCGCCCGAGCAGCATCTCGCGCGCCAGCACCTGGCCGCTCAGCGCGTTCGGGCCGGTGGCCACGAGGTCCAGCTTGAGGTTGCGATCGCTGACGGCGGCGTCGCCGGCGCCCGCAGCGGTGCGAGCGCGCAGCCAGCTGGCGGTGAAGGCCTCGACGGCGTCGGCGCCGAGCGTGGACTGGATGACTTCCCAGCGTCCCGAGTCCTCGCGCTGGCGGATCAGGGCGACCTCGATCGACGACAGCTGCCGCATCTCGCGCAGCAGCGGCGCCTCGACGCGGAACCCCATACCGACCCAGCCGATCGTCAACGGCGCCTTCACCGGCACGGCGACCAGCTGGTAGGCCTGGCCGTCCTGCAGCACCAGCTTCGGCGCGGTGTCGGTGGCGGGGGCGGTGGCCGCGCGCGTCAGCGCCGGCAGGAAGCGGTCGGCCCCCTCGCGCGTCGCCGCCTTCAGGCGGAACTGCGCGTCGGTGAAGAGGGCGAGGTTGGCGCCGATGCGCTCGCCCTGGTTGGCCAGGGCCGACACCAGCGTGGCGCCGTCGTTGCTGGCCACCGCCGCGCGGAAGCCGAAGTCGGCGGCCAGCAGGCGCGAGGCGTCGGTCAGCTGGCTGGCGTTCTGTGCCAGCAGGCGCTCGAACACGCGCTCGCCGGTGCGCAGTTCGGCGTTCACCGAGGCGCGCGCGTTGACGTTGATGCTGTTGCCGATCAGCAGCAGGCTGGCGACCTGCACCACCAGCAGCAGGCCGAGGAAGAGCGCGACGATCCGGAACTGCAGGCTCTTCGGCGACAGGAAGGCCGGCAAGGCCATGTCACGAGGCCTTCAGGCGGACTGTCAACTTGGCCGCGTCGCTGCCGATGCGAACCGGCTGGCTCGGCGCCGGCAGTTCGGCCGCCAGGCCCGGATGCCAGGTCGAGAGCGTGTGCTCGCCGGGCGGCAGGTCGATCTGTGCGCGGCCATTGGCGTCGGTGGTGGCGAAGTAGGGCGTGTCGACCACGCGCACGTGGGCGGACATCTTGTCGTGGATGTTGCAGCCGAGGATGGCGGTCCCCGCCTTGTCGAACACGATCGGCGCCGTAGGCGTGCCGGCATAGAGCTTGAGCTCGAAGGTCTTCACCTGCGAGAACGAATAGACGTGGTGGCGCACCGTGTCGAAGTTCGGGAACTGCACGGCCGTGCCGGTCTGCACCACCAGCACCGAGGGGACGAAACGCTTGCCGCGCTGGGCCAGCTCGGCACGCGCGCTGGTGGCGGCCCGGGCCGCGGCGCCCTGCACCTGGATGCTGACGACGGCATTGGCGAGCGGCTGGCCGTTCTCGTCGTTGACGATCACCGTCAGCGGCACCGCCTGCGACGGGATCGCCGGAATGGCCGACCCGCCCAGCGCACACAGCGCGGCGAGCAGGCCGAAACGACGGGGACGGGGCAGGATCAGCTGCATGGGTCTCATGACAAGGAGACGGGCCGCTGTAGCGGCCCGCATGAACGCGATGATCGCGGCAATCTCCACGCAGTGTCGATCAGGGGGATCCGCGGCGGCCCGCATTCCTGCACGAATACCACGCGCAAATCGCACACTCGTGCCTTCCCCGTCCCGTCGGGTCGCGTCGACGGGCCCTAGGCCTGCAGCACGAGGCGACGGCTCCCGCCGCCGGCCGGCTGCATCGGCGCGGCAAGCTGCAAGGCCAGGCGCTGCAGCCCGGCCCAGGGGTCGGTCGGCCACTGCGGGTGCTTCAGGCCCTTCACCAGGCCGTCGCAGACATGCGCGGCGGCGAGCAGATGCTCCAGCGTGCCGGCCGTCAGCAGCGGCAGGGCGCGCTCGAACAGCCTTTCCTTCGCGCCCCAGATTCGGTTTTCGCGCAGCGCCATCGGCAGCGGCTTGCCTCCGGCGACGGCATCCTTGCAGCGCTTGAGCGCCCGGATGTCCTCGGCCAGCGTCCAGTGCACGAGCACGGCCGCCTCGCCCTCGGCGCGCAGGCCCTCCAGCATGCGCAGCACCCGCGGCACCTGGCCGGCCAGCACCGCCTCGCCGAGCTTGAAGACGCTGTAGCGCGCCACGTTCAGCACCGCGGCCTCGACCTGCTCGAGGCTCAGCGCGCCGGGCGGGTAGAGCAGGCCGAGCTTGGTCAGTTCCTGCTGGGCCGCGAGCAGGTTGCCCTCGACGCGGTCGGCGAAGAAGGCCAGCGTGCGCTGCCCTTCCTCGCCCTCGGCGACGCGCTGCCCCTGGGCCTTGAGGCGCTGCGCCAGCCACTGCGGCAGCGCAGCGCGCTCGACCGGATCGAGCCGCAGTGTCACCCCGGCGACATCGAGCGCACCGAACCAGGCACTGGTGGACTGCTGGCGGTCCAGCCGCGGCAGCGTGACCAGCGTGACGACGCCTTCGGGCAGGTGCTCGCAGTAGTGCTGCAGCGCCTGCGAGCCGTCCTTGCCGGGCTTGCCCGAAGGGATGCGGATCTCGACGATCTTGGCCTCGGCGAACAGGCTCATCGAGCTGGCGGCGCCCAGCAGGGAGCTCCAGTCGAAGTGCGCGCCGGCGACGTGATGGACCTCGCGCTCGGTGTGGCCGGCGCTGCGTGCGGCGGCACGGATCGCATCGGCGGCCTCCAGGGCCAGCAGCGGCTCGTCGCCGTGCAGCGTGTAAAGCGGCTTCAGGCCCTTCTGCAGGTGCGCGGCGAGCTGGTCGGGCTTGAGCTGCATGCGGTGGCGGCAGGGCTCAGAGCGGCGGCACGGCCGCCAGCTGGCGCATCACCTGGTCGACGATGTCGCTCTGCATGCCGCGGTAGAGCATCGCTTCCTCCTGCTCCTTGGCGAGGGCGTTGCTCTCGTTGTAGCTCATGTCGCGGCTCAGCAGCAACTCGGTGTCGCGGATCAGCACCCGGCCGGCCGGCGTGCGCAGCCGGAACCGGAGCCGCGTGCGCAGCGTGAACTCGCGCACCTGCCCGGCGGCAGTCTGCGCGGCGACCGACTTGTCGCGCACGTCCTCCAGCGCCTCGAGCACCACCTGGGCCTGCGCCGGCGACTCGACGACGCGGGTGCTGCCGCTGGCCTCGATGGCGCGCTTCAACTGCTCGGTGAAGGGCGAGCGCTGCGGAAAACCGACCAGCTGCACGCTCGCGAAGGCGAGCGTCGGCGGGCGGCGCAGCTGGAAGCCGCAGGCCGCCAGCTGCGCAACCCATGCCGCGGCCGCGAGCTGCAGGGCGCGGCGGCGGTGCAGCGGCATCAGACGACCACGTTGACCAGCCGGCCCGGCACGATCACGATCTTCTTGGGCGCGCGGCCCTCGGCGAACCTGGCGAACTCCGGGCTGGCCAGCGCGGCGGCCTCGATCGCCGCCTTGTCGGCCGAGGCCGGCACGGTGACCGCACCACGCAGCTTGCCGTTGACCTGCAGCACGTACTCGATCTCGTCCTGCACCAGCGCGGCCTCGTCGACGGCCGGCCAGGGCGCGTCGACCAGGTCGCCCAGCCGGGCGGCGTAGCCGAGCTCGGTCCACAGCGCGTGGGTGATGTGCGGGGCGGCCGGGTAGAGGGTGCGCAGCAGGATGCCGAGCGCCTCGCGGAGCACCGCGCGATCGGCCGGCGTCTCGGCCAGCGCCGCGCCTTCCAGTGCGTTCAGCAGCTTCATCGCGCCCGAGACCACGGTGTTGTACTGCAGGCGGTCGTAGTCGTGGGTGATCTGCTTGAGCAGCAGATGGACGTCGCGGCGCAGGTCGGTGGCGGCACGCGAGGCGCCCGCGCCCGCTCCATCGCCGGCAGACACGGCGGCGCCCTGCTTCACCGCGAACGACCACAGCCGCCGCAGGTAGCGGAAGCTGCCCTCGGCACCGCTGTCCGACCATGCCGCGCTCTGGTCCGGCGGTCCGGCGAACATCGTGAACAGCCGCGCCGTGTCGGCGCCGAATTTCGCGATGATGTCGCGCGGCTCGACCACGTTGTTCTTGGACTTCGACATCTTCTCGATGCCGCCCAGCATCACCGGCTGGCCGTCGTCGCGGGCCTTCGCCGATACCGGCGCGCCCTTGTCGTCGTAGGTGATCTCGACTTCGCTGGGGTAGAACCAGCGCTTCTTGCCGTCGGTGCCCTCGCGGTAGTAGCACTCGTTGAGCAGCATGCCCTGGGTGAAGAGCTTCGTGAACGGCTCGTCGAACTTCACCAGGCCCAGGTCGCGCATCGCCTTGGTCCAGAAGCGTGCGTACAGCAGGTGCAGCACCGCGTGCTCGATGCCGCCGATGTACTGGTCCATAGCCATCCAGTAATCGTTGCGCGCGTCGACCATCGCACCGTCGCTGTCGGGGCAGCAATAGCGCATGTAGTACCAGGCCGAGTCCACGAAGGTGTCCATCGTGTCGGTCTCGCGCCGCGACGGCGCGCCGCACTGCGGGCAGGCGACGTCGAGGAAGTTCGCGCTCTTGTTCAGCGGGTTGCCGCTGCCGTCGGGGATCAGGTCCTCGGGCAGCAGCACCGGCAGGTCCTTCTCGGGCACCGGCACCGAACCGCAGGCGTCGCAGTGGATGATCGGGATCGGCGTGCCCCAGTAGCGCTGGCGGCTGATGCCCCAGTCGCGCAGGCGCCAGGTGGTCTTCTTCTCGCCCAGGCCCTTGTGGGCGAGCGCAGCGGCGACCGCGTCGACCGCGAGCTGGTAGCTCAGGCCGCTGAAGTTGTCGGAGTTGATCGTCACGCCGCGCTGCTTGTCGGCGTACCAGTCCTGCCAGTGGTCGTAGCTGAAGTGCTCGCCATCGACATGGACGACCTGCAGGATGTCGATGCCGTACTTCCTGGCGAAGGCGAAGTCGCGCTCGTCGTGGGCCGGCACGCCCATCACGGCGCCGTCGCCGTAGGTCATCAGCACGTAGTTGCCGACCCAGACCTCGACCGGCAGCCCGGTCAGCGGGTGCTGCACCGTGAGGCCGGTGCGCAGGCCCTCCTTCTCCCGGGTGGCCAGCTCGGCCTCGGTGGTGCCGCCGGCCTTGCAGGCCTCGATGAAGGCGGCCAGCGCCGGGTTGGCGGCGGCGGCGTGCGTGGCGATCGGATGCTCGGGCGCGACGGCGCAGAAGGTCACGCCCATGATGGTGTCGGCGCGCGTGGTGAACACGTGCATCCGGCCGTTGCCGATCAGCGCACCGGTGGCGTCGCGGATCTCGTGCGGGAAGGCGAAGCGCACGCCCTCGCTCTTGCCGATCCAGTGCTCCTGCATCAGGCGCACGCGCTCGGGCCAGCCGTGCAGGTAGCCGGGCACCGAGGGGTCGGCGACATTGGCCAGCAGTTCGTCGGCGTACTGCGTGATCGCGAGGTAGTAGCCGGGGATCTCGCGCTTCTCGACGATGGCGCCGCTGCGCCAGCCGCGGCCGTTCTCGACCTGCTCGTTGGCCAGCACGGTCTGGTCGACCGGGTCCCAGTTGACGACCTGGGTCTTCTTGTAGGCGATGCCGCGCTCGAGCATCTTCAGGAAGAACCACTGGTTCCAGCGGTAGTAGTCGGGGTCGCAGGTGGCGATCTCGCGCGACCAGTCGAAGGCCAGCCCGAGCGGCTGCATCTGCGACTTCATGTCGGCGATGTTCTCGCGCGTCCACTGGGCCGGCGCGACCTTCTTGTCGATGGCGGCGTTCTCGGCCGGCAGGCCGAAGGCGTCCCAGCCCATCGGCATCAGCACGTTCATGCCCTTCATGCGCAGGTAGCGCGCCATCATGTCGTTGATGGTGTAGTTGCGCACGTGCCCCATGTGCAGCTTGCCGCTGGGGTAGGGCAGCATCGAGCAGGCGTAGAACTTGGGCTTGTTCGGGTCTTCGACCACGCGGTGCGCGTCGCGGGCGCGCCAGTGCGCGTGGGCCGCGGCTTCGACGGCGCTGGGGTCGTAGGAAGGGGCGGGGTTCGGGGCGCTCATGCAGGCTGCGGCAGTGGAACTGCCGTCTCGAAAGGCTGGCCGGATTCTAGGGTGCGGCCCGCGGGCGCGCGGGCTCAGCGCGAGGCGGCGGCCTCGCCCGGCTGGGCGACGAACGCGATGCGGTTCAGGCCCGCGGCCTGCAGCCGGCCGATCAGCGCCGCGACCTCGCCGTAGGGCACGCTGCGGTCGGCGCGCAGCTGCACCTCGAGGCCCGGCTGGCGGCGCGCGGCCTCGGCGATGCGCGTGTCGAAGTCGGTGTCGACCAGCGCTTCGTCGCCCAGGTGCAGGCGACCGTCCGGCGTCAGCGCGACGCTGATGAAGGCCGGTGCATCGCCGGGCGCCGCGCCCTCGGCCCGGGGGAGGTCGAGGCGCAGCGCCGAGGTCATCAGCGGCGCGGTGATCATGAAGATCACCAGCAGCACCAGCATCACGTCGATCAGCGGCGTCATGTTGATGTCGCTCATCGGTTGCGGCAGTGCCGCGCGTTCGAGCCGGCCGAAGGCCATGCTCAGTCCTCGCCGGCGCCGGCCGCCGGCGCGTCGAGCAGCATCTCGCGCAGGTCGTGCGCAAAGCCTTCCAGCTCTGCCTCGCTGCCGGCGACGAGCTTGCCGAACACGTTGTAGGCCAGTACCGCCGGGATCGCGACCGCCAGGCCCGCCGCCGTCATGATGAGCGCTTCGCCGACCGGGCCGGCGATGCGGTCGATCGTCATGCTGCCGGACGCGGCGATGCCGATCAGCGCGTGGTAGATGCCCCAGACGGTGCCGAACAGGCCGATGAAGGGCGCGGTGGCTCCGATCGAGGCCAGCAGCACCTGGCCGAACTGCAGCTGCGCCAGGACGCCGTGCAGGGCGTCGCGCAGGCGCCGTGTCAGCTGCGACGCGCGGGCCCCGCGCGCCTCGAGCGTGCCGCCGCGGGCGTCCTGCAGGCCGGCATCGAGCAGCGGGGTCAGGGCGGCCTCGCGGTCGAGTGCGGCCAGCTGCCGGCGGGCCGTGTCGAGATCCGGCGCGGCCCAGAAAGCCGGGACGGCGTGCGCGAGGTCGTGCCGCACGCGCCGCAGCAGCCGGGTCTTCCAGAGGATCAGCACCCAGGCGCTGACCGACATCGCCAGCAGCAGCAGCGCGACGAAGCGCGTGACGGCGTCGCCTTCGGCCCAGATCTGGCTCAGGCCGGTCACGGCGAGCGCTCAGGCCGGCTGCGCCGCCGGCAGACCCAGCACGGCGTCCATGCCGTACAGGCCGGTCCGACGACCGGCGAGGAAGCGCACGGCGCGCAGGCTGCCTTGCGCGTAGGTCGCACGGCTCGAGGACTTGTGCGTGATCTCGATGCGCTCGCCGGTGCCGGCGAACAGCACCGTGTGGTCGCCGACGATGTCGCCGCCGCGCACGGTGGCGAAGCCGATGGTCGACGGATCGCGCTCGCCGGTCACGCCGTCGCGACCGTAGACCGCGCAGTCCTTCAGGTCGCGGCCGAGCGCGGCGGCGACGACCTCGCCCATCTTCAGCGCGGTGCCGCTCGGCGCATCGACCTTGTGGCGGTGGTGAGCTTCGATGATCTCGATGTCGTAGCCCTCCGCCAGCGCCTTGGCGGCCGTCGACAGCAGCTGCAGCACGACATTGACCCCGACGCTCATGTTGGGCGCCATCACGATCGCGACCTGCTCGGCGGCGGCGGCGATCTCGGCCTTGCCGGCGGCGTCGAAGCCGGTCGTGCCGATCACGAGCTGAACGCCGAGTTCGCGGCAGGCACGCAGGTGGGCGAGCGTGCCCTCGGGCCGCGTGAAATCGATGAGCACGTCGGCCTGCGACAGCGCAGCGTGCAGGTCGGCGCTGATCGCCACGCCGCTGGTCTGGCCCAGGAAGGCCGCGGCATCCTGGCCGAGGGCCGGGTTGCCGGGCAGGTCCAGCGCGGCGGCCAGCACGCAGTCGTCCGTCGCGAGGATGGCCTCGATCAGCATGCGCCCCATGCGACCCGAGGCGCCGGTGATGGCCACGCGTCGGCGAGCCGCGCCGCCCACGGCGGTCGTCACTGCGGCTCCAGCGGCGGGTAGCTGCGCGCCGGACCCTGGGGTTCGCTCGTGGCGGCGGGGGTCGCCGTCGCGGGCTTGGCGGGCAGCGGCAGGGCCTTGAGCTGCTCGTCGTTCAGCGCCAGCGTGGGGACGCTGCGAGCCTGGGTCTTGCGGGTGTCGATGGAGACCACGAACTCGCGCTCGCTCGGCAACTCGTCGGCCTCGAAGGACTTGAGGCCTTCGCCCTCGAACAGCACGGTCACGCGGCGCTGCTGGTAGGCCGCGCCCTGGCGCCGGATCGTGAAGACGTAGTCCCAGCGGTCGGCATGGAAGATGTCGGTCAGCAGCGGCGAGCCCAGCACGTCGCGCACCTCGGCGCGGCTCATGCCGGGCTTGATGACGGCCGCCATCTCCTTGGTCACCACGTTGCCCTGGACGACCTCGATGCGGTACGGGGTGACGAGGCCGAACAGGCTGTCGGTCGACTGCAGCGAGCCGCAGCCAGCGAGCAGCCCGGCGGCCGTCAAGGCCAGGAAGCGGACGAGGTGCACGGGACGCATGGCGGGTCGGGGGGCGGGGCTGGCTGCCGCGCCTGGCGCGGCGAACACCCGCGGCGGGCAGCCCGGGCTCGATATGATCGGTGCAATTCTAGTGGAGCCCCTCGGGCCCCGAGGACCCGCCGATGAGCCATGCCGACGACCTGAAGAGCAGCGGATTGAAGGCCACGCTGCCGCGCATCAAGATCCTGGAGGTGTTCCAGACGTCGGCCGTGCGACACCTGACGGCCGAGGATGTCTACAAGACCCTGCTGGCCGAGCACTCGGACATCGGTCTGGCGACGGTCTACCGTGTGCTGATGCAGTTCGAGCAGGCGGGCATCCTGTCGCGCAACCACTTCGAGTCCGGCAAGTCGGTGTTCGAGCTCAACGAGGGCCAGCACCACGACCATCTGGTGTGCCTGGACTGTGGGCGGGTCGAGGAGTTCTTCGACGCCGAGATCGAGGCGCGTCAGCGCCTGGTGGCCCAGACGCGCGGCTTCTCGCTGCAGGAGCACGCGCTGTCGCTGTACGCCAACTGCATCAAGAAGGACTGCCCGCATCGGCCGGCGCGCAAGTAGCGCGGCCCGGCCGTCGGGTCAGGCCGGCTCGTCGCCTTCCATCGCGACGCGGTGGCGCGCGATGAACTCCTTGTAGGTGTCGATGCCGCGCAGCTGCAGGATGGTGTTGCGCACCGCTGCTTCGACCAGCACCGCCAGGTTGCGGCCGGCATCGACCGCGATCACCGCCTTGCGCACCGGGACGTCGAGCACGTCTTCATAGAGCGGCTCGTAGGGCAGGCGCTCGAACTCGCGCTCCATCGTCTCCTTGCGCACCAGGTGGACGATGAGCTTCAGGCGCATCTTCCGGCGTACGGCCGTCTCGCCGAAGATGGCCTTGATGTCGAGCAGGCCGATGCCGCGCACTTCCAGCAGGTTCAGCAGCAGATCAGGGCAGCGGCCCTCGATCGCGGTCTGCGAGACGCGGTAGAGATCCACCGCGTCGTCGGCCACCAGGCCGTGCCCGCGCGAAATCAGCTCGAGGCCGAGTTCGCTCTTGCCGAGACCGGACTCGCCGGTGAGCAGCACGCCCAGGCCGAGGATGTCCATGAAGACGCCGTGGCGCGTCGTGCGGTCGGCGAAGTGCTGGCTCAGGTGGGCACGCAGCACGTCGATCACGTGGCCGGCGGATTCCTCGGTGACGAACAGCGGAATGTCGGCGCGCTCGCACATCGCGACCAGCCGGTCCGGTGGCGTCTGCTGGTCGGCGACGATCAGCACCGGCGGCTCGAGTGTCACGATGCGCGAGATGCGGCGTTCCTGATCCTCGGGCGACGAGTCGGTGAGGTAGCGCACCTCGCGCCGGCCGACGATCTGCACCCGGTAGGGGTGGATGTAGTTGAGGTAGCCGACCAGATCGGCCGCCGACTGGGCGTCGCGCACCGCGATCTCGTCGAAGCGGCGCTCGGGATGGGCATGACCGGCCAGCCACTCCCAGTTGAGCGCGCTGCGGTGCGCCTCGAACAGCGCCTCGGCGCTGATGACGGTGGGCTTCATGGGTCGCTTCGGATCGCGCTAGCCGTTATGCAGCGACGCACGCGCGGGCGCCGCGGCGCTCAAGCGACCGACTTCAGCGGTTCCCAGCTGGCGATCAGTTCGTGCAGCTTCGTGGCGGACGGCTCGGTCTTGAGCTTGTCGCGCAGGCTGCGGTCGCTCAGCAGTTCGGCGATCTCGGACAGGATCTCGAGGTGGCGTTGGGTCGCCGCTTCCGGCACCAGCAGGAAGATCAGCAGCGACACCGGCTCGTCGTCCGGCGCATCGAAGCCGATCGGCTGCTGCAGCCGGATCACCGCTGCCAGCGGATTCTTGAGACCCTTGATGCGGCCGTGCGGGATCGCGACGCCGTGCCCCAGCCCGGTGGAGCCGAGCCGCTCGCGGGCGAACAGGTTGTCCGTGACCGTGGCTCGCGCGATCGCGTGGCGGTTCTCGAACAGCAGGCCCGCCTGCTCGAAGACCCGCTTCTTGCTGGTGGCATCCGCGTCCACCATCACGTTGTCGACGGGCAGGATGGCGGAGAGACGATTCATCGCATCTGCGCGCCGGTTTCGGCAAAGCCTTGGCCGACGCTTCGCTTCGGGAGTCCCAAAATTATAGGAAGGGCCTTGCCACCGCGAGTCGAGCGTGGACTCCATTCCCCGCAATACGGTGGCTCGGGTTGCAGTCTGGCAACGACGCACCGTCGGGAGGCACGAAAAAGCGGCCCGAAGGCCGCTCGTTCCCATCGACCGGGGGCCGATTCACTGCAGGTCTGTCGCGTCGAGTCGTTTGGCCGACGCGTGGTGGTGATCCTGGAGCCGGTCCTTGTGCCGGCACACCTGGCGATCGAGCTTGTCCATCAGCTCATCGATCGCCGCGTACAGGTCTTCGTGGGCCGACTCGACGAAGATGTCCTTGCCCTTCACATGCAGGTTCACTTCGGCCTTCTGTCGCCGCTCCTTCTCCTTCTGCTTCTCGACGCTCAGCAGCACGTTGATGTCGACCACCTGATCGAAATGTCGGGTGACGCGGTCCAGTTTTGTAAGCACATACTCTCGCAGGGAAGGCGTCACTTCGAGATGGTGTCCGCTGATCGTCAGATTCATGGTTCCGCCTTTCACTGGGTAGAGGGGAGGGGCCGCCGCCGGCGCCCACCACGGTCGCGGACCGCCCGGCGTGCGAGCCAGTGTGCGCCCCCGCACCCGGCCTGACAAGCCGATGACCGACCTCGTCCGGGGGCCTGCGGGCCGCCGGCTCGCGGGTCCGGGTGCCATAATGTTTTGGTTGCATAGACGGAGTCCCTGTTGGACAGCACCCCCTCTCGGTGACCGTCCACTCCAACTGCCCGCCGCGTCGGCCTGACGCGCGCCTCGCCGGGAGTGAGACGGTCCCCGATCTCACTTTCCAGCGGCCTCGCCGATCGATCCCGAGTCCGCCCTCGCGGTGCCGTGCGCCCGCCCGGTTGTCGGAGTTCGCATGCTGAATGTCTTCACGCTCGTCAACGGGCGGCTCTTCCAGGAAGAGATCACCAGCGCGGCCGCCTTGGCTCACGCCCTGCCGGTGTGGGTCGACCTCGAAGCGCCGACGCCCGAGGAGATCGGGTGGATCAGCGGACGCTTCGGCCTGGCGATCCCGGACAACATCGTCGACGATGATCTGGAAGAGTCGGCCCGCTTCTACGAGGAAGACAACGGCGAGCTGCATATCCGGTCGGACTTTCTGATCCACGACGACGCGACGCCGCGCAACGTGCGCGTGGCCTTCGTGCTGCGTGACAAGGTGCTGTATTCGGTGCACGCCGAGGACCTGCCGGTGTTTCGCCTGCTGCGACTGCGGGCGCGCCGCACGCCGGCGTTGATCGAGGATGCGAAGGACGTGCTGCTCAAGCTCTACGACGCCGACGCCGAGTATTCGGCCGACTCGCTCGAGGGCATCTACGACGAGCTCGAGAAAGTCTCCACGCAGGTGCTGCAGGCCGAGGTCAACGACCAGACGGCCGCCGAGGTGCTGGCCGCGATCGCGCGGCAGGAGGACCTGAACGGCCGCATCCGCCGCAACGTGATGGACACACGGCGCGCGGTCAGCTTCATGATGCGCAGCCGCCTGCTGGCCGCCGAGCAGTTCGAGGAGGCGCGCCAGATCCTGCGCGACATCGACTCCCTGGATTCGCACACCGCCTTCCTCTTCGAGAAAATCAACTTCCTGATGGACGCCACGGTCGGCTTCATCAACATCAACCAGAACAAGATCATCAAGCTCTTCTCGGTGGCCAGCGTGGCGCTGCTGCCGCCGACGCTGATCGCCAGCATCTACGGCATGAACTTCAAGGTGATGCCCGAACTCGACTGGGGCCTGGGCTATCCGTTCGCGATCGGCCTGATGGTCGTCAGTGTCGCAACGCCGTTCTGGTACTTCCGGCGCAAGGGCTGGCTCTGAGCCGCCCCGCCAGGCTCAGTCGTTGGCGCGGCGCTTGAGCCAGCGCATCAGCGCGCCGATGGCCGGCAGCTTCTCGTACAGCTCCTCGGCGGCGTCCCAATAGTCGCGGTGCAGGGCGATGCGGCCGTCGGCCGCGAAGCGCAGGTGCGAGCCGCCTCGGATCGTCTGCGGTTCGCGCGAATGGCGCTTGAAGCGGAACAGGAAGTCCCAGACGAGGAAGCACTGATCGCCCTGAACGAGGGCTTCGTTCACGACGAAGCGCGGATCGTCCAGCGCATCGAACATGTGGGTGAACACCCGCTGTACCGCCGCCAGCCCCTGCACCTCGTTGAACGGATCCTTGAAGCGCGCATCCTCGGCGTAGATCTCGCCGAGCCGCGCCACGTCGTCGCGCTGCAGCGTCTCGAAGCGCTCGATGACGCGTCGCACGCGCGCGTCGTGGCTCGTGGTCGCGGGCATCACAGTCCCGTCGCGCGTCGCACGGCACGGAAGTAGAGCGCGTCGTTGAGGTGGCCGAGCGCCTTGAGCCACAGGGTGAAGCGCTTCGGGAAGTGGATCTCGAACTCGCCCTTGCGCCAGCCGGCGAGGATGGCGTCGGCCGCCTGCTCCGGCGTCAGCAGCGCCGGCATGTGGAACTCGTTCTGTGCCGTCAGCGGTGTCTCGACGAAGCCCGGGTTGACGATGGACACGCCGAGCCCGCGTTCGCTGAGATCGAGGTAGAGCGTTTGCGCTAGGTTGATCAATGCCGCCTTGGTCGGTCCGTAGGCCAGCGAGTTCGGCAAGCCGCGGTAGCCGGCCACGCTGCCGATCAGGCTCAGGTGCCCGGCCTGCTGCTTCAGCAGGGTCGGCAGCACGGCGTCGATCACGTGCAGCGCGCCAACGTAGTTGACCTGCTGGTGGCGCAGCATCTCGTCCAGGTCGAAGGCGGTCGCCCTCTGCGCCTTGTAGCGGCCCGCGCTGTAGACGACCAGGTCCAGCCGCCCGCCGACGGCCAGGGCCTGCAGCGCGGCGGCGCGCACCGACTCGCGATCGCCGGCATCGATGGGCACGGCACGGCTGCCGGGGTGGGCCTGCACGAAGGCGTCGAGCGCCCGGGTGTTGCGGGCCGACACGACGACGCTGGCACCGCGTGCATGCAGCGCCGACGCGGTGGCACGGCCGATGCCGGTGGACGCACCGACCAGCCAGGCCACGCGGCCGCTCCAGTCGTCGAGCTTGGGATTCAGGGCCATCGCTCAGCGCCTGTAGAAGGACAGCGTGACCTCGCCGAGCCGCACGCCGAACTTGCTCATCGTGGCCTTGTTCAGCATCACGCGATCGTCCATCAGGTACATCCAGTCGTCGAACTGCACGTCGTAGACCTTGCCGTCGACCGGCAGCTTGAGGGTGTAGCGCCAGTTGAAGGCGTTGCCGGCCTCCTGGCCTTCGGCGACGCCTGCGACGTCGTCGGCGGTGCCGCTGTAGCGGCCGTTGCCCAGCTTCTTCAGGCGCCAGACGCGCTTCTGCGTGCTGCCGTCGCTGTAGAGGAAGTCCTCGTCGAGCACGCCCTCGTTGCCCTGCCAGCTGCACTTCATCACGACGGTGAAGCGCTTGACGACCTTGCCGGAGCGGTCGGTGAAGACGCCGTGCGCGTCGAGCGTGCCGTTGAAGTAGCGCGCCAGGTCGAGGGTCGGCTTCTCGGTGGCGTAGTCGGCCACCGTCGGTGAGGCGCAGCCGGCCAGGGCGCCGAGGGTGGCGGTGGCCGTCGCAGCCAGCAGCAGGCGTCGTTTCATCATCGTCCTTCCAGCGTGGGTGGCCGCAGCCACAGGACCCAGAGCAGCAGTGCGGCGAAGAGCTTGAGCACGCAGGGCAGCAGGCAGTAGCCGATCGTCAGGGCACGCAGGGCGTCGGCGTCGCGAGCCCCGCTCTCGTAGCCGATGGCCGACAGCAGCGGCAGGGCCAGCCCGGCGGCGATCGCGAGATTGAGCTTGGTGGCGAAGTTCCACCAGCCGAAGTAGGCGCCCTCGCTGCGACCGCCGTGGCCGGCGCGCTGGATCACGCCGGCGAGCAGGGCACCGGGCAGTGCCAGATCGGCCCCGAGCGCCGTGCCGCTGGCGATGCACACCGCCAGGAAGCCCAGCGTGTCGCCCGCGCCGAGCGTCGCAGCCCAGCCGAAGGTGACGATCGCCAGCGCCATGCCTGCCAGCCAGCTGGCGGCAAGACCGAAGCGCGACACGGCGCGCACCCACAGCGGAATCGATGCCGCGCCGGCGGCGAAGTAGGCCGCCAGGAAGGCCGGCTCCCAGTTCGGCGCCTGCAGGCGATCGCGGATGAAGAACAGGACCAGCGTGGCCGGCACGGCACTGGCGATGCCGTTGACGACGAAGATCGCCAGCAGGCGTCGGAATGCGCTGACCTCGAAGGGCAGCCACAGCGCCGCGTCCCCGCCCGGGCCGGGCTCGACGGCCGGCCGCGGCGCGCCGCGCAGCAGCCATAAGCCCAGCGCCAGCAGCCCCGCGAAGACCAGCGTGGCCACTTGCAGGCCGGCGAGCGAAGGCAGCACGCTCGCGACCAGCACGCCGACCAGCGCGGCGCCCTCGCGCCACGCGACCACGCGCGCGCGGCCGCCTTCGTCGCCGCCCAGGCGCGCGCCCCAGGCCTGGTGCACGACCGACATCACGCTGTAGGCGAGGTAGGTGAAGGCCAGGCCGATGGCGCACCACCACAGCAGCGCCGCGCTGCCGCTGACGCACGGGAAGAACAAGGCGCGAAAGCCCAGCGCCAGCGCCAGCGCGGCGATGGCCGCCGCCCACCACACGCCCAGCGCGCCGCGCGCGAACAGCCGGTCGACCCAGCGGCCGATCAGCGGATCGGCGAAGGCGTCGAGCAGCCGCGCGCCCAGCAGCACGGCCCCGAGGGCCGCCAGCGGCACGCCGAACTGCGCCGCGTAGTGGTTGGGCAGCACGACGTAGAGCGGCAGCGCGACGAAGGCCAGCGGCAGCCCGAGCGCGCCATAGCGCAAGCCCGCCGAAGCCGACGCCAGGCCGCCCGTGGTCGCGGTCTTCAAGCGCCGCCCCCGAGCAAGGCCAGCCGCAGCGCCGGCTGCGAGGTCTGCGGCCCGAGCCAGATGCCGAAGAAGCGCCGCGCGAACTCCGCATCGCGCAGTTCGCGGCCCGGCTTGCCGTCGACATGGAAGCGCGCCGATTCGCCAGGGCGCTGCACGCCGGTCAGGCGGGTGCCGGCGCGCACGTCCGGAAAGGCGGCCTTCATGAAGTCCAGCCAGGCCTGGGCCTGTGCGGCCGCCAGCTTGCCGGCGCGGTCCATCTCCTCGATCGAGCGCTCGGCGATCTTGGCGCCGTCCAGCGATCGCGCGTACTCGAGCTCCAGCGCCAGCGGATGCGCCGCGTAGTCCTCGCGGGCCGGCGCCTCGCGCGGGTAGCCCGGTCCGACCCAGAGCCGCGCGTCGTAGATGTGCAGTCCGAAGTAGCGCAGGCGGCCGCTGCCCTGCAGCCGCGCCTCGGGCAGCTCGGCCAGCACCTCGGCGGGCGGCCTGGCCGCCGACTGCGCGCGCGCAGCAGGCAGCGCCGCGGCCAGCGCCGTCGCTGCCAGGAGGCCCAGCCCGTCGCGGCGGCGCATGGCGGACCTCAGGGTCGGCGCAGCGTGAACTGCACGACGTCGGTGTTGCCCGCCGCGAAGGCAGCCTCGCAGTACGCGAGGTAGAACTCCCAGATGCGGATGAAGCGGGTGTCGAAGCCGAGCTTGCGCACCTGCGCCTCCTCGCCCATGAAGCGATCGCGCCAGCGGCGCAGGGTCTCGGCATAGTCGGGGCCGAAGCACAGGCGTCGCTCGACCTCGAGCCCGGCCTTGCGCGCGGCCGCCTCGAACGCGCCGATGCTCGGCAGCAGGCCGCCCGGGAAGATGTACTGCTGGATGAAGTCGGTGCTGCGGACGTAGCGCTCGAAGAGGTCGTCGCGGATGGTGATGCTCTGGACGCACGCGCGGCCGCCCGGCTTGAGGCGGGTCCGCAGCGTGTCGAAGAAGCCGTCCCAGTACTCGCGTCCCACGGCCTCGAACATCTCGATCGAGACGATCGCATCGTAGGGCTCGTCGGCGATGTCGCGGTAGTCCTGGAAGCGCAGGTCGGCCAGGTCGGCGAGCCCGGCGTCCTGCAAGCGGCGGCGGGCGTACTCGAGCTGCTCGGCCGAGAGCGTGACGCCGGTGACATGGGCGCGCCGCTCGCGGGCCGCCACCTCGGCCACGCCGCCCCAGCCGCAGCCGATCTCGAGCACGCGGCTGCCTGGCGCCACGCCGGCCTCGTCCAGCGCGCGCCGGATCTTGGCGTGCTGGCCGGCGGCGGTGTCGCGCGCGAGGTCACCATCGAACCAGGCGCTGGAGTAGCTCATCGTCTCGTCGAGCCAGAGCCGGTAGAACGCGTTGCCGAGGTCGTAATGCGCATGGATGTTCTTGCGGCTGCCCGTGCGCGAGTTGCGGTTCAGCAGGTGGCGGGCGCGGTACAGCAGCGCGCCCCACCAGCTGCCGTAGACGACCGACTCGATCTCGTCGCGGTTGGCCACGAAGAGCTTCAGCAGCGCCGACAGGTCCGGCGTGCTCCAGTCGCCGTCGATGTAGGTCTCCGCGAAGCCGATGTCGCCGCTGCGCAGTGCGGCGCCGCAGACCTTCCAGTTGCGCAGGCGGATGGCGGCGCGCACGTCGCTGCCCTCGTGCAGCTGACCGAAGCGGGCGGTGCTGCCGTCGGGCAACTGCACGTCGAGCTGGCCGTGCCGCAGGCGGCCCAGCAGACCGAACACCGCGCGGGCGGCCGGCGGGGCCGAAGGGGGCAGCGCCGCGCGCTCGAAACCGCGGGCGAGGGCGGAGGGGGTGCTGGTGTTCATCGGTCGGTCGTCGAGGGTTCAGCGGCTGACGAAGGTGTGCGGTGCGAGCGGCTTGTTGAAGAACGGCACGCGCTTGAGCCACAGCCGAAGCGCCTGCCAGTGGATGCGCGCGACCACGCCGAAGCTCATCAGCGGCATGCCCCAGAAGGCCCGCCGCACGCTGGCCGCGGTCAGCGGTTGCAGCGCGCCGCCGACGCTGGTCTGCAGCAGCGGGCCGAGCCGGTCGTCGTGGTCGACGCGGGCGATCACCTGCTCGATCGCCTGCGGGTGGCTACGCAGCGCGGCCGCCGACGGATGCGCGGTGCGCAGGAAGCGGAAGCGGTAGCGACCCTCGATCGCGCAGAACGGCGAGACGTGGAACACCTTGGCGGCCAGCAGCTCGCGGCCCCAGGCCACGCCGTCGCCGTGCAGCAGGTAGCAGTGGCGCTCGCCGAAGGTGTTGTTGACTTCGGCGACGATGGCGGCGAGCGAGCCGTCCTCGCGGTGCGCGTACCAGAAGCTCACCGGCTTGAAGACATAGCCCAGCACGCGCGGGTAGGTCTGGAGCCAGACCTCGCCGCGCGCGTCGGCGATACCTTCGCCGGCCAGCAGCTCGTCGAGCCAGGCCAGCGCATCGGCGCGGCCATCGCCGTGATCGACGTCGTGGAAGGCGATCAGTCCAAAGCGATTGCGAGTGAGCGCGGGCGAGGGTTGCCGCCGCAGGCTGCGCAGCGGCAGCATCAGGAAATAGGTCGGGTACGCGAAGGCATGACGCGCCGGCCGCAGGCGCGTGTGGCGCACCGTGCCGAAGCCGATCAGCGGCCGTGCCGGGGTGGCACTCATGCGGCGCGGCGCTCGGCCGGGGCGGTGGCGCGCAGGGCCTGCGCGACCGCGAGGCCGGACTTCATGCCGTCCTCGTGGAAGCCGTAGCCGGTCCAGGCACCGCAGAACCAGCTGTGGTGCTGTCCCTGGATCTGCGGCAGCTGCTGCTGGGCGCGCGTGGCTGCCAGATCGAATACCGGGTGGGCGTAGTCGTAGTCGCCGAGCACCGAGCCGGCAGCCGGCTCGCGCGTCGGATTCAGCGAGACCACGACCGCCTGCTCGAAGGGCAGCGGCTGCAGCCGGTTCATCAGGTAGTGCAGGCACACCGCCGCCTGCTCGCGGGAGTCGCTGCTCGCGCGCTCGTAGTTCCACGCAGCCCAGGCGAGCTTGCGCTTCGGCAGCACCGACGCGTCGGTGTGCAGCACGGCGCGGTTCGCGTGGTAGCGGATCGCGCCCAGCAGCTCGGCCTCGCGCGGCGAGGGGTCGGCCAGCAACGCCAGCGCCTGGTCGCTGTGGCAGGCGAACACGACTTCGTCGAAGTGCTGGCTCCCGTGGTCGGTGGTGACCGTGGCGCCGCCGGGGCCGCGGCTGACGCGGCGCACCGGGGTCGACAGGCGCGCGCCGGGCAGGCGCGCCAGCATCTTGTCGACGTAGTGACGGGCGCCGCCGCGAACGGTGTGCCACTGCGGCCGGTTCGTGATCTGGATCAGGCCATGGTTGTGGCAGAAGCGGATCATCGTCGCGACCGGAAAGCGCAGCATCTGGTCGGTCGGGCACGACCAGATGCAGCCGATCATCGGCAGGAAGTACCAGTCGCGGAATTCGTTGCCGAAGCCTCGCTCGGCCAGGAAGTCGGCGATCGGCTGCGACAGTTGCGTCTCCTCGCCGCGCGCGGCGATCGCCGAGGTGATGCGGTTGAAGCGCAGGATGTCGCCCAGCATCCGCCAGAAGCGCGGCCGCAGCACGTTGCCGCGCTGCGCGAACACCGTGTTGAGGTCGCTGCCGCTCCACTCGAGGTCTTCGTCCGGCAGCTTGACCGAGAACGACATGTCCGACGCCGCGGTGTCGACCGACAGCTCGCCGAACAACCGCAGCAGCTGCGGATAGGTGCGGTGGTTGAAGACGAGGAAGCCGGTGTCGACACCGTGAGTCACCTGGCCGCGTGGACCGGGCAGCGTCACGTCGACGGTGTGGGTATGGCCACCGAAGTAGTCGGCCGCTTCGAACAGCGTGACGTCGAAGGCGTCACGCTCTGCCGGCGCGCTGAGCGCGTAGGCGGCGGACAGCCCCGAAATGCCCGATCCGATGACAGCGACGCGCCGCATCGTCATCGCCCGACCGAGCCGGCCGGCTCGAGGCCCGCGGTGGGCGGCAAAGGAAGTGCAGCGAAGCGCCCCGGAACGAAGGAGGGAGGGAGGGAGGAGGAGGAAAGCCGCTCCGGGATTGCAGCCCGCAGAACGGGGAGGCTTCGCTGCAGAAACTGTTGTCGGCCGTCTTGGAAGGGGTGGCAGACCGAGCTTGCCGGGCCTTCCTCGATGCTGACGACAGGTCTGACCGAACGGCTCACAACTTGTTCCCTTCGCGAATGCAACGGCTTGCAATCCGGTGCGACGGGACGATGGGCCTTGAGCCGAAGGGGAACCGGATGCATGGCGCGATGTGAACTAATCAGTCTTTAATATACCGACAAGTTCTACTTTGAATCAAGCAGTTTTTCAAGCTCGCTGACCAGGCGCTGATCCTGCGGGTCGACGTTGCTCGGGAAGCTGAGCACGGTCTGGCCGTCACGGCTGACGATGTACTTGTGGAAGTTCCAGCCGGGTGTCTTGCCGGTGCGTTTGGCCAGTTCGGCGTAGAGCGGGCTGCTGGCGCTGCCCTTGACCGTGCTCTTGGCGAACATCGGGAACTTGACGCCGAAGGTGTTCTCGCAGAACGCCGCAATGTCCTGGTTGCTCCCGGGCTCCTGCGAGCCGAAGTCGTTCGACGGGAAGCCCAGCACGACCAGGCCACGTGGCTGATAGCGCGCGTGCAGCGCTTCCAGGCCCTTGTACTGCGAGGTGAAGCCGCAATAGCTGGCGGTGTTGACGATGACGACCACCTTGCCGGCGTACTGACACAGGTTCTGGGGCTTCTCGTCCTGCAGCCGGGGCACGGTGCGGTCGAGCAGGGTCGGGCAACCGGCGGCCTGCGCGGCCGGCGCGCCCAGCGCAAACGCCGCGAGACACAGCAGTCGCAGCCAGCTGGCAGGCGAGACACGGCAAAGGCTCGGATTCATGGTGGCGGACTCCGGGTATTTGTCTGGGTCAAAAGATGGACTAACATGAATGCTAGTCTTCAAATCGTTGATGTTCAACTGTTTGTCCACAGATCGAGGTTAGGCGCCAATGGTTTGTCCGTATCGTTTCGAGCGAGGTCTGCCGTGAGCGAGTCGAACCAGATGCGACCGATCACCTTGTCGATCGCTGCCGTCGAGCGCGACACCGGCCTGACCAAGGACACGCTGCGGGTCTGGGAACGCCGCTACGGCTTCCCGGTGCCGCAACGCGACGGCCTGACCGAGCGGGCCTATCCGCTGGAGCAGGTCGAGAAGCTGCGCATCATCAAGCGACTGATGGACGCCGGCCACCGGCCGGGCCGCATCGTGTCGCAGTCGATCGCCGAGCTGGAGCGCCTGCGCGACAGCAGCCTCGGCGTCGCCGACGCGGTGGTCGGCAGCAACCGGGCCAAGCCCGACCTGCGTCCCTACATCGACCTGATCCGTGCTCATGATGTGGAGGCCCTGCGTCGCCAGTTGCAGCAGGCCCAGTTGCAGCTGGGCCTCGGACGGTTCGTGATCGACCTCGTCTCGCCCTTGAATACGCTGGTCGGCGACACGTGGATGCGCGGCCATCTCGAGATCTTCGAGGAGCACCTGTACACGGAGTCGATCCAGGCGCTGCTGCGCAATGCCATCGCCAGCATCCCCTTGCCGGCCGCGGCGAACCGGCCGCGGGTGCTGCTGACGACCTTCCCGAGCGAGCCGCACGGCATCGGCCTGCTGATGGCCGAGTCGTTGCTGCTTCTCGAGGGCTGCCGCAGCATCAGCCTCGGCGTCCAGACGCCGGCCTGGGACATCGTGCTGGCCGCCACGGCACAGCGCGCCGACATCGTGGCGCTGAGCTTCACCTCGGTGCTGTCGCCGGGGGCCGTGACCGAAGGCCTGATGGAACTGCGCGAGAAGCTGCCGCGATCGGTCGAGATCTGGGCCGGTGGCAGTGCGCCGGTGCTGCATCGCCGGCCGGTCCCGGGGGTGACCGCCCTGGCGTCGCTCGAGCAGATCGGGGACGAGGTGCAGCGCTGGCGGACCGAGCGCAGCTGAGGCGCTGCGAGGCCGGCTCGCCGCATCTGTGCCTCGTGCTCGCGCGTACCGAAGGGCCGCCGGCGAATTCGTGACGGTGCTGTCACGACCGCCACCTACAATCATTTCAGCTCAACGAGGGGCCGTCATGCTTTACCCCGAACTCTTCAAGCAACTCGAATCGGTGCGCTGGAACATGGACAAGGACATTCCTTGGGCCGCGTTCGACGGCGATCGCCTGTCCGACGAGCAGGCGACGACGATCAAGATGAACGCCATCACCGAGTGGGCGGCGTTGCCGGCCACCGAGATGTTCCTGCGTGACAACAAGGACGACAGCGACTTCTCGGCCTTCATGAGCGTCTGGTTCTTCGAGGAGCAGAAGCATTCGCTCGTGCTGATGGAGTACCTGCGTCGCTTCCGGCCCGAGTTCGTGCCGACCGAAGCCGAGCTGCACGAAGTGCGCTTCGAGTTCGACCCTGCGCCCGCGCTCGAGACCCTGATGCTGCATTTCTGCGGCGAGATCCGCCTCAACCACTGGTACCGCCGCGCGGCCGAATGGCACACCGAGCCGGTCATCAAGGCGATCTACGAGACCCTGGCCCGCGACGAGGCCCGCCACGGCGGCGCCTACCTGCGCTACATGAAGCGCGCGATGCAGAAGTTCGGCGACGAGGCCAAGGCCGCCTTCACCAAGGTCGGCGTGCTGATGGCCAGCGCGCGCCGCACGGCGCAGGCACTGCACCCGACCAACCTGCACGTCAACACCAAGCTGTTCCCGCGCGACACCATCCAGTCGCGCCTGCCCAACCCCGAGTGGCTCGAGGCCTGGCTGGACAAGCAGATCCAGTTCGACGCGGTCTGGGAGAACAAGGTCGTCGAGCGCATCCTGCACAACCTCAGCCTGCTGATGGAGCGCAGCTTCGCCAGCGTGCAGGAGCTCAATCGCTACCGCAAGGAACTGGCGCAGCAGCTCGCTGCAGCTGCGCAGGGTGGGCAACAGCCCGGCGCCCAGCCGGCCTGATCCGCCCGCCGATCAGACCGACTTGAGCGGCACCTGGTTGGCCTTGCGGTCGGCCGCGACGCGCTGGGCGCTCGGGCGCTGCTCGATCAGGCGCACGTAGGACTTCCAGTCGATACCTGCCTCGGCGACCAGGTCCTGCCCGTAGATCGCCCGCGTGGCCAGCGCGGCCAGCGGCAGGTGCACGTAGGCCGCGCAGTCCGCCAGCGTGAACTGCTCGCCGGCCACGTACGGCGCGAAGCGCGACAGCTGCTTCGTGGCAGCGATCGCCTTCTCGACCTGCGGCCGCACGCGCTCGAGGTACTTCTCCGGCAGCGGCGAGTTGAAGAAGGCCTGCGGATAGAGCTGGCGCACCGACAACTCCAGGTGCAGTTCCAGGAAGGTGTTCAGTTCCCGGACCTTCGCCGCCTGCCACGGGTCGGCCGGCACCAGCGGCGGGTTCGGGTAGGTGAGTTCGAGCCAGTCGATGATCACCGCGCTCTCGGCGAGCGGCCCGTCGGGCGTCTCCAGGTAGGGGATCTTGCCGAGCGGCGAGCAGGCCAGCACGTCGGCGCCGCCACCGGTCTTGACCAGCTTCTCCTCGAAGGGAACGCCCTTCTCCAGCAGGACCAGCTTGACCTTGTTGTAGTAGTTGGACAGCGCAAAGCCGCACAGCGTGATCATCGAGAGCGCTCCTTCGTCGGGTGCCGCAGTCTAGAAGGCCGGGGCGCTCGCTGGCTGCCGCAGACGCGACAATGCGTGACATGGAGTGGCCGGCCTTCTACGACAAGCTCTGCCCGCGCGAGGCGCTGGCGGCGCGGCTGGCGGTGCTGCCGCGGCCGCTGGTCTTCACCAACGGGGTGTTCGACCTGCTGCACCGCGGCCACGTCAGCTATCTCGCCCAGGCGCGCGCGCTGGGCGCGAGCCTGGTGATCGGCCTGAACAGCGACACCTCGGCGCGTGGTCTCGGCAAGGGCCCGGACCGGCCGCTCAATGCCGAGGCCGATCGCGCCGTGGTGCTCGCGGCGCTCGAGAGCGTCAGCCTGGTCACGCTCTTCGATGAGGCGACGCCGGTCGAGCTGCTGCGTCTCGTGCGCCCCGACATCTACGTGAAGGGCGGCGACTACGACATGGAGACGCTGGCCGAGACCGCGCTGGTGCGCAGCTGGGGCGGCCGCTCGCTGGCGCTGCCCTTCGTCGACGGCTACTCGACCACCGCGCTGGTGCGACGCATCCGCCATTAGCGGCGCCGGCCGGGCAGCAGGCAGACCAGTGCCAGCGCGGTGCCGGCCAGCGCGCCGGTCGCATGCGCCAGCGGCGCCACCGCGATGTCCCAGCCGTCGGGCTGCTGCAGCGGGCCGCGCCACGGCGCTTCAGCGAGCAGCTTGACGACCACCACGGCGGCGATCGCTCCGCCGAGCAGGCGCTCGCCGCGCGCGGACCGCAGCAGCATCGCCGTGGCCGCCACCGCGACGCCGGCGTGCAGCACGCCCGACAGTCCGCCGTAGCGCGTCAGCTCCGGCATCGCCAGCAGGCCCAGGTGCGTCGCCGGCCAGGCCAGCGCCCAGGCGACCGCGGCGCGCACCGGCAGCCGGGCGGTCACGCCGAGTGCGACCACCAGCACCGCACCGCTCAGGTTGGCCAGCAGGTGCAACCTGCTCAGGTGCACCCAGGCGGCACTCCACCAGCGCCACGGCTGATCCCACCAGAGCGCCGGATCCCAAGACAGCGTGCGGGCCGCGGTCGCGCTGTCGAAGACCCCCAGGGCCGGCAGTGCCAGCAGGGCGCCGACCGCGCACCAGGCGATGCTTCCGAGCCGTCGCGACTCAGCCGAAGACGGCACGGCTCAGCGCCTGCACCGCCGCGCGCTCGGCGGCGAAGGCCTGCACGTCGAACTGCGTCGGCGCCTCGTCGAGCCGTGCGCGGTGCTGGGCCCGGCGCAGCTCGCGGTAGGCGTCGGCGGCGGCATTGCCGACGCCCGCCGGCAGCAGCGACAGCTGCTCGGCCAGGCGCAGCAGCGCGATGTTGCCGATGTCGTCGCGCAGCCCGGCGTGCCGTGCGCTGTGCGCCAGCACCAGGACCTGCACCGCGAACTCGACATCCATCATGCCGCCCTCGCCGTGCTTCACGTCGAACAGCAGCTGCCCGTCGCGACGCGGCGCGGGGTGCGCCGCGCGGACGCGCTCGCGCATCGCGCTCACTTCCTGGCGCAGTGCATCGGGATCCCGCACCGCCGCCAGTACGCCGCGGCGCGCCGCCTCGACGCGCGGCGCCAGCGTGGCATCGCCCGCGCACCAGCGGGCCCGCGTGATGGCCTGGTGCTCCCAGGTCCACGCCGTGTTGCTGCCGCGGCCGGCCTGGTAGCGCTCGAACGCGCCGATCGAGGTGACCAGCAGCCCCGAGTTGCCGTTGGGTCGCAGCGCCGTGTCGATGTCGAACAGGTCGCCCGCGGCCGTGCGCAGGGTCAGCCAGGTGATCAGCTTGCGTACGAAGGCGGCATAGACCTCGGCCGCCTTGTCGGGATCGGCCTCGTCGGCATCGTCGTAGAGGAAGACGACGTCCAGGTCCGAGCCGTAGCCCAGTTCCTTGCCGCCCAGCTTGCCGTAGGCCACGACGGCCAGGCGCGGGGCCTCGCGGTGGCGCTGCTTCAGGTGCTGCCACGCCCAGCGGATCGTGCAGTCCAGCGTGGCGTCGGCCAGCGCCGACAGGTCGTCGGCGACCTGCTCGACCGTCAGCTGGCCCTCGACGTCGCGCACCAGCGTGCGGAAGACCTCGGCGTGGTGGGCGCGGCGCAGCGTGTCGAGCAGCGCCTCCTCGTCGGCCTGGCCGCCGCGCGTCCAGGCGCTGTGGCGCTCGTTCAGGTCGCGCAGGAAGGCGACGCGGTCGAAGCGGCCCTGCAGCGCGCGGGCGTCGGCCAGTTCGTCGATCACGCCGGGGTGGCGCATCAGGTAGCGCATCGGCCACTTGGCCAGCCCCAGCAGACGCAGCAGGCGCCCCAGCACCTCGGGCCGCTCGGCCAGCAGCGCGAGGTAGCTCTCGCGGCGCAGCAGCGGCTCGATCCAGTCGATGAAGCGCAGCACCGCCTGCTGCGGCTCGGCCGGCCCGGCCGGCAGCTCGTCCGACAGCATCGCCGCGCGACCGATCAGCTTGGCCAGCCGCGTGCGCGTCTCGTCGCGCAGCATCGCCACCTTGGGGCCGGCCGCGAAGTGGCGCACGCGTTCGGCGACTTCGGGCGGCAGCCGCTCGAGGAAGGCTTCGCTGTCCAGTGCCGGCGGCGGCCCGCCGCAGTTGCGGCAACCCTCGGGGGCACTGCCACTGCGGCCGTCGTGGAGCAGCGCGTCGAACTCGGTGGCGACGAACTCGCGGTGCCCGCACAGGCGGTCCAGCAGCTCGCAGGCGTCGGCGTTGCATTCCAGACGCATCGACCGGCCGATCCACGCCAGGTCGGCGTCCTCGGTCGGCAGCAGGTGGGTCTGGCGGTCGTCGAGGTACTGGATGCGGTGCTCGACCTGGCGCAGGAAGCGGTAGGCCTCGGCCAGCCGCACGGCGGTCTCGGGCTTCATCACGCCGACGGCGACGAGCCGGTCCAGCGCCTTCAGCGTCGAGCGCGTGCGCAGCTCGGGGAACTGGCCGCCCCGCACGACCTGCAGCAGCTGCACGATGAACTCGATCTCGCGGATGCCGCCGCGCGAGAGCTTCACGTCGTTGGCGCGCTCGGGCCGCCCGGCGGCGCGCTTCGCCGCCTCTTCGCGGATCTTGCGGTGCAGCTGACGCAGGCCCTCGAACACGCCGTAGTCGAGGTAACGGCGGTAAACGAAGGCAACGACGAGGTCGCGCAGCGGCAGCGCCTCGCCGCTGGTCATCGCCGCGGCGGGCGCGACGACGCGGCTCTTGAGCCATGCGAAGCGTTCCCACTCGCGGCCCTGCACGAGGAAGTACTCCTCGAGCATCGCCAGGCTCACGACCGCCGGCCCGGAGTTGCCGTTGGGTCGCAGCGCCAGGTCGACGCGGAACACCTGGCCGTCGTCGGTGACGTCGCCGATCAGCGCGTACAGCGAGCGCGCGACCTGGCTGAAGTACTCGTGCGCGCTGATCACGCCCTGGCCGTCGGCGCGACCGGCGGTCGGCACGTCGTCCTCGTAGACGTAGATCAGGTCGATGTCGGACGACACGTTGAGCTCGTGCGCGCCCAGCTTGCCCATGCCGACGACCCAGAAGGCCGAGCGCCGTCCGTCCGGCTTCAAGGGAGCGCCGTGCCTCGCGTCCTGCTCGGCGAAGGCGGCGGCCAGGGCGCGGTCGAGCGTCACTTCGGCCAGCTCGCTCATCGTGCGCGTCACGGCCTCGAGCGGCGCCTGCTGCTCAACGTCCAGCACCGCCAGGCGCTCGATCACCACGTGCCGCGCGACGCGCAGCGCGGCCGGCAGTGGCTGGCCGCCGGCGACCAGCGCGTCGATCAGCGCGTCGATCGCTTCGCGGGCCGGCACGCCGGGCCCGAGCAGCGTCAGCGCATCGGCATAGCGGCGGCGGATGCGCTGCACGAAGCGCGAGTGCAGCGCGCCGTTCGTGCAGGCCGTGTCAACGGGGGAACGCATCGCGGCCGTTCCAGTCTGTGCTAGGGTGCCGCGCGCCGACGCTGCGAGTCGACGCCGAGCGCTCGACCCTGCGGCCCGGGCCGGCGTTCTCCCGGCGCCTGCGGCTGCGCTGCGTTACCGATATCCCACCGACCGATGCCGTCCATCCCACCTCCAGTCACCGTGGCCCCCGCCGGCCTGGCCGCCGGCATGCCGCGCCGACGCAGCGGCTGGGGCAGGGTGTGGCGGTGGTCCCTGGCGGGTCTGCTGCTCGTCGCGAGCATCGTGGTCGCGGCCTGGCTCCTTCTCGTGGCCGCGATTCTGCCGCGGATCGAGCACTGGCGCCCCGACTTGGAGAAGCGCGCCACTCAGGCATTGGGGGTGCCGGTGCGCATCGGTGCGATCGAAGTCACGAACGGCGGCGCTGCGTGGCACTGGGCGCGCGGGCTGACCCTGCACGACGTGGTGCTGCTCGAGGCGCCGCGGCCTGGCGAACCCGCCGACGCCGCAGCGCGCGAAGCGCTGCGCCTGCCCACCGTTCAGGTGGCGTTGTCGCCGGCGTCGCTGCTGCCCGGCTGGGACGGTCGCTGGCGCCTGCGCTTCGAGCAGCTGCTGATCGACGGCGCGCGGCTCGAGCTGCGCCGCGACGCGGCCGGCCGGATCTGGGTCGCGGGCCTCGCGACCTCGGCCGGGCCCGGCGACGGCAGTGCGGCCGACTGGTTCTTCAGCCAGCACGAGTTCGCGATCCGCAACGGCACGCTGGTGTGGACCGACGAGTTGCGCGGCGCGCCGCCGCTGGCGCTGAGCGCCGTCGACCTGGTCGTGCGCAACGGCGTGCGCCGGCACGAGCTGCGGCTCGACGCCACGCCGCCGGCGGCCTGGGGCGAGCGCATCTCGCTGCGCGGTCGCTTCGTGCAGCCGCTGCTGGGCGCGGCCGGCGAGCGCGCCAGCGGCCTGCTGGCCCGGCCGGGCGAGTGGCGGCGCTGGCGCGGCACGCTCTACGCCGACTTGCCGGACACCGACATCGAACCCCTGCGCCAGGCGATCGACCTGCCCTATGACCTGAGCCGCGGCGCCGGCGCGCTGCGTGCCTGGGTCGAGGTCCGCGACGCCGAGCCGGTCGCCGCGACGGTGGACATGGCGCTGCGCGACGTCGTTCTCAAGCTGGCCGCGGACACCGAGCCGCTCGCGTTCTCGCAGATCGGCGGTCGCCTCAGCGGCCGCTTCGACGCCCGCGACGGCGGCGAACTGCAGGCCCGCGGCTTCAGCTTCACCACCGCCGATGGCCTCGGCTGGCCGGCCGGCGACGCCGACCTGCGCTGGCGCGTCGGCGCCGACGGCGCGGCGGCGGGCGGCGAGTTCAAGGCCGGGCGGCTCGACCTCGCCTTGCTGGCCCAGGTGACCGAACGACTGCCGGCGGCCTGGATCGGCGCGCCGTTGAGGACGCGGGTCGCGGACCTGGCCCCGGGCGGCATCGCCAGCCAGGTCGAGGCGCGCTGGGAGGGCCCGCCGGCGCAGCCGCGGCGCTATCGCGTGCAGGCGAGCCTGCGCGGCCTCAGCCTCGCGCCGCAGTCCGCGGCGGCGAGTGCGCCCGAGGCCACGGCCTCGTCGCCGCCGATCGGTCGCCCGGGCGTGCAGGGCGTCGACATCGACTTCAACGCGACCGAGGCCGGTGGCGAAGCCCGCGTCGCGATGAAGGACGGGGCCCTCGACTTCCCCGGCGTGTTCGAGCTGCCGCGCATCGCGCTCGACAGCCTGGGCGGCAACCTGGCCTGGCGCATCGACGCCGGCGGCGACGGTGCGCCGCCGCGGGTCGAGCTGCGCGCCCGGGAGCTGCGCTTCGCCAACGCCGACACGGCCGGCCAGTTCGACGCCACCTGGTCGACCGCGCCGCCGCGCGCCGATGGCAGCGGCCGCCTGCCCGGCACGCTGGACCTGAGCGGCCGGCTCGACCGCGCCGAGGCGACCCGCGTCGCGCGCTACCTGCCGCTGGGCGTGTCGGCCGACGCGCGTCGCTACGTGGAGCGTGCCGTGCAGGCCGGCCACGCGAGCGCGGTCGACTTCAAGGTGCGGGGCAACCTGCGCGACTTTCCGTTCGGTGACAAGGCGGGCGACAAGGCCGGCGACCCAAAGGCGAATGCCAAGCCCGGCCTCAAGCCGCCGCCCTCGGGCGAGTTCCGCATCGCCGCGCAGCTGGAAGGCGTGCGCTTCGCCTTCGTGCCGGGCGACCCCGACTGGAACGGCGAGCCCGAGGCGCGCGGGCGCCCCTGGCCGGCCTTCACCGACGTCAAGGGCGAGCTGGTGTTCGACCGGCGCTCGATGGCGCTCAACAAGGTCCAGGGGCGGCTCGGCAGCGTCGGCAGCGGCAGCTTCGAGGTCCAGCGCGTGCAGGGCGGGATCCGCGAGCTGGGGCACGAGGCCGCGCTGACGATCGAGGGCGGGGGCCGCGGCCCGCTGGCCGATGCGCTGCGCTTCGTCGACGCCACGCCGATCGGCGGCTGGATCGGCGGCGCACTGTCCCAGGTCGGCACGGGCCCGGCCCAGGCGCCGGTCGACCTGCAGCTGGCCCTGAGCATCCCTCTGCACCACAGCCGCGACACCACAGTGCGCGGCAGCCTGGCGTTGGCCGGCAACGACCTGAAGCTGCGGCCGGAGCTGCCGATGCTCGCGGGCGCGAAGGCGCGCATCGCCTTCACCGAGCGCAGCTTCACGCTCGCCGGCGGCAGCGCCCGCGTGCTGGGCGGCGAGGCCGCCTTCGACGGCGGCAGCCAGGCCGACGGCAACCTGCGCTTCAACGTGCAGGGCAGCGCCAGCGCCGAGGGCCTGCGCCGTGCCGGCGAGCTGGGCGCGCTGTCGCGGGCGGCCGCGCAGTTCAGCGGACAGACGACCTACCGGCTCGCGCTCGGCTTCGTGCGTGGCCAGGCCGAGTGGCAGTTCAGCAGCAACCTCGTCGGCCTGGGGCTCGACCTGCCGGCACCGCTGCGCAAGACCGCCGAGCAGCCGCTGCCGCTGCGCGTGCAGGCCAGCCTGCTGGCCGACGGGGGCGTCGGGCCGGCGCGCGACCAGCTGCGCGTCGAGCTCGGCGCCGACGGCGCTCGCCTGCTGCAGGCCACATGGACGCGCGAGCTGACCGCCGACGGTGCGCGCGTGCTCCGCGGCGGCATCGGCGTGCAGGACAGCATGCCGCAGCCCGCCGAGGGCGTCGCGGCGAACGTCAATCTCGCCCGGCTCGACGTCGATGCCTGGCAGCGCATCGCCGAAAGCTGGGGCGGGCCCGGCGGCGACAGCGGCTACGCGCCGGGCACGCTGGCGCTGCGCGTGCAGGAGTTCATCGGCGGCGGGCGGCGCCTGAACCGGGTCGTGGTCGGCCTGTCGCGCGGCGGTCCCGGCGACGAAGGCCTGTGGCGCGCCAACCTCGACGCCGCGGAGCTGAACGGCTATGCCGAATACCGGCCGCCCGGCACGCGCAGCGGCGAGGCGGCCGGCCGCGTCTATGCGCGGCTCGCGCGGCTGTCGCTGCCCAAGAGCGAGGCCGACGCGGTCAGCAGCCTGCTCGAGCAGGCCTCGCCGACCAGCGTGCCGGCGCTCGACATCGTCGTCGAGGACCTCGACCTGAACGGCAAGCGCCTGGGCCGCGTCGAGATCGAGGCGCAGAACCGCGCGGCCGATCCGGGTGCGGAGTCGGCGCGCGAGTGGCGACTCGGCAAGTTCCGGCTCGTCACGCCCGAGGCCCAGTTCAACGCCACCGGCCAATGGGCGCCGGCGACGGCCGGCGGCGGCGCGCGTCGCCGCGCGGTGATGGACTTCGGCCTCGACATCGCCGACAGCGGTGCGCTGCTGACGCGGCTGGGCTACGCCGGCGTGGTGCGCGGCGGCAAGGGGCGGCTGTCCGGGCAGATCGGCTGGCTGGGATCGCCGCTGTCGATCGACCTGCCCAGCCTGGGCGGGCAGGTCAACGTGGAGCTCGAGGGCGGGCAGTTCCTGCAGGCCGAGCCGGGCATCGCCAAGCTGCTGGGCGTGCTGAGCCTGCAGGCGCTGCCGCGCCGGCTGCTGCTGGACTTCCGCGACGTGTTCGAGCAGGGCTTCGTGTTCGACGGCATCGGCGGCGACGTCGCCATCGCCGATGGCGTGGCCAGCACCCGCCACCTGCGCATGCGCGGCGTGCAGGCGGTCGTCCTGATGGAAGGCAGCGCCGACATCGCCCGCGAGACCCAGGACCTGCGCGTCTGGGTCGTGCCGGAGATCAATGCCGGCACTGCCTCGCTGGCCGTGGCCGCGATCAACCCGGCGGTCGGCATCGGCTCCTTCCTCGCGCAGCTGTTCCTGCGCCGGCCGCTGATCGAGGCCGGGACGCGCGAGTTCCGCGTCACCGGCCCCTGGGCGCACCCCAAGGTCGACCGGGTCGAGCGCAAACTCGGCGACGCGATGCCGAACGCGGATGCGGCCAGCGCCGCGCCCGCCGCGCCCGTGAAGGAGAACCGATGAAGATCGCCGCCGTGCAGATGGTGTCCACGCCCGAGGTGGCGCAGAACCTGGCGCGCGCCCGCGCGCTGGTCGGCGAGGCCGCCGCCGGCGGCGCGGAGCTGGTCGCGCTGCCCGAGTACTTTTGCCTGATGGGCCTGCGCGACACCGACAAGCTGGCCCACGCCGAAGCCGAGGGCGACGGCCCGATCCAGCAGGCGCTCGCCGCGATGGCGCGCGAGCACCGCGTCTGGCTGGCCGGCGGCACGCTGCCGCTGCGCATCGCCGGCCGCAGCGACCGCGTGCTGAACACCACGCTGGTGTTCGGGCCGCACGGCGGCCGCGTCGCGCGCTACGACAAGGTCCACCTCTTTCGCTTCGACGACGGCGAGCGGCGCTACGACGAGGCGGCCACGCTGCAGGCCGGCAGCGAGCCCGTGGCCTTTGCGCTCACCGACCGGAGCGGCCGCAGCTGGCGCGTCGGTCTGAGCATCTGCTACGACCTGCGCTTCCCCGAGCTCTACCGCGCGCTGATGACCCCGCCCTGCGACCTGCTGCTCGTGCCGGCCGCCTTCACCCACCCGACCGGGCAGGCGCACTGGGAGCTGCTGCTGCGCGCCCGCGCGGTCGAGAACCAGTGCGTCGTGCTGGCGCCGGCGCAGGGCGGCCGCCACGAGAACGGCCGTCGCACCTGGGGCCACAGCCTCGCCGTCGGCCCCTGGGGCGAGGTGCTGGCGGTGCGCCAGGAGGACGGCGAGGGTGTGGTGCTGGCGACGCTGGATGCCGAAAGGATCGCGCAGGTCCGGGCGCAGTTGCCGGCGCTGGCGCACCGGGTGCTCTGACGCTCAGCCCACCTTGCCCAGCGCCCGCAGGATCTTCTCGGGCGTGATCGGCTGCGAGGCGACGCGCGCGTTCAGCGGCGCCAGCGCGTCGTTGATCGCATTCATCACCGCGGCCGGCGCGCCGGCGGTGCCGGCCTCGCCGGCGCCCTTGGCGCCGAGCAGCGAGCTCCGGGTCGGTGTCTGCACATGCGCGACGACGATGTCAGGCATCTCGGCAGCCATCGGCACCAGGTAGTCGGCCATGCTGCCGTTCTTCATCGTGCCGTGCTCGTCGTACAGGCATTCCTCGAACAGCACGCCGCCGATGCCCTGCACGATCGCGCCGCGCATCTGTTCGTCCACCAGCATCGGGTTGATGACGCGGCCGCAGTCCTCCACGCACCAGTGGCCCAGCAGCTTGACGAAGCCGGTGTCGGCGTCGACCTCCACGTAGCTGACCTGCACGCCGTTGGTGAAGATGAAGGGGTAGTCGCGCTGCGCGTAGTGGCGCGTGACCATCAGCTCGGGCGTGTAGTCCTTGGGCAGCGTGTCGCTGCGGAAGTAGGCGATGCGGCCCAGCTCGGCCAGCGGCAGCAGTTCTTCGCCGGTCTTCTCGTCGAGCACCGCGCCGCGACGCAGGATCAGGCCGGACGCGTCGTCGCGCTGGAGGATCACCGCCGCGGTCTTCAGAATGTTGGCGCGCAGCGCCAGCCCGGCCTGCAGCACCGCCTCGCCGCCCACGCCCGCGCCGCGGCTGGCCCAGGTGCCGCCGCCATAGGGCGTGACATCGGTGTCGCTGGTGACCACGCGCACGCGGCCGATGTCCACGCCCACCGCGTCGGCCGCGATCTGCAGGTAGATGGCCTCGGTGCCCTGGCCTTGTTCGCCGACGCTGGACAGCAGCGTGACCGCGCCGCTCGGCTCGAGCCGCATCGTCGCGCCGTCCTGCGACGCGATGCGCGCGCCGCCGACGCCGTAGAAGGCCGCGCTCGGGTTGGTCAGCTCGATCACCGTCGCGAGGCCGATGCCGCGGTAGATGCCCTTGGCGCGCAGGGTGGCCTGCTCGGCGCGCAGCGCCTCGTAGCCGCACAGCTCGCGCGCCTTGGCCAGGCAGGCCTCGTGCGACAGCACCTCGAGCTTGATGCCGGAGGCACCGGTCGCCGGATAGGCGTCGTCCGGGATCACGTTCTTCAGCCGGATCGCCAGCGGGTCCATGCCGATCTTGGCGGCCACGCCGTCGACCAGCGCCTCGGTCACCGCGCAGGCGATCGGGTGGCCGACGCCGCGGTACTGGCAGGTCGGGGTCTTGTTCTGGAACACGACCTTCAGTGCCGCGCGGTAGTCCTTGTGCTTGTAGGGTCCGCCGGTCAGGTTGACGACCTGGTTGCCTTCGATGCCGCTGGTGCGCGGGAACATGCTGAAGGGGCCGATGCCGGTGAGGTCGTCGATCTCGAAGGCCAGGATCTCGCCGTCCCGGGTGGCAGCGATGCGCGCCTTGATGCGGTGCTCGCGCGCGTGGATGTCGGAGACGAAGCTCTCCAGCCGGTCGGCGACGAACTTGACCGGCCGGCCGAGGATCAGGCTGATCGCCACCGTCGCGAAGTCGTCGGGATAGGCGTGCACCTTGATGCCGAAGCTCCCGCCGACGTCCTTGCACAGCACGCGGACCTGCTCTTCCTTCAGGTCGAACTGGCGGCAGTAGAGGTCCTGCATCATGTGCGGCGCCTGGAAGCTGTGCCAGACGGTGAGCTTGCCCTCTGCCAAACAGCGACCCGGATTCCAGTCGGCGATCTGGCAACGCGGCTCCAGCGTCACCCCGGTGTGGCGGCCGAAGACATAGGTCTCCTCGAACACCGCGTCGGCGCGCGCGAAGGCGGCGTCGACGTCGCCGACATTCAGCTTGCGCTCGAAGCACAGGTTGTCGCCCAGCTCCGGGTGGATCACCGGGGTGGCCGCATCGAGCGCGGTCTCGGTGTCGACCACCGCGGGCAGCTCTTCCCAGTCGACGACCAGGTGCTGCAGCGCGTCCTCGGCCTGCACGCGGGTCTCGGCGGCGATCGCGACCACCGGCTCGCCCTGCCAGACGGCGCGATCGATCGCCAGCGGGTACTCGGGCGCACTCTTGATGCCGGCCAGGTGGGCCAGCGTCGCCACCCAGGGCTTGCAGATGCGCGCCAGGTCCGGGCCGGTGAAGACACCGACCACGCCGGGCATCTTGCGCGTCACGGCCGCATCGATGCCGGTGATGCGCATGTGCGCGACCGGTGAGCGCCAGTACACGACATGCACCATGCGCGGCAGCTCGACGTCGTCGATGTACTGGCCGCGGCCCTGCACCAGCCGGCGCACGCCGTCGCGCGGCACCGACTCGCCGATGTGGCGCTGGTCCTCGGTGACGTCGTCCAGCTCGCGGACGAAGGGCGCTTCGCGGGGGCTGTTCATGCGGTGGCCTCCTCGCCGAGCTTGCCGGCCTTCTGCAAGGCCAGCACGTCGCAGACCGCATCGACGATCGCGTGGTAGCCGGTGCAGCGGCAGTAGTTGCCGCTCATCCAGCCGCGCACCTCTTCGCGGCCGGCGTCGGGGCGCTGCTCGACCAGCTCCAGCGCGGCCATCAACATGCCCGAGGTGCAGTAGCCGCACTGCAGCGCGTTGCGTGCGATGAAGGCGTCCTGCAAGGCGCGCAGCCGTGGTGACGGCGTCGGCGTCTCCACCGTCTCGACCCGTCGGCCGTCGGCCTGCACCGCCAGCACCAGGCAGCCGCGCACGATCTTGCCGTCCAGCCGCACCGTGCAGGCGCCGCAGACGCCGTGCTCGCAGCCGAGGTGGGCGCCCTTGAGTCCGCAGCTCTCGCGCAGGAAGTCGACCAGGTGGCGGCGCGGCTCGACCTCGCGCGTGACCGGGCTGCCGTTGATGTCGACGCGGATGCGTCGCGGGGGGATGTCGTGGGCCATCGTCGTCTCTCGTTCAGGCGCTCAGCCGCCGCAGCGCGCGCTTCATCAGCACCGCGGCGAGCTGGCGCTTGGTGTCGGGGCCGTTGGTCAGATCGCCCATCGGCTGCAGTTCGGCGCGCAGCGCGCGCTCGGCGTCGGCCAGCAGCGCGTCGTCGGGCGCCTTGCCGTGCAGCAGGGCCTCGGTCCTGGGTGCGCGCACCGGCCGGTCCTCGAGGCCGAGGAAGGCGAGCTTCACGTCCGAGAGCTTGCCGCCGCGCCACAGTGCGCGCGCCGCCAGGCCGGCGATCGCGTAGTCGCCATGGCGGCGCGCCAGTTCGTCGAAGCTCTGGCGCTCGTCGGGAGCGAGCAGCGGCACTTCGCAGGCGGCCAGCAGTTCGTCGGGCCGCAGCGCGGTGGTGTACAGGCCCTGGAAGAAGTCGCGCGCGGCGACCTTGCGTTCGCCGGTAGCGCTGCGCAGCACCAGCGTGGCGTCGAGCGCCAGCACGCAAGCCGGCCACTCGGCCGCCGGGTCTGCATAGGCCAGCGAGCCGCCGAAGGTGCCCAGGTTGCGGATCGCGCGGTGCGCGATGTGCGGGGCCGCCTGCGCCAGCAGCGGCGCGTGCTGCGCGACCAGCGCCGATGCCTCGATCTCGGTGTGCGTCGTCAGCGCGCCGATGCGCAGCAGCTTGCCGGCGACCGCGATGCCGCGCAGCTCGGCCAGCGCGTTGATGTCGATCAGCAGCGCCGGCTCCGACAGCCGCATGTTCAGCGTCGCCATCAGCGTCTGTCCGCCGGCCAGCAGGCGCGCGCCGTCGCCGTGCTGGCGCATCAGGTCGAAGACCTGCGGCAGCGACGCGGCGCGCACGACGTCGAATGAGGGGGCCTTCATCGGGAGCTCCGGAAGTGCGGCGGTCGGGACGCTGCGGGTTTGTCGGGATGCTCGCTATTGAGCAAGCGCTCAACAATGTTCGCAGTGTTGAGCAAATGGTAAATACAGCAAAAACCCGCCCCCCCCGCCAGGCCGCCGGTGCGCCGGTCCGCCAGCGCCTGAGCGCGGCCGACCGCGAGCAGCAGATCCTGCGCGGCGCGGTCGACTTCTTCGCGCGCCACGGCCTGGAGGCGCAGACGCGCGAGCTCGCCGCCGAGATCGGCGTTACCCACGCGCTGCTGTACCACTACTTTCCGACCAAGCAGGCGCTGATCGAGCGTGTCTACGAGACCGTGATCGCCAACCGCTGGGACGTGCGCTGGGAGGCGTTGCTCGACGGGCCGGGCGGCGTCGAGGACAAGCTCTGCGCCTTCTACGGCGAATACCTCCGCGCCATCCTCACGCCCGAGTGGCTGCGCATCTTCATGTACTCGGGCATGAGCGACGGCCTGATCCCGCAGCGCTACTTCGACCTGCTGCGCGAACGGCTGTTCCCGCGCGTGCTGCGCGAGGCGCGGCGCGCCCACGGCCTGACCGGCCGCGGCAAGCCTTCGGCACGCGAGGAGGCGCTGCTGATGGGCCTGCACGGCGGCCTGATCTACCAGCTCGGCATCCTGCCGCTGTGCTACGCGCAGCACTACCGCGGCGAGGGCGACGGCCCGCTGGTCGAGACCTACATCCGCGACCGCGTGCAGGGCTACCTGGCCCAGGCCGGCGTGTTGCTGGCGGAGCAGGCGGGCGACAAGCCGCGGCTCGCGCGCGCGGCCTGACCGCAGCAAGGAGCGACGATGGCATTGACGCTGAACCACTACTCGATCCGCTCGACCGACCTCGACGCCTGCCGGCGCTTCTACGAGGACGTGCTGGGCCTGAAGGTCGGCCCGCGTCCGGCCTTCGCCTTCCCGGGCCTGTGGCTGTACGAGGGCGACACCTCGGTCTGGGCCAACTCGGTGGTCCACATCATCGGCATCGACCGCAACGACCCCGAGGGCCTGAAGGCCTACCTCGGCGACCGCGACGAAGCGAGCCTCGAGGGCAGCGGCGCGATCGACCATGTCGCCTTCTTCGCCACCGGGCTGGCGGCGATGCGCGAGCGGCTCGAACGTCTGGGCGTGGCACGCCGGGAGCGCACCGTGCCCAACCTCGGTCTGCATCAGGTCTTCGTCGACGACCCGAACGGCGTGGTCATCGAACTCAACTACCCGGCGATCGAGGACGCCGCGAGGGCGTGACGGCGATGCATGCTGCGCGCATTCTCGTGGCCGGCGGCTCGCTCGGTGGCCTGATGGCCGCCAACGTGCTGCTGCGCGCGGGGCACGACGTGACGGTGCTCGAGAAGGCGAGCGCCTCGCTCGACGGCCGCGGCGCCGGCATCGTCACGCACCGTGGTCTGGTGACGGCCCTGCGCGCCGCCGGCGTGACGGTCGACGAGACGCTGGGCGTCGCCGTCGCCTCGCGCGTGGTGCTGGATGCGCAGGGAGATACCGTGGCGAGCGGCGACCATGCGCAGGTGCTGACGTCCTGGAGCCGGCTCTACGCCCTGCTGCTGGCGGCCCTGCCCGCCGAGCGCCACCGGCGCGGCTGCAGCGTCGCGCGGGTCGACCAGGACGGGCAGGCCGTGCGCGTGCACTGCGCCGGCGGCGAGCGCTTCGAGGCCGACCTGCTGGTCGCCTCCGACGGCATCCGCTCCGCGGTGCGCGCACAGCTGGCGCCCGCGGCGCAGGCCGAGTACGCCGGCTACGTCGCCTGGCGCGGCGTCTGCGACGAAGGGCTGCTGTCGCAGCGCACGCTGGACACGCTGTTCGACCACTTCGGTTTCGGCCTGCCGCGCGGCGAGCAGATGATCGGCTACCCCGTCGCCGGCCCCGGCAACGCGACCGCGCGCGGCCAGCGGCGCTACAACTTCGTCTGGTACCGCCCGGCCGACGAGGCCGTCGAGCTGAAGCGCCTGATGACCGATGCCGACGGCGTGCACCACGCCGCCGGCATCCCGCCGCACAAGGTGAGCTGGCACGAGGTCGCGCGCATGCGCGAGGCGGCCCGCGACCTGCTCGCGCCGCAGTGGGCCGAGGTGCTGGAGAAGACCGCGCAGCCATTCCTGCAGCCGATCCACGACCTGATGTCGCAGCAACTGGCCTTCGGCCGCGTCGCGCTGATGGGCGATGCGGCCTTCGTGGCGCGGCCGCATGTCGGCATGGGCGTGACCAAGGCCGGCGACGACGCGCTGGCGCTCTGCGCGGCGATCGCCGAACTCGGCGCCACGCCGCAGGCGCTGCAGCGCTACGAGTCGCAACGGCTGCCCGCGGGCCGCGCGGTGGTCGAGCGCGGCCGCCGCCTCGGGGCCTACATGCAGGCCCAGGGCGGCAGCGCCGCCGAGCGCGGCGCCGCCGAGACGGCCCGCGACGCCAGCACCGTGATGCGCGAAACCGCGATCGACCTGGCCGCCATGCGCGACGCGCCGGTGCCGGCCTGAGCCGCCCGAACCCGATCATCCACCCCAGAGACGACACCGTCCGCCCACAGGAGACCCGAGATGAGCACGACTTCCCCGAACCGTCGCCGCCGCCAGCTGATCGCGACCGGCGCCGCTGCGGCCGCCAGCCCGATGCTGTTCAACATCGCGCGCGCGCAGAGCGGCGAGCCGATCAAGATCGGCTTTCCGGTGCCGCTGACCGGGGCCTTCTCGGCCGAGGCACAGGACCAGGTGCGCGCCGCCGAACTGGCGGTGAAGGAATGGAACGAGGCCGGCGGCTTCAACGGCCGCAAGTGCGAGCTGCTGGTGCGCGACGACAAGCTCAACCCCGGCGAGGCGGCGACCCGCACGCTCGAGCTGATCGAGAAGGACAAGGTGAACTTCGTCGTCGGCTCGCTGTCGGCCGCGACCCAGCTGTCCATCAACGCGGTGTGCCGCGACCGCAAGATCATCTTCAACTCGATCAGCCAGTCCGACGCGATCAACGAGGCCAAGGACTGGAGCCTGTACACCTTCCACGAGGCGCTGAACCCGCACCTCACGGCCGGTGCGGTGGCGCGCTACTACTTCCCCAAGACCGGCAAGGGCGTGGTCTACCTGACCGCCGACTACGCCTACGGCCACGAGATGGTGCGCGGCTTCCAGCGGGCCGGCAACGCGCTGGGCATGAAGACGCTGGCCGACATCCGCCATCCGCTGGGCACGGCCGACTACTCGGCCTTCCTGCCGCGCATCCAGGCGCTCAAGCCCGACGTGCTGGTGCTGTGCAACTTCGGCCGCGACCTCGTCAACTCGGCCAAGCAGGCCACCGACTTCGGCATCAAGTCGGGCACCAAGATCATCACGCCGGTGCTGCTGTTCACCTCGCGGCTGGCCGGCGGCGCCGAGGCCTTCGAGGGCATCGGCGGCGGCACGTCCTACTACTGGGGCATGGAGGACAAGATCCCGTCCGCCAAGGCCTTCAACGACAAGTTCCGCAAGGCTTACGGCGGCGCGGTGCCCAGCGACTACGGCGCGCTCGGCTATGCCGGCATCCGCAGCGTGCTGCAGGCGGTGCTGAACGCCAAGTCCAGCGACTCGGTGCCGGTGTCGATCGCGCTGCGCCAGCTCAAGTACGACTGGTACAAGGGGCCGCAGCAGTACCGCAAGTGCGACCACCAGTCGATCCAGTCGGTGGTCATCGTCGAGAGCAAGTCCAAGGGCATGAAGGACAAGAACGACGTCTTCAACGTGATGGCCATCGAGCCGGCCGACGAGAAGAACCTGCGCAGCTGCGACGAGATGGGGCACAAGGTCAGCGCCTGAAGCCCTTCACCGCCGGCCGGGTGCCTTGCCGCGCCCGGCTCCTTCGTCCTTCCGTCAGGAGCCCGCATGGGTGAGATCACCCCGAACCTGCTCGCGCTGCAACTGGTGACCGGCATCGCGCTGGGCTCGGTCTACGCGCTGCTGGCGATCGGCCTGTCGCTGATCTTCGGCATGCTGACCGTCGTCAACTTCGCGCACGGCGCCTTCTTCATGGTCGGCGCCTTCCTCGGGGTCTATTTCCTCGGGCTGACGGGCAGCTTCTGGTTCAGCCTCGTGCTGACCCCGCTGGTGGTGGGCTGCATCGGCCTCGTGCTCGAGCGCTTCCTGGTGCGCCCGCTGTACGGCCGCGGCATCGACTATCCGCTGCTGCTGACCTTCGGCTTCGGCTACGTGCTGGTCGACGCGATGCGTTTCCTGTTCGGCATCGAGGGCATGCCCTCCAGCACGCCGGCCGAGCTGCGCGGCGCGACCAACCTGGGCATCGGCTACTTCCCGACCTACCGGCTGTTCCTGATCTTCGCCACCGCCCTGGTCATCGGCGCGTTGTGGCTCTTCATCGAGAAGACGCGCTACGGCCTGATCATCCGCGCCGGCGCTCGCGATCCCGAGATCGTGCGCGTGCTCGGCATCGACGTGGCGAAGGTGTGGCTGCTGGTGTTCGGCATCGGCACCGCGATCGCCGGGCTGTCGGGTGCGCTCGCGGCGCCGACGCGCGCGGTGAATCCGGAGATGGGCATCCCCATCCTGGCCGAGTCCTTCGTCGTCACCGTGGTCGGCGGCATGGGCTCGTTGCCGGGCGCGGTCGTGGCGGGCCTGCTGGTCGGCATCGTGTTCAGCATGACCTCGCTGTTCGCTCCGGACCTGGCCGAGCTGTCGATCTTCGTGCTGATGGCCGTGGTGCTGCTGGTGCGGCCGCAGGGGTTCTTCGGCAAGGCCGGCTTGATGGGTTGAGGCCGAGATGAACCTGCGCAACGTCCTCGACCTCGTCGCCCGCCACCGGGTGCTGGCGGTGCTGGCCTTCCTGATGGTGTTCCCGCTGGTGATGCCCTACCACGCGCTGGCGGTCAACATCCTGATCTTCGGCCTGTACGCGGTGGGCTTCAACCTGCTGTTCGGCTACACCGGCCTGCTGTCCTTCGGGCATGCGGCCTTCCTCGGCATCGGCAGCTACCTCGCGGGCATCGCCATCGTGCATGCGGGGCTGTCGTGGTGGGCCGCCATCGCGATCGGCGTCGCGGCCTCGGCCGTCGCCGGCCTGGGGCTGGGCCTGCTGGCGATCCGCACGCGCGGCATCTACTTCTCGATGGTCACGCTGGCGCTGGGCCAGATCGTCTACTACGCCTTCTACAAGGCCGAGCGCTGGACCGGTGGCGAGAACGGCCTGCGCGGTGTCTCGGTCGAAGCGATCGACTTCGGCGTGTTCAAGGTCGACCTGCTGAACCCGGTCGCCAAGTACTACTTCATGCTGGTCTTCGTGGCGCTGGCGCTGTGGTTCGTGTCGCGCGTCCTCGCCAGCCCCTTCGGGGCCGTGATCGAGACCGTGCGCGAGAACGAGAAGCGCGCCGCTGCCTGCGGCTACGACGTCGCGCGCACCAAGCTGCTGGCCTTCGTGCTGTCGGCGGCGGTCTGCGGCCTGGCCGGTACGCTGCGCGCGCTGCACCTGTCGATCGTGCCGATCGACTCGCTGCACTACCTGCAGTCCGGGCAGGCGGTGATGATGTGCCTGCTGGGGGGCATGGGCACCTTCTTCGGGCCCTTCGTCGGTGCGGCGGTGTTCCTGTACCTCGAGGACATCGTCACCCACATGACCAAGTACTGGATGGCGGTGGTCGGCATCGTGTTCATGGTCTTCGTGCTGTTCTTCCCGCGCGGCATCTGGGGCTCGACGCTGGACTGGCTGGAGCGCGCGGCGGGCAGGGGAGGCAAGGCATGAGCGGTGCACCGATCCTCGCCACGGAGGGCGTCGGCAAGCGCTTCGGTGCCTTCACCGCGCTGAACAAGGTCACGGTGGCCTTCCCGGCCGGCCAGCTGACCGCGATCATCGGCCCCAACGGCGCGGGCAAGAGCACCTTCTTCAACGTCATCAGCGGCGCCTTTCCGGCCAGTACCGGCCGCGTGCTGTTCGAGGGCCGCGACATCACGCACCTGCAGCCGCACGACTACGCGCGCAGCGGCATCGCCAAGAGCTTCCAGATCACCAACGTGTTCCGCCAGCTCAGCGCCCACGAGAACGTGCGCGTGGCCGCGCAGATGCCGGTGTCGCGCTTCGCGCTGCTGCGGCCGCGCAGCGCCCTGCGCGAGGTGTCGGACTTCGCCGCGGCGCTGCTGGAGCGCGTGGGACTGGCCGACGCACGCGGCAAGCGCGCCGCCGACCTGGCGCACGGCCAGCAGCGCGCGCTCGAGATCGCGATGGCGCTGGCCAGCAAGCCGCGCCTGCTGCTGATGGACGAGCCGACCGCCGGCATGTCGCCGGAGGAGACCACGGTGATGATGGACCTGATCGCGCGGCTGGCCGAGGAGCGCACCGTGGTGCTGGTCGAGCACAAGATGAAGCTGGTGATGGGTCTGTGCCAGCGGCTCGTGGTGCTGCACCACGGCGAGCTGCTGGCCGAGGGCACGCCGGCCGAGATCCGCGCCAACGACGAAGTGAAGCGCGTCTATCTGGGGCAGGGGTCATGACGGCGCTCCTCGATGTCGAAGGCCTGAACGCCTGGTACGACCGCAGCCACGTCGTGCAGGACTTGTCCTTCCACGTCGACGCGGGCGAGATCGTCACGCTGATGGGTCGCAACGGGGCCGGCAAGACCACGACCCTGCGCACGCTGATGGGCCTGGTCGGCAAGCGGGGCGGCAGCGCGCGGTTCGACGGCCGCGACTTCCTGGCCGAACCGGCGCACACGCGCTTCCACTTCGGCCTGGCCTATGTGCCCGAGGAGCGCCGCATCGTGCCGGGCCTGACGGTGCGCGAGAACCTGCAGCTCGGCCTGATCGCGGCCAAGTCCGGAGCGGGCAAGCTGGACCTGCAGCGCGGTGTCGACGAGATCGCCGAGACCTTTCCGCGGTTGAAGGAGCGCCTGGACCAGGAAGGCAGCTCGATGTCCGGCGGCGAGCAGCAGATGCTGGCCATCGCGCGCGCGATGATGGCCAGGCCGCGGATGATCCTGCTCGACGAGCCGAGCGAGGGCATCATGCCCATCCTCGTCGACGAGATGTTCGAGCTGTTCGCGCGCATGAAGCGCCAGGGCACGACGCTGCTGCTGGTCGAGCAGAACGTCGAGCGCGCGCTGAAGGTGTCCGACCGCGCCTACATCATCGACCAGGGCCGCGTGGTCCATCATGGCGACGCCGCCGCGCTGCTGGCCGACCGCGAGATCCAGGAGCGCTACTGCGCCGTGTGAAAGTCGCGCACGGTTCCTTCCTTCATCGATCGAGACCATCATGCCCAAGGCCTACTGGATCGCCTGCTACCGCTCCATCTCCGACCCCGACGCGCTGGCCGCCTACGCCAGGCTCGCCGGGCCCTGCATCCAGGCCGGGGGCGGGCGCTTCCTGGCGCGCGGCACCGCCGCTCGCGCCTACGAGGACGGCAAGCTCGACCGCACCGTGCTGATCGAGTTCGACAGCGTCGCGCAGGCCGCGGCCGTGCACGACAGCGCCGACTACCAGGCCGCGCTGGTGGCGCTGGGCGACGGCGCGGTGCGCGACCTGCGGATCGTCGAAGCGGCCGCCTGAGCCGGCCTCAGCGCCAGCCGAACATCATCTGCCGCGCCAGCGCACGCCGCGCCGGCGCCAGCGCCTGCAGGGCCGCCAGACCCAGGCCACGTGCGCTGGACAGGCCCGGCAGCTGCCAGGTGAAGCTGCGCGCCAGGAAGTCGGTCGCGGCGATCAGCGCCCAGCGGTCGGGCGCGCGCTGCCACTCGACGCGGGCCAGCGCGCGGCCCACGTCGGCCTCGCGCCGCAAGGCGTCGACCAGCGCATGCGCGTCGCGCAGGCCGAGATTGAGGCCCTGACCGGCGACCGGATGCAGGGTCTGCGCGGCGTTGCCGATCCGGACCGTGCGCTGATCGACCAGCGTGCGCTCGGCGTTCAGCCCGAGCGCAAACGCCTTCAGCGGCGACAGTGCCGTCAAGCGGCCGACGCGCGGGTGGAAGGCGTGGTTCAGCACCGCCAGACGTTGCGCGTCGTCGAGATCGCGCACCGGGTCGTCGCTCGCGTCGACGCACCACACCAGCGCCGCGCGCGCCGGGCCGTCGACCGGCGCCGGCAGGGGCAGCAGCGCCGCCGGGCCTTGCGCGGTGAAGCGTTCGTAGGCCGTGCCGGGGATGCCCGCGGCCCGGTCCAGAGTCACCTGCCCGACCCAGGCGGTCTGGCCGTAGTCGTGAGCCAGTGCCTTGCGCGCCTGGCCCGAGAACACGCCGCCCTCGGCGACGACCGCGAGGTCGAAGCGCTCGGCGATGCCGGCGTCGAGCTCGACGCCGTCGTCCAGCGCCTTGCACGCCGCCACCGTGCTGCCGAAGCGCGCGGACAGCCGGTGCGGCTCGCGCTCCGCCGCCGCCAGCCACGCGGCCTGGAGCGGGGCGACGATGGCGCCGTAGCTGGCCACCGCGCCCAGTTGCTCGACCCCGCACTCCTCGGACGTCAGCAGCAGCTCGGGTTCGGCGCGCCCCAGCAGCGAGAAGGCCAGCGCCGGCTGCTGCTGCGACACGTGCACCGCGCGGATCGCCGCAGCGCGCGGCGCGATCGCCGGCCAGACGCCCAGGCGCTCGAGTTCCTGCACGCTGCCGAGCGACAGCGCCAGCGTGCGCGGATCGCCCGCCACGTCCTGGTCGGCCGGGCGCATGTCGAAGACGCTGACGGCCGCGTCGGGCCGCGCGCGCGCCGCCTGCAGCGCCAGCGCCAGGCCCACCGGACCGGCGCCCACCACCGCGAGTGAAAGAGTCGTCGACATCGGTGTCTGCTCTGTGCGTCCTGGCGACACTCACCCCAAGGGGTGCGTGACGGCCGCGGACCGCGGTCTATGATCCCGCCGCGATTGTGTCCCTACCCGTGCTCACGCTTCCCACCAGGAGGTTTCCCATGGCGCTGATGGATTTCATCAAGAAGCAGTTCATCGACATCCTCGAATGGACGGAGGACGGCGACGGCACGCTGGCCTGGCGCTTCCCGATGGCCGGCAACGAGATCCAGTACGGCGGCTCGCTGACCGTGCGCGAGTCGCAGATGGCGGTGTTCGTCAACGAGGGCAAGGTGGCCGATGTGTTCGGCCCCGGCATGTACAAGCTGACGACCCAGACGCTGCCGGTGCTGACCTACCTGAAGAACTGGGACAAGCTGTTCCAGTCGCCGTTCAAGAGCGACGTCTACTTCTTCAGCACCCGCCAGCAGATCGACCAGCGCTGGGGCACGACCCAGCCGGTCGCGATCCGCGACAAGGACTTCGGCGCGGTGCGGCTGCGCGCCTTCGGCAACTACGCCTACCGTGTGGCCGACCCCAAGCTCTTCCACACCGAGATTTCGGGCACGCGCGACCGCTACACCGTCGGCGACCTCGACGGCCAGCTGCGCGCGCTGATGCTGCAGCACATCTCGGATGCGGTCGCCTCCAGCGGCGTGCCCTTCCTCGACCTGGCGGCCAACCAGGTCGAGTTCGCGCAGCAGCTCGCCACGGTCACGGCGCCGGCCTTCGAGAAGATCGGCCTCAAGCTCGAGGGCGTGACGGTGCAGAACGTGTCGCTGCCCGAAGAGCTGCAGAAGATCCTCGACCAGAAGATCGGCATGGGCATGGTCGGCGGCGACATGGGCAAGTTCATGCAGTACCAGACCGCGCAGGCGATCCCGAAGTTCGCCGAGGGGCAGGGCGGTGGTGGCGGCGGCATCGCGGGCGACGCGATGGGCCTGGGCGCTGGCGTGGCGCTGGGACAGGTGCTGGCGCAGAACCTCCAGCAGGGCCTGCAGGGCGGCGGTGCGTCGGTGGGGGCGGCGGCGGCGGCCGCTCCCGCGGCGATCGCGCCCGACCAGGTCATGGCGACCATCGAGAAGCTCGCCGAACTCAAGGCCAAGGGCATCCTGACCGAGGACGAGTTCAGCGCCAAGAAGGCGGAGCTGCTGAAGAAGCTCGTCTGAGCCGCGGGTGGCTACCGAGCCCTCACCGCAACGCGCCTACCGCGCCGCCTGCCCGAGCTGCGGCGCGCCGGTCGAGTTCCGCTCGGCCGCGTCGGCGCTGGCGGTCTGCGGTTTCTGCCGCAGCACGCTGGTGCGCGACGGCGAGGCCTTGCGTCGCATCGGCGTCAGCGCCGAGCTGTTCGACGACCACAGCCCGCTGCAGCTGGGCGCTGCCGGCCGCTGGCAGGGCGCGGCCTTCACGCTGGTCGGCCGGCTGCAGGTGCGCTACGCCGGCGGCTCGTGGAACGAGTGGCACGCGCTGTTCGACGGGGGCGCCGAGGGCCCGGGCAAGTCCGGCTGGCTGAGCGAGGACAACGGGGCCTACGTCTTCGGCTTCGAGGCCGAGCCACCGGGGCCGCTGCCGCCGCCCGAGGCCTTGCGTGTCGGCGCGCAGCAGCTCGTCGGCCGCGACGCGTGGTCGGTCGCGAGCGTCACGACGGCGAAGCTCGGCGCGGCCGAGGGCGAACTGCCCTTCGTGCCGAACCTGCAGCGTGCCTATGTCGTCGCGGAGCTGCGCAATGCGCAGGACGAGGTGGCGAGCATCGACTACGGCCCCGCGGCCGAGGGCCAGCCGCCGCGCTGGTACGTCGGTCGCGGCCTGCAGCTGGCGTCGCTGGGCCTGACCGGGCTGCGCGAGGACAGCGACAAGCGGCTCGGCGGCCGCAGCGTCGAGTGCCCGAGCTGCGGCGCGTCGCTCGAGGTCAAGCTCACCACGACGCAGAGCGTCGCCTGCCACCAATGCCATGCGGTCGTCGATGTCTCGCAGGGCGTCGGCGCCGACCTGCAGCACTACGCACAGGAGACCCCCGGCGAGGACGGACGAGGCGGCGGCGAGCCGCTGATCCCGCTGGGCCGCAGCGGCACGCTGGCGCTCGGTGCCGGCGGCCCGCTGCCCTGGCAGGTGGTCGGCTACGCCGAGCGCTGCACGCTGCCCGAGCCGGGCGACGAGGACGAGCAGAGCTTCTGGCGCGAGTACCTGCTCTATCACCGCACGGCCGGCTTCGCCTTCCTGGTCGACGCCGAGGACGGCTGGAGCTGGGTGCGGCCGCTGACCGGCGCGCCGACCGTCAGCGGCGCGAGTGCGCGCTGGCAGGGCGAGCACTACCAGGAGCTCTACCGCTACCGCGGGCGCATCACCTACGTGCTGGGCGAGTTCTACTGGAAGCTCGAGCGCGGTCAGGTCACCACCAACACCGACTACCGCGGCCCGGCCGGCAAGCAGCTCAATCGCGAGCAGACCGGCGGGGGCGGTCGGGACGACCAGGGCGGCGAGGTCACCTGGTCGGCCGGCGCGGCGCTCGACGCCGACGTGCTGATCAAGGCCTTCAGGCTCGCCGACACGCCGCAGGCGGCGATGAAGCGCGACGCGGCACCGATTTCGGTCAAGAGCGGCTCGCTGGCCGGCCTGTTCGTCTTCCTGCTCGTCGTCGTGCTGATCTTCTCGATGGTGCGTTGCAGCCGCGACGATTGCGACGCGCTGCGCCGCACCTACGGCGAGGCCAGCAACGAGTACCAGCAGTGCAAGCGCAGCGGCGGGAGCGGCGTTCGCACCGGCGGCGGTTCGTTCGGCGGCTTCAGCACCGGCGGCGGGCACAAGTAGCCCGAGCAGGGTCCACGACAGTGACACAGTAGCGAAGGAGCATCACATCATGATGGGCATCGAGTGGTTCAAGCCGGCGGTCTTCCTCGGGTCGATCCTGTTCGCGCTGGTCGGCGTGCTGGTGTTCTGGATCAGCTTCGTCATCATCGACAAGCTGACGCCCTACGACCTGTGGGCCGAGATCGTCGAGAAGAAGAACACCGCGCTCGCGCTGGTGGTCGCGGCGATGTGCCTGGCGATCGGCATCATCGTCGCCGCGGCGATCCATGGCGGTTGAGCGAAGCGGCGCCGGCGCGGCGCTGCTGCTGGCCGCGGCGCTGGCCCACGCGGCGCCGGCGCACCAGCACGGCGTGGCGCAAGTCGATGCCGTGCTCGACGGAGCCGTGCTCACTGTGTCGCTGAGCCTGCCGCTGGACAGCCTGCTCGGCTTCGAGCGCGCGCCGCGCAGCGCCGCCGAGAAGCAGGCCGCGGCAGCGGTGGTCGAGCGACTGCGCACGGAGGCCTTGCTGGTGCAGCCTGACCCGGCCGCCGGCTGCGTGCGCGAGGCCGTCGAGATCGCCTCGTCGGCGCTCGGGCTCGGATCTGCTCCGGGCGGGGCGGCCGACGAGCATGCCGACATCGATGCGGGCTTTCGCTTCCGCTGCGCCGATCCGGCACGGCTGGGCCACGTCGAGCTCGGGCTGATGAAGGCCTGGCCGCGGCTGTCGCGCATCGAGGCGCAGTTGGCCGGTGCGCGCAGCCAGGCCCGGCAGGTCCTGCGGCGGCCTGCCACGCGCCTGGCCTGGCCGCGATGAGCGAGCCGGCCGCCGCCGTCGAAGTCACCGGTCTCCGCTACGCCTGGCCCGGCAGTCGCGAGGCGACGCTGGCGATCGCCCACTGGCGGCTCGGCGCCGGCGACCGCGTGTTCCTGCAAGGCGCCAGCGGCAGCGGCAAGAGCACGCTGCTCGCGCTGCTGGCCGGCGTGCTGCTGCCGCAGGGCGGCAGCGTGCGCCTGCTGGGCCAGGACTGGTCCGCACTGCCCGCGGCACAGCGCGACCGTCGCCGCGCGGACCACGTGGGCCTGATCTTCCAGCAGTTCAACCTGCTCGGTTACCTGCCGGTGATCGACAACGTGCTGCTGCCGTGCCGCTTCTCGCCGCGCCGCGCCGCGCGTGCCGCCGGCCGCGACGGCAGCGCGCGTGCGGCCGCCGAGCGCCTGCTGACGCGGACCGGCCTCGCGCCGGCGTCGTGGACGCGGCCGGCCGCCACGCTGTCGGTCGGGCAGCAGCAGCGCGTCGCGGCGGCGCGCGCATTGATCGGCACCCCCGAGCTGGTGCTGGCCGACGAGCCCACTTCGGCGCTCGACGAACTGCGGCGTGACGATTTCATGGGCCTGCTGGTCGAGGCCTGCCGCGAGGCCGGCAGCGCGCTGGTGTTCGTGAGCCACGATCCGCGCCTGGCCGCCGGCTTCGCGCGGCGTGTCGACCTGTCGACGCTCGACACGGCGGGCGGGGTGTCGCCATGACGCCGCTGCTCGGCCTGGCCGCGCGCAGCGCCTGGAGCCGGCGCTTCGTGCTGGCGCTGACGGTCGCATCGATCGCGCTGTCGGTCTTCCTGCTGCTGGGCCTGGAGCGGCTGCGCGCGGACGTGCGCGAGAGCTTCACCGCGTCCGTCTCCGGCACCGACCTGGTCGTCGGCGCGCGCACCGGTGGTGTGCAGCTGATGCTCTACGCGGTGTTCCGCATCGGCAGCGCGACGGCCAACCTGCGCATGGACAGCGCGCAGGCGATCGAGCGTCATCCCGTGGTGGCCTGGGTCGTGCCGATCTCGCTGGGCGACTCGCACCGCGGCTACCCGGTCGTCGGCACCAGCGACGGCTACTTCAGCCACTTCCGCTACGGCGACCGGCAGGCGCTGGCCCTGGCCTCGGGCCGCGTCTTCGGTGCGCTGCCGACCGGTCTCCACGAGGCCGTGGTCGGCGCCGAGGTGGCCGACCGCCTGGGCTACCGCGGCGGCGACCGCATCGTGCTGAGCCACGGCGACGGCGCGCTCGCCGCCAACGACCACGCCGACCAGCCGTTCACCGTCGTCGGCGTGCTGGCCCGCACCGGCACGCCGGTGGATCGATCGGTGCACATCCGCCTCGAGGCGATGGACGCGCTGCATGCCGGCGGTTACGCGGGCGCCTTGCAGGCGCTGCAGCCGCGTCAGGTGACGGCGGCGCTGGTCGGGCTGAAGCAGCGCAGCGCGGTGTTCTCGGTTCAGCGCTTCGTCAACGACTACCGCGAGGAGCCGCTGGTCGCCGTGCTGCCCGGCGTGGCGCTCGACGAGCTGTGGGCGTTGATCGGCGTGGCCGAACAGGCCCTGCAGCTCGCGTCGGCGCTGGTGGCCGTGGTCAGCCTGGCCGGTCTGGTGGCGGTGATGGCGGCGGGCCTCAACGAGCGCCGCCGCGAGCTGGCGATCCTGCGCGCGGTCGGCGCCAGCCCGCGCCAACTGCTGGGCCTGCTGCTGATCGAGGGCCTGCTGCTGACGCTGGCCGGCGTGGTGGCCGGCGCCGTCGCGCATGCGCTGGCCTGCGCAGTGCTGGCGCCCTGGTTGCAGGGACGCTTCGGCATCACGCTCGGCCTGACCGGCATCGGTGCGGACCCGCTGGCCCTGATGGGCGCGGTGCTGGCCGCCGGCCTGCTGGCCAGCCTGCTGCCGGCCTGGCGCGCCTACCGGCTGTCGCTGGCCGACGGTCTGGCGCCGCCGGTCTGATCGATGCCGCATCATGCGGCCCTGCGCCCGAGGACGACGCGATGCCTTCCCACCTTTCGACGATGAACCGCCGTGCCCTGCTGGTGCTGGGCGCGGCAACGCTGCTGGCCCGGCCCGGTCTGGCGGCCGACGTCCGCGACCTGCCGTGGGAGGAACTGGTCCCGAAGGGCTGGGATCCGATGGCCGGCTTCAAGCGGCCGCCCAACATGGGCCTGATGAGCGACGCCGACCCGCGCATGCAGGAGCTGATGCGCGCGCTGCGCGAGTCCTGGGACCAGGCACCGACGCGGCCCGAGCTCGACGGCAAGGCGGTGCAGATCAGCGGCTACCTGGTGCCGCTGGAGCAGGCCAGGGGCGAGGTCAGCGAGTTCCTGCTGGTGCCGTACTTCGGCGCCTGCATCCACACCCCGCCGCCGCCGGCCAACCAGATCGTGCACGTGCTGCCGGCCCGGCCCGCCAAGGGCCTGCGCGCGATGGAGGTCGTCACGGTGCGCGGCAAGCTCAGCGTCGCGCGTTCGGACTCGGCCATGGGCGTCAGTGCCTACCGCATCGACGGCGCCGCGGTGGAGATCTGCACGCCGCCCGACCGCACCCGTTGAGCATGACTGCTGCCCCCACGCGCCTTCGGTGCTGCCCCCCGAGGGGGCGCTCAGTCCTCTTGGGGCGGCCCGGCGAGGCCTGACCGGCGTGAGCGAGCCGACGGCCCTCGACCCCGCTGCGCGCACCGGCGCGCCCGGCGTCCGCCCGGCCGAGCTGGCGCTGCTGGTCTCGGTCTTCGTCGTCGCCGCCTGCGGCCTGGTCTACGAGCTGGCGGCCGGCGCGCTGGCGAGCTACCTGCTCGGCGACTCGGTGCTGCAGTTCAGCACCGTGATCGGCGCCTACCTGTTCGCGATGGGCATCGGCTCCTTCCTGTCGCGCTACATCGAACGCCAGCTGATCGCCAACTTCCTGCGCATCGAGCTGCTGGTCGGGCTGATCGGCGGGCTGATGCCGGCCGGGCTGTTCATCGTGCACAGCCTGCTGCCGGCCTCGGCGACGGCGCCGTTCCGCACGCTGCTGTACGCGCTGGTGCTGGTGGTCGGCATCCTGGTCGGGCTGGAGATCCCGCTGGTGATGCGCATCCTCAAGCGCCACTTCAGCGAGCGCTACGCGCTCAAGGACCTGGTGTCGCAGGTGCTGACCTTCGACTACCTCGGCGCGCTGGCGGTGTCGGTGGCCTTCCCGCTGCTGCTGGTGCCGCAGCTGGGCCTGGTGCGCACCGGCGTGGCGTTCGGGCTGCTCAACGCGGCGGTGGCGGTGTGGGCGCTGTGGCTGTTCCGCGGCGAGCTGCGCGCATGGCGTGCGCACGCGATCGCCTGCGCGGCAGTCATCGTCGCGCTGGTCGCGGCCTTCGCCGGCGCCGACCGGCTGACGACCTGGGCCGAGGACCGCTTCTACGGCGACCGCATCGTCTTCAGCCAGACCTCGGCCTACCAGCGCGTCGTCGTCACCGCCGGTCCGGGCGGCGTGCGGCTCTACCTCAACGGCAACCTGCAGTTCCACTCGCGCGACGAGTACCGCTACCACGAGGCGCTGGTGCACCCGGTGATGGCGGCGCACGGCGCACCGAAGCGCGTGCTGGTGCTGGGCGGCGGCGACGGCATGGCCGTGCGCGAGGTGCTGAAGCATCCGTCGGTCGAGCAGGTCACCCTGGTCGAGCTGGACCCGGCCATGACGCGCCTGTTCTCGACCGAGCCGCTGCTGACGGCGCTGAACGGCGACGCGCTCAAGTCGCCGAAGCTGCGCATCGTCAATGACGACGCCTTCGGCTGGCTGGACCGCAACGAGGGGTTCTTCGACGTCGTGATCGTCGACTTTCCCGACCCCAGCAACCATGCGATCGGCAAGCTCTACTCGACCAGCTTCTACGCGCTGCTGGCGCGCCACCTGGCGGCCTCCGGCCACGCGGTGATCCAGAGCACCTCGCCGCTGATCGCGCGCAAGAGCTACTGGACGGTCGTCAGCACGGTCGAGGCGGTCGACCTCAGGGCCACGCCCTATCACGCGCATGTCCCGAGCTTCGGAGAGTGGGGCTTCATCGTCGCCAGCCGGCGCCCGCTGGCGATGGAGGCGATGGCCTCGCGCCTGCCCGCGGGCCTGCGCTTCCTGAGCGCGCCCGGCTTGCCGGCCTTGTTCGACTTTCCGCCGGACATGGCGCGCGTGCCGGCGGAGCCCAACCGCCTGAGCACGCAGGGCCTGGTCCACACCTTCGAAGAGGAATGGGGACGCCTGCACGAGTGAACGGGCGGCGTCGCACGCTGCTGCTGGGCGGCGCCGCGCTGCCCTGGCTGGCCGGCTGCGAGCGCGGCGTCGCCGGCATCCCCGGCGGCTGGATCGGCATCGATGCCGGACGCGGCCATGCGCTGCGCGACGGCCGCCTGGCGCGCGCGCCGGTCGGCGACGCGAAGCGCTGTGCGGTCGCGATCGTGGGCGCCGGTGTGGCCGGTCTGGCCGCAGCGCGCGCGCTGGCGCAGGCGGGGGTCGACGACTTCCGTCTCTTCGAGATCGAGGACCGCGCCGGCGGCAACGCCCGTGCGCACGCGATGGGCGGCATGCGCTGCCCGCTGGGCGCGCACTACCTGCCGCTGCCGGGGCCCGAGGCGCGCGAGGTTGCCGAACTGCTGCACGCGCTGGGCATCGCGCGTCAGGAGCTCGGCCGCACGGTCTACGACGAGCGCCAGCTCTGCCACGCGCCGCAGGAGCGCGTCTTCGTGCCCGATCCGCAGCCCGGCGTGCGCGGTGCCGGCCGCTGGCACGAGGGCCTGCTGCCGCTCGACGGCGCGGCGCCGTCGACGCTGGCGCAGCTGCGGCGCTTCGCCGACGAACTGCGCGAGCTTCAGCGCACGCTGAGCTTCACCGTGCCGACCCAGCGCAGTCGCTGGAGCCCCGGCCTCGCGGCGCTGGATGCGCAGAGCTTCGCCGCCTGGCTCGACGCCCGGGCCTACGACGACCCGCTGCTGCGCGCCTACCTCGACTACTGCTGCCGCGACGACTACGGCGCCGGCCTCGGCCTGGTGTCGGCCTGGGCCGGCGTCCACTACTTCGCCAGCCGCCACGGCTTTCGCGCACCGGGCGACGAGACCGCGGCCGACGCCTCCGACGGCGTGCTGACCTGGCCCGAAGGCAACGCCCACCTGACGGAGCGGCTGGCCGAAGGCCTGGGCGAGCGCCTGCGCAGCGGCGTCGTCGCGACGCGCATCGAGACCGGCCGCCACGAGGTCGCGCTGGAGATCTGGGACGCGCGGACCGCGCGCGCCGAGCGCTGGACCGCGCGCCGGCTGATCGTGTGCGCGCCGCTCTTCGTCGCGCGACGGCTGATCGATGCACCGCCGGCGGCGCTGGCGGATCTGCTGCCGCGCTTGTCCTACGCGCCCTGGCTGGTCAGCAACCTGCAGTTGCGCGAGCCGCTGCTCGATCGCCCGGGCCCGGCCCCGGCCTGGGACAACGTCATCGCCGGCAGCGCCGCGCTCGGCTATGTCGACGCGATGCACCAGAGCCTGCGCCCGGTGCCGGGGCCGACGGTCCTGACGCACTACTGGGCGCTGGGTGGGCAGTCGCTGCCCGACCTGCGGGCCTCGCGGGCGCAACTGCTCGACAAGCCCTGGGAAGGCTGGCGCGACGCCGTGCTGGCCGACCTGGTGCAGGCCCACCCGGACCTGCCGGGCAAGGTCGAGCGCATGGACAGCATGCGCTACGGCCACGCGATGCTGGTCCCGACACCGGGCCTGCGTGGCGATCCGGCGCTGGCGGCACTGGCCCGACCCCAGGGCCGCTTGCACTTCGCCCACGCCGACCTGTCGGCCCATTCGGTGTTCGAGGAGGCCTACACCTGCGGGACGCTGGCGGGCACGGCGGCGGCGGCGCCCTGAGACGGATGCAGCCATTGAGTTTGCCGATGGCCTGCATACCTTCTATCAATGTGTGAAATGACGCGGCGCACAAATAATCAAGGCATGCGGGTTTACCCGCCTGTCTTTCCAACCCACCCGAAGAGGACGCCATGTCGTTGATCAACACCCAGGTTCAACCCTTCAAGGCGCAGGCCTTCCACAACGGCAAGTTCATCGAGGTCACCGAGCAGAGCCTGAAGGGCAAGTGGTCGGCGCTCGTGTTCATGCCCGCCGCCTTCACGTTCAACTGCCCGACCGAGGTCGAGGACGCGGCCGAGCACTACGACACCTTCAAGTCGCTCGGCGCCGAGGTCTACATCGTCACGACCGACACGCACTTCGCGCACAAGGTGTGGCACGAGACCAGCCCGGCCGTCGGCAAGGCCAAGTTCCCGCTGATCGGCGACCCGACCCACCAGCTGACCCGCGCCTTCGGCGTGCACATCGACGCGGAAGGCCTGGCGCTGCGCGGCACGTTCGTGATCAACCCCGAGGGCGTGATCAAGACCGCCGAGGTCCATGACAACGCGATCGCGCGTGACGTCAAGGAGACGCTGCGCAAGCTGCAGGCCGCGCAGTACGTCGCCAAGAACCCCGGTCAGGTCTGCCCCGCGAAGTGGCAGCAAGGAGCGAAGACGCTGACCCCGTCGCTCGACCTCGTCGGGAAGATCTGATCCCGTTTGTCCGATGAAGCCTCCGCCGGCGATGAGCCGGCGGCGGGCTGCCGCATTTGCCTCACTGGAGTCACCGCCATGCTGGACGACAGCCTCAAGACCCAGCTCGCCGCCTACCTGCAGCGCGTCCAGCAACCGGTAGAGCTGATCGCTTCCCTCGACGACCGCCCGGCCTCGGCCGAGATGCGCGAATTGCTGGCCGAGATCGCCGAGCTCAGCCCGCGCGTGACCGTGCGCTTCGACGGCGCCGACGCGCGCCGTCCTTCCTTCCAGGTCACCCGCGCCGGGGCCGACATGGGCCTGCGCTTCGCCGCGATCCCGATGGGCCACGAGTTCACCTCGCTGGTGCTGGCGCTGCTGCAGGCCGGCGGCCATCCGCCCAAGGTCGAGGCCGAGGTGATCGACCAGGTGAAGTCGCTCGATGCCGATCTCGTCTTCGAGACCTACATGTCGTTGACCTGCCACAACTGCCCCGACGTCGTGCAGGCGCTCAACCTGATGGCGGTGCTGAACCCGCGCATCCGCCACACCGCGGTGGACGGCGGCTTGTTCCAGGCCGAGGTCGAGGCGCGCGAGATCATGGCCGTGCCCAGCATCTGGCTCAATGGCCAGCCCTTCGGTTCGGGCCGCATGGAACTGTCGGAGATTCTCGCCAAGGTCGATACCGGCGCGGCCGCGCGCGACGCCGCCCGGCTGGCGGACAAGCCGCCCTACGAGGTGCTGATCGTCGGCGGCGGCCCGGCCGGTGCCGCGGCAGCGGTGTATGCCGCGCGCAAGGGCATCCGCACCGGCGTCGTCGCCGAGCGCTTCGGCGGCCAGACGCTCGACACGCTGGGCATCGAGAACTACATCTCCGTCCAGCAGACGCAGGGCCCGCGCTTCGCGGCCGACCTGGAGGCGCACGTGCGCGCCAACGAGGTCGAGCTGCTCAACGGCCAGCGCGTCGAGGCGCTGGAGCCGGCACCGCAGCCCGGCGGCTACGCGACGGTCAAGCTGGCCAACGGCGCGGAGCTCAAGGGTCGAAGCATCGTGCTGGCGACCGGCGCGCGCTGGCGCAAGGTCGGCGTGCCCGGTGAGGCCGAGTATGCGAACAAGGGCGTGGCCTACTGCCCGCACTGCGACGGCCCGCTGTTCAAGGGCAAGCGGGTCGCGGTGATCGGCGGCGGCAACTCCGGCGTCGAAGCGGCGATCGACCTGGCCGGACTCGTCGAGCACGTGACCCTGATCGAGTTCGCCGACCAGCTGAAGGCTGATGCGGTGCTGGTGAAGAAACTGCACAGCCTGCCCAATGTGACGGTGCACGTGAACGCCCAGACGACCGAGATCCTCGGCGACGGCAGCCGCGTGACCGGCCTGGCCTACAAGGACCGCGCGAGCGGCGAGGCGCGCCGGATCGACCTGGCGGGCGTCTTCGTGCAGATCGGCCTGGTGCCCAACACCGAGTGGCTGCGCGGCACGGTCGAGCTCAGCAAGTACGGCGAGATCGTCGTCGACGCGAAGTGCGCGACCAGCCTGCCCGGCGTGTTCGCCGCCGGCGACGTGACGACCGTGCCGTACAAGCAGATCGTCGTCGCGGCGGGCGAGGGCTCGAAAGCGGCGCTGTCGGCCTTCGACCACCTGATCCGCTCGCCGGCCGCCCCGGCCTGAGCGCGCAGCGCTCGCTACCATCGGCGGCATGAGCACCGCCGCACGCCCGCATCGCATCGCCGTCATCCCGGGGGACGGCATCGGCATGGAAGTCATGCCCGAGGGCCTGCGCGTGCTCGAGGCGGCGGCGCGGCGCTTCGGCCTCGCGCTCGAGTTCGCGCACTTCGACTGGGCCAGCGCGGCGTACTGGCAGAAGACCGGCGAGATGCTGCCGCCGGACTGGCAGGCGACCCTGTCGCGCTTCGACGCGATCTATTTCGGCGCCGTCGGCTGGCCGGCGGTGGTGCCGGATCATGTGTCGCTGTGGGGCTCGCTCCTCAAGTTCCGGCGCGAGTTCGACCAGTACGTGAACCTGCGGCCGGTGCGGCTGCTGCCGGGTGTGCCGTCGCCGCTGGCGAACAGGAAGCCGGGCGACATCGACTTCCTGATCGTGCGCGAGAACACCGAGGGCGAGTACACCAATCTCGGCGGCGTGATGTACGCCGGCACCGATCGCGAGATCGTGATCCAGGAGTCGGTGTTCAGCCGCCACGGCGCCGACCGGGTGCTGAAGTTCGCCTTCGAGCTGGCCGCGCAGCGCGCGCGCAAGCACCTGACCGTCGCGACCAAGAGCAACGGCGTGGCGATCAGCATGCCGTGGTGGGACAGCCGCGCCGACGTGGTCGCCCAGGGCTACCCGCAGGTCACCGTCGACAAGCAGCACATCGACATCCTGTCCGCGCGCTTCGTGCTGCAGCCGCAGCGCTTCGACGTGGTGGTGGCGAGCAACCTGTTCGGCGACATCCTGTCGGACCTGGGACCGGCCTGCACCGGCACCATCGGTCTGGCGCCGTCGGCCAACCTGAACCCGGAGCGGCGCTTCCCTTCCCTGTTCGAGCCAGTGCACGGCTCGGCCCCCGACATCTACGGCAAGGCCATCGCCAACCCGATCGCGATGATCTGGTCGGGCGCGCTGATGCTGGATTTCCTGGGTCACCGCGACGCGCACGACGCCATCGTCGCGGCGATCGAGACGGTGCTGGTGGACGGTCCGCGCACACCGGACCTGGGCGGCCAGGCCCGCACGCCGGACGTGGGGCAGGCCGTTGCCGCGGCGCTCTGAGTCCCTGCAAGCTGCCGGGAGGCAGCTTGCAAGATAAGAATCATTCGCATTAATATGCCCCCGAGGCGCCGGACCGGCGCCGCCTGCAGCCAGGGGCCGCGCCCCGAGCCATCTCGACGACGTTCACGAGCCGCGCGCGCCGCGGCGGAGGCTGCCCCGATGAGCTGCGATCCCAAGACTGCCTGCACCGGCCGCGCGGCAGCGACCGAAGCCGACGACGATCTCGTCTCCCTGCCCAGCGCCGAGGCGCTGCTGGCCGGCACCCTGGCCCTGATGACCGGCGTCATCGAGCGCGCGGCGCTGTCGCAGCCGCTGGCCGCGCATGCGCAGAGCCTGATGATGGCGTCCAAGGTGCGCTCGCACCTGTTCTTCCTGAGCAGCCATCCCCACGTGAGCGAGGGCTTCCGGATGACCGCCGGCCGCCTGCGCAGCCACTGGGATCGGCTCGCGATGCCGGCGCAGGCAGCGGTCGAGGCGTCGGTCTCCGAGGCGGCCGAAGCGGCGGCGCGGTTGTGGCACCGCGCGCCGGAGCGGGTTCAGTAGCGAGCCCTGCTCACCACGCCGCACCGATGACGCCGCGCTCCGCGGACAGCCAGTCGCGCACCGGCGCCGGCAACGGCGTGGTCAGGTCGAAGCCGTGCTCGCCCATCAGCGCGTACGAGCGGGCGTTGGGCACGAGGCCGTCGCGCCCGACCGCAGCGCCCTTCATGTAGCCGGCGGCGCAGATCTCGCCCGTGGCCGACACGAACTCGAAGCGCATGTAGTTCCAGCGGTCGTCGGCCGCGTCGAGCCGGAAGCGCAGCGTGTACGACTGCAGGGGCTGCAGGCCGCGGCGATAGCTGATGAAGGAGCCGCCGGCCATCGGCCGCCAGCCCTGGCGCATCAGCACGCGGCCGAAGCCGGTGCGCGCGAAGTACTCGATCAGCATCAGGTCGACCACCGTCAGGTAGCGGCCGTTGTTCATGTGGCCGTTGATGTCGAGGTCGTTGGGCAGCACGCGCAGCTGGCGTTCCAGCGTCGCGCCGGCCCGCAGCGGGCCGAGCCGCCAGGCACGCAGCAGGGACCAGAGCAGCCGCAGGTAGAGGTTCATCGCATCGCCTAGAATCAGTTCAGTAGCGAACAGTATAGTTCTTTATCGAACGATATGGCAAGTGACATGGCCAGTGTGCCGCCCTCCACCCGCGCTCCCGATCGACAGCCCACCGCGACCTGGCTGGCCGTCGTGCGGGCCTACAACCTGTGCGATGCGGTGATGAGCTCGCGGCTCGCTGCGCAAGGTGTCAAGGTGGTCGAGCACGAAGTGCTGGCCCATCTGGCGCGCCATCCCGGGCTGACCCAGCAGGCCCTGGCCGAGCGCGTGTTCTTCGCCAAGAGTCACCTGAGCGGCCTGCTCGGTCAACTGGAAGAGCGCGGCCTCGTGCAGCGCGACGCCGACCCGGCCGACGCGCGCGTGAAGCGGCTGTCGCTCACCGGGTCGGGGCGGGTGCTGGCGGCGCAGACCCAGGCCGTCCAGCAAGCGGTGGTCGAAGCGATGACCTCCGGCTACGCGCAGACCGAGCTGCAGCGCATCGAGTCGACCATGCTCGACGTGTGCGCGCGACTCGAGGCTCTGCTGGCGGCCGACCGGGCGGCGGCGCCGTCGGCCGTCAGCCCCGCATCAGCGCCTCGATCTCGTCCGGCGCCACCGGCACGTCGCGGCTGAGCAGTTCGCAGCCGGACGGTGTGACCAGCGCGTCGTCCTCGATGCGGATGCCGAGGTTCCAGTAGCGCTCGGGCACGTCGGGCGCCGGGCGCACGTAGAGGCCGGGCTCGATGGTGACGACCATGCCCGGCTGCAGGCGCCGCGACGGCCGCTTGACCGCGGTGCCGCCCAGGCCGTCGGGCTGCTCGCACGGCGCCTCGTCCTGCGCCAGGTAGTCGCCGGCGTCGTGCACGTCCAGTCCCAGCCAGTGGCCGGTGCCGTGCATGAAGAAACGGCGGTAGGCGGCGCTGGCGATGACCTCGTCGAGGCCGCCGACCGCCTGCCGGTCCAGCAGGCCGAGGTCGAGCATGCCCTGCGCCAGCACGCGCGTCGCGGCCCAGTGGCTGTCCATCTTGCGGGCACCGGGGCGGGTCTCGGCGATCGCGGCGTCCTGCGAGGCGAGCACCAGCTCGTAGAGCTCGCGCTGCGGGGCGCTGTAGCGGCCGTCGACCGGGAAGGTGCGGGTGATGTCGCTCGCGTAGCTGCCGTACTCGCAGCCGGCGTCGATCAGGCACAGCTCGCCGGGCCGCAGCTCGGCGTCGGCCGCCTGGTAGTGCAGCACGCAGGCATTGCGACCGGCCGCGACGATGGAGGTGTAGGCCGGGCCCGCCGCGCCGCTGCGGCGGAACTCGTGCAGCAGCTCGGCCTCGAGCTCGTACTCGCGCATGCCGGGCCGGCAGGCCTGCATCGCGCGCACGTGGCCGGCCGCGCCGATGGCGCCGGCCCGGCGCATCAGCGCGACTTCGTGGGCGTCCTTGAAGAGGCGCATCTCGTCGAGCAGCGGCAGCAGGTCGCGCTGCAGCGTCGGCGCACCGACCCCGGTCCGTGCCCGCGCCCGCACGGCGTCGAGCCAGCCGGTGACCTGCGGCGCCAGCCCTTCGTAGCCGCTGAAGGGGAACCACACGGCGGGCTGGTCGGCCAGCCGCTGCGGCAAGGCCTCGGCCAACGCGTCCAGCGGCAGCGCCTCGTCGATGCCCAGCGCCTGCGGCGCGTCCTGCGGGCCGAGGCGGTAGCCGTCCCAGATCTCGCGCTCGGCGTCCTTGGCGCGGCACAGCAGCAGGCTGCGGCCCGTGGCATCGAGTACGAGCCAGGCGTCGGGCTCGCCGAAGCCGGTCAGGTAGTAGAAGGCGCTGTCGTGCCGGTAAGGATGTTCGCTGTCGGCGTTGCGCAGGCGCTCGGGCGCGGTCGGCAGCACGGCCACGCCGCCGCCGGCGGCCCGCAGGGCGGCGCAGACACGGTCGCGGCGGGCGCGGTAAACATCGTTGTCCATGGGGGTCTGCGCGTCTTGGGTACGCTCGGCAGTGTAGTGAGCCCGCGCCTCGGTGGCGCGCGGCTCCCCCGCCCCACCCCCCTCAAGGAGAAACCTCGCATGCAATACCGCCGTCTCGGCCGCTCGGGCCTGCAGCTCAGCGAGCTGTCGCTCGGTTCGTGGGTCACGTATGGCCAGCAGGTCGATGTCGCCAGCGCCAAGGAGATGCTGTCCGCGGCCTTCGACGCCGGCATCAACTTCTTCGACAACGCCGAGGTCTACGCCAACGGCCAGAGCGAGACCATCATGGGCGAGGCGCTGCGCCAGCTGGGCCGCAACCCGCTCGACTACGTCGTCTCGACCAAGTTCTACTGGGGGCTGGACCGCGGCGGCAAGGACAAGCCGCGCATCAACGGCCAGGACACGCTGAACCGCAAGTACCTGCACCACGCGATCGACGGCTCGCTCAAGCGTCTGCAGCGCGACTGCATCGACCTGGTCTTCTGCCACCGCCCCGACCCCGGCACGCCAGTCGAGGAGACGGTGTGGGCGCTGCACGACCTGGTCCAGCGCGGCAAGATCCTCTACTGGGGCACCAGCGAGTGGCCGGCCGATGCGATCCGCGCCGCCCACGACATCGCCGAACGCCACCACCTGCACAAGCCGCTGATGGAGCAGCCGCAGTACCACCTGTTCGCCCGCAAGCGCGTCGAGAAGGAGTACGACCGGCTCTACGACGGCATCGGCCTGGGCCTGACGACCTGGAGCCCGCTGGCCTCGGGTCTGCTGACCGGCAAGTACCGCAACGGCATTCCGGCCGGCAGCCGCGGTTCGCTGGAGGGCATGGGCTGGCTGCGCGACGGACTGACCGACCCGGACAAGAACGCCGCGGTGGCGCAGCTGGAAGCGGTCGCCGCGGAGCTGGGTGGCACGGTCGCCCAGCTCGCGATCGCCTGGGTCAACCACAACCCGCACGTCAGCACGGTGATCCTCGGGGCCAGCCGCATCGAGCAGCTGCAGGACAACCTGAAGGCGCTGGAGCTGGCGCCCAAGCTCACGCGAGAGGTGCTGTCGCGCATCGACAAGATCACCAAGTCGCTCGCGGCCTGAGCCCGACGCCGTCACAGCGCGGTCATCGTCGCTTCACACACTGGAGGTTTGACCACCTTCGGGAGACGAGGCGATGCGAGCGAGCAAGTGGGCGGCCAGGACGGCCGTCGGGATGGTGGCGGGGCTGCTGATTGCCGGCATGGCGATCGCGGCGGGCACGGGCAGCGCGCCCGCGGGCCTGAGGATCGCCAAGATCGGCGGCTATCAGTCCAGCGGCGGGGTCGGCGCGTCGGAGATCCCGGCCTACGACCGGCTCACGAAGCGCGCCTTCGTCGTCAATGGCGCGCTCGCTACGGTCGAGGTGCTGGACCTCAGCGACCCGACGCAGCCTGCCCTCTTGGCCAGTCTGTCGACGGCGAGCTTCGGACCGGGCCTGGGCGGCGCGAACAGCGTCGCGGTGTCGCACGGCCTGGTCGCGCTGGCGATCGAGGCGCTGCCGAAGACGCGGCCGGGCCTCGTCGCGCTGCTCGACAGTCGCACGCTGGCACTGGTCGCCACCGTCGAGGTCGGTGCGCTGCCGGACATGCTGGTCTTCACGCCGGACGGCAGGACGCTGCTGGTCGCCAACGAAGGCGAGCCGGCGGCCTACAACACCGGCAACGCGGCCGACGATCCCGAAGGCTCCATCAGCATCGTCGACCTGCGCCAGCCGCACGCGCCGCGCGTGCGCACCGCCGACTTCCGCGCCTGGGACGGCCGCAAGGCCGAGCTGCAGGCGGCCGGCGTGCGCATCTTCGGGCCGGGCGCCAGCGTCTCGCAGGACCTGGAGCCCGAGTACATCGCCGTGTCCGACGACGGCGCAACCGCCTGGGTCACGCTGCAGGAGAACAACGCGATCGCGCAGGTCGACGTGACGCTCGGCAAGGTCGTCGCGATCCGGCCGCTCGGCAGCAAGGACTTCAACATCGCCGGCTTCGGGCTCGATGCCAGCGACGAGGACGGCGGTACCGACACCAACAGCGGCTCGCCGGTGGCGCGCATCGTGCCGCAGCCGGTCCGGGGCCTGTACCTGCCGGACACGATCGCCAGCTACCGCGCCTGGGGCAACACCTTCCTGATCACGGCGAACGAAGGCGACGCGCGCGCCGACTGGCCGGGCTTCAACGAAGAGACGCGGGTGCGCGAGCACTGCGCCGCCGGCGGGCTGGATCCGGCCGTCTTCGGCCCGAACGCGGCGCGTCTGCTGTTCGACTCCAACCTCGGCCGGCTGCGCATCACCAACACGCCCAACGGCGGCTATGCCGGGCGCAACGCCCAGGGCCAGTGCGAAGCGCTGTACGCCTTCGGCGCGCGCTCGATCACGATCTGGACCGACGACGGGCAGCGCATCTGGGACTCGGGCGACACGCTGGAGCGCGTGACGCTGGCCGCCAGCCAGGCCAGCGGCGGCGCCTTCGCGTTCAACGCCAGCCACGACAACAACACGCTCGACGGCCGCAGCCCGACCAAGGGGCCGGAGCCGGAAGGCATCGCGCTCGGCACGATCGGCGCGTCGACCTATGCCTTCGTCGGGCTCGAGCGGGTAGGGGGTGTCGCGGTGTTCGACGTGACGAACCCCTTCTCGGCGCGGTTCGTCAGCTACCTCAACACGCGCAACGGCCTCGGCGGCGACCGTGGGCCGGAAGGGCTGGCCTTCGTCAGCGCGAAGCAGTCGCCCAACGGCAAGCCGCTCCTCATCGTCGGGCACGAGGTCAGCGGCAGCACCGCCATCTTCCAGATCGACGTCGAGTGAGTCGTCAGTTGCGCGTGGCGGCCGGGCCGCCGCCACGCCTTCAGCGCAGGCTGCCGAAGGGCAGGGCGCCGGGGTTGACCTTGCTGGCCGGGTGGACCGGCGCCTGCTGCAGCATCGCGCGGCGCGCGGCCGAGCGTTTGTCGGCCGCGGCGCGCCGGCGGTTGTCGGCGACCACGTCCATCTGCATGCGGACGAAGTTGGCCAGCTTCTCGACGTCGGCCTCGCCGCCGAACAGCGTGCCGGTGCGCGGCAGCTTCACGGCCTTGCCGTCGCGCATCACCAGCGCGAGGTAGCAGCTGCCCGGCTGCAGCCAGGCGGGCAGCTTGTCGGAAATCTTGCTGCGCTCGACCACGTTGACCTCGCGCAGGTCGGACACCGCGACGCGGCGGGCCGATTGCCGCCAGCCACGCCGCCACGACACGAACTTGACGCTGGCGGCCACGCGCTCCCAGGTCCACAGGTCCCAGCCCAGCGCGGCGAGCCAAGCCAGGACGGCCGGCCACAGCGGCCAGCCGGCGATGCCCCAGGCGGCAGCCGCGAGGACGCCGCTCGCGGCCAGGCCCGCGGCGACCGTCAGCATGTCGGGCTGGCCGGGCGTCCACAGGCTGCGGTGGTAGACCTCGGTGTCGGTGTGATCGCCCGAGACCGGCTCGTGCGCCAGCCAGGCCGCGCGCAGCCCATGCACGGCGCCGCGTTCCAGCAGCGCGGCGACCGCCGTGCACACCACGGCACCCAGCAACAACGCGAAGACACCCATCGTCGACTCAAGCCTCTCCCTGCAGATCCTGCCAGCGCTGCGGCGTGCCGACATCGGCCCAGCGCCCCGTGTAGAGGCTGCCGCCGAGCCGGCCCCGCGCGATGGCCGCATCGAGGTGGGGCCGCAATGCCGACCGCTCGCCGACACGCACGCCATCCACCAGACTCGATTGGAACAAGCCCGCGGTCGAGTACGTGTAACGAGTGATGACTGATGGGTGATCGCCTGCCAATACGCGGCCTTCCGCGCCGAGTCCGAAGTCCCCGCGGGGGTGTTGCGGCGGGTTCGGCACCAGCCACAGATGGCCGAGGTCGCCGCTGCGCATGAAGTCGTTCACGGCCTGCGCGTCGAAGCGGAAGTCGGGCAGCCAGGCGTCGCCGGCCACGACCCAAAAGGTGTCGGATTGCAACAGCGCCTGCGCCTTGACCATCCCGCCGGCGGTTTCGAGCGCGCCGCCGTGGTCGCGGCCTTCCATCGAATAGCGGATCGCGAGCCCCCAGCGCGAGCCGTCGCCCAGCACGGCCGGGAACTGGTCTTCCAGCCACGCGGTGTTGATGACCACCTCGCGCACGCCGTCACGGGCCAGTGCCTCGAGCTGCCAGACGATCAGCGGCTTGCCGTGCACCGGCAGCAGGGGCTTGGGCGTCGTGTCGGTCAGCGGCCGCATGCGTTCGCCGCGGCCGGCGGCGAGGATGAGCGCCGGCAGTTGGGCGGCGCTCATCCGCGGGCCAGCCGGTGCCGGGCGGCATGTGCTGGCGCGAAGGCCGCGATCAGCACCTCGACCGCCGCCTCCGCGCGCGCCGAGTTGTCGCCGCGGCGATGGCAGACGTAGACGTCGAGCGTCACCGCGTCCAGCTCGGGCCAGGTGTGCACCGCCAGGTGCGACTCGGACAGCAGCACGACGCCGGTCACGCCGCGCGGTTCGCCGTTCTCGGGCGGGAAGGCGTGGAAGCGCTCGCCCACCGGCTGCAGCCCGGCCGTGGCGACGGCCTGCAGGCACAGCGCCCGCAGCGCATCGATCTCGGTCAGGGCCGGGGTGCCGCGGCGGCACCCGCTCAAATCGGCGGTGAGGTGCAGACCCTGCATGGCAACGGGAGGCGGGCTCGTAAAATCAGCGATTCTGCCGCCCCGGTGGCCCTTCCTTACCGAGCAGTCCATGGCCGCAATCGAGACCCCCACCGCCACCGCCCAGGACACCACGCTGATGGCCAACGCCATTCGCGCGCTGGCCATGGACGCGGTCCAGCAGGCCAACTCCGGGCACCCGGGCGCGCCGATGGGCATGGCCGAGATCGCGGTGGCGCTGTGGGGCCGCCACCTGCGGCACAACCCGGCCGACCCGCACTGGGCCGACCGCGACCGCTTCGTGCTCAGCAACGGCCACGGCTCGATGCTGATCTACGCGCTGCTTCACCTGACCGGCTACGCGCTGCCGATCGGCGAGCTGCGCAACTTCCGCCAGCTGCACAGCAAGACGCCGGGTCACCCCGAGGTCGGCATCACGCCGGGCGTCGAGACCACCACCGGCCCGCTGGGCCAGGGCATCAGCAACGCGGTCGGCATGGCGCTGGCCGAGAAGCTTCTGGCCGCCGAGTTCAACCGCGATGCTCATTCCGTGGTGAACCACCACACCTACGCCTTCCTCGGCGACGGCTGCCTGATGGAAGGCATCAGCCACGAGGCCTGCGCGCTGGCCGGCGCCTGGAAGCTGAACAAGCTGGTCGCGCTCTACGACGACAACGGCATCTCGATCGATGGCCCCGTCACGCCCTGGTTCGTCGACAACACCGCGCTGCGCTTCACCGCCTACGGCTGGAGCGTGATCGGCCCGATCGACGGCCACGATGTCGAGGCCGTCGACGCGGCCGTCGCGCGGGCGAAGCAGAGCACCGACAAGCCGACGCTGATCCTGTGCAAGACCGCGATCGGCAAGGGCTCGCCCAACCGCGCCGGGACCGCCAAGGCGCACGGCGAGCCGCTGGGTGCCGACGAGATCGCGCTGACGCGCGCGGCGCTGGGCTGGACGCATGCGCCCTTCGAGATCCCGGCCACGGCCTACGGCGCCTGGAACGCCAGGGAGGCCGGCATCGCCGTGCAGGGCGAATGGGGCGCACGCTTCGAGGCCTATCGCGCCGACCACCCAGCGCTGGCGGCCGAGTTCGAGCGCCGCATGGCCGGCAAGCTGCCGGCGAACTTCGCGCAGGTCGCGGTCGATGCCGCGGTCGCCGCGCACAGCAAGGCCGAGACGGTGGCCAGCCGCAAGGCCAGCCAGCTCGCCCTGGAACACTTCACCGCCGCGCTGCCCGAGCTGCTGGGCGGCAGCGCCGACCTGACCGGCTCCAACCTCACCAACACCCGGCACACGCCGTCGCTGCGCTTCGCCACCGACGGCACGGTCAAGCGCGGCGAGGACGGCAAGCCCGGCCGCCACATCAACTACGGCGTGCGCGAGTTCGGCATGGCGGCGGTGATGAACGGCGTCGCGCTGCACGGCGGCTACATCCCCTATGGCGGCACCTTCCTCACGTTCAGCGACTACAGCCGCAACGCCATCCGCATGGCGGCGCTGATGAAGCAGCGCGTGATCCACGTCTTCACGCACGACAGCATCGGCCTGGGCGAGGACGGCCCCACGCACCAGAGCGTCGAGCACGCGGCCAGCCTGCGGCTGATTCCCGGCCTGGACGTCTGGCGCCCGGGCGATACCGCCGAGACCACGATCGCGTGGACCAAAGCGCTGCTCAACACCGACCGCCCGACCGCGCTGCTGCTGAGCCGCCAGAACCTGCCGTATGCGCCCAAGGCCGGCCTCGACGAGATCGCCCGCGGTGCCTACGTGCTGGCCGAGCCGGCCGAGGTCGGGCTGAAGAAGAAGGCGCAGGCCGTCATCGTCGCGACCGGCTCCGAGGTGCAGCTCGCGCTGCACGCGCAGCAGCAGCTGGCCGCCGGCGGTATCGCGGTGCGCGTGGTCTCGATGCCCAGCACCACCACCTTCGACCGCCAGGACGCCGCCTACAAGCGCAGCGTGCTGCCGGAAGGCGTGCCGCGCATCGCCGTCGAAGCCGGCGTCACCGACGGCTGGTGGAAGTACGGCTGCGCCGCCGTGGTCGGCCTCGACACCTACGGCGAGTCGGCGCCGGCGGGCGCGCTGTTCAAGCATTTCGGGTTCACGGCGGAGAACGTGGCCGCGACCGTCACCAAGGTGTTGCGAGGCTGATCGTGCGGCGCCGCATCGTCTGGGCATCGCTGGTCATCGCCGGCGCGGTGGCGGCCCTTGGCGCCGCGCGTGCCGCCGACGAACTGCCGGCCGAGAAGTACGTGATCAAGGACGACGAACCGCGGCTGGGCACGAACATCCGGCGCAAGGCGGTCATAGGATTCGACGTGCCGATCAATCGGCGCTACGGCGAACTCACCGACGCGCAGAAGGCGATCGTCAAGTCGCGCTACGAGGCCATGCATCCGCTCGATGAACCGCCGTTTCCGGCCAACGGCCTGGAGCCCGTGTTCCAAGCCGTCCGCAAGCTGCAGTCCAAGCTGCTGGCGCAGGGCGAGTTGACGATCTTCATCGACGTGGATGCGACGGGGCAGGCCAGCGGCGCCTCCATCATCAAGTCTCCGGATCCCCAGCTTGCCGTCGCCGTCGCGAAGGTGCTGATGGTCACTCCGTACAAGCCCGCCGTCTGTCGCGGTCAGCCCTGTGCGATGGGCTATCCGTTCCGCATGACCTTCAACGTCGAGTACTAGAGCCGTTTCGTGGCCCCTGCCTTCGTCCTGGATTCAGCAAGGGACTCGATCGTCATCGAGGCCCGCACCGATGGCCGCCACGGCGCGGGATGGGTGACGTCCGGGACCGTCGCCGCGGGCCGCGCAGACGCGGCGCGAGGTGCTGCGGCGTGACTGGACCGGCCCGCAAGGCGGCGCGACATTGCGGCCCCGCTCGTGGGGGGCTGCGACACGCATGGCTTGGCGGGCTGTTGATGTTGACTGCGGCAGGTCTTCCTTGCGAGGCACAGGAAGCTCGTCCGTCGGAACAGCGCATCGCGATCGAGCCTCGGGCGCCCGCATTCGCATGCCTGAATCAGCCGGCTCAGGGCCTGGGGCCGCTGTCCTATCCGAAGGACGCTGCCGACCGCAAGGAAGCCGCGGTCGTTCGCGTCAAGCTCACGTTCAAGAGCGCCGACGCGGCGCCGTCGGTGGACGTGCTGTACAACTCGGGCCGGGCCGCCTTTGCCGGCGTCGTGCAGGACCATGTCAAGACCTATCGACTGCCCTGCCTGACGGCGTCGGCCGCGCCGGTATCCGCGACGCAGGAGTTTCAGTTCGTCCCCGGCGACGGTCGCAAAGTCATCTGGAGCGAGCCGCGCCCCGACGCGGACGAAGGCGACGAGGCCATGGCCGCGTGCTTGAAGACCAAGGGCCGGCCGGAGTATCCGTATCGAGCCCTCCGAGACGGCGTGCAGGGGACCGTGCTGGCCCGCATGACCTTCGCTGGACCCGATGCAGCGCCGCAAACCGAGATCGTGTTCGACGGCGGCAGCGCCGCGCTGGCGAATGCCGTCAAGGCCTATGTCCGCGGCTACCGGCTTCCTTGCCTGGAGGCCATTCGTGCACCGGTCACGGCAACCCAGCAGTTCACGTTCTTGGTCGACGCTGAATCGATTTACGTCCTCAAGGATGCGAGCTTGAAGCAGTTCCTCGGTGTGATTGATGGTCTCGACACGCAACGCGTGCGCTTCGACCTGAATACGATGGGCTGCCCTTTCGACCTGCGCTTCACGCTGTACCAGCCCTACCAGCCCAACGCCGTCGGCGAAGTCGGGACCAGTGACCCGAACCGGCGCGAGCTGCTCGAGTGGCTGAAGACGATCTCCCTCAAGCTGCCGCCCGAGGCCAAGCGACTGGTCATCGGCGACTCGATGACGGTCGCCGTCCCGTGCGGCGTCCTGGATCTGCTTTGAATTGAACCTGCTGAGAACCACTGGAGAACGAAAGATGACCATCAAGATCGGCATCAACGGCTTCGGCCGCATCGGGCGCATGGTGTTCCGCGCCGCCATCGCCAACCACGCGGACATCCAGGTCGTCGCGATCAACGACCTGCTCGAGCCCGACTACCTGGCCTACATGCTCAAGTACGACAGCGTGCACGGCCGCTTCAAGGGCGAGGTCGCCGTCGACGGCAACACGCTCATCGTCAACGGCCAGCGCATCCGCCTGACCGCGCTCAAGGACCCGGCCGAACTGAAGTGGGGCGAGGTCGGCGCCGACATCGTGGTCGAGGCCACCGGCCTGTTCCTGACCAAGGAGACCTGCCAGAAGCACCTCGCCGCCGGCGCGAAGAAGGTCGTGATGAGCGCGCCGTCGAAGGACGACACGCCGATGTTCGTCTACGGTGTCAACGACAAGACCTACCAGGGCGAGGCGATCATCTCCAACGCCTCGTGCACCACCAACTGCCTGGCGCCCGTGGCCAAGGTGCTGAACGACAGCTTCGGCATCAAGCGCGGCCTGATGACCACGGTGCACGCCACCACCGCGACGCAGAAGACCGTCGACGGTCCGAGCAACAAGGACTGGCGCGGCGGCCGCGGCATCCTCGAGAACATCATTCCCTCGAGCACCGGCGCCGCCAAGGCGGTGGGCGTGGTGATCCCCGAGCTGAACAAGAAGCTCACCGGCATGTCCTTCCGCGTGCCGACCTCCGACGTGTCGGTGATCGACCTGACGGTCGAACTGGTCAAGGAAGCCAGCTACGAGGACATCTGCAACGCGATGAAGGCGGCGGCGGCCGGCCCGATGAAGGGCGTGCTCGGCTACACCGAGGACAAGGTCGTCTCGACCGACTTCCGCGGCGAGGCGATGACTTCGGTCTTCGACGCCGAGGCCGGCATCGCGCTGGACAAGACCTTCGTCAAGGTCGTGGCCTGGTACGACAACGAGTGGGGCTACTCGAACAAGGTGCTGGAGATGGTGCGCGTGATCGGCGGCTGAAGCCGCGACGCCGCATCGGTGGAAAAAGGCCCCGCGAGGGGCCTTTCTGCTGGGCGGCCGGCGGCCTGTGGCAACTGGATACAAAGCCGCGGCTCGCCGCAGTGACATTGTGAGCACGGCCCCGGCCTTGCAGGCGCGGCGTCAACCGGTGCGGCAAGGCCGCCCCTAAACTGATCGGGCTCCTGCTGTCCACGGGCTTCCATGCACCACTCTTCCTGTTCTCTGCGCGCGCTGGGCGCGTTCGTCGCCGCGGCTGTGGTCTCGTCGTCTGCGCTCGCGCAGGCGGCGCCCGCCGACGCCGGCACGGCGCGCGTGATCGTCACCTACCGGGCCGTGCCGACGGCATCGGCGCTGCAGGGCCGGCAGATGCTGGCGCGGCTCGAGGCGCGACTCGACGGCCTGGCCCGCCGCCACGGCCTCGCCCTGCAGGGTCGTCGCGCCGTCGGCGAGCACAGCCAGGTCGTGCTCGCCCAGGGCATCGACTCGGCCGCGCTGGCGCGACGCCTGAGCGCCGACCCCGACGTGGCCTATGCCGAGCCCGACCGTCTGGTGCGCCGTGCGGCGGTGCCCACGGATCCCCTCTACGCCACCGGAGGCGGGGCCGGTCCGGTGGTCGGCCAGTGGTACCTGAAGACGCCCGCCGGCGAGGTGCGCTCGTCCATCGACGCGACCACGGCCTGGGACCGGACCACCGGCAGCTCGAACGTGGTCGTCGCGGTGTTCGACACCGGCGTGCGTTTCGATCACCCCGACCTGGGGCGCACCACGCAGGGCGGCAAGCTGCTCGCCGGCTACGACTTCGTGGCCAACACGACCTACGCCAACGACAGCGACGCACGCGACGCCGACGCTTCCGACCCGGGCGACTGGGTCTCGCAGGCCGACTTCGACAGCGGCGCCTTTGGGCCTAACTGCGAAGTCGCCGACAGCTCCTGGCACGGCACCCAGGTGGCCGGCATCGTCGGCGCGCTGAGCAACAACGCCGCAGGAATGGCCGGGGTCAGCTGGGGCGCCAGACTGCTGCCACTGCGGGTGCTCGGCAAGTGCGCGGGCTTCCAGTCCGACATCGTCGCCGCCATGCGCTGGGCCGTCGGCATCACCGTGCCCGGCTTGCCGGCTAACCCGACGCCGGCGCGCGTGCTGAACCTCAGCCTCGGCGGCACCGGTTCCTGCGGCTTGACCTACCAGAGCGCGGTCAACGCGGTGCTGGCTCAGGGCGCCGTGGTCGTGGTGTCGGCCGGCAACAGCGACGGCCACGCGGTCGGTGCGCCGGCCAACTGCACCGGCGTGATCGCCGTCGGCGGATTGCGCCACATCGGTACCAAGGTCGGCTACTCGGACGTCGGCACGGAAGTAGCGATCAGCGCACCCGGCGGCAATTGCGTCAACCCCTCGGGCACCTGCCTCTATCCGATCCTGACGGCGACCAACACCGGCGCGCAGGGCCCGGTGGCCTCGGCCTACACCAATGGGTCGAACGTCTCGGCCGGCACCAGCTTCTCGGCGCCGCTGGTGTCGGGCGTGGCGGCGCTGATGCTGTCGGTCCAACCACAGCTGACATCGGCGCAGATCCTCACGCTGTTGCAGGGTGGCGCACGGCCGTTCCCGACCGCCGGCGCCGATCCCGGCACGCCGCAGTGCGTGGCCCCGATCACAGACGCCAGCGGCAACCCTGTTGATCAGATCGAGTGTTACTGCAACACCGCGACCTGCGGTGCTGGCATGCTGGACGCACGTGCCGCAGTGCAGTCTGCGGCATCGACCGTGATCGCCCAGATCGGCGTCTCGTCGGGCTCTCCGCAGGCAATGGTGCCCATCAATCTGCAGGCATCGGTTTCTGCGCTGGTCGGCGGCGGCACCGCTGCCGCGTACTCCTGGACGATCACCGACACGGGCGGTGGCATTGCTACCGCTTTCACCAGTTCGACCAACGCTGCGACTGCGAGCGTGACTGCATCTGCAGCCGGCACGTTCTCGGTCGCGGTGACCGTCACCGATCAGGCCGGTGGGCAGACCACTACGTCTCAGCGGATCAATGTGGCCGCAGCGCCTCCATCGACCGGTGGGGGCGGTAGCGGCGGTGGCGGTGGCGGTGGTGGTGGCGCGCTCGGCTGGGGCTACCTCGTCGCGCTGCTGCTCGCGGTCGTCGCCGCGCGGCGCGTGGTCCGCTAGACCGGACAGCTAGAGCGGACCGCTGCCGCAGGCCGTGAAGGCCTTGCCGCGCAGCTTCTCGGTCGACAGGGCCGCCAGCGTCGCCTGCTGGGCGGCATCGGCCTGTGCCACGCGCAGGGCGCGCTGCGGCGCCGGCGTGGCGGCCATCACGCGTGCGGTGCGCACGCCGCGGTCCGACAAGGCGGCCAGCTCCGCATCGGCGGCGGCGCGGTTGTCGTGGCGGCTCAGCACCAGCAGCCGCGTGCCGGCCGGCTGATCGGGGGCGATGCCGCGGCGCGAGAGTTCGTCGCGCTTCTTCTGCAACTGCTCGGCATCGGGGTAAGGCCCCATCGCAACCCACCATGGCGGCGCGAGCTCGCGCACCGTCCAGCCTCCGCCCGGCAGCGCCGCCTTGACCAGGGACTCGACCGGGCCCACTTCGGCCGCGGCAAAGGGGCCGGCTTCGAGGCAGGCGGTGCTGGGGGCGCTGGGCGGCGTGGGCTCGGGGATCGGTGGGGGCGGTGCCGGCGCGCGGCGTGGCGCGGAGGCCGCTTCGGCCGGAACCAGGCGGATGGCGTCGGGCTGGACCTGCCGCGCCATCCGCTCGGGCTCGCGCTCGCCTTCGGGCCGTGCGCCGATCAGGGTGTGCAGCGGCACGAGCCAACCCTGCCGCCAGCTCCAGAAGCCGGCGTTGGCGATCAGCAGCAGCAGGACGACCAGCCTCAGCATGGGCGCACGCTCACTTCGCCACTGGATACCAGCCGCAAGCCGGCGGATGTGAGGAGGCGCAGCGCGCCCTGGCCGTCGACGCCGTCGGCCACGCCTTCCGGCAGGTCGGGCTGGCTGGTCGTGACGCGCTGGCCGGCCAGCGCGTCGCGCGCCGCGAAGCGCGAGGTGAAGGCCGCGAAGCCCTGGCGTTCGAAGGCGATGACCGCCTGCAGCAGGGGGCCGGCCAGGCGCGCCAGCAGGTCGGGCGCGCGGGCATGTGCCTCGAACTCGCGCCAGCCGGCCACGGGCTGGCCGATGTCCGGATGCGGGGCCGGGGCCTCGAGGTTGATGCCGACGCCCGCGACCATGTAGCGCCGCTCGTCGTCGGGCAGCGCCACCGTCTCGATCAGCACGCCGCCGAGCTTGCGCCCCGGGCTGCCGGCCTCGACCAGCCACAGGTCGTTGGGCCACTTCAGGCGCACGCCGGCGTGCAGCGCCTCGGCCAACGCGACGCCGACCGCCAGCGACAGCCCCGACCAGTCCGCCGGCGCGTAGGCCATACCGAGCGAGAAGGTCAGCGACGCTGGCCCGTCGGGCCCGGGCGCCACCGCGGTGTCGGACACCCAGGCGCGCCCCAGCCGTCCGCGGCCCGCGGTCTGGCGCTCGGCGACCAGCAGGCAGGGCGTGGCGTCGCCGCTGCGGGCGCGCTCCAGCAGGCGGGTGTTGGTGGAGTCGGTCTCGATCAGGCGCTCGACCGTCAGGCCGGGCCGCAGCGGCTCGAGCTGGGCCCACAGGGCCTCGAGCGGCCAGCGCAGGGGCGCCGCCGCGCCGCCCTGCGCGTCGACCGAGCGGCGTTGCGGCGGTGGCGGACTCTCGGACACGGTGGAACCGGCTCTAGCGCTTGGGGGCCAGCATCGTGCCGCGGCACTTCTTGGCACCGCAGCGGCACTCGTACTGCTTCTTCAGCTTCTTGGTGTACTTCTCGTCGATCACCAGGCCGTAGTCGTAGAACAGTTCCTCGCCCGGCTGGATCTTGCGCAGCGTCTTGATGAAGACGCGGCCGCCCTGCTCGTCGGCCTCGCAGTTGGGCTTGCAGGCGTGGTTGATCCAGCGCGCCGCGTTGCCGCCGACGTTGGCGTCGATGACGTGGTCGTCGTCGATGCTGAAATAGAAGGTGTGGTTCGGCTCTTCGGGGTTGTGCGGGTGGCGGCGCAGCGCCTCGGGCCAGTCGATGACCTCGCCGACGTACTCGATCAGCGCCTCGCCTTTCTTCAGCTTCTCGACCGCGAACACGCCCTTGCCGTGCACGCCCGAGCGGCGCACGCGGATGCGCCGGCCGCCGGTGAGTTCGGGGGCGGCGGCGGCGGGAGCCTTCTTCGGCGAGGCGGGCGACTTGCGGCCCTTCGATTGCGTCATGTTCGAGTTTGGCTACATTGAATTCATGGGTGCGCGCGCGCGTAGGCGCGTGCGCGCGAGAGCCCGGATTGTAGGGACGCCCCGGGGCGCCTGGACGCCAGGGGCGTGCCGCGAGCGGCAGCGAAGGACTTCGAAGACATGAGCAAAGCATTGGTGATCGCCGAGAAACCGTCCGTCGCGCAGGACATCGTCCGTGCGCTGACGCCGACGGCCGGCAAGTTCGAGAAGCACGAGGACCACTTCGAGAACGAGCACTACGTGGTGACGTCCGCGGTCGGCCACCTGGTCGAGATCAAGGCGCCCGAGGAGTACGACGTGAAGCGCGGCAAGTGGAGCTTCGCCCACCTGCCGGTGATCCCGCCGCACTTCGACCTGGCGCCGATCGACAAGGCCAAGAGCCGGCTCGCCGCGGTGGTCCGGCAGGTCAAGCGCAAGGACGTGACCGAGCTGATCAACGCCTGCGACGCCGGCCGCGAGGGCGAGCTGATCTTCCGGCTGATCGTGCAGTACGCCGGCGGCGCCAAGAAGCCGATCGACAAGCCGGTGCGGCGCCTGTGGCTGCAGAGCATGACGCCGCAGGCGATCCGCGACGGCTTCGAGTCGCTGCGCGGCGACAAGGAACTGCTGGGCCTGGCCGACGCCGCGCGCAGCCGCAGCGAAGCCGACTGGCTGGTCGGCATCAACGGCACGCGGGCGATGACGGCCTTCAATTCGCGCGACGGCGGCTTCTTCCTCACGACCGTGGGGCGGGTGCAGACGCCGACGCTGTCGATCGTGGTCGAGCGCGAGGAGAAGATCCGCAAGCACGTGTCGCGCGACTACTGGGAGCTGAAGGCGAGCTTCGCCGCGAAGGCCGGCGAGTACGAAGGCAAGTGGTTCGACCCGGCCTGGAAGAAGAACGAGGACGCCGAGCGCCGGGCCGACCGGATCTGGAACGCGGCCGACGCCAACGCCATCGCCGAGGCCTGCCGCAGCCAGCCGGCCACGGTGAGCGAGGAGTCCAAGCCCAGCTCGCAGAGCAGCCCGCAGCTCTACGACCTGACGCTGCTGCAGCGCGAGGCCAATTCGCGCTTCGGCTTCAGCGCCAAGACGACGCTGTCGATCGCGCAGGCGCTGTACGAGAAGCACAAGGTGCTGACCTACCCGCGGACCGACTCGAAGGCGCTGCCAGAGGACTACGTCGGCGTCGTCAAGCAGACGATGGAGATGCTGGCCACCGAGGACCTGCCGGGTCCGCTGCGCGCGCTGTCGGCGCACGCCAGGAAGGCGGTGAAGGAGGGCTATGTCAAGCCGAACAAGCGCATCTTCGACAACGCCAAGGTCTCGGACCACTTCGCGATCATCCCGACGCTGCAGGCGCCCAAGGCGCTGACCGAGATCGAGGCCAAGCTCTACGACCTGGTGGTCAAGCGCTTCCTGGCGGTGTTCTATCCGCCGGCCGAGTTTCTGGTGACGACGCGCATCTCGACGGTGAAGGTCGGCGCGCAGGAGCACAAGTTCCAGACCAACGGCAAGGTGATGGTCAAGCCGGGCTGGCTGGCGGTCTACGGCCGCGACACGGAAGATGCCGACGCTATCCTGGTCGCGGTCGAGCCGGGCGAGGTGGTACGGACCGAGAGCGTGGACGTGAACGCGCAGAAGACCAAGCCGCCGGCGCGCTACACCGAAGCGACGCTGCTGAGCGCGATGGAAGGCGCCGGCAAGCTGATCGACGACGACGAGCTGCGCGAGGCCATGCAGGAGAAGGGCCTGGGCACGCCGGCGACGCGCGCCGCGATCATCGAAGGCCTGCTGCTCGAGAAGTACATGCACCGCGACGGCCGCGAGCTGATCCCGACCGCCAAGGCCTTCCAGCTGATGACGCTGCTGCGCGGCCTGCAGGTCGAGGAGCTGACCCAGCCCGAGCTGACTGGCAACTGGGAGTACCAGCTGTCGCAGATGGAGCACGGCAGGCTGAGCCGCGACGCCTTCATGGCCGAGATCGCAGCGATGACGCAGCGCATCGTCGCCAAGGCCAAGGAGTACGACCGCGACACCATCCCGGGCGACTACGCGACCCTCAAGACGCCGTGCCCCAAGTGCGGCGGCGTCGTGAAGGAGAACTACCGCCGCTTCGCCTGCGTCGGCACCAGCGCGAAGGAAGACAACGCCTGCGGCTTCAGCATCAGCAAGATCCCCGGCGGCCGCAGCTTCGAGACCGAGGAGGCCGACGCCTTCATCGCCCACCGGAAGATCGGGCCCCTGGAGGGCTTCCGCTCCAAGGCCGGCTGGCCCTTCACCGCGGAGTTGAAGCTCGCCTACGACGACGAGATCGCGAACTGGAAGCTCGAGTTCGACTTCGGCGACGATGCCCGCAAGGGCGAGGGCGACGGCACGCCGGTGGACTTCAGCGGCCAGGAGTCGCTGGGCGCCTGCCCCAAGTGCAAGGGCCACGTCTACGAGCACGGCAGCAGCTACGTCTGCGAGCACGCGGTCGGCGCGCACGTCACCTGCGACTTCAAGAGCGGCAAGATCATCCTGCAGCAGCCCGTGGCGCGCGAGCAGATGACGCGGCTGCTCAAGGAGGGCAAGACCGAGCTGCTGGAGAACTTCGTCTCCAACAAGACGCGCCGCAAGTTCAAGGCACGGCTGGGCTGGGATGCGAAGGAGGGCAAGGTCGGCTTCGAGTTCGAGCCGCGGGCCGCGAAGGTCCCGGCCAAGAAGAGCGCGGCGAAGAGCGCGGCGAAGAGCGCGCCACCGGCGGCCGAGCCCGCCGCACCGGTGACGAAGGCGGTCGCCGCCAAGAAGGCGGCGCCTGCCAGGAAGGCGGCGGTGAAGAAGACCAAGGCGGCCTGAGCCGGGGCTCCGACCTGCGGCGTCGCCGATGACCCCGGTCCTCTTCCTCAAGCTGCTCGCGATCTTCGTGACGATCGCGATCGGCTGGCTGGCCGGCCGCACGCGGCCCTTCGAAGGCGGCGAGGCGGCGCGCATCCTGTCCAACGCGGCCTTCTACGTCTTCGCGCCGGCGCTGCTGTTCCGCGCCACGGCGCGCATCGACCTGGGCACGCTGCCCTGGCATGCGCTGGCGGCCTTCTTCGTGCCGGTGGTCGGCTGGATGCTCATCGTCTACGTGCAGCAGCGGCGACGGCCTTCGCCGGAGCCGGCTCGCCCGAGCGTGCGTGCCATCACGGCCGCCTTCGGCAACAACGCCCAGCTCGGCATCCCGATGGCCGCGGCGCTGTTCGGCGAGGCCGGGCTGCAGCTGCACCTGTCGGTGGTCAGCCTCCACGCGCTGACGCTGCTGACGGTGCTGACCCTGCTGGTCGAGCGCGACGTGGCCCAGGCCGCCGCGCGCGAGGCCGGGCAGGGCGTGCCGCTGGGTCGCACGCTGTTGCTGACGGTGCGCAACACCGTGATCCATCCCATCGTGCTTCCGGTGCTGGCCGGCATGGCCTGGAACCTCACCGGCATGGCCATCCCCGGTCCGGTCGACGAGGTGCTGCAGATGCTGGGCACGGCGGTCGTGCCGCTGTGCCTGGTGGCCATCGGCCTCTCGCTCGGCCACTACGGGCTGCGCGGCGCGGCGAGCTCGGCGCTGTGGCTGGCGGCGGGCAAGCTGGTGGTGCAGCCGGCGCTGGTGCTCGCGGTCGGCTGGCTGATGGGCCTGCGCGGCCTGCCGCTGACCGTGATCGTCATCGCCGCGGCCATGCCGACCGGCGCCAATGCGCTGATGTTCGCCCAGCGCTACCGCAGCAGCGAGGGCGAGACGACCGCCGCGATCGTCGTCTCGACGCTGGCCTTCGCGGCCACCGCGCCGCTGTGGTTGCTGGGGCTGCAGGCACTCGGCTAGCCGCGGCTTGCGGGACAATCGCGCCACGATGAACCCGACCGACATCCCCGCCTACATGGCCCACGTGGGCACGCTGGCCCGCGCCGCCTCGGCGGCGATGGCCGCGGCGCCGTCGGCCGCCAAGGACGCCGCCCTGCGTGCGCTGGCGCGCCGGCTGCGCGACGGCCAGGCCGCACGACAGGTACAGGCCGCCAACGCGCGCGACCTGGAGGCCGCCGCGGCGGCCGGCCTGGCGGGCCCGATGCTCGACCGCCTGAAGCTCACGCCGAAGGTGATCGAGACGGTCGCCGAGGGCTGCGAGCAGATCGCCGCGATGCCCGACCCGGTGGGCGAGATCACCGAGCTGAAGCGCCGCCCCAGCGGCATCAGCGTGGGCCGCATGCGCGTGCCGCTGGGCGTGTTCGGCATGATCTACGAGAGCCGGCCCAACGTGACGATCGAGGCCGCCTCGCTGGCGATCAAGAGCGGCAACGCCTGCATCCTGCGCGGCGGCTCCGAGGCGCTGCACAGCAACCTGGCACTGGCGCGCGAGGTACAGGCGGCGCTGGTCGAGGCGGGCCTGCCGGCCGACGCGGTGCAGCTCATCGAGACGACGGACCGCGCCGCGGTCGGGCGGCTGATCGCGATGCCGGAATCGGTGGACGTCATCATCCCGCGCGGCGGCAAGGGCCTGATCGAGCGCATCAGCGCCGAGGCCAAGGTGCCGGTGATCAAGCACCTGGACGGCAACTGCCACGCCTACGTCGATGCCGAGGTCGACCTGGACCTGGCGGTGAAGGTCACCGACAACGCCAAGACGCAGAAATACAGCCCCTGCAACGCGGCCGAATCGCTGCTGGTGCATCGCGACGTCGCGGCCGCCTTCCTGCCCAAGATCGGCGCGGTGTTCGCGGCCAAGGGCGTGGAGATGCGTTGCGGTCCGCGCGCCAAGGCGCTGCTCGCGGCGGTGCCGGGCGCGAAGCTGGTCGATGCGACCGAGGCCGACTGGTCCGAGGAGTACCTTGCGCCCATCATCAGCATCAAGCTGGTCGACAGCCTGGACGAGGCGATCGCGCGCATCAACCGCTACGGCTCGCACCACACCGACGCGATCCTGACGACCAACCATCCGAACGCGATGCGCTTCCTGCGCGAGGTCGATTCGGCCAGCGTGATGGTCAACGCCAGCACCCGTTTCGCCGACGGCTTCGAGTACGGGCTGGGCGCCGAGATCGGCATCTCCACCGACAAGTTCCACGCCCGCGGGCCAGTGGGGCTGGAGGGGCTGACCTCGCTGAAGTGGGTGGTGCTGGGGCAGGGTGAGATCAGGTCATGAGCACGGGTTCGATCTGGGCCTATCTCGGTGTCGGCGCGCTCGTACTGATGATCATCATGGCGATCGCCTGCTGGTGCGTGGTGATCAAGCTCATGGTCACCAAGCAGATGAAGACGCCGCACGAAGTCATGGACCTCGCACTCGCGGGAAATCGGCTTGCGCGGCTGAACTTCAAGTTCGCGGGAGTGGCGGCGCTGGCATTCGCGGTGCTAGTGGTCTGCGCGCTCGTTGACAAGTGATGAACCAGTGGTGATGGCGCTCGAACCCCGCGGCGCGCTCGTCCTGTTCTCCGGCGGCCAGGACTCGACAGCCTGCCTGGCGTGGGCGCTGGATCGCTATGCGCATGTCGAGACGATCGGCTTCGACTACGGCCAGCGCCACCGCATCGAACTCGAATGCCGCAGCGTCGTGCGCGACGCGCTCGCGCGCGGCTTTCCGCACTGGGCCGGGCGCCTGGCCAACGATCACTTGCTGGATCTGGGCCTGCTGGGCCGGATCTCGGACACCGCGCTGACTTCCTCGCGCCAGATCGAGATGCAGGCCAATGGCCTGCCCAGCAGCTTCGTGCCGGGCCGCAACCTGCTCTTCCTCGGCTTCGCCGGCGCGATCGCCTACCGACGCAACCTGAGCGTGCTGGTCGGCGGCATGTGCGAGACCGACTACTCCGGCTACCCCGACTGCCGCGACAACACGCTCAAGGCCATGCAACTGGCGCTCAGCCTCGGCATGGCGACGCCGATGACGGTCGAGACGCCGCTGATGTGGCTCAGCAAGGCCGAGACCTGGGCGCTGGCGCACCGCCTCGGCGGCGACGCGCTGGTCGAGTTGACGATCGATCAGACCCACACCTGCTACCTCGGCGAGCGCGGCGTGCGGCAGGACTGGGGCTACGGCTGCGGGTCCTGCTCGGCCTGCGAGCTGCGGCGCAAGGGCTACGAGGCCTGGCGCGCGGCGGCCTGAGCCGCATCCAGCCCGTCGTGGTCCGGCAGCGCGGCAGCCCGCCGGTCGGGTGATCGCCGACGCGCTCGGGGTGTCGTCGGCGCGACGCCGCAGCGTGACTTCATGCCGCGATGATCGCGCAGCCTCGCTGCGGATCGCTTCGTCGCGGCACGAAGCGCCGGTGCGTCAGCAGGCTGGCGTAGAGTCGTCATCGATGCTGGCCCGACGCACTGCCTCGTGAGCACGACACGGATCGTCGTGGTCGTGCTGCTGGCCGTGTTCGGCTTCTGGCTCGTCGGGGCCTACAACCGGCTGGTGCGCCTGCGCAGCGCGGTCTCGGCCGCGTGGACGCCGATCGACGCCCAGCTGCGCCGCCGCCAGGCGCTGGCCTTCGACCTGGCGACCCTGCTGGCCGGGCCCGAATGCAAGGGCGCCATGGACGACGAGGTCGGCCGCGCCACGCTGCAGTCGGTGATGGCCGCGACGCGCCAGGCCCAGGCGGCTGCCGACCACGCGCAGGTGCGGCCCAGCAGTGCCGGCGCGATCCAGAGCCTGGGGCTGGCCGAGCAGGTGCTCGACGGCGCGCTGCGGCCGCTGCGCGTGCTGATCGAGGCGCGGCCGGCGCTGGTCGAGGATGCGGCAGTCGGCGAGCGCGTGCACGCGCTGCTGCAGGGACTGCAGGACGCCGACGCCCAGGTCGTCTTCACGCGCCGCGTCTTCAAGGAGGCGGTGACCGACTTCAACCGCGCGGTGGGCGAGTTGCCGACGCGCGTGGTCGCGGGGCTGTTCGGCTTCCGGCCGGCGGCCGCACTGCAGACTGCATCGCCGGACCGCGGGCCGGACTCGCAGATCGCCTCCAGCTTCGGAGATCGACCATGAGCCATGTCGAAGCATCGGCCGCGCCGCGCGGCGAGCGCGAGGCGCTGGAACATCTGTCCTTCGTGCGCGGCCCGGGCGAACGCCGCGCGGCACTGCTGGCCCTGCTGCTGACGCCGGGCAGCCAGCGCGAGCAGGCCGCCTGGAAGGAGGCCACAGCGGACGTGGCGCAAGCGGCGCAGATCGCCGCCGATGTCGCGCTGCTGGGTCCGGCGACGCGACTGCCGGTGTTCGACGCGCTGCTGGAGCGCTCGCGAACGGCACCGCTGGCCGAACGCCAGGGCCTGGTCGAGACGGCACGGCGCGTGATGGGGGCCGATGGGCAAGTGAGCCCGCTGGACCGGCTGCGCTGGCTGGCGCTGCGCCAGCGCCTCGGCGAGGCGCCGCTGGCGCCGCCCGGCACCGCGGTCGCTCCCGACGGCACCGAACTCGCGCAGGCCGACGCGGTCGAGTTCGCGGTGCTCACCGCCTTCCTGGCGCGCATCGTCCCGGTCGACGCCGGGGGCAGTCGCATCGCGCATGCGGGGCGGCTGTGGCACGAGCGCGTGCTGGCGCCGTGGGCGGCCTTGCTCAACCCGCTCGGCGGTGCGGCTTCGATGTGCCAGGCGCCGGACAGCGAACAGATGCTGCGCGCGCTGCGCCGCATGCAGGCGCAGTCGTGGATGCACCGGCCGGTGCTGGTGCAGGCCTGGATCGCTGCGATCGAGGAGGATCCAGGGGTCGCCTCGCTCGGGGCCGATGCCTGCGATGCGCTGCGCCTGGCCGCCACGCTGCTGGACGCGCCGCTGCCGCCGTCGCTGGCAGCGCGCTACCGCGACCCCGGCTGGTCCTGACGGCGCCCGGGCGCCGCCTACACTGCGCGCCCGTGATCAAGACCGCGAGCCCTTCGCCCCCGCTGGCCGTGCTGATGGCGCATGGCGCCGATGCCGTGGCGGCGGTGCGCGCCGGACGCTCGCTGAACGACGCGCTGGCGGCGACGCCGGCGGCGGTGCGGCCCGGCACGCAATCGCTCGCCTTCCATGCCCTGCGCGGCCTCGGAGCGGCGCAGGCGCTGCGCCAGCAGCTCGCGCCGAAGGCGCCACCGCCCTGGGTCGACGCGCTGCTGCTGCTGGCGCTGGCCGTGTCGCGGCCGGCCGGCGACGCGCCGCCGCCCTACGACGCCCACACGCTGGTGAACCAGGCGGTCGACGCGGCCAAGCGTCACGCCGCGGCGCAGGCGCGCTTCGTCAATGCCGTGCTGCGCCGCTACCTGCGCGAGCGCGAGGCGCTGGAGGGCGCGATCGCCACCGACCCGGCCGCGGCGTGGAACCACCCGCGCTGGTGGATCGACGCGCTGCAGCGCGACTGGCCGAGGCAGTGGCAGGACCTGCTGCGAGCCGACGACCGGCGCGCGCCGATGAGCCTGCGCGTCAACGCGCGCCGCGGCGACGTGCCGGCCTACCTGGAACGGCTGGCCGCGGGCGGCATCGCGGCGCGCGCGGTGTCGCTGCCGGGAGGATGGGGCGGCGCGGCGATCGAGCTGGCGCTGCCGCGTGCGGTGCACGAGCTGCCGGGCTTCGACGCCGGCGATGTGTCGGTGCAGGATCTCGCCGCGCAGCAGGCGGCGCCGCTGTTGCTGGGCGATGGCCTGCCGGCCGGCGCGCGCGTGCTCGATGCCTGCGCGGCGCCCGGCGGCAAGGCGGCGCACCTGCTGGAGCTGGCGGACCTCGACCTGCTGGCTCTCGATGTGGATGCGGCGCGGCTGCAGAAGGTCGACCAGACACTGAGTCGCCTCGGCCTGCAGGCACGGCTGTTGGCGGCCGACGCGCGCGACACCGCAGCCTGGTGGGACGGCCGGCCCTTCGACGCGATCCTGCTCGACGCGCCCTGCAGTGCCTCGGGCATCGTGCGGCGCCATCCCGATGTGCGCTGGTTGCGGCGCCCGTCCGACATCGAAGCGCTGGCGCGCACCCAGGCGACGATGCTGGACGCCCTGTGGCCGCTGCTCGCGCCCGGCGGCCGGCTCGTCTATGCGACCTGTTCGGTCTTCAGGGCCGAAGGCGAACGCGGGATCGACGCTTTTTTGCAACGTGCACCCGATGCCGACCTGCGGCCTTCTCCGGGTCAATTGCTGCCGCTGGCCGACAATGGATCGAAGGGGGAGGCAGGCCGGCCGGCCGGATTACCGGACGACCCGCCGCCCGTGACGGACGGCTTCCATTACGCGCTGCTCCACAAGCGCGTGTCCTGACCCCTCCCGAGACCGCGAGACCGCGACACACCGAACAACCGACCACCCGCCCGCCGTGTTCACCGCCTGGGTTCGATGCTGGTTCCAGCCCCGTGCGGCACGGCCCGCGCCGGGGGCGCCGTGGCTTTGGGTCGTCACCGCGATCTGCCTCGTCGTGCTGGCGTTGCCGGCGCGCGCCGACAAGATCGAGCTGACCCAGCTCGAGCTCACGCGCGACGAGGAAGGCCTGCTGCTCGGCTACCAGGCGCGCATCGAGTTGCCGCGCGCCGTCGAGGACGCCATGCTCAAGGGCGTGCCGCTGTATTTCGTCGCCGAGGCCGAGCTCTTGCGCTCGCGCTGGTACTGGCGCGACAAGCGGGTCGTGCGCGCCAGCCGCAACTGGCGCGTGACCTGGCAGCCGCTGACACGCCGCTACCGCGTCAACTTCGGCAGCCTGAGCCAGACCTACGACACGCTGTCCGATGCCCTGGGTGCGGTGCAGCGCGCGACGCGCTGGAAGCTCGCCGACCCGGCCGACCTGGAAGACGGCGCCCGGCAGTACGTCGAGTTCAGCCTGCGGCTGGACACCTCGCAGCTGCCGCGGCCGCTGCAGATCAGCTTCGGCGGGCAGGCCGAATGGACGCTGGGCGTCGAGCGCACGCTCACCGTGCCCGAGGCGCTGCCGCCCTCCCCGCCACCGCCGCCGGCCAAGTGACGTGAAGCGCGAGGCGCCGGCCGCGGTGGACGGCCATTCCAGCGGCTGGCGACGACGCATCGGCCTGCTGCTGTCGCGCGGCGTCGACCGGCGCACCTCGCGCTGGGTCTGGATCATCGCGCTGGCGGCGACGATCGGCGCGGCCCTGGTGCTGACCTTCCTGCTGGCGGTCGCCACCAACAACCGCGAGTTCTACGAGCGCCACTACAACTGGCTGCTGGGCTTCAACATCGCGATCGCGCTGATCCTCGTCAGCGTGATCCTGTTCGGCGCCGTGCGCCTGACGGCGCGCGTGCTGCGCGGCCGCTTCGGCTCGCGCCTGTTGCTGCGGCTGGCGGCGATCTTCGGCCTGGTGGCGCTGCTGCCCGGCGCACTGGTCTACACGGTGAGCTACCAGTTCGTGTCGCGCAGCATCGAGAGCTGGTTCGACGTGCGGGTCGAGGGCGCGCTGGAGGCCGGTCTGAACCTCGGTCGCGGCACGCTCGACACGCTGGTCAACGACCTGGCGCGCAAGACGCGCGTGGCCGCCGAGCGGCTGGCCGAAGGCCCGGAGCGCCAGCAGCCGCTGGCGCTGGAGCGGCTGCGCGAGCAGCTGACGGCGCAGGACGTCGCCGTGCTCGGCGCCGGCGGCCAGGTGCTGTCGAGCGCCGGCGCGGCCGCGGTGCTGGCCCCCGAGCGGCCCGGCCTGGCGCTGCTGCGCGAGGCCCGCACCGCGCGCGTCACGACGCAGCTCGAGGGCCTGGACGACGACAGCGCCGGCGCCCGCCTGCCGTCCAGCCAGCCGCCGACCCAGCCGCGCGTGCGCGTGCTGGCGCTGATCCCGTCGACCGGCTTCTCGCTCAGCGGCGAGGATCGCTATCTGATGGTGAGCCAGCTGCTGCCGGCCGCGCTGGCGGCCAACGCGCTGGCGGTGCAGAGCGCCTACCGCGAGTACCAGCAGCGCTCGCTGGCGCGCGAGGGCCTGCGCCGCATGTACATCGGCACGCTGACGCTGACGCTGATCCTCGCGGTGTTCGGCGCGATGCTGCTGGCGGTGACCTTCGGCAACCGGCTGGCGCGACCGCTGCTGCTGCTGGCCGACGGCGTGCGCGAGGTGGCGCGCGGCGACCTGAGCCCCAAGCCCGTGTTCGCCTCGCGCGACGAGCTGGGCGGGCTGACGCGGTCCTTCGCCGACATGACGCAGCAGTTGGCCGACGCGCGCGGGATCATCGAGCACAGCCTGGCCGAGCTCGAGACCGCGCGCACCAAGCTGCAGACCATCCTCGACAACATGAGCGCCGGCGTGATCGTGTTCGACGCCGAAGGGCGCGTCGACAGCCTCAACGCCGGTGCGACACGCATCCTGCGCGCGCCGCTGTCGGCCTACCTCGGCCGGCCGCTGGGCGAGGTGCCGGGTCTCGAGGGCTTCGATGCCGCCCTGACCCAACGCTTCGAGCAGCTCGAAGGCAGCGGCGAGCAAGAGCAGTGGCAGGACTCTTTCGAGCTGAAGGGGGCCGCCGACCGCGAGGCGGTGATGCTGCTGGTGCGCGGCGCACAGCTGCCGGCCGGTGCGCAGGGCGGCAGCGCGCGGCTGGTGGTGTTCGACGACATCACCGAGCTGGTGTCGGCGCAGCGCGCAGAAGCCTGGGGCGAGGTCGCGCGCCGGCTGGCGCACGAGATCAAGAACCCGCTGACGCCGATCCAGCTGTCGGCCGAGCGCATTCAGCACAAGCTCGAGGCCAAGCTGGAAGGCCCGGACCAGCTGATGCTCGTCAAGTCGGTCGGCACCATCGTCGCCCAGGTCCAGGCGATGAAGCAGCTGGTCAACGAGTTCCGCGACTACGCCCGCCTGCCGGCGGCGCAGCTGGCGCCGCTGGACCTCGGGGCGCTGGTCCACGAGGTCCTGGGCCTGTATGCCGAGGCGCAGGAGTCCGGGCGGCTGCGCGCCGAGCTGGCGCCGGACCTGCCGCGCATCGAAGGCGATGCGACGCAGCTGCGCCAGGTCGTGCACAACCTGGTCCAGAACGCCTTCGACGCGGTCGCCGACCGGCCCGACGGGGTGGTGCGGGTGCGCACCGAAGGGGCGCGCAACGAGCAGGGCCAGTGGCGCGCCGTGCGGCTGGTCGTGGCCGACAACGGGCCGGGCTTCGGCGAGCGCGTCCTCAAGCGCGCCTTCGAGCCCTACGTGACGACCAAGAGCAAGGGCACGGGTCTGGGCCTGGCCGTCGTCAAGAAGATCGCCGACGAGCACGGCGCCCGCGTGCGCCTGGCCAACCTGCCGGCCGAGGCGGCGACCGGCACCGGTCCGGGGGTAGCTACCGGGACGGGGGGGGCACAAGTTTCGCTATCATTTTCGAAATGGCTGGCCCCACAGGGCTAGCTCGCGGCGCCGCCGACACGGCCGGCGCCACCCACCGGGACCCCATGGCGACCATCCTTGTTGTTGACGACGAACTCGGCATCCGCGCGCTGCTGTCGGACATCCTGAGCGACGAGGGCCACAGCGTCGAACTGGCCGAGAACGCCGCCGAGGCCCGCGCGTTCCGCGACCGCATGCGTCCCGACCTGGTGCTGCTCGACATCTGGATGCCCGACGTCGACGGCGTCACGCTGCTCAAGGAGTGGGGCGCCGGCAACCTGCTGACGATGCCGGTGATCATGATGTCGGGCCACGGCACCATCGACACCGCCGTCGAGGCGATCAAGTTCGGCGCGATGGCCTTCCTCGAGAAGCCCATCACCCTGCAGAAGCTGCTGCGCTCCGTCGAGCAGGGGCTGGCCAAGCCGGCCGCCCGGCCGGCGGCGACGGTCACGCCGCTGCGGCCCGGCGACCGCGAGCACATCGCGATGGAGCCGATGCTGGTGAGTGTCGGCGGCTCGCTGCCCATCGTGCTGGGGCCCCAGCCCGAGCAGAGCTTCGAGCTCGACCGGCCGCTGCGCGAGGCCCGAGACGCCTTCGAGAAGGCCTATTTCGAGTTTCATCTGGCGCGGGAGAACGGCAGCATGACGCGCGTGGCCGAGAAAACCGGCCTGGAGCGCACCCACCTCTACCGCAAGCTCAAGCAGCTGGGCGTCGACCTGAGCCGGGGCAAGAAGGGCGTGATGGCCTAGGCCGCGGCGCGTTGCCTGGGGCTGCTACACTCTCGCCCCTTGGCTCGGTAGCTCAGTTGGTAGAGCAGCGGATTGAAAATCCGCGTGTCGGTGGTTCGATT
>NZ_CADEFR010000006.1 GCF_902826655.1 uncultured Methylibium sp. | reverse complement strand
GATGTCGTAGACCAGGCGGGAGCCGCTGCCGAAGACGCTCTGGTTCGTCATGCCGGCGCCGGCAGGGTCGCTGCCGCAGCAGTTCGTCAGCAGGCGGTCGCGGCAACGCATGGCGTCGCCCTTGAACACCTGCATGCGATCGGTGTCGAGATACACGCCGGCTTCGCGGGCGGCCTCGAGCATGGACATGGTGCGGCCGAAGTCGGCGTCGTTGGTGTAAGAGGTGTTGAAGCAGCTGGTCCCGAGGCAGAAAACATTGGCCGGGCAGTTCGTCGCGGTGGTGACCGTCTCGCCAGGCACAGGGCAGCTGTACTCGTCGCGGTAGATCTCGCACGCGCCGGTCGAAGCGTTGGTCTGGGCGCATGTCGAAGCGAGAGCTGTGCAGCCGGTCGCAACGAGCGGGGCGCACTGGTCCGAGGTGAACGTGCTCGAGCACGACAGGGTGCTCTGGTACTCCCAGCACGCGCGCGTGACGGCGACACCGTCGATGACCTTCGTCGATGGGCCGTCGACGCAGACGGGGGAGGAGGCGACGGAGCAACGACCGCCGGCGGCGAGCGTCGGGCACTGGCTGCTCCATGTGTCGGTGAAGGTCGCATCCGCGGCCGGCTTGGTATAGCTCAAGGTCATCGTCGGAATGGGGCCGTAGGCGGGGTTTGGCGACCAGCCGACGACGGCTCGACCCGACGACGCAGACCATGTCGCCGGCGGGTAGGTGCCCGTGGTGTCGGTGGCGAAGACGCCAGACGCACTTGGTGCGTAGCACTGCGTCATGTCGAGAACGGCGGTGGTGCAGCTCATGCTGTCGCCGCTGCCTGTGCACACGTCGTAGCTCAGGTTGTCGCCGCTTTGAGTGCCCGCGGGACATGCGGAATAGACGGGAAGGAACGGCCTTTGCGTTTCGCACACGCGGCTGTCCCAGTCACCGGTACAGGTCGTGCGCTCGTCCTCGGCGATGAGAGCGGTGAGGCTGCAGGTGGTGGCGGTGCACGACCTGTTGGCGACATAGACCGAGGTGGTGTCGCCGGGGTATCGGGGAACGCCGGCGACTCGCTGCGGCATGACGGGGGACAGGGTCATGTCCACGTCGAAGAACGCCAGCGGGCTCGCGCCCTGGGTCACGCGGAAGTGCTGCGCGGTGTCAGCACGGTCTGGAATGCACTGCGCGTCCAGGCCGGTGCTGCCGGAACTCGCGTGCGCGAACCAGTCGCCAGCCGTGCAGTTGGTAGACCGGGTAACGCCCACGGTGAGGCGGTTCGAGCAGCTGTAGCTGCCAACACCCACGTAGCGCGAGCAGATGCGGTTCTCGGTGCGGGGTGGTGAGGTGACTTCGGAAGTGGCGCAGCCGGTGTAGTACGCAGCGAGGCTGCCGAGATCCGTGGACGGATTGCGATAGATGCGGCTGGCGGCCAGGACCGAGGGGTCGCTCGGACCGATCGTCGGCCGCGGCGTGTTGGCCGAGTTGATCGCGTTGCGGAGCGCCTGACAGGTGATGTCGTTCGGCGTGGTGGCGCACGCGGCGAGCTTGGCGTTGACGTCGGCGCCCAGGCTCGGCCGGCCCGCATACGCGGTCTCCGGGGGCGTGGTGGTGTAGCCGGGCACGACAGTCGAGGCCGAAGGCGTGTTCACCAGACCGCGGATGACCGTGTTGGCCGATGTGCCGCTGGCGACGCCCTGGTCGTGAGACGACTGGGCGTAGACGGACGTCTGCGTGAACAGGAAGGCAGACAGCGAGAACCAAACGACCAGACGCTTGAACATGATGATCAACGCCCCTTGAGCCTGGAGAGGAACGTGCCTGCCTCGCGAGAGAAGGTCGGCGCCGCACGCTGGAAGTACTCGAGGGCGTAGTCGACGCTGACGTCCCCGGCTGCCGACACGAAGGCCGAAGAGGGGTAGCAGGTGCCGGCAGCACAGGGCTCCGGCGTGGCACCGTCCTTGATGAGAACGAAGGTGGGCGTCACGCCCACGGAGAAACGGTCGAAGGCCTGCGGGTCGATCTGAAACCCGACCTGGCGCTGACCGATGAGCCGCTGGGCGCGCGCGACGGTCTGCTGCAGCGAGCCGTCGACAAAGCCGCGAAGGAGGATCGTGGCCCCGGTGCGAGCCGCCTGATCGACCATGCGGTCGAGGGCCGGCTCGGGCATCGAGAAGCTGACGAACACGAGCAGCGATGGACCCTTGTTGATGGCGGCGACGGAAGGTGTCGGAGCACCCATGGCCTCGTAGCCGCGCGCGACCGCGCCGAGATCGACGCGGCGCTGCGTCTGCGGCTGAGGCAGCGCGTCGATGCGCGGCGTGGACGGCACGGGCACGCGCGCCAGTTCGGCGTCGGTGGGCATGCGGTGCTTCCTGGCCGCCTGCTCGATGTCGCGGTCGGTGATGACGGGCTGGCTCTTGGCGGCGCGCGCGATGTCCGCGTCGGTGACCATCGGCCGCTGGGTTTGCGCGAGAACAGCGGGGGACGTGAGACCGGCCCCCGAAACGAGGCACAGGGAGCAGGCCATGCCGAGGAGGCTGCGCGAGACGTCAGTAGCCGACACAGCAGTTCCTCTTTCTGAACAGCATGAAGGCGAAGTCCTCGCCCCGAACCGGGTACTCCTTGCCGGCGCCCCACAGGACGGTGGTGCGACCGAAGGGCTGGCAGCATTTGCCGTCGATCTTGTCGGTCGAGGGGATGGGGTAGGTCAGCTGCGTCTTGTAGGCCGACTTGTCCATGATCGGCTCGAGATACGGGCCGCACAGGCCGCGTGATCCGTGCCAGCCCCAGGCGAGCAGCTCGCGATGCATCTTCGCCGTGAGGCGCTGGCCCAGCAGCGCTGCGGTGCGCACGCCGCCCATGTGGTACTGGACCTGGCCGTCCATCGGATAGAGGCCGCCCTGGCAGCCGGCGCACCAGAAGAGCGAGTTGAGTCCGAAGCCGACGGTTGAGGCGACGCAATCGGCGGCGCAGGAGGAGACGGCGATCGGATTGGCGAAGAGCACCGCGTCGGGGTTGAGCAGCAGCGTCAGCTCATCGTCGTTCCAGAGCGGGTCGACCTCGGTGAGATAGGCCAGGTCGAAGCTGCCGCGCTCCAGGCACGGAAAGTCGGTGACGACCTCGAGCCAGTACAGAACCGGATTGATGTAGAAGTGCGCCTGGTAGAAGGAGCCGCCGTCGCCATCGCCTTCGGCCTTCGTGAAACGCGCCGCCTCGGGCGCATTGATGCCGGGGTCCAGGTTCAAGCCGCCGAGTGACGGCAGGCAGAACGGCTTGCGCACGACCTCGACGTGGCGTGCGGGCTCCCAGAAGCCGATCGACAGGCCGATGGTCGGGTTGACCACGCAGGTGCAGATCGGACTGGAGGGGTTGCCGCCGTTGTCCTCCTGGCCGCCGAAGTTCGCGATGGTCGCGCCGCCGATGGTGATCGGCAGGATGCACGACCAGCAGATGTCCGTGATGGGGTTGGGAAACTTGCCGGTGCAGGTGGCGATCGGTGCCGGCCAGGCCAGCAGGGATGCGAAAAAGAGAACCGATCCGCAGAAGAATCGAGCGAGCGCTTTCATTTGATCAGCACCTCATCGATGCGAAGGCGTCGGCCTTCCTGGGACACGATCGCCGGCACGGCGGTGATGCCGAACTTGCGAACCAGCACGCCCTCCTGGTCGTAGTACAGGCGCAGCTTCCAGGCCTTCATGAGGTCCATGTAGCTGCCGCCGACGAGGATCGGCTTGACGCGACCCTGGTAGACGTCGATCAGCTCGCGGGCACGGGTCACCTGGCGCGGATCACGGGCGTCGAAGAAGAGAAGGTGCTTCGACAGGCCGACGACCTCGAGCGGGTTCTTGCGGGTGCCGGCGGGAAATAGAACGGCCTCCTTCTCGTCGACCACGTTGCGGTCGAGCACGAAGGTCGGGTCGAAGTAGTAGGTGCGCGCGGTTTCCGCGCGCGTGAGGCCGGGAACGGGCTTCGGGTCGTTCACGCTCCGGGTGGCGCGTTCCTGCGCCAGCTGCTCGAACTTCTTCAGCTCGCCCGTACGCTCCTTCTCGCGAAGGCGCGACATGATGTGGTCGAGCAGGTTGCGCTCGGCGATGGGGTAGACAGGACCGATCGCGCCGAGGTTTTCGGCCCGCGCGGCTGCGCCGCACGCGAGAAGGAGAACCAAGGCCCAGGCCACCGGGTGGCGCATGTCAGCTCCGCGGACAGGAGATGTTTGTGCCCAGACGCTGAAGGGCGGCGGCGTCCTTTTCGTGGGAGGCTCGGATCATCGCCATCAGGGTCGGGTCACCGCTGCCTTCGGCGAACGCGCGACGCAGTTCGACGGTGCGCATCGGCCGGCCGCAGCGCGAGCGAAAGGCGGCCATGTAGGCTTCGGCGCCGTCCCGCGCCGGCGGGGCGACCTGGGCGAGCAAGGCCAGGTAGGTGTCGATCGGCACGTCGTCCCGGATGCTCATGGCGTCCGACTGCGCGGACGACGTCGAGGCCGACAGGACGAGAGTGACGGACACGATGGCGACGCGCATGGGGGCACTTCAGACGAGAGGACGGACCTTGGCCTTCACGTCCGTTTGGCGAACCAGGCCGCTGCTGCGATAGCGCGAGTCGAAACTGTCGGCACTGGTGCCCTGGACGTAGAGGAAGCCTGGCGGGATGACGATCGGCTCGATCGGCTCCAGCGGGCGGAGATCGAAGGTGTGGGTCTTTGCGCGGCCGACCGGCCTGCCATTGACGAAGACCTCGCGATCCCTGACCGTGACGGCATCGCCGGGGAGCCCCACGACGCGCTTGAAGAAGGGCTGGTGCCGGAGGCCGGGGTAGTCGCGCTCCGCGGCCTGGCCTTCGAAGCTGTAGATGATGAGATCGCCGCGGCTGAGCGTGCGATCGAAGTAGTCGACGTACACGATGCTGTAGGGCACGCTGGGGGTCCAGTTGACGAGGACCGGCACGACAGGCGTGTGATGCACGAACAGGCGCATCGAGGCGAGGACCCAGAACAACGCGAGGATCGCGAACAGGTACCAGCGACGGCGCAGGTCGCCGCGAAGCAGCCGCGCACCGGCGTCGAGCCAGCGCACGGAGCGGCCGACGCGCGACGTGCTGAAGGCCCTCGTCATGACTTGGACTCCAGCTTGGCCTTGAGGCGCGGTGTGAGGTCGACGGTGTGCGCGGAGGGGCCGGCGATCGCCTCTCTGATCACGACCAGGCAGCGGCACTCGGCGGGCAGCTCACCGAGCGCCTGGGGCAGCCGGCGTGCAAACGACGTGGCCAGGTCCTGGGCGCGCTGGCGGTCTTCCTCGGTGCGGCTGGCGGTCACGAGCGAGGCAAACTCGGTTTCCTTGGCTCGATACACCTCCGAGACGTCAACGATGCCGATGACCTGGGAAGGACGGAAGACGAACCGGTCGTAGGCGAGCAGTCCGCAGGCGGCAACCAGCAGGGACACGACAGCGTTGAGGGCGAACTGCTTCATACCGCATGGCCCCGGCGACGCAGCAATTCGTTGATGGCATCGTCGATCGAGTAGCCGGTACGCCGGAGTTCGTCGAGCGGCGCGTTGTCGTCTATCTTGTTGCTGAAGAGGAGGTGGCTGAACGGGTCGAGGATGATCCGGGCGACGCCCTCGCCGACGGGCGACGAGACGTAGCACTCGGAGAAGACACCATCCTCCATGCGGAGGGACTGCAGCAGGCGCTTCTTGCTTTCGTCCATCGAGATGCGGCCGTTGCGGCCGAGGAGTTCGATCGACTCGGACTTCTGCCGCAACAGGAAGGTCCAGTCAGAGCAGTTGAGCGCCGCTTCCATCTGGGTCGAGCCGTAGTAGTCGTCACCGCTTTGCGTGGCGGTGACCAGCGAGCCGCCATACTTGCGCGCGCGGCGGGCGGCCTCTTCCACGGAGGCGGCCATGATCAGGTCGTTGGAGCCGGCATCGCCGAGCTGCTGCTTCAACTCGTCGATGAACCAGACCTTCTTGCGATTGCGCGTGAGATACATCTCGCGCGTGATCTGATAGAAGAGCAGGATGTTGACGACCGAGTGAAGATCGGGCTTGCGCTTGAGTTCCTCGTTCTCGATGACCACGAAGTCGTTCGAGAAGTCGATGGTGTTGGGCCCGCTGAAGAAGCGCTCGTACTGGCCCCCCTTGGCGTAGGGGTTGAGCATCACGGCCAGGTCCTTGATGCGCTGGTCGTTGTTGATCCCGAGTTCTTCGATGGTGCCCTGCACGAAGGCATCACGAAGGATCGTCATGTCCAGATCGCGGCCGTACCTGCCCCAGAGCTTGAGCACCATGGCGGAGATCGCCTTGTGCTGAACCTCGTCCATCGGGCGGCTCATCGATGCCATCTTGGCGATGGCAGGCTGGAGCATGTCGATGTCCTCGTTGATGTCCTCGACGAGGGGGAAGGGGTTCAGGGACAGCTGCACATCGGGGCGGAACTCGATGTAGGTGCCGTCGGCCTTGCGGCACAGTTTCTCGAAGGAGCGGCCCAGGTCCTGCATCCACACCTTGGCGCCGATCGAGCGGTACGACCAGGCCATCTCGTTGAGCAGCACCGACTTGCCGGAACCGGGCGCGCCGATGATCGCGGCGTTGTAGTTGCCGAGGTTGTTGTCGTAGAGGTCCAGCGTCATCAGCTGACCGCGCCGGCCGGCGAACAACAGCGTGGGGGTCTTGGTGCCGCGCCATTCGGCGACCAGCGGCGCGAGATGAATCGCGTTGCCGATGGTCTTGCGCGTCACGCGGCGCATCTTCTTGAGGTCGCCGTGAAACCTGGGCGACAGCGTCATCGGAAGGCTGGCGATCAGAGCCTGCCGGTGCATGTAGACGTCGGCGTTGAGCTCGAAACCGCGGGCGCGCCAGATGGCCTTGGCGGTTTCCTGGTTCTGCACCGAGCGGTCCGGGGCGCTGAACACCGCAAGCTGGTGGTACAGGCTGACGATCGAGCCGCCGGCGTCGATGACATCCGCGGCCGCGGTCCAGTCGCGAGCCTTCTTGCCGACGTCGGGCATCACCACGGCCATCTTGCTGCCGGCGTTCTGGGTTGCGCGAACGTGGTTGGCGGTGACGGTCGTGCGCGTCGCGTTGGGGTCGAGCAGGTGGACGCCCAGCGTGAGGAGGAAGGGCGAGTTGTATTGCAGCGCTGGCTGCATCAGGTCACCGATCAGCGAACCCATCTGCCACAGGCCGAAGCGCTCGGGGAAGGACTTGATGCTGAAGAAGCGCACGTCGAGCCCGGGGCCGCCTCCTTCCTTCCAGAGTTGCAGGCCGTTGGCCTCGGCATCCTGGATGGTGTCGTGATCGACGATCTGGTCGCGGATCTCGCGGCCGTCGTCGTAGTGGAGGTCGGGGGCGTGGCTGCTGTTGATTCGATCGGGGTTGCAGAACAGGGAACACCAGTTGATGAGGTCGGCGGCGTCGCACACGCGGTTGGGCAGCGACGCCGAGCGCAGCGTGGTGGCCATGCCATCGCGCAGCGAGACGATCTGCTCGCGAAGGCCCAGATCCTCGGGGTCGCCCTGGATGGTGACGCTCATCACCAGGCGGAAGTCGCGGACCGTGTAGTGGAAGCCCTGGGTCAGCGAATGATGGGCGCCGTTCGTGAGGTGCTCGAAGCGGCGCCGTGCGAGTTTGCGGTACAGGTTGTCGTTGCGGGCCGGGCGACCCCAGGCACCGGCCTTGTCGAGCTGATCGCTGTCCTCGGTGCGCAGGTTGGCGTACTGGCGCAACTGCGGACGAATGTGCGGTGAGCCGAAGAGATGGAACTGGATGCCGGTGTCGGGCGGGCAGTTCGCGTACAGCGAGATGAGCACCTCGACCATGCGATCGTCGGCGCCGCTCTGCGGCATGACTTCCAGCATGAAGCCGATGCCGTCGCGATTGACGAACAGCTGCTCCTCGTCGAGGTAGGAGATGTAGGGCAGCCAGCTGGCGAACTGGTCGGCCGGCGACTCTTCGTCGCCGCCGAAGGCGAAGCCGAGGAAGCCGGCACGCGCAGACGAGGTCCGGGAGCCGAACAGACTGGAGCGGAGGGCGGCAGACATCGGTGGCGCATCCCGTGGTGTGGGTCAGTTGTCGGAGGCGGCGGGTGTGCGGCTCTGCAGGGCTCGAAGGGCCTGCGTGATGGAGCTCGCGTCGTCGGTGCCTGCGTTTGCCGATGGCTTGGTCGCGTCCACGCTCTTGGCCGCAGCTGGGGACTTGCCTGGGCGTACCGGCGCGAAAGCCTCGCGCGACTGGCGCTGCACGTGATCGACCAGCCAGCGACCGTTGTCGACCTGGACATAAACCAGGCTTTCACCGTTGAGGTCGCGGTCGGCGTCCTCCCAGGACTTGATCCACAGACGCAGGATCCTGGGAGCGGCTCGCAGCGGCGCGGCCACATAGCCGGGGGCATCGTCGGATGGCGTCGTGCGCGCAGCGGTGTCGAGCATCGCGGGCACGTTGCGCACACCCGCGGGGCCCGGTGCGGCGGGTGGTTGGGGCTGGCCGCTGGTCGGCCCGCGACGCTGAGACGGCAGGTTGTTCTGCAACGCGTTGTGATAGGTGCCGGAGACCGAGTCGCACTTGACGCCCTCGGGCGCCTTGCAGGCGTAGCTGGAACCGCCGTCCAGCCCGGTGATGCTGGCGCACGCGCCAAGGAGAAGGGATGAGGCTGCGGCGCTGAAGATGCCCAAACGGGCGCTGGAGCAGCTCATGGGTTCTTCTCCGGATGGGGGTTGGACTTCGCGCGCGCGACGGGACCGGTCGCGCTCGAAGAAGCCACGACACGGCGCTCGATTTCGGATACGGCCACATAGCCGGCGGTGCGTGTGCCGTCGGCGTAGAACAGCGTCGGTGTGCCGGAGACGCCGAGCTGGCGGGCGAGTTCAAGGTTGCGATCGAGAGGTGACGCACAGTCGGCTCGAGGCGACAGACCCGAAGCGTCGCCGTCGAGCATCAGGGCGTGCCAGGCCTTCGAGGGATTGGCGGCACAGAGCACCGATTGCGGCAGCTGGCGGCCCTGGAAGGGGATCACGAAGGTGTAGATCGTGACGTCCTGAAGCTTGGCGAGTTCGGGCTCGAGGCGGCGGCAGAAACCGCAGCCCGGATCGCTGAAGACGTACAGGGCGCGCGAGCCGTTGCCCTGAACGAACTTCAATGCGTCACCGAGTGGCAGCGAGGCGACCGCGATGGGCTGGCCTTCCGCGGCACCGGTCTCGGTCTCGACGCGGGCGCCCTGTGCCCGTGCGAGCTTGGGGCCCGTCATGTCGGTGAGCGTGGCCGTGTCGAGTACGCGGCCCATGATGAAGTAGCGTGGGTTCCTGGGCGACACGTAGGCCACGTTGGGACCCATCCAGACCTCGAAGACCCCGGGGACCGGGCTCTCGTTCACCGATGTGAACCTGGTGCCGGGATGGGTCTTCTGCAGAAACGCCATGAACCTGGCCTCTTCCTTGGTGGCGCCTGCAGCGGCGGCGGGAACGCCAAAGGACAACATGGCGACCAGGCTCGCGATACCGAGCACAGGCAGGCGATTACTCTTCATCACTGATCACCTTGGTGGTTTGCTCGGACGGCTGCGAGCGGGATGGGAAGGAGGTCGGAGACGCCCTGGCTGGGTCGGGCGCCTCGATGCGAACCCCCTTGGTGAGCACGACATCGATCTCGCGGCCTGCATCGATCTCGATGATGGGGAAGGTCTGCTCGGCGAGCTTGATGTAGTACTGCGCGAGTCGATCGAGGGCCTTGCCGACGCCGCTACCCAGGCCGGCCTTCAAGGCGTCGGAGCCGGTCGTCGTGGCAACAGACCCCAGGGCCGACGTGCTGTAGGTGGTGTTGGCGGTCGAGATGCCCTGACCGATGCCGCTGACGACGCCAGCAAGCAGGGCATTGGCAAGCATCTGGCCCTGCTTGGTGATGAGCCGGCCGCGCATGCCGACCTTGCCGTCCTCGCCATAGACGCTGCCCTGGATCCTGACCTCGAGGGCCGTTCCATCGGCGCGGACGCACGACAGGGACTCGGTACGCAAGTAGGCGCGCTCGGAGCTGATGTCGCCGTACCCGGCGGCGATCACGAAGCACTCGCGGTACTCGGCCCGGTAGCGATTCGGCAGGACGGAGTTGTCGGACAGCCGAATCAGCACCGGGTGGGGATTGGTCTGGCTCTGCCCACCGGTCGGCGCGTCGAGACCACCCAACAGGACGCCGCGCGTGAAGCTGACGGGAAGAAAAGTGTCGATGGTCTGAGGAGGCGATTTGCCCGCATCAGCGCTGCCTGCTTGAGCTTTGCCCGGCGTGGCCAGCGTCACGCGCACGAGCGCGGGTTGAGGAGGAGCGTCCGCACCCATGCCAGAGGGAAAGCCCGGCGCGCCCACCGGCATTCCGGCGCGCGCGCCGGCGGGGGGCGGCGGAGGAGGGAGACCGGACTGCCGTGCGAGGGCGGCGTCGGGCGGGAAACGGGACGGCGGCGCCGCGCCGACCGGTGGTGAAGCCAAGGCCGGAGCCGACGCAGGCCTGGGAGGCTCGGCAGCTGCGGCCCCCTTCAGCCTGGCCTCCAGTTCCGCGAAGCGCCGCAACAGGGCATCCTGCTGCTCCTGACGCTCACGGTTGATGCGGCGCTGGTCTTCCCGATCCGCCTTGTACTGGTCGAGCTCGCGGCCGGCCTTGCCGATCCACACCTCCTCGGGCTTCAGCGCCGCGCCCGGTGCCATCAGATCGACGTTGGTGGGCTTCAGGTCGGTCTTGCCTGAAGCGGACGCGGCGCGCTGGGCGTTGTCGCCGGAGCCCATCGCGAAGACGGCCCAGAGGATGGCGACGGCGGCGGCAGCGATCGCGCCGATGGTGGCCCACTGCCGCGTGCGGGGCGACATGCTCTCGACAAGACCGGACCAGCGCTGCCTGAGGGTGCACTGCATGGCTACGCTCCTTGGCGAATGACGTAGACCGTCGTGGTCTCGCCCGGGCGAAGGTTGTGGTTCTCGATCGAGACGGCGAGGACCGTTCCGGACTCGCGGTCGAACTCCTGCTCGGTGAGGACCATGTTCTGGTTGCTGACGTTGGTCAGGATGTAGCGCTCGCCGATCAGGCCGCGGCCTTCGTACAGGCGAACCAGCGAGAAGCGGGCCTCGGCCCATAGCTGGATCGGGCGGTTGACCTCGTCGATGCGGATGTCGGTGGGTGCCCTGTCAGAGGCCATCGCGACCAACATGGCCTTGAGGGAGCGAATGTGCTGAGCCTGACGGCCCGTGGGGTTGGAGGCCGACGTGTCGAGCCTGGCGGCACGTGGCGCCTTGTCACGGATGACGATCGTGTCGGCCGGCGTGTCGGACCTGCGCAGCAGCAAGGTGTAAGTCGCGTGCTGCGACGAGACGAACAGGTTGACGGGCTTGACCGAGTCGCCGACCGGGCGAACGTAGATCTCGCCCTTGTCGACATCGCACTCGAGCACGATCTCCCCGGCGGGATTGACCTGCGAGCCCGGAAGCGTCTGGGGTGCGCCGCTCTGTGGCGCACCGGGTGGAGCGGAGGTGGTGGCGCCGCAATTGCTCGAGTAGATGTTGCCGAAGACGTTCGTGATCGACGATCCATCGATCCGGATGCGGGTCGCTTCCTTGATCGACAGGACGGCCTCGACGGTGACGCCGTCGCTGGCCTCGACCACTTGAAGCGCGTGGGCAGGTGGCGCGCTAGCGAGCCACAGTGCCGGAACCAGCGACGCCCACGCGAACCTGGCCAGGTTGGACATTGGCGATCTCCTTGAAGGTCTGGATGTGGACACGGCCGCCCGTGTAATGGAACTGCGCGAGGTAGGAGCGTGTCTCCGGCTCGGCGACGTCGGTGCCGTTGATCTGCCGGCGCAGGCGGCCGGTGATCAGGACCGACTGCTCCTTCTCGTCGGTGGTGAGCTGCTGAATGAGGAAGGAAGTGGAGGCGTTGTGGGTGCGCAGACGGTCGGCCTCCAGATCCATCTTGGTCTTCATCGCCGCGTGCTGCTCAGGCGACACCCAGTTCAGCAGCACGTTGCGCTTCCAGTCGACCGTCGTGGGAGTGACGTCGAGCATCAGCCAGGACACGTAGCCGGCCATCTGCTCGAGGTACTCGCGACTGGCTTTGTCCCTGGACACCCAGAACGACTTGTCGATGTTCGGGGGCACGATGACCGTGCGTTCGGAGCCGACGATGCTTGCGATCACGACCAGCGAGATCAGCTGGCAAACGCCGAGCAGCGCGAGCACGGCTCCCAAGGTGCGATTGGCCTTGCGCTGGACGCGCAAGTCGTTCTGGTGGCGTTCGAAATCCATGGTGTTCGCGAGTGAGGGTCAGCCGACCATGCGGCGAAGGTGCGATGGCGGGGTGGACCGCATCGCGGTGATCGGATTCGAGGGCAGCGCCCAATAGGCCCAGTGCATTGCGAAGGCAGGGTGCTTGTCGGCCTTGGTGCGCGAAACCCAGCGGCTGAGGTAGAGGCCTGCCGCGACGCAGAGGAAGAAGCCGAGCTTGGTGCTCGACATGTACCCGACGAAGAACGAGAAAGCGAAGGGGAACGCGACGTCGGCATCCCAGAAGCCGACCTTCCATTGGTCGTCAAGACGGCGTGGGATGTAGGTGTCGGTCTGCATCGAGTTCTCCTCGCTTGGTGGTTGCGACTGGAGCCGGCGTCAGATGACCGCGCCCATGATCGCGCCGGCGATGACGAGGCCGACGGCGCCGAAGATGGCCATCCCGATGTAGAACAGCACAGGACCGAAGTTGCGCAGTGCGGCGAGGCTGATGAAGGCGACGACGAAGCCGATGAAGGCAACGAGCGCCTTGATGCCGGGGCCGAGAGCGGCCAGGAGCGTCAGTGCGCCAACCAGCGGGCCCGTGATGCCGGTGAAGGCGACCAGGTCGAGGGCGTGGGTCGGAAACGCCGCCAGCAGGCCCGCGAACAAGACGGCCAGCAGGCCGATGAGGGGGACCAGCTTGCGCGAAGGCGCGGGAAGGGGCGAAATCGATGCATTCATGACTGGAACTCCATGGAAAGATTGATGGGTCAGGCTGAGGTGCGTGCCGGACGCAGGGCGTCCAGTGCGCGCTGCACGATGACTTCCGCGCCAATGTCCAGAGCGATCTGAAGGCACGCGTCCGTCAGGTAGCTCAGGTCGATCGCGGGATCGCTCGTGGATTTCTGGATGGCCCTCAGCTTCGCGAAAGTCTCGGCTCGGACGATGGTTGCTTTCCATCCGGGCCTCACCCTGCGCTTGGGCTGCGGGTATGCAGAGGAGCGCGCCGTCATGTCGCGTCGCCGCGGATCGGACTGCGGTCTCTCGGGAGTCGTGGCCGCAGGCCTGAGAATCGGCTGATTCATCAAGCGCCTCCTACGGCCATGAACACGATCTCGACGCGGCGATTGCGCGCGCGTCCGTCCTCGTCGCTGTTCGACGCCACGAAGCAGCAGCGACCCTTGGCGTCGATGGCGATCGTGGCACTGATGTCGGGCGCGATCGTGCGAATGCGGTCGCGCACCGCGAGCGCTCGGGCCATCGCGAGCGCCTGGTTGACGTTGACGTCGCCGATGGCGTCGGTCCGGCCGGAGATGACGATGCGGTTAGCCTTCTTCGCATCGCCCATCGAGGCATCGAGCGCTGCTTTCGCCGAAGGCGACAACTCTGCTGATGCGAACGCGAACGTCAGCACCATGTGGCGCGTCGCATCGACGGGCGAGGGCTTCCCGGCTTCGGTGGGCTGCGGTGCCGAGGCCGCTGACTTCGTCGGCTCGACGTGGAGCGCGGCAGTGGAGGTGGGCTGCGCGAGAGGCTCCCGCTGTGCGACGGGCTGCGGAGTCAACAGTGCGGTCGCAAGCGTCTTGCGCGTCACCTGTGGGCAGGCAGGTTCGGCGCAGATGCCGAATACCGCGTCACGCCCGAAGGAGAATTGCGCCAGCCGCTGTCTCAGCGGGGCGTGGGCAGCACGTGTGGCTCCATCGCTCAGCGCATCGCTCGGCGTTTGTGAACGCAATCCGGCGCACGACGAACAGGTCATCACCAAGCAGCCGGCGAGCGTCGATGTGACGGCCGCCCGAGAGATGCGGCGGCTCATGGAGAGACCCTCGCTGACAGGATGAAGCCCACCTTCGCTACTCGCGTGCTGCGCTCCGGCGCCGGCGCCTTCGTTGCGCCAGGCGTCGCGTGGCCAGGAGTCGGCAGGCGGTGGTAGACGCGCCATGCGTAGCGGCTGCGGGCTTGCGTGCACGCCTCGCCCTTCAGCTGGCTGCACGCGGCGTTGTAGGCCCCGACGGCATTCCAAGACATGCCATAGCGGGCGAACGCATGCGCCATCAGCCAGGCGCCGACCTTGATGTTGGTGCAGGGGTCGTAGAGATCGCGCTCGGTGATCCCGGCCGCCGCGAGCGTCGGCAAGTGGCTGCTGTTGATCTGCATGAGGCCGATGTCATAGGTCCCCGTCCGGGAACGATGCGTGAGGTTCACGGCCGACGGATCGAGGTCTGACTCGGCACGCGCCACCGCGTAGAGTAGGCTCGAGGACACGCCGTACAAGCGCTCGGCCTCCTCCCAGCAGGCGCGGCTGCTGTTGGGCACCCAGGCGGCGCAGGCCGCAGAGGCAGCAACGAGAACACGCAAAGACGGCTTCATCGCGGTCAGTTCGTCGTGACGCCGCGCGCCTTGGCCCGCGCGAGAAGGTTGAGGCGGGCTTGGCGGAGCACGCTCGCCTGGCCGTCGGGCAGCGACATCGCGATCGCCACGCAGCCGGTCGTGATGTGGTCGATCTCGAACATGGGGTTCGGGAAGCGGTTCCATGCCGCCCGATGCGCCTCCATCAGCTGTTCGAACTGCGCGCTCCAGATGTCGCAGCTGCGGCGCTCCGTCTTCGGATCGCGCTGCGTCAGGCGTGTCTCGAGGTATTCGACGAGGCGCTGCTGTCCGTCCGAACTGTCGACCGCCAACGAGACGCACGCGCCCAACAGGTCGGGGAAGCGGAACTTCGGAGAGCGGTTCTCGGGCGACTTGAAGATGCGATGGAGCCAGTCGTGTTCCTCGATCCAGACGCCCGTTTGAACAGTGGGTTGTCGATCTTCACGGTCGATCGGACTTGCCATCGACAGACCTCGCGAGAGTTGCATTTCGGCTTGCATCGGGTGGCCTTTGGAGACGCGCGTTGGTGTCGTCTCAGTGGCCATCAGCGTATGGAAGACGCGCCCCGCGCGCACCCGGAAATCCGGCCCAGATGAGGCCGAGTTGAGGGGGGTGGCCCCTCAGCGGATCACGTGATAGTTCGCCAGGGCCCGACTCAGCACGAAGAGCATCAGGAGCAGGCACAGCGTGACGAACATCGGGTGCATCTGAAGCGGAAGGAACCAGGCGACGACCACCGCACTTCCCAGGGCGATGCCGCCGGCGACGCTGCCGCCGAACATTTCGGCGCTGTGGGGAATGAACTCGCGCGCCCGGACCAAGCGCACCACCAGCCCGTCGACCGCCACCACCAGACAAAAGATCAACAACAGCGGAAGAAGCTCGACGAGTGCGCTGAGCCGGTAGGTGACGAGTACGAAGAGCGAGTCGATCGAGCGAAAGTACGGGTTGCCGAATAGGCGTGCGCTCATTTGGCTCACCTGGTGCACCATGGCGGCGTCGATGGCCCCGCTCGGTGGGACCTGGATCGTCGGAGCCGGCGGGTCACTGAGTTGCTTGCCTGCCTGCTGCATGTCGAGCATCCGCGAAAGGATGCGCTGCGCCGTGGCCGCGCCCCACACGTGTTCGTTCATCGCATGCTCGGCGCGCAGCACCTCGAGGAAGCGCTCCGGAGGGGCCGCGGACGGGATGTACAGCACGATGCACAGGATGGCCAGCATGGCCGTGATCCAGACGTAGCGGATCACTTGGCGGCTTCCTTCGCTGCGGACCCCTGCCGGTCGAAGTCGGGGTTCAAGATCGCGAATCTTCCCTTGACCAGGCGGCCCGCGACCGACCCGAAGTACTGCAGGTTGGGAAGCTTGCCAAGGATGTCCACAGGTACGCGTTCCTCCATCGACTCGGTAACCTGGACGCTCTTGCCTGCGCTCCAGTCGCCGAGGTGCGTGTCCGCGCCCTGGTTGAGCCCCACGCGCATCGTGTGGATGCCGGTCTTGCCGAAGGTCTCGACGATGAAGTCCTGTGTCGGTCGGTCCTTGGAGCGAAGCGCGAAGAGGTTGTTCAGGTTGCCCAGCGCCATGCGGGCCGCGTCCTCGGAGCCGAGGCGCTTGGCCAGGTCGGCGAGCGTCTGCATCGCGCAGATCGAATGGATGCCGCCTTCGGCGCCCTTGTTCAGGATCTCGATGAGGGGCTGGTTGATCACGTTCGCGATCTCGTCGACGACGAGCGTGATCCGCCGGCTGCTGCCCAGGTTGTAGCGCATGCCCGCACGCGCCGCGAGGTCGGCGATCGCCAGCGCGCCGATCGCCGAGGCGACCGAGGGGTCCGGCAGGGAGTCGAGGCACATGTAGAGCACGTGGCCGCCGCGCTCGATCTTCTCGAAGTTCATGATCGGACGCTTGTCGTCCAGATCGAACGGATCCGGCGAAAGGCTCTGCCCGAGGTCGCCCGAGGTGAGCATGGACAGGATCGGCAGCAGATTGGCCGTGATCTTCTGGTAGTGCTCTCGGTTGTGGCGGAACACCCGGATCTGCGAGTCGATGACCTTGTCGCGCTGGGTCTGCGAAATGCGCTGCTCGTAGTACGACACGAACGCGAGCAGCTGTGGTGTGGCAACCTCCGACGGCTTCTTGATGCCCCCGCGCGCCGCCGTCTGCAGCAGGGCGCGCATCTCCTGCGAGTCGCGCCATCCGTAGCCCAGTTGCCGGTCGAAGAAGCGCTGCAGCGATGCTTCGAGCACGGGCTCGATGCCGCCCTCGATGTAGTGCGTGAGCTTCAGCAGGTTCGGCCTGTCTTCCAGACTCACCAGCCCCTGCACGACGACGTTCACTGCGTCCCATCCGAATGCAGTGAACGCGCCGCCCGTGTCCACCGGCATGATCGACTGGATGCGGGAGGCGATCTCGGTCGGCTTCTGCCAGTTGAACGTGAAGTCGAGCCGCACACCGGTCTCGGGGAACGCGGGGTGGAACTCCATGAAGGTGTCCGCCTCGCGGTAGTCCTCGCAAGCACGCTGGACCACGCGCTTGAGGCGGCGGCTGTTCTTCGGGTCGATGAAGACCACGACGTCGCCGCGTCGGACGGCCTGGGTCAGGAAGTTGCCGAGCGCGACGCCTTTGCCGGCTTGGGTCGTGCCGACCAGCAGTGTCCCGCCCTCGAAGTTCTGCAGTGGACGGTAGAGCGCGTGCTCCCGTGATTCGACGCCATGGATGTACGGGAGCCCGATCTCGGAATCGGGTTGAGGACTGACCGCGAAGCCCAGCAATCGCAGCAGGTGGGGCGAAACGGCATAGTCCTTGTAGTTGATCTTCGCGAGCTCATACAGGCGCTGCGAATGGACGGGCAGCCACTCGAACCCGAAACCGAGGAACACCTGGCTCGGGTCGCGCGTGAACGTCTCGAGCTTCCGGGTGGTGATGATCTGCATGGCCTTGCCGGACAGTGAGGCGCGAACCGTGAGGACCCGCAGTCCCTGACGCGTCCGGTGAGCGGCCATCATCAGCGCCACGAGCGCCAGTCCGAGCGCGACCGCAGATGTGATGAGGCCGCGCCCGCCGAGGTACACGAAGGAGAGCAATCCGACCAGCCACGCAGCGCCGGCCCACATCTCGTACGCCGGCCGCCACGGCATTTCATAGTCACGGACCAGCATGGCTCATTCTCCCGGCGCCGGCGCGAAGTCGGCGGGGTCGAGCCCGCGAACGAACGCGGGCTTCAGGACGAAGCCGAACTCGGACTGCCCGCCGAGCTCGTGCTGCACGGTGTCGACGCGCGACGAATGGCGGCCGACGGCCATTCCTGTTTCGGCCAGTGATCGCAGCACGACGGGCAGGTCGATGTTGGTCCGCTTGAAGTGCTCCAGCGAAACGAACACGCCGGCTGGCACCGTGACGGCGATCGCTGCCTTCGAGTCGCCGTTCATGGTGTCGATGGCGGCGGCGAGCGCGTCTCGCACACGCGGGTTCAAGCGCATCGGAGCTTCGAGCTTGAACACGGGTGGCGGCGCCGGCTCGGTGTGGCGCGCCGGCGCGGCTTCGTTGTCCGGTTCTTGGGCGGCGTCGGCGATGTCGTGCGCAGCGCCGCTGCTCCCCGCGGGGAGGATCTCGCCGTCGGCTGTCACCGCCTGCCGCTCGGGGACCGACATGGACGGCGGCGCGGGCACGTGGACTTCCAGACTGAGTTGCTCGGGCTGCGGGCACGGCGGCGCTGGTTCGCTCGCCTTGGGCTGTGGGCGGACTGCGAGCGCAATGGGCAGGGGCGCGACGGGGTCGAGGTGAGTGGACAAAAGGATCTCGGGCGACGACAGCTTGACCGCCTCGATGACGTTCTTGCCCGGCGGCGGAGCGATGGTCCACAGCGCCTCCGCGCCGCCGCGGCCCTCCAGCACCTTCGCGCCGAGGAGGATCTCCAGGATCGTCTCGGGCGCCTTCGGAATGCCCGGCAGTGCGTCTTCCTCGAGGAGCTTGCGGATCTCGGCAGCGGCATTCGGCCAGACGATGAACAAGCCGTCCTTGCCGTACCAGACGCGGGAGCGCTCCTGATTCGGGACCCAGGCAGTGTGCGACGTGACCAGGCGCCGCATCGCATCAAGCAGATAGCGCTCGAGGTGAGCGCCGAGGATGGGTCGCCCGTAGCGGTTCGCGCTGGCAATCAGGTTCCGGTCAATGACGAGCGCGGTCGCGCGCTTCACGAGCTCGGCAAGGATGCTTTGCTCACGGTACTGGGGCACGCCGGCCAGGCAGGCGAGGAACTGCGGCATGACAACCGAGTTGCCCGTCGCGAGGTGCTGCATTGTCTGTTCCGGCACGATGTGGCGCAACGCGAACAGCCCGAGCGCCCGAGTCTCTTGAGCACCCGAAAGCCACCGGATGAAGAAGCGCTTGGAGCGCCTGTGTTGCAGCCAGCTCGTCAGCGGACTCAGGTAGGCCGGCCATTCCTCGCCCCGGTCGTCGGTCACGACGACATGGCTGAGAGTTCGGTGCAGCTCGCTGCACAGCCCCGCCAAGAAGGTTGCCTGTCGCCATCGCGGTTCGAGATGTCGGCGCGTCGAGATCGTTGAACGCCCTGAGACGATGTGGCCGTCGGTGCCCTGCAGCGCGTAGAAGCCGACTTCCAGTCCGAGCCGGAACAGTCCGCCCACCTCGCAGTAGTAGTTGTCGGCCGTCGCCGGAAGCAGGTTCACGAAGTCCGCGAAGTTGCGGACTGACGGCAGCAGGTCCGCCTCGAACGTGGCGCGATCAGCGCCGTAGCACAGCTTGATCCGCGAGAGCAGGTCCTCGTGGGCGGCAAGCAGTTGGTCCACCGAACCGGCGGCCAAGCCGGGGTCGACCGACGGATAGGTCGCGGCGTCTGCAGCAAGAGAAGGATCGGTGCGTGCGGCGGGCGAGGCACGCCGTGGGGCCAAGAAGGATAGAAGGGACATGTCCGTCGCTGCGAAGCCATGCGGCGACGATGTTGGACGTACGACCCGCGGCGGTCTACCCGAAAAGTCGGGGCGATTCGGTCAGAGAAGGCGGGGGGTGGCCGCTGGAGTGGTCGCGTGAGCGCGCGGCGGATATATCTCGGGGTGGCGAAGCAGCACGCAGAACGGGCAACGCTGCGGCGACGGGTCGACGCGGCTCGCGAGATACGTGGAGCCGCAGCGCTCGCAGTCCTTCAGCTGCAGCTTGGGCTCGGAGACACCCCACCGTCCCTCGGACAGGCAGACGACCTCAAAGCATCGATTGAACGACAAAGGCGATGCGTGGTGAAAGGCGGCGAGGACATGCCGGTACGCGGCGGTGATGGCCTGTTCGGGCTCGATCCCTCGATCGACCAGCCGCTTGAACGTCGAGGCCATGATGGAGAACTGCGCGCGCAGCAGCGTCCTGACACCGGAACTCCATCTGGACACCGGGAGGGCCTTGCCGACGCGGACCAGCCGCGAGGGTGCGCGGCGGCTGGGATCCGGATACCCGGAGAGGATGGCCGCTACGACTCGAGGGTGGGCCCCGGCGGACTCGAGCACGCGCTGCATCCGGAGAATCTCGATTTGAAGGGGCAGCCCCGCCGAGACACCGATCGATCCTGAGTCAGGAGGCACGCGGCCTGCGACCCTCCGCCGCAGCCCGCGCTCGCCGCATTCCTCCTTGCAGAAGGCGCACACGGGCGTGAACGCGCCGCCGTGCGCGACCAGCCTCCTCGCCGTACATCGGGGGCAAGGTTCGAGTTGCAGCGTGGGGGTGGTGCAGGCCCAGATGCCGTCAAGGTTCGACACGAGGAAGAAGGCCTCGTCGAAGCTGAAGGACGGAACGGGAGTGAATGAAAGGTAGTGCCGGTATGCCGCGATCAGCGATGACGCCGGGGTGAACCCCGCGGTTGTCAGCGCCCGGTACTTCGCCGCGAAGGTGCCGAATTCGGCCTGGATCTTGAATGTCGTCTTGAAGACGAGGTCATCCGTGTAGGGCGGCCGGCCGCGCGGAGCGCGATGGCCGGCGTCATAGATCTTCGTTCGGATGAAGTCGTTGGGCAGGCCGGTCACCCATCCGATGGTGCGCGGGCAGGCGCCCAGCATGGCGCACAGGCGCGCCGTCTCGAGCGAGCGAATGCGGGCGTCGGCGAACGCCACGATGTGGCCGCTGAGAGCTGGCCGCTAGGCGCCGGGTTGATCGGCGCGGTGCCTCGCAGGCCCCCGCACACGCGCCGAGGCCAGGATGGGAATGACGGTGCGCGGTGCGGCGAGCAGAGAGTCGATGTCGTCTCTGGGCGCGAAGAGCAGCACGTTGCCGGTGCTGGCGACGATCTCGATGACGTCGGCGGGGGTAAGGTCGCTGATGGCCCTCAGCTGCATCGGACTCAGCCCGAAGCGGCAGCAGGCGCTGGCCAAGTCGCTGCGGGCGGCATCACGCATCAGCGACAGGATCGTGAAGTTGAGCGTCTGAACATCGTTCAACGGCGCGGTGTCGTTCATTGGTTCTGCTCCCGGGTCTGCCTGGTGGGCCGATCAGCACAGCCGCTTCGGCTGGCCAGCCGGCTCACCCGAAAGGTGCACCGACTTGAGGAAAGCGTACCCAATAAGGTCGCTGAGTGTCAAATGTTTCTATCGTTGAACGATACAAACTAGACAAGCCGAGATTTCGAAACTAGACACTATGACGCGTGCGACCGCCCTCTTCGGGCTTGGCGCATCCAGGAAGGAGGCGCAAGCGTTGTCGATCCGGTAGAGGGAGCGGGCTATCGCGCGCGGGGCGATGCCTCGAAACCCAGTTCCAGCGCATTGAAGAGGCTGAGAGCTCGTGAGGGTTTCTCGTACAACTGGGCTCGGAAGGTCGTCAGGGCCGACGCCAAGTCCGACTCCTCGGCGTCGCCGGCCTCGATCTGTCCGGTCAGGATGATGACCGGGCCGGCGGGATTCTTGGCGCGGATCAGCGGCAGCAGGGCGGTGGCCTTCTCTTCGCCAAGCACCCAGTCGAGGATGTAGCCATCGAAATTGGTTGTCTCCAGGGCGGTGCGCAGATGCTCGGCGCTCGTGTAGGAGAGCGCGTCCAGGCCCTTCTGTCGCAGAAACTGGACGATGGCCCGGCCAAGATCGTCGTCGTCGTCCACCACGGCGACACGCCTTGGAGGCTCGGCTTCCAAGATCAGCCGCCGGACCTCGAAGACCCGGCGTCCGGCAGCCTCCGAGGCGGGGACGACTGTCCAACCGTTCGGTTCTTCTCCGGGAATCGCGACGTAGGGCCCGATGCATTGTGCCGCCTCGGGCCCGGGCCAGACCGAGCAGGCCAACTTGGCGCCAGCCACCTGAAGCACCGCGGGCTCGCCAGGGGTTTCGTCCACGAGCGCCCCCAAGAGGCGGAACACGGGTTCGCCGAAGTGCGCGGCGAGCCGCTTGATCTCGTCGACGCTCCAGGGCGTCTCGCCCATCATCCGACGCCGGACCTGCTGGTACGCGATGCCCACGGCGGCCTCCAGCGCCCCCAGCCGCTTCCGCTCGGGTATGCCACGGCGGTCGAGAAGAGCCTGGATGGCCCGCGTGATCGCCGTCGGAGCGGACTTGTCGCCTGCGGGGTCTTGTTCCATGTCGTGGACTTCTTTTCGGGAGCGGGACATCTCCTGCATTGGGAGAGTGTACGACCGACGATAGAAAGTCACGAGGCGCGGAAGACTGGAGGGGGCGTATTGCATCGAGAAGTGACCTCAATGTTGATGAAAAACGTCAAATCTGAAGAACTATCGACTGCCTCTCGGGGAAGAAAAAAGGGGCACCACCCCTTCCAGGTTGGTGCCCCCTTTGGCTTATCAATGCGCCGCCTGCGTGCCAGGCGCGGTTCGATCAGGCCGCTTCGGCGACAGCATCCCATTCCGACCGGCTCTGCTCGATCATCCTGCCGGCGATCGCCTCGAGCTCGGTCGACCGGTCATAGTCCTCGACCTCCTGGGCGTACCCGGTCACGGCGTTGACGAGGCCGTAGCCCGACAGGTCGGCTTCGGCGATCAGCGAGCGCAGTACGCCGGCGCGCTCCTGCTCATTGAGCAAGAAACGGGTCGCCAGGACCTCGACCGCCTTCACCGGGTCGCCCTTCAGCGGGATGCCCAGCGTCCGGCGCATCTTCTCCGCGGCCAGCGTGAACGTGGCCTCCGAGACGGCGGATTCGACGACATCGCGCACCTTCAGGAAGAATGCCTTGTCGTCCGCGGCGAGCGTGTCGTCCTTGAAGATCGTCACCTCCTCGGCGGACGCGTCGCTGAGGCGGCCAACGTGCGTCTTGCGCATCGCGCGGTCGGCGGCGATCAGACCGTTCTTGCAGCGAAGGCGATAGACCAGCGGCTGAACCGACAGCGTGCCTTGGCCGATCTCGGAATTGCTGACCACCACGCCGGCCTGGACGATGTCGCCCGGCTGCATCTCGAACTGCACCTGCGGCGTCACGACCTTGAGGTACATGCGACTGGCCGTCAGCTCGGCCGATTCGAAGCGTGCGTCGGGCAGTTGCCGCAGGATCGGGAAGACGTGCTGGAGCAGATCGTAGTTGTCCAGGCGCCGGTACCGATCCGACAGGAAGGCACGGGCTTGCCCGTCGAGGGTTCGCACCATGCGCTGCTCGGGCTCGTCGTGCAGCCAGGTGTCCACATTGCGGTCGAGCAATGCGGGCTGTTCCATCCGCATACGTTCGAAGTAGGCGAACGGGATCTTCAGCTTGTCTGCCATCTGGCGCCGGAACGCGTCCGTCGTGCCGAAGGCACGCGTGCCGCCGGGCGTCTCGATCGTGATGCTCGTCGCGCCGTCCACCGCGGTGTCATGGTGCATGAGCTGCGTGGGAACGATCATGTCGAGCTTGGTCGCGAGCTGGCGCTCGAGTTCGTTGGCCAGGTCGATGAGGGAACGTCCGTACTTCATCCGGAAATCTCCAATGAGAGTCGGGGACGGTCTTCCCCTGTGGGGAGGGCGTCCCCGCAAGGGTGGTGGCTCAGGCCTGCCTGAGCCGGGATGTAGCGAGACCGGTCAAGGCCACGCTGAGAAGTCAAGGGCTGCCTTCGCCGCGATGCGGCCTGGTGCGGCAGCTACCAGTGAGAACCTCTTTCGCTGGACCCCTTGCATGAGGTCCAAGGAAAGAGGCGAGGCGGCGTCGTTGCCACCTCGCCCGAAACGGCTACGCCGCCTTCGCCTCGTTGGCGAAGCGTGCGAGCCAGATGTCGGCCCAGTCGGCGCCGGCGTGCTTCGGCACGAACACCTGGACCCTGCGGTCGATGCCGTCCCGCTTGGCCTCTCTGAGCAGCCGCTGCGCGAGCACATACGCGGACGCCTGGCCGGCGAACTCGGCATTGGCATCGTTGTCGGCATAGATGCAGACGCGCTTGATTGATGCGGGGATCCACAGCTTTTCCATGTTCCCGCAGTTCAGTGCGGACCACACTTGCTTGCCGGTGCTGAGCCGAACGGCCAGCCCGGTCTCGATGCCCTCGGTGACCGCCAGCTCGTCGGAGGGCTCATCGAGCCGAACCGCCGCGCCATTGATCCCCGAGGACAGCACCTTCTTGCTCTGCTCGCCCAGGGCTTTGCGCCCTGCAGCGAGGTACGTCCGGTGCAGCGTGATGGCATGGCCGTCGTGCCCCTGGACGCAGGCAATCATCGCCGGGTACTCCGCGATCTTCTTCGCACGCTGCTGCCCGTTCAGCTTCTCGTAGTAGCCGAGGTCCGGATGGAAACGCAGCGAGCGCGGATAGGTAGTCAGCGCGATCCCGCGGTTGCGCAGGTAGCGGTCCACCTCGTCGCCCATGGTGATGGGCTTGGCTTCGTTCCAGATCCGCTGGCAGAGCCGCTTCATGCGCTCCGGCGACGGACCGTTGACGGCATGAGCCGCCACCGGCCGGGCTGCGCCGAGCTGTCGTTCCACGGCCTCGAGCAGCTCGCCGAATCGCATCCCGAGCACGCCTTGAGCCAGCTTGAGCCCCCCACCAGCGCCGCATGTGCGGCAGTGGTAGTTGCCCTCGCCGAACTTGTCGGTGTACTGGAAGCGGTCGGTCCCGCCACACCCGGGAAGTGGGCACGGCTGGTTCTTGCCGTTCAAGATCGCCTCGTCGACGCCCAGCGCCTTCAGGATGGAAGTCCAGTGACCATGCGCGCGGGACTTGATGTCCCGAACGCGCGATTCGAACTCGTCGTTCATGATGTCCTCGCCACGAGTGGCGGCCCCGTGCGGCCGGCGAGTGGTGTCGCTCGCCGCACGGGATCCTTGGTTGTGAATCAGCCGCAGCTGCCGAGGTGGTTGCAGTTGGCGCAACGCAGGCATCCGTCGACCTTGTGCAGCGCGTTGGCGCCGCATTCGGGGCACCTCTTCCCGCTTCCGAACGCGAGCGCCGCATCGCTGTGCGGCGCCGACGGTTCGGCGGCGCGAGGGGTCGCGTGCACCTCGAACCGTCCAGCCAAGACGTCAGCTGGAACCTGGTTACCCGAGGCGTCGAGAAAGCCGCGCCTCGCGAGAATCTGCTGGAGGGCGTAGCCGATCGCCGCGACCTCGGAATCATGGAAGCGCGGCGCCTGCGCGCCGTCTGCCTTGCTCACCGTGCCGCAGCGAACCGGTCCCTTGTCCCACACCACTTCTTGCATGTTGGCCAGCGCTTTCGGGATCGAGCCCCCGGATCGCGCAACCATCGACAGCAACCGCATGTTCGACGAGATCCACTGCTGGCCCTCGTCGCGTTGCCCCGCCGGAACGAAGAACTCGACGGGCCGCTCGATGCAAACCTCGCGGCCGCTCACCGTACCTCGCACGCGCATGAAGTTCACGGTGAGGTACACGGACTTCTTGCCTTCCGCGGTCCAATACTCGACCTTGGACGTCACGCCTTCGAGCTCGCCGCCAGGACGGCTGGCGATCTGCTTGCGTAGCGGGTCGTCCTCCGTCGCCGGCGTCGACGACGCCGAGGCCGTCTCCAGCGACAAGACCGAGCCGGTGACATCGTTCGGGCGGTAGGTCGCCAGGCCCTTGAGCCCCGCCCTCCATGCCTTGCTGTACAGCTCCCCGAACTCCGCGAACGGATAGTCCTTGGGAACGTTCACCGTCTTGGAGATCGAGGAGTCGATGAACGGCTGCACCCGTACCAACATCTGCAGGTGGTCGTCGGCCGACATCTCCATCGCGGACACGAAGTAGGGCGGCAACCGCACGGTGTCTCCGCCGCACTCTCGGAAGAGACGGTAGGCGTGATCCTCGACCCGGTACTCCATGAACGAGTTGTCGGGCATGCGCTTCTTGCGGTTGTAGGTCCACGAGAAGGCCGGCTCGATGCCGTTGCTCGCGTTGTCGGCAAAGGCGAGGCTGATCGTGCCCGTCGGCGCGATCGACAGCAGGTGGCTGTTGCGGATGCCACGCTCGGCGATCGCCGTGCGGATATCTTCAGGCAATCGCTTCGCGAACCCGCTCTCCAAATACCGCTGCGCATCGAGAGCCGGAAAGACTCCCTTCTCTTCGGCCAGGGTGATCGAGGCCCGATAGGCTTCGTCGCGCATGGCCTGAGCGACCTCCGCCCCGAACGCATACCCGGCCTCCGAGTTGTACGCGACGCGCATCATCACGAGCGCGCTGCCGAGGCCGAGGAACCCCAGCCCGATCCGGCGCTTGGACATCGCTTCGCGCTGTTGTTCGGGCAGCGGCCAGTACGTCACGTCGAGCACGTTGTCGAGCATGCGCACCGCCACCCGGACTACTTCCTTGAACCGGGTCCAGTCGAACCTGGCGGAGGGGGTGAACGAATCGACGACGAACCGGGTCAGGTTGATCGACCCCAGGCAGCAGCATCCGTAGTCCGGCAGCGATTGCTCGCTGCAGGGGTTGGTCGCTTCGATCACTTCGATGTAGTGGAGGTTGTTCTCCTCGTTCATGCGATCGAGGAAGACCACGCCAGGGTCGGCGTGGTCGTAGGTCGACCGCACGATCTCGTCCATCAGCGCACGCGCGCGCACCTTGCAGTACACCCACTGACCGTCTGGAGCGCGCCGGTAGGCTCCGGCGTCGATGAGTGCCTTGACGGGCTCTGCCGAGTGCACGAGTTCGAACTCCGCATCGGCTTCGACGGCGCTCATGAAGGCGTCGGTGATGCCGACGGAGATGTTGAAGTTGCGAAGGCCGTTCTGGTCCTTCGAATGGACGAACTCGAGCAGGTCCGGGTGATCGCAGCGCAGGATGCCCATCTGGGCTCCTCGGCGCGAACCGGCCGACTCGACGGTCTCGCAGGAGCGGTCGAAAACCGACATGTAGCTGACCGGCCCAGAGGCGTTCGAGTGCGTGCCTTTGACCATGGCTCCCCTCGGACGGATCCGACTGAAGTCGTAGCCCACGCCGCCACCGCGACGCATCGTCTCGGCAGCTTGCGCCAGCGCCTTGTAAATGCTGGGCTTGCCGTCGAAGTCCTCGGAGACGCTGTCGCCGACCGGCTGCACGAAGCAGTTGATCAGCGTCGCGCGGATGTCCGTGCCGCCCGCCGAGTTGATTCGGCCGGCGGGCACGAAGCCGCTACGCAGCGCGCAGAGGAACTCCGCTGACCAGTGCTCGCGGTGCTCTGCGTCCTCGGCCTGCGACAGGGCGCGTGCGACGCGGTGTAGCACGTCCTCGATCGAGGACTCGTTGCCCTTCGCGTACTTCTCGAGCAGCACGTCGATGGAGATCGCTTGCGGCTCGAGGGCAGCGTCGGGTGCGGGAAGATCGTTGAGTTTCATGAAAACTCCTTGAAAGGGATACCCACGTGGCAAGGGCAGTCCCCCGCGCATCGCGTTGCAATGCGCGGTGACTGTCTCGGCTGCGGATGTGGGCGGATGGGGCGGACCGAGCGTTGGATCAACTCGGGCCCGCCCGGCGGCGGCCAGCGGAATCGCACGCCGCGGGGCGCGTGTTCAGCTGAATTCGTGCTGCACGCAGGCAGCACCTTGGACTCTTGGGCTGGCTTCTCGCCGCGAGGCGACAGGTCTGCCAGCTACCTGAGGGAACGCTGTCTTTCCGGAGCACACGTCGACATGTGTGCTCTGGAAAGAACCGCTCTGAAGCGGTTCTTGGTCTCTCGCCTGTCGCGAGGATCCGGCGCCTGGTGGCGCCGATTCAGGCGGCGGCGCGGACTCCTGCCCGACGGCGCACCGGCGGGACATGCTTCGGGTCTTTCAGCCGCCAGACGGGTGCCTCGACGAAGCCCGACGGAACGCGCCGTCCGGTGTCCTCGAACAAGCCCGTCGCGAGCATCGGCTCGACGAGCGGTTCGTTCTCGGACCAGGACTTCACCGTGAACTCGTCGTCTGCGATCCGTGCGCCGTACGGCACGAGGTTGGTCGAGAACGCCCAGAGTTCGTCGGGGGCCGGGCCCAGGAAGACTTCCACGGCGATGGCTCCGCCGGATGGATAGCGGCCGATGTGGATGGTCGCGTCGCCGTACGGCGTCGAGACGGATCCGATGGATTGGTCGAAGTGGGGCATGGGTGCTGCTCCTTTCAGGGTCGCGCGCTACTGCAGCGCGGTGGTGTACAGAAGTCCACACGCGATGGCATTGCCCAGCGTGTGGTTCAGGAGATCGGGCACCGTGGCCCGGTGAGGCATGGCGCCGGTGTCGTGGTCGGTGCGTCGGATCTGATAGCCGCCGTGCTCGAGCCGGACGTGAAACGCCGGCCGGTCGGCACCGGCGACGACGAACTCGCGTCCGGGCTCGCCGGTCATCAGCTCGCTTTCCTTCACGAGCCAGTCGAGATCGTTGAGCGTGCGAACCGGGACGAGCTTGCGCAGCTCGGTCTGGCGGATCGTGGTGCGTTGAGCCATGTGAGTGCTCCTCATTCGTCGATGACAAGACAGCGAAGGGTGGTTGGCGGCAGGCGCCGCGGTTGAGGTGCCGGCGCGCGGGCCGGGATGCGGAACGAAGCGAGGCTCACCTCGATGGGACGACGTTCGGTCAGCACGTCGCCGCTCGCTGCGACATCGTCAACTTCGCACTGCAGTCGGATGGCCCTGAAGGTTTCCGCTGCGGGCGGCGGCTCCGGCGGCACTGTGTCTTCGATCGGCTCGTCCAGTGCGCCTGCAACGCCCCAGAGGATGAGGATCGCGAACACGGCCCAACCGGGGCTGATCTGCGCTTGGTCCATCTCGTGCCTCCTAGTACGCCAGGAGCGATGCCGCGGAGCCGAACAGGTCGGGCTGGGCGGTTTCGTCGTGCGCCTTGATTTGCTCGTTGAGCCACTGCGGGTTGCGAGCGAGTTGCTTCGCGACCCAATCAGGTTGCTCATGAATGAGGGCCTGCACCCAGTCGGGGTAGCGGCAAAGCGTCGCGCGGACCCACGTGCGTGCGTTCGCCCGGAGCCAGTCGCGCACATCCTCGACCTGCAGGTCGCCGAAGTACGCCGTCGGTGACAGCGGGCTGGTGCCCACCACGCGCAGGCAGTTTGCGAACGAGAAGGGACGACCGTCGAGCGCTGGGTCCGTCAAGGCCCAGGCCAGCGTGTCGAGCTTCTCTTCGAGCGGGGTCTCCGGATCCGGAAGGCGCCGCAGTTCCAGGAGCAGGCGCCAGTGAAGCAGGACCACGTCTTCTTCGGACCATTCCGGCTGCTCGCCAGCGTCATCGAGGTAGTCGTGAACGGCCTGCTGTGCATGCGGCGGCAGATCGCGCAGCTGGACGGTCGGATGATCGTCGTGGGCGTCGGGGTCGGCCGGCAGTGCATAGAACGCTCGCGAGAGCGGGTCTCGCGCGATTGGTGCGCGAGGAACACTCGGCATCGGCATGGTGAGCCTCCATCAGGAAAGCGGGAGGCAATGCGATGCCCGTCGCGGGGCGCAATGCCCCGCGGGGTTTGAACGTGTCGGTCACGACCGACTGTCTTGGGCTGGTCAGTGCAGCGCGCGGCGAACGCGCGCGATCGGCACCAGCTGACCGATCAGAAACCTTTCGACGCGTGCCGGAGGCCGGTCATGTCTCGAAAGGTCGATCGTGTCGGTGGGATGAGCCCCGAGGGGCGGCACGACGTTGGGTCGTGCACTGTGGATGGGCTTGCCGCGAGTTTGAGTGCCGGGCCAGCTACGGCACATGCGCGAAAGGTACTGTGGGCGCCGGGCGTTGTCAATCGCCCGGCTCTGCCAGGTCGGCAACCACCTGAACATGAGGCTGACCCCCCTCGTACTCCAGCCTGAAACGGCGGGATTCTCGTTTGGTGTGCCGGCGCCGAGCTGGTGAAGATCGGGCGGGCGTCACAACACCATGGAGGTTCCCATGAACGAGGCCGCACTGGCGCTGTTGGATAGCGGCGAGGCGAACCGACGCATCCTGGCCAAGGATGAGTACCGCGCCGACTTCAGGCGGGTGGAAGCTGCCTCACTGAAGCGCAAGACGTGTCTCGCGAGCGCTGAGGGCAAGCGCATCTTCGCCCGCTGCTTCTACTCTTTCCAGGCCAGCATGTACTTCGTCTCGACGCTGGGCCGCACGAAGCTGCCGCGGGAGTCGATCGAACAGATTGAGCAGGCGGTTCGCGCGAAGCTGGAGGTCGCTACGGGAGAGCTCAACAAGGCGATCGACGGCGCCGAGCTTCTTCTGAAGAACAACAACATCGAAGTCGTTGCGACCTACGACACGGTGCCGCTGGAGGTCGAGATCGGGATCACCTCCGCACTGGGGCGCCGCTACTTCGAGCTCATCCACAAACTCGATCAGATCATGCCGCTGCTGCAGACCTTGGAGATCGAGGAAGTGGTCAACGAGCAGCAGGCCGAGCGCCAACGGTCGAACTTCAAGCGCATCGTTCTGGCCATGTCGTCGACGGCTCGCAACTTCTCGATGGGCGTCAGGCGCCGCATGAACGAGGCAGACGCGAAGAAGGGCGAAGGCGACGACAGGCGAAGCCGGCCGGGACCTGAGAGAGTTCGGCAGGATGCGGATGCGGAAACGGGGCAGGGCGATCACGACAGCGGTGCCTCAGGTGAGCCGCCGCAGGAAGGGGCTGGTCACCGGGACGCTTCGGCGCCCGCGGACTGCGAACTTGCTCTCGACGGAACCGCCGATGCGACAGCGTAAGGAAGAGTGCTGTCGCTTCGTCGTGCCTGTCCCGTCCGCCCCGTCTGCGGGCCTTGCGGCCTCGTATCGACTCGCGGTCCGCGTGGGTGCGGCGCTTTGTCCACGACTATCGGTTCTGATCCGCGCCAAGCCGCTCATCCTCACATCCTCTTCGAGGGCACTCGGAGATCGCGTGCCGCCATGGCCCGATGCCCGATGCCCCACGTCGGCATCGAGATTCATTGCATAAAGATCAACCATCATGGCTACCGGCAGTCAGCCAAGAGCGGACATTGAACTGCAGCATCAACAAACGACCGCCGTTGCGGCGGCACGTCCGGGAACAGCAACGCAGCTTTCCCTCAGCCATTGGACTAACGTTACAGGTCGTTGCCACCGCGCATCCGGCCAGCGCGCTCACTCCCCCACCGCCGTCTTCGTGGCGCCGCCGTGGTGGGTCACCCGTGGCCGGCAGCGGATCTTCACGGCGCTCTTGGTGAACGCCTCGTCGGTCGCTTTGCTCGACCAGATGAAGGCCTCGCCGGGGCGCAGGTTCGACATCTTCTCCGGCGTGAGCGAGCCGAGCGCCGCGTTTGCCTTCTGGATGTGCTTGAGCCACGCAGGCGAGTTGAACTTGTGCAGGATCACTTGGCTCGAGAGCTCGATGAGCGAGATGGGCACCGAGGGCGGATCCTGGCTGGCGACCATGATGCTCGTGCCCTTGTGGCGCATCTCGCGCACAACCTCAATGAGGCCGGCCACGAGGTCAGGGCTCTCGATGTATTTGTGCGCCTCGTCGAAAACAACCAGCTTGTTGAACGAGCGCTCAGCGCCCTCTGCGTCGCGGCACTTCGCGTCCGCGACAATTTGGAGGAGCACGACAAAGAGACCGAGGGCTTCGTCCTTCTCGATGAACTCGTCTCGGAGGTCGACGATGATGAGGCGGCCCGGGCGGATCTCCTCTTTCAGGCGAACGGAGTCGTCGATGTACTCGGCCGCAAGCTCGAGGCGCATCTTCGCCATGCTCTTGAGGTGGTCGGGCAGCGACGATGCCTCGATACCTTCGTTCAGCCCTTTGAGCGTGAGGTCGTCACGCAGCGACTTCATCACGCGATTGAGTTGGCGGATGTACGTGGCTCGGTTACCGACCGCGCCCATGAGAAAGCGCCAATGGCTCGTCTGCAGCTCACCCGCGCCGAACTTCAGCGGGCGCACTTCGATGTCCGGGTACTCCTGCTTTCGTTCGTCGAGTTTGTCGGCGGGCGCGAGCAGCAACACGTCACAGAGCGCCCGCGGCTCGGCGCCGAACATCTCCTTAAGTGCCTTCACCTGTGCGGCCTCGCTGTTCGCCGCGACCATCGACGTGAACTCGGGGCGGTAGTCCATCGTCGGGCTGTAGTGGAAGATGACCGTCGCGAGCGGGTTCGGGAGGACGTTGATGTGCGGAATGTGCAGCGAGGCCATCTCCGCGATCGTGCCGAGGGTGTAGCTCTTGCCGCCGCCCTGGACGCCGAAAAGGCTGATGGTGTGCGTTTGGTTCAGGTCGATCGAGATCCGCCGACCTGAGACATCGCCGAGAAGGCCGTACTGGGGTGAGTCACCCGTGACGCCGAGCATTATGTCGTAGGGGACGGCGTGCGCATTCTTCGCAGCGGCGCTCGGTGGGGGCGGCGGCTCCGCTGATGGACATTCGGGAGGCAGCGCAGCGGGTGCGACGTCAGCCACCGTGGCGGCCTTCGGCGGCCGCGCCGCGGGCAGCGCCACCGTCGCGCGCGGGCGCTCCGCCGGCGGCACGGCGGGCATGGGCACCACCTCCTGCGGGGCGACTGGCATGTCCTGCGAAGGCGGCGGGACGCTGGGCAGGCGGCCGCGCAGCTCCTCCCACGAGACCGATCGATCGCGCGGCGAGCCAAGGAACGCGGCCGAGTCAAGCGTTGGCACTGAAGGAGCGCGCTCGCGCCGACGGTTAAGCTCGATGACACCGCCTGGGCGCGGCTCTCCGCCACCTTGGCCACCGCTACCCGAAGAGCTTGCGCCAATGCTCGCCGACGACTCAGTGCTGGGCGCGGCGGCGTCGACGAGCTGACGAATCAGGTCGACCCCGATGCGGTGGTACTCGATGCCGCTCTCGCTCTCTGGCGGCTCCGTGCCGGGCTTGGCGAAGTCGAAGATGAGCGCGCTGCGCGTGAACGAGAGGTGGTATCCGTCGTCGAGCGTGTGAGCGAAGTAGCGCGCCTCGTCGGCGGCCTCCCGGGTGATTGCTCCATAGCGCTCCGCGCGCTCCAAATAGAACTCGAGGAGCAGCGCAAGCTCGCGCGTCTTGAACGTTCGATCGGGACGGTCCTGGGGCGTGCGCTGCGGGTCGAAGTGGTGCGCGAGCACCTGTTCGCTCTGGCCGATCTGCTCAGCAATGCTCGACTTGAGCGCGTTGTACGCGGCAAGGTCGCCGACGCCCGAGTAGCACTTCACCTCAACGAGTCGGCACGTGACGATGCGCCGGTTGATGTCGAGGTCGAAGAGACCGAGGTCGGTGCGCTTGAAGCTCACCTCGTCGCCCAGCTCGTCTGCCCCCTGCTTCAGCACACGGTACAAATCGAGGTGAGCGTCGAGCGGGACGACGATCTGGTTCTCGAAGACACCCTGATGTTCCAGATAAAGCCGCGAGAGCGCGAGGCCGAGGGCTTCCGCTCGCTGCGTCGGCGATGAGATGAGTTTCAACGCGAGCCGCCCGGATAGTGACCGGAGTTGGTCGAGCAGCACCACCGCGTGGCGCCCTTCAGCCTGGAGACCGTACTGCTCGAGAACTGGGCGTAGAAGTGCTTCAAGCTCGGCCACCGAGCGCGAGGTGATGACGAGACGGTGTCCCAGCATGCTCGCCATGTCAGGCGAGTGGTCGATGAGGTAGTCGGGCCGCGTCGCGTGCCCACCGTGATCGAAGAACTCGATGCCGAGGTTTCGATCGAGCGTGAACACCCAGTCGCTCACCTCATGTACCTGGTGGAGGAGCGCGCGGTCATCGGGCCCGAGCACAAGACTCACCACGGGACGAAGATCCATGCCGCTCTGGCCCGTAGCGATAGTCGCCGTCGCGCTCGACATCGCAGCAGCAAGGCTGCCGAGCAGATCGGAAAGCTCCTCGGCATCCTCGATGGGTCGGGCCATGCCGTGACGTGGGAGCCGGCGCCACGCAACAGTCAGCTCGTCCTCGTGGTACTCCGTCGAGAACTCCTGCACGAGGCCGTGAACGAAGGCCGTCGCGTGGCGAGGGTCGGCCCTGCGCGCCGCCACTTCCTCGGCCGGGAACACGTCGAAGAGCAGCGACAGGTGTGCCGCGTGCGTCTCGGGGCTCGTGCGGAATTCTCTGGTCGCGCGCACCGCGAAGCGCAGCTTAGGATGCAGGTGCGTCTCGGCCGGGACCGAGAAAGCGTCGGCTTCACGCGCTGCCGTGCCGCCGTCGGGCGTGAGCAGCGCGGCGATTTCCTCTCCTACACCAGGCGCGTCGGGATCGGGCACGAACAGCCGAAGGTCATAGCGGAGATCGGCGAACGCCGACTCCTTCTGAAGTTCGAGGAGCATGTCGCCGAGGACGCCCGCGCGGCCCGGGTTGAACGCGTTGATGGTCAGCGTGCGAACGTAGGGATGCTGTACGAGGTAGCGCCGCACGCGCGAGGCGAGGTACGCGCCGTCGATGAGCGCGCCGCCGATGGCGGGCTCGGGTAGGCCAAGCGCGCTGCACACTTCGCCAACGAGGCCGCGAGGATCCTCCTCATTCGAGGGTGCGAAGAGCGTCCAGAACGGGTTGATGCTGTCGACGGCGGTAAGCACGTGACCCGCCTCTGTCGGGAGGACCGGCGGGAAGCTCGTCGGCGACAGGAGCTTCAGCAGTGCCTCGCGCGTCGGGACCACATACTCATGCGGGGCGCTCTTCGCCGCTGCCACCCAGCGTGCTCCGAGCTTCGCCCACGTGGCGAACCATAGCGCCCGAAGCGGGTGCGTGGGTGCCACCAGGACGGCGTCGCGGCGCCGGCCACGGTGGTCGACAATGGCGAGAAGCACGGAGTCGAGCGCGAGGACCTTGCGCAGGTCGGCGAAGGCCCGCTGCGAGTCGCTCTTGGCCGTCGCCTCGGCGCGGCGTGAGAGGTGGGCGAGCAACTCGAGGTACGCCTCGGAGTAGTCGCTCGCGAGCTCGGCATGCGCAGCGGCGTCGGTACCCTGCGTCACCAGCTCGGACGTGCCGCACCGCACCGCTTCGAAGTAGCGCCTGCGCGCTTCGAGGAAGCTGTCGACAGCAGGCCCCTGCGGCCAGCCGTTGACCTCGCCGGTACTCGACCCGGGCACGCCGTGGGTCAATGGTATGCGCCAACTGATCGGCCCCTCGGGCGCGGCTAGGATCTTTTGCTCGATGCTCTTGAGCGCGCGTGAGACCGGCACATGCACCGAGCCCTCGCGTCCGAGCTTCACCTCGATCATGTCGGTGCCGGTGACGTGGCCCTTGGTCTTGTCGGCCCACGCAGCGTGTCCCAAGACGACGCTGGTCGGGTCGCGGTTGTCTAGAATGGCGGAGAACTGCGCGCGGAAAAGGGCATGCAGAGCGCTCGGCTCACGCGGGACCGCGCGCTGTGCTGGCTCCACTTCGACCTGCGTGTCGGGTAGGACGTAGAAGAGGTCACTCTCGTTCGGGCGCGGAAGAGTCTCTTCGGCTTCGGCACTCCACGCGATGGGATGGCCGTTGACATCCACCAGCGGGATCAGGTCACCGCTCTCCGTTTGGGCGAGCATGCGGACGAAGTGCCACCCTTCCTCCCAGTCGATCTTGCCCAGCGCGGAGAACGAGATGGTCGCCTTGTCGGTGGCGGTCCTCCACGCGGCCTTGCTGCGTACGAGACCGATGGGGCCGTGTTCCTTTGAGATGACCTGCGCCGCGAACTTGGCGAGCCCCTGCACCTTGCTCGGATGCGGCTCCGTACGGAACGTGACGTTGAACTTCTTGAGGCTGCTGATCGGAAGGATGCGCTGCGCGATGAGCTGCACGAGCGGATCCTTTGTCTCGTCCTCGGCGACGGACGGAAGGTCCGTCTGCACCTCGCCGATGAAGATGGCGTCGGGCTGAACGCCGCCATCCTCGAACTCCCACTTGTTGAAGGCAAGCTGCCAATGCGACTTGTCGACGACGATGCGCCGAGCCCACTGGCGCGGGTCATCTGCGCCTGCTTCGGCGAGGAAGTCGCCGAGCAGGTTCTTGAACGCGCGCTTGGCGAGCCCCAGATCGCCGACGCGACCGCGCTCCGAGCGCGGGGACCACGTCAGCTTCTCGACGCACTCGCGGTTGCGCATCAGGCGCGCCGGCGCCTTTTCCGGCGGCGCGAGCCACTCGAAGTCCGGAACGAGGCCGATCTCATAGAGCGAGGCGCCGATGGCTTCGGCGTCGTTGCCGTTCACCTTGGCCGTGAGAAGGAAGCGCACTGTCGAAAGCGAGTCCGCAAAGGTCCAGGGAGTCTCGGCTTCACGCAGGCGACGAATCGACACCTGGACGGAGCCGCGCAACGCCGGCGGGATTTCGTCGACGAGCCGCTTGATGAGCGCTTCGTAGAGGCCCGTCACAGAGACCTCTTCGAAGGTCGCCACGCCGAAGGAATCCTCGGCCGAGGCGCGTACCTCGCTGGGCACGAATACGAGGAGTGGCTGGCGCAGCGAGCCATCGGCGTACGGGTTGCGCAGCTCGACGAGCTTTGTGCTCGACACCGCGAGGTCGGCCGGGATAGCCAGCTTGCCATCCGTGAGCACGACGACCATTGTGTTGGGCAGTTCGGCGCGGAGGCGCGCGCAGAGCCGAACCATCAGTTCGGCGTCGAGGTCGCTGACGCGCATGCAATGCCCGGCGACGCGGTTGCGGAGCTGCTCCACGAGTAGCGGAACCGCGACGTTCTCCAACTCGATTGTGAGCTGCCCTGAGGACAGCTCCCGGAACCCAGCGCTCACGGCTGTCCTCCTTGCGCCGTGCCGCTTTCGGCGATGCGGTACCTTGGGGTGATGGTCTGCGTGACATAGGCGTCGGAGAGGTCGCGGTAGAAGCCGACCTCGCGGAGCCGTCCGGTGAATGCGCGGAGGTTGTCGCGAAGCGCGCGTCGGTCCTCGATGCTCGTCGTGGGGAAGCCATCGCTTCGCGGCAACTGGTCGATGTAGATGCCGTAGCGCTCACGCAGGAATACCAGCAGCTCGTCGACGCGCAGCTCGCCCGTGTGGAACCCCTCCGCGCCGCCAGGCTTCAAGACGGCGATCTGCAGCAGCACCTCGAGGAGCCGGCTGTCGAGCACGAAGCGCCGCGGCGCGTTCCTGGTCCGCCCCTGCGCGAGCGCGGCACCTGAGCGGTTCTTGAGCAAGAGCGAGTCGAGGCACTCGACGATGTACCGGCGGTGGAACCGACCGCGCAGTGCGACGATCATCTCGATGTAGGCGTCGAACTCGGAGAGCCTCATCTCCGTGACCGCCTTCAGCTCGGGATCGAGCTCAGCGTCCTTCGCGCCAGAGGTCTCCTCGACGAGGCTAGAGATGCGCTGACCGAAGAACTTCTCGCGCTCGGCCTTCAGCGGCGCGTCGAGGAGCTGCAGCACCTCGCCCACCGAAAAGTCTCCACTTGCCGGCTTTGACAACTTGCCGCGCCGAACCAGGTCGGTGGCGAATTCGTCGAGCTTCTTCGTCGCAAAGTAGGCTCGCACAAAGGTCGGGATGCGGCGGTAGTGGGTGTCCGCGCTGCGCTCGGCGAGTGCCGCCATCGGCGTCCCCGGCTGGCCCGCTAAGTCGACAAGAAGACCCACGCGGTAGGGGCAGTCTCCGAACGGGTTCGCCGGGCTCTTCGCGTTCATCGGGCATGCGCCCGTCGCGCATGTGGGATCTGAGTCCTTCTTGCGCACGAGCGCCGGCAGGAGCTTCAGGAGCCGGAGGTGATAGAGCCCGAGATGGAAGGCGATGAGGACTTTCAGATAGTCCACCATTACCGAGCGCGGGATGAAGTGCTGGTAGAACAGCAGGCGCTGGATGTCCTCGGCGAGGAGGTCTGCTGCGCCCACGCAAAGGGGAGGGAAACTCTCGCGCCCAGACTTCGTGTCGGGCGCGTCCTCGACCTGGTCGAGTAGCCGCAGGAGAGCCTGTGTCTCGACGTCGAGTACCGCGCCCGTGTCGGCCTTGCCTGTGACCTTGTCGTGGCCCTGAAAGAAGAAGTGGTTGAGGTGTTCGATCGCCTTCTGGCCCGCGCCGTTCCGCGCGCCGTAGAGCATTTCGTAGAGGTGCTGTGCGGCTCCGTAGTCACGCGAATGCTTCGGATTGCGGAAGCGGTACGTGAAGCCGTGTAGCGGCCGAGGGGCGGCAACCGCTTGGTTCGGTTTTCCCCGGTTCACGACGTCGAGCAGGTGCGTCTCGACCCAGCGCTCGAGTACCTCGCGGTGGTCCTTGAAGCCCGTGAACCACTCCGGGTGCTCGAGGAACTCCTCAACGAAGCTCTCGACCGACAGTTCCACCTTGCGCCGCAGACGGCTCGGAAAGCCGTTGTGCGCGAGCCGCGCGAAGAATGCGGTCAGCACCCGGTCCATCTCGAGTTGCTTGAAGTCGAGGTAGCTGATCTTTGGCAGCCGGAACTCGCGGTCTCGTCGGCTAAGCGCCATACATCGCCTCCGGCTCGCGAACGTAGCTCATCTCTAGGCGGCTGTCGGCCTGGCGCTTGACCAAGTAGAAGTCACGACCTGCAGTCGTCAGCAAGACCTCCTGATAGGGGGCTGAACCCAGTTGGTTCTTGAAAACCACGAGACTCAAGTAGTACCCGCGTTCCTCCTCTACGCTGGGCCGATAGCCCTCGTTGAGGCGCTGCAGCATTTCGTATACGTCGAGCGAGACGAGAAGCTCGGCATGGAGGTTCTTGTCCCGGTACCGCAGGACGAGGCCCGTGGGCATGTGCTCGACGAAGCGTGAGCGCGAGGCCTGGTCTGCCAGCGCGAGCGAGAAGCGCTCGCGCGGGTACAGCCGGTACGAGCGCACGCTGCCGCCGTCGACACGGCGGACCTCGAGCGCGAGATTGTTGCCGATGCGTTCGGGCCGTGTGAGCCCTTCGCCACGGTTGATGGCGACGAGCAGCGGCTCAAGCAAACGATCAGGCTTGCGATCACCACGCACGACGGCAAGCAAGTCGTCCGCCGTCTTGTAGGGCAACATCGAGCGCCAGGCAGTGTCGCGACGCTCGAAGAACGACCGTCGGCGCGCCATCGCAATGAAGCGGCGGTGCGCCTCTGCGCGATGCGCGCTGACCTTGCCCGACACGTCTCGCGGCAACTCGTCGTAGAGGCTGCGGAGGATCTCGCGGTCGTAGGTCCCGCGCTGATCGAAGCGGAAGAGCGTGCGATCCTCGATGGGTGAGACGAAGTCGAGGGCGCGATCGAGGCGCGGATCGTCGGCGTCCGCAACGTCTACCTCGGAGAGCAGCGTCAGGAGGCGGTCTGCGTTCGGCGCGTCGCCGCCTCGCCAGCTGTTGAAGTAGAAGCCCTGAACGATTTCGTTGCGCTGGCCGGCGCGGTATAAGTCGTGGATCCCGGCGCAGTCGCGCGTCCCCACGAGCGTGTAAGCCAACGCCGAGCGCAAATCGCGCAGCGTGATGTGCAGGCGCCCGCGCAGGTGCGTGATGGCGTATAAGCTCTTGAGCCGCTCGACAACGTGCTTGCCCGCCGTCGCATCCTGGATGGTCTTCGCGTTATGGAACGCGTAGCACTTGTCCTTCAGGTCGCAGCCGTGGCACGGCTCCCAGAACTTCTCCTGCGTCATGCGGCTGACGAGCCGCTCGAGGATCGAGTTGTCGAAGCCTTGGGCATCGACCACCACGCTTCGGAGGTTGAGGTTCACGACCGCCACACCTCTTGCTGGCTCACCCGTGCGGAGGCCCTCCTTCACGAGCGCCGCGAGCGCTTCGAAATCGGCGCGGTTCGCTTCAAGGAAATCCACGAGGCGGCCCTCGTTGATGGCGATGAGGCGCGTCTCGTTCGACTCGGCCCAGCCCGACGCGTCCTTGCCCTTAAACGGGGCGAGATAGGCGCGAAGCACGTCGTCGTTCTTCTGGTCGCCCTCGTCCTGACTACCATCGTAGTTGGAAAGGAACGTGCGGCCGCGCAGCTTGAAGCGCGCGCCGTTCAGCAAGGGTGTGACGAGGGCCTGCTCGTCCTTGGCGGCGCGCTCGAGCTTCTGGAGAAACGCCGTCTTCCCGTCACCCGCATTGCCCGAGATGATGACAAGCGCGAACTCGCCCGCGAGTACCGATGGGAGCAACTCGCGATCGAGCGCGGTTTGGACGTAGGTCTGCTCGCTGATGACATCGAGGCCTCGGGTGCCCGCGTTGCTCCACTTGCTCTGGCTGTACACCGTGAGCAGATGGCGCACGTATGGGTTCGTGTTTGGCGGAATCGGAGTCCCCGCGCCGCCCCCGGTCCTGATTCGCTTCCCACCGCCGCCGTCCTCCGGCATGCCCCACGCGAGCGGCACGAGAGTCGTGGGCTGTGCGGCTCGCCGCGCAGTCGGCACGTTCGTCAGGGCGCCTTGCAGCTCTACAGCGGACGCGAAGCGATCGGCGCGCTTGGGCGCGATGGCCTTCAGCATGATGTCCGCAAGCTCCGGCGCAATGTTGGTCAGGTTCGACTGCTCGCGCGGGTCGGCGGCAGCTTTGCCAGGCGGCGGCATCTGCGCGCCGTCCCACGGGTAGCGCCCAGTCACCGCCTCGTAAAGCGTGATGCCCAGCGCATAGAGGTCCCGGTCCGCGAGATCGCTTGTCGACGGCACCGACTCGAGGTCGAGGTCAGGAGGCAGGTAGCGACGTGAGCCGCCACCCCGGTCGCCGTTTGCGCCGAAAACGGCGACGTTGAAGTCGATGATCTTCGCGCCGCGATCGGTCCACAGCAGGTTGCGGGGCTTGATGTCGCAGTGGAACACGCCCGCCTCGTGGAGGTGGACGAGGCCCGACACCACCTGGCGTGCAAGCTCAAGCGCGTCCTCGGGAGCGAACAGGTTGCCGTCGATCATTTCGCCGACGTCGAGCCCGTCGATGTACTCGAAGACGATGAAGGGGGGACCATTGCCGGGGATGAAGTCGGCATCGATCACCTTCACAACGTTCGGATGATCCGGGATGCGAAGTAGCGTCTTGTATTCCTTCTTGAGCCGGTCGACGGTCGAGACCCGGTCACGCAGCACGAGCTTCATCGCGCGCGAGACATCGCCGAGCGTGTCGATGACCTTGTAGGCGACGCCGAAAGAGCCGGGCTTGCCGAGGCGTTTCTCGACGACGTACTTCTGCGTGAGCTGGGTCTGCGCCGGCAGGTTCGAGTAGTCGAGCTGAGGCTGCCCAGCCTCGACGGCGGGCGCGCATGCAGGCGCAGACGTCTCCGCAACCGGGCTCGCACTCGGGTCGAAGATGATCTTCAGCTCGGCGAGCGCCCAGACAGCCGTCGCGCGCTTCTCGGGGTCGAACCCGCAGAGTTTCTGGAGCCAGACGTCGAAGCCCTTGGGCAGCTCGGGTCGCGCGGCGCTCGGCTTCACCGCGAACACCGCCTTCTGTTCGAACAGCTCGGTCGGCGTCTTGAACGGCCGCTCGCCGGTGAACAGCTCGTAGAGCACGAGCCCCACGCTGAAGATGTCGGAGGCCGGCGTTGCCGCGGCGGGTTCGCCGTGGATCTCGGGCGCCATGTACTTGGGCTCGAGGTCGTCGACGATCTCCTGCGCGATGGTGCGGCTGTGATCCATTCCCGGGCGCGCGAAGTCGAAGCCTGTGAGGCGTACGCGCCCGTCGGTGCCCACGAGGATGTTCGACGGCGAGATGTTTCGGTGAACGACCTTGTGCGTCTGCAGGTGCCCGAGCGCTGTGAGCAGGTCGGCGGCGATGGTGGTTTTCTGGTCCAGGGTGAGCGCCAGCGTCGGCTTCTCGATATGCAGGCGAAGAGCCTGTCCCGGCACGTCCTCGGTGACGAGGAAGTACTTGTCCTCGCCTTCGCTCGTGAAGAACTCGCGGACGCCTATGATGCCGGGATGGCCGGGCATTGAAATGAGCGCGCGGTACGCGGCCGAGATGAGGGCCTTCTGCTTCGCACGCTCCTCCAGCGGCTTGTAGGGGTCAGCCTGGTATGCGCGCACCAGCGCGGTCGCGCGCTGCCCGATGATCGAGTTGAAAGCGCGGTACTCGATGTAGCTGTCCGTGCCACCGAGCTTCTCGAGCGCCTGCCAGTTGCCAAAGCGCTGCGGGCCTGAGCGCGCCTTCGCCACGCCCTGGAGCGCCTTGATGATGATCTTGTGATGCGCGCTTATGTTCTTCGACTTGCCCGCAGGGATGCGCGTGCTGTTCTGGAAGAACGCTGCCGCCTTCTTTAGCGTGGTGACGTTTGGCGCATCGCGCCCGCCCTGGTCGACGAGCGTGGCGTCCGACGCGGTCAGCACGACGGCGGCGTCGACGTAGATGTCCTCAAGATCGCGGCGGCCGGGCTGGCTGTTCGTGATGACGCCTTTCACTGCCTTTGCATGCCCACGCAGCTTGGCGAGCGGCGAGCTGAAGGGTTGGCGACCCTCCGGGTACCACTTGGGCCCATAGACATCGATGAGCCCACGCGTGCCCTTCACGTCGACGAGATAGACCGCGTGCGGCGCGACGACAGCAACGTCGACCTCGAACGTCTCGCCGTTACGGATGATCTCGAAGTTGTGCAGGACGAGATAGCTCGCCGGCAGGTGATCCCGCAGGTGCGCGATGGCCTGGCGTTCGGCCTCGTTCACCGGCTCGCCGATGGGGATCACGGTGGCCATCAGTTTGACTCTCCATTCTCGATGGCGTCTTCGACGATGCGCACAGCCTTGCGCTCCACGTTGATCGCCTCGTCACGCCGGCGCTGAGCGTCGATCACGAGCTTACCAATTCGCATACGGATGCCGCGCTCCGGCCACGGAATCGAAAGAGCACGAACACGCCCAGCGTCAATGTGCGGAATGCTCGAACCGGCTGCCTCCCGTGAGATCAAGCGCATGCCGTACGTGCTCGCGAGTACGGCATAGAGGTAGCCAGTGTCGCCAGCGTCGTTCGCAATCACGCGCACCATATTGTTCGAGCATGCGTAGCCATCGAGGCTGTCCCCGACCAACACTGACCGCCCAATCAAGCCTCCGAGTTGTCCCGCCTCTTGGATGACAATCATCCCTTTGCGAAGCACGAGTCCAACGTCTTCGGCGACACGCTTTAGCAGGTATTGGTCAGTTATCGGTACCAATCGAAAAACGTCAACGCCAGTGATGTACGGAACGCCGTAGCTCGGGTCGGTTGCATACTGCCGCTTAAAGATTCCGGGAATGAACACCTCGGCAATCTTGCCGAGCGTCACAGTCACCTTCGCTGAGTCAAATGCTCGGCGAGCGTCGGTATTCAGCGGCGCGTAGTAGTACGCGTCCGCACGCCTCACGAACTCTGCTGACGTGCTTTGAGAGATCTGCGGGGCAGGGTACCCGTTCTGGGCAATCGGCTGAGGAAGCGAGAGCAACTCGACAAACAGGGAGTCCGCCTTCCAGAACACGTCCGAAGCCTCATCTCGAAGCCGTGCCGCCTCGTCGATCAGGCTGTGGACCTCGGTCTCTATGCGTTTTCCGAGGCGCGGGACTGGAATGTCGGCAACGTGCTGCCGCTCCAGGTGCTGGACTATCGTGCCGTAGGTACCGCCGCTGACGAGGGCAGCGCCTACCTCAGAGCGAAGAAACGCGTAGAGGTAGCCAGGAGGAATCTTCTCTGGGTCCGGCTGAATCTTGAGCAGGTCTCCGGCCGACGCCATCCCTTCCATGCTACCGCGCGCATATGCCATGCGTCCCACGGAACCGGAACACGAGATGAGAGTCATCCCCGGCTTAATCTTCAAGGGCTGGTAGCTCCTCGACTCAGCGTCGCGTTTGGACAACAGCGGAAGGTCCGACAGGTCCGCTTGCAGCATTGACGATGCACCGAGGAACGGCACGCCGTACTTGCGGTCGCCTACGTAGGTTCGCTTGGGTGAAAAGAGGTGAGTAAAGATTCCGCCTCGAAAGCCGGTGGTGACAGTCTCCAGTCTTGAATGGGGCAACTCGAGGACGCGTTTGCGTAGGCGTATGGCGCCGCCAACGTAAGGACGCGGATCAAGTCGCAGTCCCTCGTCCAGAATCCACGTGTTTGGAACCTCTGTGATCTTCATGTTCCCTCCGCGGGGAACCACGCGCGGAGCGCGTCGCGAACGCGATGGAACGCAGGGTCCACACAGCCCGCAGTCGAAACCGCCATCGCTATCTGGCTGTAGACCACCATCGGCACGCCGGCGCGGTTGGTGCGAATCAGTGTCTGGATGACGTCCTTAGGAGCTAGCGGCTTCGGCGCGCCCTCGGGCCACCGGCCATCTGTCGCGAGGAGTCGACGCAACGAGCCGCCCTGGTGGCGAAGCGCGCGCTCGACGTTGACGTTGTCTTGCCACAGCAGCACCTCGAGTTCGGGCTCGATAACTGCGGCGGCCGCACGGCCCGCCCAGCCGTTGGTGTTGAGACGTTGCTCGATTTCGACGCGAACCTCCTCAGCCGGCCGTTCGCCGCCGAACTGCTGATCGAGGACGACGAGCGCGCGCCGATGCGTGTTGAGGTACGAGCGCAGAATCTCGTGGCAGCGCAGGTGCACCCCGCCGTCTTTCTCGAGCGGGTTGTTGAAGAGATCGAGGCGCGGGTTGAATTCAAACGGCGCGCACATTAGCGCATGATGGAATTGCCGCTCGAAGAATGCGGTAAAGACAGCGCGCATCGTGCCGTCGGCTACGAGGATGACGAGCTCGCGGCTCATCCCAACACCCCCGTGGCGAACAGCGTCGGCAGGCTAACCTCGCCCTTCCAGTCGACAAGGCGTGGGTGCTGGGTGCCGGCAACGACCTGGGCCGCGCCGCTCTCGCTGATCCGCGCCGCGAGGATCTGCTCGAGATTCATGCTCGCCAGCACGACGGGCGAGTGCGACGAGACGATGACCTGGCTATCGTAGATCGACGAGAGGCTCTGGAGAACGATCTCCGTCGCCTGCGGGTGGATGCCGTTCTCAGGCTCCTCGGTGACGAGAAATCGCGGCGGCTTGGCGATGTACGCGAGCAACGTCATCACCAGGATGCGCAGCGTGCCGTCCGATAGCCCCGACGATGGTACGTCGTAGCGATCGCCGTAGCGAACGCGGAAGTAGGCATGATGGTCGTCCTCGCGCTCGTGAACGCTTATATCCGAGACCTGCGGCAGTGCGAGGCGAACATGGGTTTTCCACAGAGCGAATCGCTCGGGATCGGTCCTCTGCAACTCGAGCGCGAGCCACGGCGCGTTCTTTGCTGAGCCAAGCACCTTCGTCTTCGGTAGTCCCGGAGGGCTCGCCATGCGCAGCGAGTTCCAGTCGGGATCGAAGAACACCGCATCCTCGACGAGCAGGTCGAAGAACCACCGCGCGGCAGGGAAGTCGCTCTGATTCTCGAACTGCACGCGCGCCAGAGCGAGCTGGCTCGGCGCCAGCTTCACCGATGAACGGGCGCCCTTGCGTTGTTTCTCTCCGATGTACTCGGCGTCATCGCCGTACTCACGCGACAGAATGAGTCGCCAAGGCGGAGGAAGCGACGGCGGCTGAGGCTTTACCAACCCGTGCTTTCCCCTGGGCTGACGCACAGGTCGGGTCTGCTGCGCCTCTGCATGCAGGCGGGGGGCAGTCAAATCGGCACCCGCTCTCGCGGGCGCGTGGCCCTCAGGGAAGGCGAAGAGATACTCGTTCTGAACCTGTAGCTCGGTCTTGTTGAAGACCTGCAGCCTCAGTTCATACCGAAGATGCGTACGCGCGGCGCTCTCGACCATATCGCCGCCGAGGTCTCGCGTCACGTGTTCGGGAAGCTTCGCCTCAACTCCGAGGATGAAGTTCTCGCCCTGCCCTTGGAAGAGCAACTCGCTCAAGCTCGCTGCACGCGGGGCGCGGCCATCGCGAACGCTCATGAAGGCCTCGTCGATGGTTCGAACCCTTAGCAGATCACCAAGCAGCACAGGGATGTCGAGCAACGTCGTCTTGCCCGAGCCATTCGCGCCGACGAGCACGCGGAAGTCTCCAAGCTCGACGTCGAGCTTCTCGAAGCAGCGATAGCGGGTGGCTTCGATGCGTGTAATCACGTCCCTGGTTCCTTGTTCTTCGTGCGGAACGCCCGGTATGCATCTGCAATCGGCCCCTCGATGACGCGGCCGTTCTCAAGAGTGATCGGCAGGTCGCTATCCACGACCTTCTTCTTGCGACGCAGGCGCCGCTCGACGAAGTGACCGTTGGTTCTAATGCGCTCAATCTCCTCGACATCCTCGAGAATCTCCTCGCCATCGGGGCTGCGTTTATAGAGCGTGTTGCCGCGCCGATCGAAGCCGACCTTCTCTGCGACCGCCATGAACACTGGGTAGCCCTTAGCGTTGCCGAGGTCGCCCGCCTTCAGCTCCTGCTCCGTCTTCTTCTTCAAGAAGAGCAGGCTTGTGAGGATGTTGACGTTGGCCTCAACGATGAAGACCTCGACGGGAAGGTCGATGCTCGCGAGCACCCACGTGCGCCGCAAGATCCACCAACGGATGTACTCGTCGCCAAGATTGCCGAGAATGCCGTTGGGCAAGACGATGCCCATGCGCCCGCCCGGCTTGAGCCAGTCGACGCAGCGCTCGATGAAGAGCACCTCGGGCGCAACGCTGCCCTGAAGGCGCCCCGTGTTGCGAAAGCCGCCGTCTTCAGTGCGCTCCCAGATGTGCGCGAGATCGAAGTTCCGCAGGATGTTTGGGTCAGTGATCGGGATTTCCGAGCCAAAAGGCGGGTTCGTCATCACCACGTCCATCGTGCCGAGCTTGGCTGCCCTCTCGGCCTCAGCGAGCCCCGGCAGGTGTCCTTTGGGGAACTCAAGTGAGTTGATGTTGAACAGACGCGCCTCGGCGTTGCTCGCCATCACGGCATTCATCTGCGCAGCACGTACGAGGAACGGATCGAAGTCGGCCCCGAAGAGGTTCGTCTTTACGAACTCGGCCAGGCGCTCTTGGATGGAGAGGAATTCCTGCGTCGACTCGGCGCCCGGCTCGATGCCCTTCTCCTCCTGGAACTTGTGCGCGAGGTGCGCGAGTGTCGCGGTGAGGAAGCCGCCCGTGCCGCACGCCGGGTCGAGCACGCGCTCGCCAGGCTTGGGGTCTAGCATCGAGACCACGAGCTTGATGGGGCCGCGGGGCGTGAAGTACTGGCCGCGATCACCACGCAGGTTTGTACCGACGATCTCCTGGTACGCGGCTCCCTTGGCGTCGACGTCGGTGCGGCCGAAGTCGTACTTCGCAAGCTCCGAGACCATGAAGGCGAGCGCGCGGTCCGAGAGCGTGATCTCCTCGTTGCCTCGGAAGACTGTCGAGTACTTCTTCTTCACCTCGTCGAAGAGCGGGAGGATGCGCTTCTTGATGGCTTTCTGGCCTTCGGCATCGAACTGCTCATCGATGAGCTGGCCATTCTTCTCGAAGCGCCCAGCCCAGAAGCGGCGCGCGTCATTCGGCTGCCGCTCGTCATGCATTTTGGCGAAGATGAGGTAGAGGAACTGCCAGAAGGCGGCGTCCTTCGGCATGCCCTCATTGCCGTGGATGAAGTTGTGGCAGCGCCGGAACGCGGTGCGCAGCATCTCCGGGTCGGCGCGACGGAGTTTGGCGTGCGAGGCGACGTCGCGCGTGCCGATCGATTCGTCGGCCAGTGGCCAGTCGCCGATGGGAATGAACTTGACGTCGAACTTGGTGCGCTTAACCTGAAAGAAGAAGAACTCGAAGCCGTTGGTCCACAGGCCGTACTTGCATTTCTCGCACGCAGCCATCGCCTCTTTTAGGAGGTCGAGATCCTTCGCGGCCTGGTCGTGGTCGCGCATCTTGTACGCGCCCCTGTCGCCGAGCTTCAGCTCTTTTTGGCAGACCACAAGGCGGCGCACGTTTTCGGGTGTGTGCTTGGCACCCGGCTCGAAGATGGCGATGTCAATCTTCTTGTTCGATGAACGACCGGACTCCTCGACCTTCACCTTGAAGTCGGGCACCATGTCGTCGACGTTGATGCCGTACTCGTGGAACAGCGCGCGCGCAATGCGCTGGCGGACGCGCTCCTTGTCACTCTCGGCGACCGGCTTGTCAGTGATGTAGTCGAGGATCTTGCCGTCCTCGATGGCGCTTGTCTCGTCGATGGACGTGTCGCTGCCTTCGGCGGCGCCTGTCAACGTAGCCTTCGCAGTTGCTGTTTTCGCGGGCCTAGCCATTCTTGTGATCCTTCACACCAAGCTCGTCGGAAGATGAGGCGGCGCCGCCATCTCGGACCCAAGCGTCGACGTCCTCTCGCTTGAACTTCCAGAAGCGGCCGACCTTGTGCCCGGGCATGCTTTTAGCGGTGACCCAGGTGTAGACGGTGTCCTTGCTCACCCCGAGGTACTCGGCGATTTCGTCAACGGAGAGCCACCTATCGTCCATGCCCGTCCCAATGCCACGCCGGCTGACTGCGGTCCTGACAGGATAGCATAGGAATGGGTCGGCTCAAGTTGGGTTTGCTACGATTACGTTGGGTTGATATGGGTTTAGGCTGCCAAGAGCCGGGCTGGCCACATCTGGACTGGCCCTTCTGGCCCTGGCCCTTCTGGCTCGGCTTGTGGGACGCCGAGCGCCGCCCGCGCCGGCCGCGGCAGAAGCCAGGTACGGAACTCAGTCATTGGCCCGGTGCCATCGACGGCCTCGAGCCCAGGACCTGCTCGTGAAGGTTAGCGGCAAGCATGAGCCGGTCGAAGTGCTGCGCGACGCTGGCTCGTGAGCCCGAGCTTCCGCGCAGGGTGGACTGCAAGCGCTCGGCTTGATGCAGAAGTTGGACTCGATCGCCCGGGGTGCGATGCAGGGCGGCTGGCGAGGCCCAAAAGGGTAAACCAAGCGGTAAACCGGTTTGTGGCTGGCGTCGGATCTCGCGCGGCCGGGCTCGATGCCAACCCTGGTGCTGGTCGCCGTCCTCAATCTGTGCTTAGATACGGCTCAACTCCTGATGAAAGACGATGACGACGGCGACCTCCCTCCTGGAGCAGGAGACCCAGACTCTCACCGGGCATGAGTGCCCGCCGTGGGCTGCTGGCGTCCGTCGAAGCATCAGCGCCGCGGAAGGAGCTGGGGCCCTGGACGCCATGGACGAGCGCATCACCGAGTACGTCGACCCGCAGACGCAACTGATCGTCATGCGCGCCCCTGGTGTGCATGTGGTGGCCATCGAGCAGCCGTTCAGTGAGCAACGTTATCTGGAAGCGACCAGGTTGTTGCGGCAACTCAGGACGCACCCTCTTGAGGTTGCCGCTCTGGCGTTGCCGCCAGGCATCGCGCCGCCGCCCGACCTCGTAGTGAAGCTGGCAGACGAAGGTCTTGCCGTCGTTCGAGACGAGGGCGAGAGTGCCCATGCTCGCGCGAGCAACTACCTGCAGCGGTTCATGGTGCTGCGCGCCGAAGGGCAGGCCCATCTGCGTCAGTCGATGGGCATGGACGAGCCCCGGCCGCGTCGAGCGAGAGCTCAAGCGCGCCGATGACGGCGTGAGGCGGCGCACTAAACTGCGCCGCCATGGCGAGACCCGATCAGGCTCTTTCGTTTCACCACGTCGGCGGCTTCCGCTACGAGCTGAGCGGCTTGCGCACGGGTAGCGTGCGCGACCAGATCCTGCGTGCACAACTGTTGGTCGAGCGGCTGCTCGCGCGCAACGACCTCAGCACCGATCCGTTGCTGGTGATCGGTGGCGGTGCCGCCGGCGTCACCGCCGCGTTGACCGCGAGCCGCCTCGGCCGCGACGTCACGCTGCTCGAAGAGCAGCTCAGCCCATTTCAGACGCAGGCGCGGGTGACGACGCGCTGGCTCGATCCGACCGAGTTCGACTGGCCACAGCCACATTGGAGGACCGCGGACATGGCTTGGGCCGGCTCGGTCTACCGGCTGCCGTATCGCGCGAACTGGGCGGATCAGCTGGCGACGCAGTGGACGACCATGTGGTACTCGGTCGTCGGGCCCGCGCCCGTTGCGCTGCCGCCCGGTTCGGGCTCGATCGAAGAGTTCACGGGCGTCGATGCCCGCATGCTGACGATCGCCGACACCAGCACGGGGGTTCGCCTCGCCCCGTGGCCCGCGTACGGCCCGGCCGGCCGCCCGTACTGCGCCGCGATTTCGTGCGTCGGTTTCTCGGGCGAACACACGAGCGTGCGGTCGACGGGAGGCGTCTCGCTCGAGGGGCCCGCGTTCTGGTCAACCGATGCGCTGGGCGTCCCCCACCTCGGCATCAAGCCGCCGTCGGGCCGGCCAATTCGAGTGCTCGTGTCCGGCGGCGGCGACGGCGCGCAGCAGGACTTCCTGCGCGTGCTGACAGGCAACTTCGGCAAGCGGCTGTTTGACGCGCTGGGGTTGGACAAGCTGAAGCTTGACTTGGCCGACGTGCTGCTTGCGGAAGACTCGGCGCGCCGAGCGCATGCATGGAGTGCACCCGGCTCGCCGCCCGTGCGTGCCTACGGCGACTGGCACGCGGCCTACGAGCGCTTGGCCGACACGGTGTGGGCCATTTGGACATCCAAGCCTGCCTCGATCCCTGCACTGAGGCCGCTGCTGAATCCCAACGTCGAGGTGACTTGGGTCGTGGCGGACGCCTCACCTGGCTACAGCTACGGGCTGAACCGGTTGCTCGTGATGCTGGCCGCGCGCCTGCACGCGACCTTCTCGGGGCGACCGTTGCCGAAGGCGCCGAGCAGAGGCTACAAGCCCACCGGCAACGAGGTGTACCTCGCAGGGTTCGTCCTGGACAACGTGGTGCCGGCCGGTGCCGCGCACGTGTGTGGCCCGGCGTGCTACGGCATCGAGCATGAGGTGAATGTGGCGGCGCGCCTGCCCTTCGTCGCGCCGGGCGTCCACTCGCTGGGCAAGTTCGATGTCATCGTCGTGCGCCACGGGGTCAACCAGAAGCCGTTGTTCAGCGCAGCGCCGGTGTCCGAGCAGCTCTCGCCGTTCGATTTGCCCGGTTGAGCGGACGGAGCCGGCCGGCGAACCGCCGCGCGTATTCGGCGCCCGCGTCGCGGCGCAGCTGCCGGGGTCAACTCAATCGTCGCGTCTACGGCAGGTGCTCATTGGAATATGTACAAAACTACAGTAGTATCGCCGCTGGTGAGTCTATAGACTGGGCCAACTCAGAGAGTCATTCCGCTTATCCGGCTTTGGTCAGCCGATGAGCGACGTGGTTTAGCCGCCAGAAGGAGCTGACATGGCCACTTCCCCGATCCGGAGCGGGGCGAGCATCTCTGCTCGCAATCGCACTCCCTCGCTCGACTTGACGACGCTCGTCGAGTTGCTGGCGAACGCAATACCTCCGGGCGGCGAGGCCGGCCTCGCGTCCATCCCGCTGGTGACGCTCGACGCGCAGACGCTTCGCGTCAACACCCGTGCGGTCATGCAGCGATTCATGCATGCGCCCGGATTCGAGAAGAGTTTTCAGCCCGGGGACGAGACCGGGTTTGTCCGCGACCTCGTCATGCCGCCACCTGGCACGTCGGCGAAGGTGGGTGGGCGCCTGACACCTGGTACCGAAACAAAGCTGTCCGAGCGCTTGGACAAGTTGCAGGCGGCCGTCAGAACAGAAATTGATGGCGCGCTCGGGACCACCTCGGTGTCGGAACTAACGGCGGAGTCGCTCGACTCCGCGCTTCGCGAGATGGCTGCTGCGACGGGGGTCCAGGTTCCGAACCTGCCTGCGTCGGCTTCGATGGTCCAGGTGCAATTCGCGCCGCCTGCGCGCAAGCTCGTCGAGCGCGAGCGCGATCTCGCAAGGGTGCTCACCGCGATGGAAACCATCGACGGCGAGGACTGGCTCGAGCCCATGCTGCGAGGTATCACGCGAGAACTCCAGCAGAAGCACGGACTGGACCTCGACGAGGTGCAGGCGATCAGCGAAACCATCAGGAAGCAACGGGAGCGCCCAGGCAGCCAGGTGGCGTCGTTCCTCGACTTCCTGGAGGACGAAGCACTCGCACGGGTACGCATGCAGGTCAGCATGCGGCTGATGGAAGCCGTTGCGGCACAGAGCAGCAAGCCCGGCCTGAAGGTTTATGTGGAGCGGGTGCGCAGGGCCTTCGACCTCTTCGCCGGCGCCGAGGGACAGTCGATGCTGTTGGACGTGTCGCGCACCTTCGGCGTTCACAACAACGTCGATCTCGCCGACGAGCTGCGCAAGGCGATGTTCTATGGCTGCCTGCCCGTGTGGGCGGAGTGGTCGGTCCAGCTTTTCGAGCGCCGCACCGACCCGGCGTTGAAGAAGGCGACCGTGCGCGAGGTTTCATATCGGTTTCGCGTGAACGGCCAAAATCCGATGTCGGGGAAGAGGTCGTTCGACACGCGGCTCGAGTCGCTCTACGACGACCTTGTGAACGATCCAGACCCGGCACGGCGGCTCGGCCACAAGTTTGCGCAGCTCGTGTTCCTCAACTTGGTCGTGCCCGACTCGATGGGCGCGCCGAGCGAGGTCGACGTGCTTGCCGCGGCCGCGACCGCAGCCGAACAGCTCAAGGACGATCCGCTCGGGGCGGCGAAGCAGTTGCATGCGGCGTTGAGCAAGCGCGCCGGAGTGATGGAGGACTTGGCAGACGAACTCGTCGCCGTCCTTCGCGACAAGTCCACTTCACTCGTCGATGCTGCGAACAGGCGGGTTCACAAGTTCATGGTCTTCGTGCTGCGCAGCGTCGTGCGGTGGGAGGTGCTGTCGACCCTCAGCTCGCCGACGACCGAATGGCTGGCGACCTCGCCCGGCGGCGGCTCCGACCGAATCGCATGGTTCAAGCATCTGCAGGTCGACGAGAGACTAAATCTGCCGGCGAGCCTGGCGTCGCTTTCGGTCGAGACCGAGTTGCAGGAGCGCTCGCTGGCTCCAGGTGGTGGAACATCGGAAGTGCACATGGAACGCGACCTGACGTCGCGGACGCTTCCAGTGCGCATGGTGCCGTTCTTCTGGACCAAGTCCGAGGGCACATGGCTGCCGGATATTCCCAACGAGCGGGTGTTCGATGCCGGCGCAGGCATTGACATCGAGTACGAGGTTCGCAATCTTCGTTTGTCCATCGTTGAACCCAGCAAGAAGGCCAGGTCCGAGCAACTGCGTTCGGCGACCCTAGTGGCGTTTTCGTTGCTCGTCTACACGGTGCTGTGGGACATCGTCCAACGGCTGAAGAAGACCGACGAAGGCGTCGAAGGCGCTGGTGGCGGGGAGCGGTTGGCGATGACCATCGTTCGACTGCAGCATGCGGGGCGACGCAAGATCCGCGAGGACGACGCGCACGACGGCAACACCGCGGTCTACGCGGTCAGCCAGGCCATCGAGCGCGCGATGTGCCGCGAGCTGCCGGTCAAGCTGCAGGGCATTGCGACTCGGGCCGAAAGGAGGCGCCCGAGCGACGACGATTTCGCCAAGACCGGTTCGCTGGCGGCACTGCTCGGTGGGCAGCCCATGCGCTTTCGGATGGAAGGGACACTCGACAAGGTCGCAGTCTTGACCTACGTCACCAAGCCCAGCGACGCCCATCCCCTCTTCAGTGACGCGCAGGGCCAGCTGTTCATCTCGCGCACTTACTTGGCCGAGCGCGCCGCTGCGGGCGCCACCTTGCGCGTCGACCGGATGCTCTCGCGCCTTGTGGAGAGCACCAACGACTTCAAGACGCCTCACACCATCTTGGAGGAGGTGGCGCGACTGGAGCGTGAGGGCTACACGCACATCGCGTTGCTCTCTCATCACTACGGTAACCGGCACATCGGGCGTGCGGCCGAGCGGCATGCACCTCATGCGACGAGCGAGTTTCTGGATGGTGCCGCGAAGCGGTTCCCTGGCGTGCACCTGTATCCGCTGCGCCGCGATGTGTTTCCGGCGACCCGGTTGCGCCGTCGTACGTCGATGGAAAGCGGGTTCGAGGTGACGACCTTCGACGACCACCGCAAGATGTACGCCGACGGCGCCTCAGACATGCTTCGCAGCCTGCTGCCCGTGTATACCTTCGCGACTCTCTCGGTGGTCGGCGAGGAGCTTCACCCACAGTCGGGGTTCTGCACCTATTTCTTTGACCTCGAGTCCCGGGTTGAGCACACCGAGCTCAACGAGTCCGTTCGGCGCAACATGCTCGGGTTCGAGAGCGGCAAGGGCCCCAAGGACAGCATCACGAGCGTACTGCGCGCAGTGCACTTCCTGGAGAGCGAGAAGCCCGCCAACAAGACGCAGCTGCTGCCGGTTCTCGACCCGTTCGAGTGGGCGATGCCACAAAGCTCTGCCGCGTCGGGCGAAGTCGAAATCATGAGCAGTCGGCGGCAAGGCAGCGTCTATCTCTCGCTGTCGTCCGTGCTCGCCCACGCGACGCGGGTCTTCCACAAGGAACGCGCGTGAGCGGCGTGGCCGCCGACGGCCCGTCGTTTCGGGATCAGTCCGTTCTCTGGGGGCAAGCCTACGAAGTCCTGGTCAAGCGCGGCGTGCTTGCCGCGCTGATGGAGGCAGGGCTGCTGCATAAAGACCGGCCTGGCGTGAAGCCGTGGCTCGACACTCGCCTCCTCGACGTGCAGACGGCGCTGGTGCGGGGCCTGGGCATCATCGACGAGAACGCCGTGCGCCTGGTCGACGCCGCGCTCGACCACATGGCTTTGACGGCGTATGGCTTGGGCTACACGGCAACCCGGGAGTACCTCAGGCCTCTGCAGCGCCCCATCACCACGGAGCGGCTGAAGCTGCGCGCGCTGTGGTGTCCTCTTGCGCTGCCTGGACAGGGCGCCGACACGGCGGCTGAGGCCAGAGCGCGCGCGTTTCACGCAGAGTTCGCGCTCGAGGGGATCGTCGATGTCGCCCTGGCCGACAAGGGCCGGCCGGCCAACTCCGACTTCACGCTCTGGTTGTCTGGATCGCACAAGGAGGACTACCTCCTGGTTCAGGAGTACTCCTTCGACATGCCATCTGGACTCGGGGATTTCCGGGAACAGCAGGCACACCTCGACGAGCTGACGCGCCATCGACGCCTCCTGGATGCCCGCAGCGTCTTTGCCGCGGTCTCCGCGGAAGTCAGCGGGGAGAGCTTCGAGCTGGCGCAGGACATCGCCGTCCATCTCACGGCCCTCACGTCGGGCAACAAGCCGCTCTTCAAACTGTGCCAAGCGAGCGGCTATGCCCAGAGCACGGTCGACTGGCTGCGGCGCGACGGAGCGATGAAGAAGCCCTGCATGGCGCGCGCCCTGGCCATCACGCCGAACGGGCTCGAGAGCTTGGCGGCCCTATTCACCGCAAGCGACACCGAGGAGCCGCGCCGCCTGTTGATGACGCAGCTCGGCGAAGCGTATCGCGCCGCCATCAAGGTCCGGGATGACGATGACGCAGAGCTAACCAACCGCGTCAAGGCGGTGTTCCGCGGCATGCTCAACAAGCTGCCAAAGGCGTTGAAGGATGGCATGAAGTCGCTCGAGCACATGCCGGAGCCGGGGCAGGACTACAACTTCGAATTCGAGGAGACGATTCCGGAGTTCACGAACCCGACGACACGACTGCCCGTTGAGCGCGCGATCCAGATGGTGGACGACACCGATGAACTCAAGGAGTACCTGGGTGCACCGGCGCCGCAGGCCATCGGCCAAGTGCTTCGTGAGTTCGCCGGAAACGAGCCCGATCTGACGCTGCGCGATGTGCATGCGGCAGCGATCGTCGCAGGCTTGCGCCGCAGCGCCCGCGGGCGCCTGAACGTGCTCGCACTCGAGGGAAACCCCGGCATCGGCAAGACGACGGCGGTGCGCCGCCACCTCGAACAGAAGTCCAGTGGCTACCTGTTCCTCTACGTCAGTCCGCGCGTCGTGATCAACCGCGACGTCACCGAGAGTCTGGCCAGGAGAAACGGCCAGCCATCCGGCATCCTGACCGTGACGTCCAACGCGAGGCTGATCGCATCGGCGCCGCGTTGGCACGCTGAGCAGGTGAAGCAGGGGCTGGACGAGCCCCGGCGGATCGATGGGGCGGTCGTCGTCGACGGCGTCCCGGATCTCCAGCGGCCGCGCGGGAGCATCCTGGCCATCGACCCCTCGCAGGAAGCCGAGATTGAGCGCATCCACGCCGGATCTCGGATGGCCAAGATGGCCCTGTCGGAGAACGAGGACCTGGTGGAGGAACGCTCGCTGGTCGGCGTGTTGTCCGGCATGGCGCGGATGACCAAGGAGCTGGTGGCTCTCAACCCACGAGTAAACCGCGTGGTGCTCACCGCGGCGCTCCAGGGCTACCGCAGCAAAGGTGGAGATGCGACCACCATGCAGTCGCTGTCGCGGCTCTTCGCGAACAAGGCCAACACGCTCGCCGGCGTTGCCGAGCGCCGGCAGTTCGCGGATCGATTGCCTGAAATCGTCGTGATGGTCGATGAGCTCGCGGGCGACGGTGCGGGCGCCCCGTTCGTGCACGGGGTGGCAAGGTGGCTGCATGAGGAGTTCATCGACTGCTTCGAGGATGCCGGGGAGAGCTCCCCGTTCACCGTCACGCTGGTGATTTCGGACGCGTCGCTCGGCAACGAGGTCGTGCTTGATCGCTACCTGAACGCAGCGGGCCCGGGCGAGCGTGCGCCCGACAAGATTCTCGTGTCGCGCTCAGCTGGCAAGGCGCCGTTCCGGGTCGCAGCGACCGAAGTTCGCATCGGCGGCAGGCCGTTTGGCGTGCTCCACGTAATGACCAACAGCTTCCCGGCAAGTAGCCTCGGAATCCGCTACCGGGTGCGGATGACCCGGGTCAGGCCGGAGGAGAATCCCGACGGCACGATGCAATCGGCGCGGCAGGCGGTGCGCAAGCTGGCCGGCGAAGCGCTACAGGCGTCGGCGCTGGCCGAGATCGTGCGTGCGCTGGAGCAGGGATCCAAGCAGGTCATCTACTTCGCACAGGACAAGCTCTTCCTGAGCGACCTCCAGAAGGCGCTGGCCAAGCGAGAGGACGCCGGCTTGGATTCGACGAACGTCGAGGTCCTGGACTCATCCGTTCCAGGGTCCAAGCGCAAGCGCCTTATCAGCCCGCAGGTGCGAGACAGCATGCGGGTGTTCCTCATGACATCGTCGGGTGCGCGTGGCGTCTCATTTCCGAAGACCGACGCCATCATCGCCGCGGTGCCCCGCTTCAGCGTCGAGGCGTCGCTGATGGAGATTGCCCAACTCATCTATCGCGGCCGCGGACGGTACAAGGACGAGCAGGGTGCCGAGGTCGACGGCGACAACGTCGCGCGCAGGCTCGTGATGCTCGTCGACGACTTCATCGTCGAGGACGATGAGGACGATGGCGCGTTGGACCAACGTCAGTGGCTGCGCCAATCGCTGGATCTGATGACCTTGCTGGTGATGCTCCGGGCAACCATTCACACGCGCATCACCGGCGACGCCTCGCTGAAGCAATCGTTGGCGCTCGTGCCAGTCGGTGGCGTCGGCTTGGAGGAACTGGTCAGCGTCATGTCGCAGAGCGTCGTCAACTTCGTCAACGAAGCCGAGGTGTTCTGCCGGCGTGGGCGCGAAGACGAGCTGTCCGGACTCGTGAAGAACGCCCAGTCCAACGTCGTCGAGCTGTTCTCCCAGTGCAAGCTGCGCGCGGTCGCCCAGAAGGACAAGGACTGCCGGACCATGGTGCGACAGGAGGATATGGTCGCCCTCATCGACCAGGTTTGCACGAGCATGGGCCCGCTGCTCGTGACGGCCGCCGAGGGTACGACGCTGCCCGATCACGTCTTCTTCTCGGGGCCCTCAATCCTCGAGAACTGGGACCCGTTCGACAAGCATGAGGCCTTCACGTTCGAAGGGCACCGGACTCAGATCGAGCGCGTCAGCAAGGCGCTCATCAACCAGCTCTACGCAATCGACCGCAACGAGCGTTTCCCGTCCTCGCTGCGCGAGCCGGCGATGAACCTGTTCCGCTTTCTGCAGCGTGAGAACCAGGAGGCTGCGAACGAATTCAGCACGCTGAAGGCGCTGAAGTCATCCAACACCTGGGTCTGTCTGCCGGCAGGCTATCTCCAATTCCTTCGTACCAGCGAAACGCGACAAGGGGTGCCGTTCCAGGTGCGCGAGCCGGATATCTGGCTCGGCGCGATGAGCAAGACGCTACAGGCCAGCAATGCGGTCATGCCGCCGATACCGCGGTACGAGTCGTTCCCGTGGGCGGCGGCGGTTGGTGAGCCAAACCCGTTGAAGCTCCATACGGTGTTCGACGATCGGTACTTCATGGCATCCAACGAGCTGAATCTGCTCAACACGCTGCTGCTGTGCCAGCAGGAAGCGCCGCAGCTGGTGTAAGCCAGTGGGCGTTGACGCAACGTCGCGTACGAGGCCCGGCCTCCACGCTTTCCATGTTGCGGCCGGCACGCGGGGCGATCAAAATCTGCCGGTCATGCCTTCGCGACCGGTGCTGCGAACAGGTTCGCCGCCACAGCCGCTCAAAGGTCGGCAGTACTTTCGTCACCGCTTTGGTTCGCCGCAGGTCGGCACGAGTCGTTTCCAAAAAATCGCGCTAAGTCGTTGTCACGCAAGGCAAGTCGACATCCTTGACATGGTGGGGGTCGTTGGTTCGAGTCCAATCGCGCCTACCAACACCGCAAAGCCCGACATGTCGATCGACGTGTCGGGCTTCTTGCTTTCAGCTCGCCGTCGCCCCTGCGACGCCGGGGAAAACCCCTTCGAGCCGTTTCCGACGCCCCTCCTAGAATGGTTTTTGCATTGGAGAGCAAGGCATGACGCAAGCGAAAGCGCGAGCTCAACGCGGCAATTCGGCCGACGGCGGCACCGAGGCGCAGGCCGGCGCCGAAGCCTTGCGCGTGCTGAAGAAGTACCCGAACCGGCGTCTCTACGACACCCAGACCAGCGGCTACATCACGCTGGCCGACGTGCGCCAGATGGTGCTGGACAACGAGCGCTTCGTCGTGCGCGACGCCAAGACCGGCGAGGACCTGACGCGCAGCATCCTGCTGCAGATCATCCTCGAGGCCGAGACCGGCGGCATGCCGATGTTCACGACCCCGGTGCTCGCCCACATCATCCGCTTCTACGGCCACACGATGCAGGGCGTGATGGGCAGCTACCTCGAGAAGAACATCCAGGCCTTCACCGAGCTGCAGACCCGCTTCGCCGAGCAGTCCGGCCTGTCCGCCGGGCAGGGCTTCAGCCCCGAGCTGTGGACGCAGTTCATGAACGTGCAGGCGCCGATGATGCAGGGCCTGATGTCGAACTACCTCGACCAGTCGAAGAACCTGTTCGTGCAGATGCAGGAGCAGATGCACAAGCAGACCGAGACGCTGTTCCCGGCCGGCTTCGGGCTCGGCGGCAAGAAGTAGCCGTCGGGCGTCGCCGTCGCCTGCGGGCGGATCGGCGAAAATCCGCTGATGACTCAAGACAGCGCGCTCGCCGCAGGCGCGGCCCCCCGGATCGGTTTCGTCTCGCTCGGCTGCCCCAAGGCCCTGACCGATTCCGAACTGATCCTCACCCAGCTCAGCGCCGAGGGCTACGCCACCAGCAAGTCCTTCGCCGGCGCCGACCTGGTGATCGTCAACACCTGCGGCTTCATCGATGATGCGGTGAAGGAGAGCCTCGACACCATCGGCGAGGCCCTGGCCGAGAACGGCAGGGTCATCGTCACCGGCTGCCTCGGCGCCAAGGCCGGGGAGGGCGGCGGCAACCTGGTGCGGCAGATGCACCCGAGCGTGCTCGCCGTCACCGGCCCGCACGCGACGCAGGAGGTGATGGACGCCGTGCACCTGCACGTGCCCAAGCCGCACGATCCCTTCGTCGACCTGGTGCCGGCCTACGGTGTGAAGCTCACACCCAGGCACTACGCCTACCTGAAGATCAGCGAAGGCTGCAACCACCGCTGCAGCTTCTGCATCATCCCCAGCATGCGCGGCGACCTCGTGTCGCGGCCGATCGGCGACGTGCTGAACGAGGCGCGCGCGCTGTTCGAGTCGGGCGTGAAGGAGCTGCTGGTCATCAGCCAGGACACCTCGGCCTACGGGGTCGACGTCAAGTACCGCACCGGCTTCTGGGACGGCCGGCCGGTGAAGACGCGCATGACCGAGCTGGTCGACAAGCTCGGCGAGCTGGCCGAGCCGCACGGCGCCTGGGTGCGCCTGCACTATGTCTATCCCTATCCGCACGTCGACGAGATCCTGCCGCTGATGGCGGGCGGCCGGGTGCTGCCCTACCTGGACGTGCCGTTCCAGCACAGCCACCCCGACGTGCTCAGGCGCATGAAGCGCCCGGCCAGCGGCGAGCGCAACCTCGAGCGGCTCGCCAAGTGGCGCGAGGCCTGCCCGCAGATCGTCGTGCGCTCGACCTTCATCGCCGGCTTCCCGGGCGAGACCGAGGCCGAGTTCGAGCACCTGCTGGACTTCATGCGCGAGGCGCGCATCGACCGCGCCGGCTGCTTCGCGTATTCGCCGGTCGAGGGCGCGACGGCCAACGCGCTGCCGGGCGCACTGCCGGCCGATGTGCGCGAGGAGCGCCGCGCGCGCTTCATGGCGGTGGCCGAAGAGGTTTCCGCGGCCAAGCTGCTGGAGCGTGTCGGTGCCGACATGCAGGTGCTGGTCGATCACGCACCGGCGCTGGGCAAGAAGGGCGGCCGCGGCCGCAGCTATGCCGACGCGCCGGAGATCGACGGCGTGGTCCAGCTGCTGCCGCCGCTGAAGGCCAGCAAGACGCTGAAGGTCGGCGAGTTCACGCGCGCACGCATCGTCGGCACCCAGGGGCACGACCTGGTCGGGCAGCCGCTATGAGTGGCCCGGACGATCGCGACGAGGACCGGCTCACCACCGGCCTGATCCACCACCCCTACGAGCCGCCGGCCGGGTTCGGCGCGGTGGCGCCGGGCGTCTTCAAGGCCTCGACCGTCATCTTCAAGGACGTCGCGGCGCTGCGGGCGCGCAACTGGCGCGAGAAGACCGGCTACACCTACGGCCTGCATGGCACGCCGACCACCTTCACGCTCGAGGAGCGCATCGCGACGCTCGAGGGCGGCGTGCAGACGCTGCTGGTGCCCAGCGGCCTGGCCGGCATCGCGCTGGTGAACCTGTCGCTGCTGAAGTCGGGCGACGAGGTGCTGCTGCCGTCGAACGCCTACTGGCCCAGCGCCGAGCTGGCCCGCCAGGAGCTGGCGCGCTGGGGCATCGCGCACCGTGTCTACGACCCGATGGATGTCGCGGCCTTCGCGGCCCAGATCGGCCCGCGGACGCGCCTCGCGTGGGTCGAGGCCGCGGGCTCCATCACGATGGAGTTTCCGGACCTGGCCGGCCTGGTGGGCGCCTGCCGCGCGCGCGGCGTCACCGTCGCGCTGGACAACACCTGGGGCGCCGGCATCGCGTTCGCGCCCTTCGAGCAGGGCGTCGACATCTCGATGCAGGCGCTGACCAAGTACCCCTCGGGCGGCGCGGATCTGCTGATGGGCTCGGTGACGACGCGCGACGAGGCGCTGCACCAGCAGCTGAAGGCGACGCACATGCGGCTCGGCGTCGGCGTCGGCGCCAACGACGTCGAGTTCGTGCTGCGCTCGCTGCCGACGCTGGCGCTGCGCTACGCGGCCCAGGATGCCGCGGGCCGCCACCTCGCGGCCTGGTGGCAGGGCCGGCGCGAGGTCGTGCAGGTCTTCCATCCGGCGCTGGAGGCTTCGCCCGGGCACGCGCACTGGGCGGACTGCTGCAGCGCCGCCGCGGGCCTGTTCTCGGTCGAGTTCGATCCGCGCTACGGTCAGGCGCAGGTCGATGCCTTCGTCGACGCGCTGCGTCGTTTCCGGATCGGTCATTCCTGGGCAGGTCCGGTCAGCCTGGCAGCGCCCTACGACCTGGCGACGCTGCGTGGCCAGGCCGGTCGCGGCAAGCTGGTTCGCTTCTCGCTCGGCTTCGAGAACGTCGACGACCTGATCGCCGACTGCGAACAGGCGCTGGGCGCGCTGTGACGGCCGTGCGCTCGTTCCCGGCATCGGGGGCCGGGCGGCTGCCGATGATCGACCTGCTGAAGGCCGTCGCCGCCCAGCTCATCGTGCTGCACCACCTGGCCTTCTACGGGCCGATGTCGGACGTGGTGGCGACCGCGGCGCCGCAGCTGATCGAGTGGCTGTCGCGGCAGGGACGGCTCGCCGTCCAGGTCTTTCTCGTCGTCGGCGGCTTCCTGGCCGCGCGCCAGCTGGCGCCCGATGGCCGGCTGGCGCTGCGGGGCTCGCCCTGGGCAGCCTTGCGCGACCGCTACCTGCGGCTGGTGTTGCCGTACGCGGCGATGCTGGTCTTCGTGCTGGCCTGTGCGGCGCTGGCGCGGCGCTGGCTCGACCATCCCTCGGTGCCTGCCGCGGCCGACGGCTGGGACCTGCTGGCCCACCTGCTGCTGCTGCAGGACCTGCTGGATGTCGACGCGCTGTCGGCCGGCGTCTGGTACGTCGCGATCGACTTCCAGCTGTTCGTCATGCTGCTCGGCCTGCTCTGGATCGCCGCGCGCGCGGAGCCGCGCTTCGGCCCGGCGCGATCACCGGCCGTCGTGGCGACGGCGGCGCTGGTGCTGGCCTCGCTGCTGCACTTCAACCGGGATGCCGGCTGGGACGAGGCGGCGCCGTACTTCTTCGGTGCCTACGGCGCCGGCGCGCTGGCCGCCTGGTGGACCGCCGCGCCCGGCCGGCTGCTGTCGCCGCGGCTGGCGGCGGTCTTGCTGCTGGGGAGCACCCTCGCGCTGGTGATCGACTACCGGCCGCGGATCGCGCTGGCAGCGGCGGTTGCGCTGGCCATCGCGCTCGTCGCCCCGCGCATGCGGGTGCTGCAGGGCAGGGCCTGGGCGGTCATCAGCGCGCTCAGCCGCATCAGCTACTCGCTGTTCCTCGTGCACTTCGGCGTCTGCCTGGTGGTCAACGCGGTGTTCGTGCGCTTCCTGCCGGCCACGGTGCCGGTGCAGGGACTCGGGCTGCTGGTGGCCTGGGCGGCCAGCCTCGCGGCGGCGGCCTTGTTCCATCGCTGGATCGAGGCGCCGGCGCTCGCGTGGGTGGCGGCGCGACCCGGTCGCGCCGCTTCAGCTCTTGGGGCCTGAGGAGACCTTGGTCCGCATCAGGCGGCCCTTCTCGCGCTCCCAGTCGCGCTTCTTTTCGGTCTCGCGCTTGTCGTGCGTGTCCTTGCCCTTGGCCAGGGCGATGTCGGCCTTCACCCGGCCGCCCTTGTAGTGCAGGTTGAGCGGCACGAGGGTGTAGCCCTTCTGCTCGACCTTGCCGATCAGGCGCCGGATCTCGTCGCCCTTCATCAGCAGCTTCTTGGTGCGATCGGCCTGCGGATGCACGTGCGTGGACGCCTCGCGCAGCGGGTTGATGCGGCAGCCGATCAGGAACAGCTCGCCGCCCTTGATGACGACGTAGCCGTCGGTCAGCTGCACCTGGCCGGCGCGGATGGCCTTCACTTCCCAGCCCTCGAGCACCATCCCGGCCTCGTACTGCTCCTCGAGCGTGTAGTTGAAGCGGGCCTTCTTGTTCTCTGCGATTGCCATCCGGGGTCTCAATAGAATTCCGTCGATTCTATGAAGCACGTCAAGAAGTCGGTCCTGCTGTGGTACTCGGCACGCGAGATGTACGGGCTCGTGACCGACATCCCGGCCTATCCGGAGTTCCTGCCCTGGTGCGACCGGGCCGAGGTGCTGGATGCCGGCCCCGCCGGCATGACGGCCCGCCTGCACCTGGCCTACCACGGGGTTCGGCATGCCTTCACGACGCGCAACACGCATGTCGACGGCGAGTCGGTGACGGTGGCGCTGGTCGACGGCCCGTTCTCGCGGCTCGAGGGCCAGTGGCGCTTCGTCGCCGTCGGCACGCCGGCCGACGGTGAGGAGGCGCTGCGTGCGTCGCGCGTCGAGCTGGACCTGCGCTATGCCTTCAGCAGCGGTGCGCTGGAGGCCGTCGTGAGCCCGGTGTTCGACCGCATCGCCAACACGCTGGTCGACTCCTTCGTCCGACGGGCCGAGCAGGTGCATGGGCCACGCTGAGCCGATGGCCTTGCGCGTCGAGATCGCCTACAGCCCCGAGGCGCGCGTCGTCGACCGGGTCGAGCTGAGTCTGGCGGAACCCTGCACCGTCGGCGAGGCGCTCAGGCAGAGCGGCCTGCTGCAGCGCCATCCGGAGATCGACCTCGATCGGCCGCGCGTCGGCGTGTGGGGCCGGCCGCGACGGATCGACGAGATGCTGAGCGACGGCGATCGCGTCGAGGTCTACCGGGCGCTGCAGGTCGATCCGAAGGAAGCGCGCCGCCAGCGGCAGCGGCGTCAGTCAGGACGTGCGCCGAAGCGCGGGGCGGGGACGGCCGAACGCTGAGCCGCGCTCAGCGGCACTCGCTGGCGATGACCCGGCGACCCTGCTCGAGCTCGCGGGCTCGCGCGCCGTCGTCGAGGACTTCGCGTTCGCCCTTGTCGTTGACGCGCGAGAGCCGCTGGCCGCTTTCGATCGTGCGCATCGACGTGCGGGCCCGTTCGCAGTTCTCGGCCCGGGCCTGTGCCAGCTTGGCTTCGTCGGCCTTGCGCTGCGCTTCCTGCTGTTGTTCGGCCTGCTTGCGCTTGGCATCGAGCGCCGGGTCGACGGCGCTGGCCGCGGCGGCCGGGGCCGATGCGCCCGGGGCGCTGGCCGGCACGAGCTTCACCGGCGCAGCCACGATCGGGCTTTGCAGGACATCCTTGGCCGGCGTTCCGGCGGGCGGCGGCCGGTCGCTGTACTGAACCCGTCCCGCCGCATCGCGCCACTTCCATTGCGCGTGGGCCGGCAGGCACGCCAGGGCGATCAGGCCGACCATCAGGCCGGCGAACCAGCGGGACGCTGTGGAACTCATGCAGGCAGTTTAGCGGCGCACCCCTGCATTGCGGCATGCGTGCACACCACGCCCGCGGGGTGTGCACACGACGGCGCGGACGAAGCGTGGATTTATCACGCCCCACCGTCGCGGCAGCACCCCATCCGTATAATTTGCTTTTGCGAAGGAGCTCTTCCCATGCGCCTACTCGGCAAGGCACTCACCTTCGACGATGTGCTGCTGGTGCCGGCCTATTCCCAGGTCCTGCCGCGCGACACCAGCCTCGCCACCCGCCTGTCGCGCAACATCACCTTGAACCTGCCGCTGGTGTCCGCCGCGATGGACACCGTGACCGAGGCGCGCCTCGCGATCGCGCTGGCCCAGGAAGGCGGCATCGGCATCGTGCACAAGAACCTGCCGCCCAAGCAGCAGGCCGCCGAGGTCTCGCGCGTGAAGCGCTACGAGTCCGGCCTGCTGCGCGATCCGATCACCATCTCCTCCGGCGTGCGCGTGCGCGACGTGATCGACTTGTCGCGTCAGCACGGCATCTCGGGATTTCCGGTCGTCGACGACGGCAAGGTGGTCGGCATCGTCACCGGCCGCGACCTGCGTTTCGAGACGCGCCTGGAAGCGCCGGTGCGCGAGATCATGACGCCGCGCGAGCGCCTGGTCTTCGTCAACGAGGGCGCGACCCTGGAGCAGGCCAAGGCGCTGATGCACCAGCACAAGCTGGAGCGCGTCGTGGTGGTGAACGCCGCCAACGAACTGCGCGGCCTGTTCACGGTGAAGGACATCACCAAGCAGACCAACTTCCCCAGCGCGGCGCGTGACGCGCAGGGCAAGCTGCGCGTCGGCGCTGCGGTCGGCGTGGGCGAGGGCACCGAAGAGCGCGTCGAGCTGCTGGTCAAGGCCGGCGTCGATGCGATCGTGGTCGACACCGCGCACGGCCACAGCCAGGGGGTGATCGACCGGGTCCGCTGGGTCAAGAAGAACTTTCCGCAGATCGACGTCATCGGCGGCAACATCGCCACCGGCTCGGCGGCGCTGGCGCTGGTCGAGGCCGGAGCGGACGGCGTCAAGGTCGGCATCGGTCCGGGCTCGATCTGCACCACCCGCATCGTGGCCGGCGTCGGCGTGCCGCAGATCATGGCGATCGACAACGTGGCGACGGCGCTCAAGGGCTCGGGCGTGCCGCTGATCGCCGATGGCGGCATCCGCTACTCGGGCGACATCGCCAAGGCCCTGGCCGCCGGCGCGCACACCGTGATGATGGGCAGCATGTTCGCCGGCACCGAAGAGGCGCCGGGCGAGATCGTGCTGTTCCAGGGCCGCAGCTACAAGAGCTACCGCGGCATGGGCTCGATCGGGGCCATGCAGCAGGGCAGCGCCGACCGCTACTTCCAGGACAACTCGGGCGCCAATCCCAACGCCGACAAGCTCGTGCCCGAGGGCATCGAGGGCCGCGTGCCGTACAAGGGCTCGGTGATCGCGATCCTGTTCCAGATGGCCGGCGGACTGCGCGCCTCGATGGGCTACTGCGGCTGCGCCACCGTCGACCACCTGCACGACAAGGCCGAGTTCGTCGAGATCACCTCGGCCGGCATCCGCGAGAGTCACGTGCACGACGTGCAGATCACCAAGGAAGCGCCGAACTACCGTGCCGATTGATCCGGCCCCCCCGATCCCGAACCGCCCGCCCGCGTGGGCGGTTCGGCCTTTCTGAAGGACGTTCTTGAGGTCGCGCAACACTCCGGCGGCTCGCCAGGCGGCGATGCCCTTCATCATGGTCACGGTCTTCATCGACATGATGGCCATCGGGCTCATCGTGCCGGTGCTGCCGCCCCTGGTGGGGTCGTTCACGACCAGCCAGGCCGAGCAGGCCTACTGGTATGGCGTGGTGGCGTTCGCCTTCGGTCTGGCGAACTTCTTCGGCGCGCCGATCCTCGGGGCGCTGTCCGACCGCTACGGGCGCCGGCCGGTCCTGCTGCTCGGCTTCTGCGGGCTGGCGCTGAACTTCTTCGCCACGGCCCTGGCGACGGCGCTGTGGATGCTGATCGCCGTGCGACTGGTCGGCGGGGCCGTGCAGGCCAACGCGGCGGTGGCCAACGCCTACGTTGCCGACATCACGCCGCCCGAGGAGCGTGCGCGGCGCTTCGGTCTGCTGGGGGCGATGTTCGGCCTGGGCTTCATCGCCGGGCCGGTGGTCGGCGGGCTGCTGGGGGCGATCGACCTGCACCTGCCGTTCTTCGCGGCCGGCGCGCTGGCGATGGCGAACCTGCTCTACGGCTGGTTCGTGCTGCCCGAGTCGCTGCCGGCCGATCGTCGCCGCAGCTTCGACTGGCGGGCCGCGAACCCGCTGACCGCCCTGCGCGAACTGACCGAGCTGAAGGGCATCGGCATGCTGGTGGCGGTGCTGGCCTGCACGGGCCTGGCTCAGTTCACGATGTACACGACCTGGGTGCTGTACACCAGCTTCAAGTTCGGCTGGGGTCCGGCGGAGAACGGCTGGTCGATGTTCGCGGTCGGCGTGATGTCTGCGCTGGTGCAGGGCGTGCTGCTCGGCCGCCTGCTCAAGCGCTTCAGCGCGCAGCGGCTGGCGCTGCTGGGTCTGCTGTCGTCGACCTGTGCCTACCTCGCCTGGGGCCTGGCCGCCAACGGCTGGGTGATGATCGCGGTGGTGTTCGTCAACGTGCTGGGCTTCACCGTCACCGCGGCGCTGCAGAGCATCTTTTCGAGCGCGGCCGACGCCAGCACCCAGGGCCGCACGATGGGCTCGGTCAGCGCACTCAACAGCCTGATGGCGGTCGCCGCACCGGCCATCGGCGCACCGCTGCTGGGCCTGGTCTCGCACCTGCCGCAGGGCGACTGGCGCCTCGGCGCGCCGTTCTTCTTCTGCGCCCTGCTGCAGGGCGTGGCGCTGCTGCTGGCGTGGCGGCACTTCAGGCCGGATCGCCGTTCTCCCCTGCACGCCCCGACGGCCGCCGGCTCGGGCGGCCTGACTTCCTGAACGCCTGCCACCCATGCACGACAAGATCCTCATCCTCGACTTCGGCTCCCAGGTCACGCAGCTGATCGCACGGCGTGTGCGCGAGGCGCATGTCTACTGCGAGATCCATCCGAACGATGTCTCCGACGAATTCATCCGCGAACTCGCACGGAACGGACTGAAAGGCATCATCCTCAGCGGCAGCCACGCCAGCACCTACGAGGCCCAGGACCTGCGGGCACCGCAGGCCGTCTGGGACCTGGGCGTTCCCGTCCTCGGCATCTGCTACGGCATGTTCACGATGACGGTGCAGCAGGGCGGCGAGGTCGAGGCCAGCACGCACCGCGAGTTCGGCTACGCGGAGGTGCGGGCACACGGCCACACCGCGCTGCTCAAGGGCATCGAGGACTTCGCCACGGCCGACGGCCACGGCATGCTCAAGGTCTGGATGAGCCACGGCGACAAGGTCACGAAGCTGCCGCCGGGCTTCAAGTTGATGGCGTCCACGCCGTCGTGTCCGATCGCCGGCATGGCCGACGAGTCGCGCGGCTACTACGGCGTGCAGTTCCACCCCGAGGTCACGCACACGGTCCAGGGGCGGGCGCTGCTGGACCGCTTCGTGCTCGACATCGCGAAGGCCCGGCCCGACTGGGTGATGCGCGACTACATCGGCGAGGCGGTCGCGCGCATCCGCGAGCAGGTCGGCAACGAGGAGGTGATCCTCGGCCTGTCCGGCGGGGTCGACTCCAGCGTCGCGGCGGCGCTGATCCACCGTGCGATCGGCGACCAGCTGACCTGCGTCTTCGTCGACCACGGGCTGCTGCGCCTGAACGAGGGCGCGATGGTGATGGACATGTTCGCCGGCCCATCCTCCAATATTCACGCGAAGGTCGTGCACGTCGATGCGAGCGAACAGTTCCTGGGCCAGCTGAAGGGCGTGTCGGACCCCGAGGCCAAGCGCAAGATCATCGGACGCGAGTTCGTCGAGGTGTTCCAGCGCGAGGCGAAGAAGCTGACGAATGCCAGGTGGCTGGCCCAGGGCACGATCTATCCCGACGTGATCGAGTCCGGCGGCGCGAGCAAGAAGGCCACCACGATCAAGAGCCACCACAACGTCGGCGGCCTGCCCGAGACGCTGGGCCTGAAGCTGCTGGAGCCCTTGCGCGAGCTGTTCAAGGACGAGGTGCGCGAACTCGGCGTGGCGCTCGGCCTGCCGCCGGAGATGGTCTACCGCCATCCCTTCCCGGGGCCCGGACTGGGCGTGCGCATCCTCGGCGAGGTCAGGCGCGACTACGCCGATCTGCTGCGGCGAGCCGACGCGATCTTCATCGAGGAACTGCGCAACACCATCGACCCGGCCACCGGCAAGTCCTGGTACGAGCTGACCAGCCAGGCCTTCGCGGTCTTCCTGCCGGTCAAGAGCGTCGGCGTGATGGGCGATGGCCGCACCTACGACTACGTCGTCGCGCTGCGCGCCGTCCAGACCAGCGATTTCATGACCGCCGACTGGGCCGAACTGCCTTACGGTCTGCTGAAGCGGACGAGCGGTCGCATCATCAACGAGGTGCGCGGTATCAACCGCGTAACCTACGACGTATCGTCCAAGCCACCCGCCACCATCGAGTGGGAGTGAACGGAGTCAGCGATGCGTCTGGTCTTCGGAGTGCTGAGCCTGCTGCTGGTCGTCGCCATCGTCGCGACGGTGGCGCGAAGGCAGCTGTCATCGGTGGCGCCTTCGGTGGCGCCGTCAGCGGCGGCGCAAGCCGGCGTTCCCGCGGCCGGCGCGACCCCCGCCCAGCAGTCGCAGCAGTTGCAGCGCAAGGTCGCCGACGACGTCAACAAGCTGATGCAGCAGGCCCCGGCGCGCAGCGACGCGCCGGCGCAGTGAGGCCGGACCCGTGGATCCGCGCGACGAACAGGCCCGCCACGACGAAGCCGCCATGCGGCTGGCGCTCGACCAGGCGCACAACGCCTGGCTGGTCGGCGAGGTGCCGGTCGGCGCGGTGATCGTCCGGGAGTTCGAGGGCCAGCGCCAGGTCTTGGCGACCGGCTACAACCGACCGATCACGACCCACGACCCCACGGCGCATGCCGAGATCGTGGCGCTGCGCCACGCGGCCCAGCTGCTGGGCAACTACCGGCTGCCGGATTGCGAGCTGTACGTGACGCTCGAGCCCTGCGCGATGTGCGCGATGGCGCTGATGCATGCGCGCTTCAAGCGTGTCGTGTTCGCCGCGGTCGACCCGAAGACCGGCGCCGCCGGCTCGGTGGTCGACCTGTTCGCGAACCCGCAACTCAACCACCACACCGCCGTCCATGGCGGCGTGCTGGCCGAGCCCTGCGGCAGCCTGCTGCGGAACTTCTTCGCCGAGCGGCGCGAGCAGACGCGGCGCGCCCGCGAGGCTGCGGCAGCCGCAGCGGCCACGGAGCCCGACTACGACATCGTCGAGGTGATCGAGATGCAGGACACCACGCCCGGCGACCTGAGCGACGTCTGATGCACGCCCACGACCACCACCACGACGGCCCCGCGCTCAGCCTCACCATCCACTCGCCGTCCGGCATCCTGCTCCAGGGCGCGGCACTGACCCGGGCGCTGCGGCACCTGCGCCACCTCGGTTTCGATGCGCACCTCGACGAGTCGGCGCGCGCGCGGCAGCAGCGTTTCGCCGGCGACGACGAGACCCGGCTGGCCGCACTGCACCGGGTGGCCCGCGACGGACGCGACATCGCGCTGGCCTCGCGCGGCGGCTACGGCCTGACCCGCCTGCTCGATGCGATCGACTACCGCCTGATCGCGCGGTCGATCGATGCCGGCAAGCGCTGGGTCGGCCACAGCGACCAGACCGCCTTCCAGCTCGCCGTGCTGGCCCACACCGGCCGTGGCACCTGGGCCGGGCCGCTGGCGCACGACGACTTCAGTCGCACGCCGGAGCAGGGGGGTGTCGACGACGTGACCGAGGCCTGCTTCACCGAAGCGATGCACGGCGAACTCGAGGCCGTCGGCTTTCGCACCGAGACGGGGTTCGACGGACTCGAGGTCCGCGGTCCGCTGTGGGGCGGCAACCTGTGCATGCTGCTGTCGCTGCTGGGCACACCGCACTGGCCAGCCGTCAAGGGCGGCATCCTGTTCCTGGAAGACGTCAACGAGCATCCGTACCGCATCGAGCGCGGCCTGCTGCAACTGCATCAGGCCGGGGTGCTGGACGCGCAGAAGGCGGTCGTTCTCGGTGCGTTCACCGACTTCCGGCCGTCGCCGCTCGACCGCGGCTACACCCTGAAGAGCGCGATCGCCAGGGTGCGTGCCGCGACGCGCCGGCCCGTGCTGACGGGGTTGCCTTTCGGGCACGTGCCCACCAAGGTCTGCCTGCCGGTGGGTCGGCGCGGGACGCTGGCCGTGCAGGGGCGCGACGCGCTGATCGGCTGGGCCTGACCCGGGTGCGGCGGAGCGTCGCACGAGGCCGTCCCCCGATCACGGGGCATGCGCAAGCGCTTATGTAGCGCGCTACCAACGGTGCGCAGCCGGCCGGCTAGGCGACAGGCTCTAGAAACCCGCCGCCGGCCGTTACGAAGCGCCCGGAGCGAGGCCGACGATCGGGCTGCAACCCGCATGAATACTGGATTCGGCGGAACTGCTCCGGCCTCGTCCCGCGGACCCTCGGCCGCGTCCGTCATGACGATCGAGGAAACCCCGAGGCCGGGCTCATTGCCCCGAACGTGACAATTCGTTTACACAGTTGCGGGGTCATGTGCCGTCGGTTCACCAAATCGGCATGCAGATTGCTCAGCGCGTGGGTTCTATCGTCAACCTTTCCCTCCCAGGAGTCTTGAATGCACAAAAGAACGAAGCTCACAACGAGCTTGCTGGTCGCGTTCGGCGGCGTTCTGCTGTCGAGTGCGCCCATCGCTCAGGCGCAGGACGCGCAGAAGCTGGAGCGGGTGACCGTCACCGGCTCGAACATCAAGCGCACCGACACCGAGACCGCTTCGCCGGTCCAGGTGCTCACCCGCGAGGACATCGAGAAAACCGGCAAGCAGTCGATCCAGGAGATCCTGCGGACCGTCACCTCCGACGGCTCGGGCTCGATCCCGTCGTCGTTCAGCAATGGCTTCGCCTCGGGTTCCGCTGCTGTGTCGCTGCGGGGTCTGGGCGTCAATTCGACGCTGGTGCTGGTCAACGGCCGTCGCATGACGACCTACGGTCTCGCGGACGACGGAACACGCAACTTCGTGGACCTCAACTCGCTCCCGCTCGAGGCGGTGGACCGGATCGAAGTCCTGAAGGACGGCGCGTCGGCAATCTACGGCGCGGACGCGGTCGGCGGCGTGGTCAACGTGATCCTGCGCAAGAGCTACACCGGCGCGTCGATCGGCGGCTCCTATGGGCAATCCGGCAAGGCCGATGGCCAGACCACCCGGGCCTTCGGTTCGTTCGGTTTCGGCGACCTCGATGCCGACAAGTACAACGTGTTCGTGAGCCTCGAAGCTTCCAAGCAGAAGAACATCTGGTCGAAGGACCGTGGGTTCATCGGCCAGAGCGATCTTCGGTCGCTCGGCTACTACGACACCACCAACGGCGCCCCTCGGCCCTACTTCACGCTCGGACCGACGTCCAATTCGCCCTTTGGTGTGACTCGGAATGCTGATGGCACTGGGGCGCGGGTAAACATCCTTCCGTGCTCGGCCAGCCTCATCGACCCGACAACCGGCCTGTGTCGGTACAACCCGCTGGACGAGCAAGAGGTGCAGCCCCAGATCGAGCGACTCAACCTGTTCACGCGTGGCACGCTGCAGCTGTCGGAGTCGATGACCGGCTATGTCGAACTTGGTCTCTTCAACACCAAATCGAAGGCCAACGGCACGCTGGGCGCGAACAACGATGGTGGCGTCTTCGTCCCTGGGGATCCGTTCAACCCGCTCCTCGTTCACGGCCCGATGGTCCTGCCCGCTGCTCATCCGGACAACACGTTCGGGGTCGATCGGATGCTGTTCCATCGCCCGTCCGAACTAGGCGGCCGTGACCAGACGACCGACAACAAGGTCTACCGCCTGATCGCCGGCCTTCAGGGTGCTGCGGCGGGGTGGGACTATGACGTCGGCGTGTCCTACATCAAGAGCGAGTTGAAGAACACGAACACCGGCTTCATCCGCTACGGCGTGATGCAGGCGGCGCTCGACAACGGGACCTACCGCTTCACCCCGGGCGCGACAGACCCCAGCGTCATCGCGGCGATTTCGCCGGCCCTGACGAACAAGCCGACCAGTTCGATCAAGGTGATCGACGTCAAGGTATCGCGCGAGTTGATGAGCCTGGCCGGCGGTCCGCTCGGACTGGCGCTCGGTGCCGAGACGCGCTGGGAAGAGGCTGATACGCCGCCGGTGCCGTTCACGGACACCGCCGAGATCGTCGGCCTGGGCTACTCGGCGTTCAGCGCCAAGCGCCGCGTCAGTGCGGTATTCGGCGAACTCAACGCGCCGGTGACCAAGTGGCTGGAACTGAACGGCGCAGTGCGCTATGACCGTTACTCAGACTTCGGCAGCTCGACGACGCCCAAGGTCGGGTTCAAGGTCAAGCCTATCGACCAGGTCGCCATCCGCGGCACCTACGCCGAAGCCTTCCGTGCGCCCGGGCCGGCCGAGTCCGGCGGTTCCAGCTTCGGCTTCACGACCTACGGCATCCTGTCGCAGGGCAATCCCAGCATTAAGCCCGAGGAAGCCAAGAGCTATACCCTGGGCCTGATCGTCGAGCCGATGCCGGGCACCAGCGCAACGCTGGACTTCTGGAAGGTCGATCGCGAGAACGAGATCGTGCAGGCTGATCCGAACTCGATCATCGGCAACCTGCCGACGGCTGGCACTCCGCTGAGCCGAATTCCCGGAGCGCAGCCGAACACGTTCATCTACTACGACGCGAACGGAGACATCGGGACCGTCACCGGCTTCTACCGAAACGCGGCCCAGACGAAGACAGAAGGCGTCGACCTGGAACTGCGCCAGCGCTTGAATCTCGGCGAAGCCGGCCGGCTGTCGGCTCAGCTGAACTGGACCCACGTCCGGAGCTACGAGCGCACCGACCCGGATGGCAACACCTTCGAGTACGCTGGAACGCACGGCCCGCTGGTGCAGAGCGCTGGTGGCGGTTCACCGAAGGATCGACTGGCCCTGACTCTGAGCTGGGACCGTGGGCCCTGGGCGATCAGCGGTGCGGTCAACTACGTAGGCCCGATCAAGATGGTCGACAACAAGGGCGAGGTCTCGACCCAAAGAATAGATCCGGCCACTGGGCTGCCGGACCCCACCAGGATCCACAACAACAACACCGGCGTGGACTATCCGGACAACGGGGGGCCGAGAGGCTGCGGTGTGTTCGACACAGCCGGCAACATCTACAACGGTTGCCGCCTACCGTCGTTCACGACCTTCGACCTGTTCGCCCGCTGGTCGCCGACGAAGAATCTGGACCTCAACTTCTCGATCCAGAACCTTTTCGACAGAAAGGCGCCGTTCGATCCGTATCTCGCGATCCCCTACGGCATCAACTACAACCAGACGTGGCATCAGGCTGGTGCGATCGGCCGCTTCTTTACCGTCGGCGCGAAGTACTCGTTCTACTAAAGAAGCCACGAGGGTCTGAAGGACGCCGATCGGCAAGCCTCGCGCTTGCCTGATCGGCGACCCAGGAACCGTCGGTATGCAATTGCGCCCGCCGGCTCGAGCCGGCGGGCTTTTTCGTTGGCCCGTACAGGGCTGACGGCGCCTTGTATTCAGGCGTAACCCCCATTCCCGCCGTGTCCGGCCCCTGGGTCGAGCGGCCATAATTCACGGTCTCGCCGCCAACCCCTAGCCGTATCCATGGAGTGACGCTGCAGTTCCTGCCGAGCCCCGGGTTGCCTCACGAGGGTGTCCGTAGTGGCTTGCGATCGTTCCGATGGGTCCACTGGCGCTGGCCCGTCACATGCGAGGGATCGAACAGCGATCCCTTCATTTCAAGCTACCCGCTTTCACGGAGATCCCATGTTCCGCATTGCCCGTTCTTCCCTTGCCGCCTCATTCGCCGCTGCGGCGCTGGCGGCGACGACGCTGCTCGCGACTCCGCTGCCGGCCGCCGCCCAGGCCACTGACACCGCCTCGGCGCCGGCCGCTGCCGCCCCGGCTCCCGCCCCTGTGGTCGCGCCTGCGCCCGCGGCCACCACCGCCGCCGTGCCGGCGGCCCCGGCAGAGAAGGTCGACAACCCCTACGGCCTCGAAGCCCTGTGGCGGACCAGCGACGGTGTCGCCAAGGCCGTGCTGCTGATCCTGGTGATCATGTCCATGGGCAGCTGGTACATCATGATCGTCAAGATCCTGGAGCAGGCGAAGATCAGCCGCCAGGCCAAGCTGGCGGCCAAGAGCTTCTGGAACGCCGGCAGCGTGCGCCAAGGCGCCGACACGCTGGAGCAGGCGAGCCCCTTCCGCTTCATCGCCGAAGCAGGCATCGAGGCCACCAAGAAGCACGGCGGCCTGCTCGAGCACGTGGACCTCAACAGCTGGGTCACGATGTCGATCCAGCGCGCCATGGAGCGCGTGCAGAGCCGGCTCCAGGACGGCTTGGCCTTCCTGGCGACCGTCGGCTCGACGGCCCCGTTCGTCGGCCTGTTCGGCACGGTCTGGGGCATCTACCACGCGCTGACGGCGATCGGCGTGGCCGGTCAGGCCTCGATCGACAAGGTCGCCGGCCCGGTCGGTGAGGCGCTGATCATGACCGCCATCGGCCTGGCCGTCGCGGTGCCGGCGGTGCTGGGCTACAACTGGCTGGTCCGCCGCAACAAGGGCGCGATGGACGAAGTCCGCGCCTTCGGCAACGACCTCTACGCGGTGCTGCTCGCCCAGACCAACGTCAAGGCGCGGGGTTAACCATGTCGATGGCCGTCGGCTCCCCGTTCGGGGAAGAAGACGAGGTGGTGTCCGCCATCAACACCACGCCCCTCGTGGACGTGATGCTGGTGCTGCTGATCATCTTCCTGATCACGATCCCCGTGGTCACCACCTCGATCCAGGTGAAGCTGCCCAAGGAGGCCATCCAGGTCCGCGAGAGCAAGCCCGAGAACGTCATCATCTCGGTCGACCAGGCGGGCGGGATCTTCTGGTACGACGCCAAGGTGTCGGGCACGCAGGCGCTGGTGGACCGGCTCAAGAAGGTCGCGGTGATGAAGCCGCAGCCCGAGGTGCAGATCCGCGGCGACCTTGCCGCGCGCTACGACTCGGTCGGCAAGATCGTCTATGCCTGCCAGCGCGCCGGCATCGCGAAGGTCTCCTTCATCACCGAGCCGCCCGCACGCGGCGGCTGATCAAGTGGAACAACCGCCATGGGAATGAACGTAGGAAACGCCAGCGGCAGCGGCGAGCCCGAGGTGATGATGGACATCAACACCACGCCGCTGATCGACGTGATGCTGGTGCTGCTGATCATGCTGATCATCACCATCCCGATCCAGCTGCATGCCGTCAACCTCGACCTGCCGACGGGCAATCCGCCGCCGCAGCTGGTGCAGCCGCAGATCGTCAAGATCGACATCGACCAGAACAACCAGATCTTCTTCAACGGCGAGCCGGTGCAGGGCATGCAGGACGTCAACTTCAAGCTGAGCGAGATGGCCAAGCTGGACCTGCCGCTGCAGCCCGAGTTGCACCTGCGCCCCAACAAGCTGGCCAAGTACGAGACGGTCGCGATGGTGATGGCGTCGGTGCAGCGCTTCGGCCTCACCAAGTTCGGCATCGTCGGTGCCGAGCAGTTCATCGAGTAATGCGCCAACGCCCGCCGGGCCCACGAGGCCGGGCGGGCGCGCAAGGAGCCTAACGGCATGGATCTGAGCTACGACCAGCAACCCTCGTCGCGACGCCTCGTCGGCTTCGCGGCGGTGGTGCTGCTGCACATCTTCATCTTCTACGCCCTGGTGTCGGGGCTGGCGCGCAACGTCGTCGAGATCGTCAAGAAGCCGCTCGAGACCAAGATCATCGTCGAGCTGCCGCCGCCGCCCCCGCCGCCGCCCCCGCCGCCGCCCCCGCCGCCCAAGGAGATCGTCAAGCAGCCGCCGGCCCCCAAGGTCGAGGCACCACCGCCGCCCTACGTGCCGCCGCCCGAGATCCAGGTCGCGCCCAGCGTCGCACCGCCGATCACCGTGGCACCGGAGCCGCCCAAGGTCGAATACAAGATCGAGGCCCCGCCGCCGCCGGCCCCCGCGCCGGCCCCGCCGGCCGCCAAGAGCGACATCGCGATCGCCTGCCCGACGCAGACCAAGCCCGAGATGCCGCGCAAGGCGCTCCAGGAAAACGTCTCGGGCGTCGTCCGGGCCCAGGCGCGCATCAGCGGCGGCGTCGTCAAGGAAGTGACGATCCTGTCCGGGCCCCGGGTCTTCCATGCGGCCGTACGTGCAGCGATGAGCCAGTACAAATGCGTGGCGAGCGACGGCGAGGTGCTGGCCACCCAGGAGTTCGAGTTCAAGGTCGAGTAGCAGCGGACGGGCCGCAGCGGCCCGTTGCGCGCTAGGCGATCGCGTCCAGCAACTCGGTCTCGATCTCCAGCTGCCGCTTGTTCTGCTGCAGCGAAGCCCCGTCGATCAGGAAGGTGTCCTCGACGCGCTCGCCCAGCGTCGACACCTTGGCGAGCTGCAGGTTGATCTGGTGGTGGGCCAGCACGCGGGCGATCGCGTAGAGCAGGCCCGAGCGATCGCTGGCCGACACGCTGAGCAGCCAGCGCTGCGCCCGGTCGTCCGGACGCAGCAGGACGCGCGGCGTGATCGGGAAGGACTTGACGCGCCGTGACAGCCGGCCTCGGCCGGGCTCGGGCAGCGGACCGGTGGCCGCCAGCGCCAGCGAGAGCTGGTTCTCGACCAGCGCGATCATGTCGCGATAGTTCACGTCGAGGTGCTGCTCGACGTACGGCGACACGACCTGGAAGGTGTCGAGCGCGTAGCCGCGCTTGGTGGTGTGGATCTTGGCGTCGAGGATGTTGAAGCCGGCGCCGTCGAAGTAGCCGCAGATGCGCGCGAACAGATCCGGGCGGTCCGGCGCGTAGACCAGCACCTGCAGGCCCTCGCCGACGCTCGACAGCCGGGCGCGCACCACCGGGATCGGCGTGTCGACGTGGCGGTACAGCGAGCGTGCGTGCCAGGCGATGTCGGCGGCGTCGTGGCGCGCGAAGTAGCTGATCTCCAGCGTGTCCCACAGCGGCTGCTGCACGCCGGGCAGCAGCGAGTACAGGTTGAGGACGTGCAGCGTCTCCTGCTTGCGCGCCTCGATCTCGGTGTCGGCGTTGGGCCGCGCGCCGCCCAGTGCGCGCAGCGTGCTGCGGTACAGGTCCTCGAGCAGCTTGCCCTTCCAGGCGTTCCAGACCTTCGGGCTGGTGCCGCGGATGTCGGCCACCGTCAGCAGGTACAGGGCGGTCAGTGTTCGCGGATCGCGCACCTTGGCGGCGAAGGCGTCGATGACGTCGGCGTCGCTGAGGTCTTCCTTCTGCGCGATGTGGCTCATCGTCAGGTGCTGGCGCACCAGGAACTCGATCAGCCGCGCGTCCTCGCGGTCGATGCCGTGGTCGCGGCAGAAGCGCCGCACTTCGGCACCGCCCAGCTGCGAGTGATCGCCGCCGCGGCCCTTGGCGACGTCGTGGAAGAGCGCCGCGACGTACAGCACCCAGGGCCGCTCGAAGTCGGCCGCGAGCTGCGAGCAGAACGGGTACTCGTGGGCATGCTCCGGGATGAAGAAGCGCCGCACGTTGCGCATCACCATCAGGATGTGCTGGTCCACGGTGTAGACGTGGAACAGGTCGTGCTGCATCTGCCCGACGATGCGGCGGAAGACCCACAGGTAGCGCCCCAGCACCGAGGTCTGGTTCATCAGGCGGAAGGCATGCGTCTGGCCGCCGCCCGGCACCTGCAGGATCTGCATGAACAGCGCGCGGTTCACCGGGTCGCGCCGGAAGGCGCCGTTCATGACCTCGCGCGAGTTGTAGAGCGCCCGCAGCGTGCGTGCCGACAGGCCCTTGATGCCGACGACCTGCTGGTAGGTCAGGAAGGTCTCGAGGATGGCGTGCGGGTCGCGCAGGTAGAGCTCGTCGCTCGCGACCTCGAGCATGCCGCCGCGGTCGAGGAACTTGTCGCTGATCGGCCGCATCGGCGCGGCGCCGGTGTCGTTGATGCGCTCCTCGATGCCCAGCATCAGGATCTGGTTGAGCTGCGCCACCGCCTTGGCGGCCCAGTAGTAGCGCCGCATCAGCGCTTCCGAGGCACGGCGCTCGCGCGTGCCCTGGTAGCCGAAGCTCTCGGCCACGGCGGTCTGCAGGTCGAAGACCAGCCGGTCCTCCCGGCGGCCCGCCACCATGTGCAGGCGCGCGCGGATCAGCTTCAGCAGCCCCTCGTTGCGCTGCAGCTGCTTCACCTCGAAAGGCGTCACCAGGCCCTTCGCCGCCAGCGCGGTCCAGGTCTTGCCCAGGCCGGCGGCGCGGGCCACCCAGATCACCAGCTGCAGGTCGCGCAGGCCGCCGGGGCTTTCCTTGCAGTTGGGTTCGAGCGAGTAGGGCGTGTCCTCGTACTTGATGTGGCGCTGCCGCATCTCGAGCACCTTGGCGCGCAGGAAGGCGGCCGGATCGAGCGCGTCGATGTGCGCGCGCCGGAACTCGTCGAAGAGGCGCCGCGACCCGCACAGGAAGCGCGCCTCCAGCAACGCCGTCTGCACGGTGACGTCACGCTCGGACTCGGCGACGCACTCGGCCACCGTGCGCACGCTCGAGCCGATCTCCAGGCCGATGTCCCAGCAGGCGGTGATGAAGCCGCCGACGGTGGCCTTCAGGGCCTCGTTGTCGTGGGCCTGGCCGTCGCCATGCAGGTCCGGCAGCAGCACCAGCACGTCGACGTCGGAGTAGGGAAAGAGCTCGCCGCGGCCGTAGCCGCCCACCGCCACCAGCGCCGCGCCTTTGGGCATCAGCGCGTGCTGCCACAGCGGCTGCAGGGTTTCGTCGACGTGGCGGGCCAGACCGCGGATCAGGCGCGTGGCGGCCGGCGCCGTGGCGCGGCATTGCCGGAAGTGATCGATCAGCGCCGCACGTCCGTCGCGCAGCCGCGCGCGCAGCGTCGGCACGGACGGCGGCGCTGCCGCTTCCTGGCCCATCGGCGCCGCGGCCATGCCCGCAGCCTCAGGCGGCTTGCAGCTCGGGCGGCGGCGGGCTGCCGGCAGAGACCGTCAGCACCTCGTAGCCCGACTCGGTGACCAGCACCGTGTGCTCCCATTGCGCCGACAGCGATCGGTCCTTGGTGACGATGGTCCAGCCGTCGCCCAGTTCCTTGATCTCGCGCCGGCCGGCGTTGACCATCGGCTCGATGGTGAAGACCATGCCGGGCACCAGCTCCTCGAGCGTGCCGGGGCGGCCGTAGTGCAGGACCTGCGGCTCCTCGTGGAACTTGCGACCGATGCCGTGGCCGCAGAACTCGCGCACGACCGAGTAGCCCTGGCGCTCGGTGAAGGTCTGGATCGCGTGGCCGATGTCGCCCAGGCGCACGCCGGGCCTGACCTTGGCGATGCCGCGCCACATGGCCTCGTAGGTCAGCTGGCACAGGCGCTTGGCGGCGATCGAGCCCTCGCCCACGACGTACATGCGGCTGGTGTCACCGTGCCAGCCGTCCTTGATGACGGTGACGTCGATGTTGACGATGTCGCCGTTCTTCAGCGGCCGGTCGTTCGGGATGCCGTGACAGACCTGGTGGTTGATGGACGTGCAGATCGACTTGGGGTAGGGCGTGTACCCCGGCGGCGCGTAGTTCAGCGGCGCGGGCACGGCGCCCTGGACCTCGACGATGTGCCGGTGCGCCAGGCGGTCCAGGTCGTCGGTGGTGATGCCCGGCTTGACATGCGCGGTCAGCATGTCCAGCACCTCGGAAGCCAGCCGGCCGGCGACGCGCATCCCTTCGGCGTCGGCGGCACTCTTGATCGTGATCGACATGCCGGGATTATCTCACCGGCCCCTTAAAATCCAGGGCTCGCGAGATGGAGACCCCAGCTCGCACCGCCCGCCGAAACCTCACGCCACGCCCGCAGATCACGCTGCGACAGCCGCGAGCCCCATGAGCCCTCCGACCCTTCTCTGCTTCGACGGCGGCAACGCGCTGTCCGGTTTTCGCGCCCAGGCGCTGCTGCCCCGGCTCCAGGCGGTGGCGCCTGCCGTCATCGCGGTGCATGCGCGGCATCTGCACTGGGTCGCTGCGGACGAGGCGCTCCCGGCGCAGGCGCGCGATGCCTTGCAGGCGCTGCTGCGCTATGGCGACGACTACACCGGCCCCGCCGACGGCGAGCGCGTGCTGGTCATGCCGCGGCTGGGCACGCTGTCTCCCTGGGCCAGCAAGGCCACCGACATCGCGCACAACTGCGGCCTGGGCATCCGCCGCGTCGAACGCGTCACCGAGTACCTGCTGACGATCAAGGGCGGACTGCTCGGCGGCGCCCGATCGCTGGCCGCCGGGGATCGGGCCGCCGTCGCCGCGCTGCTGCACGACCGCATGACCGAGAGCGTGGCCTTCGAGCGCGAAGCCGCGGTGCGCCTGTTCGACCCCCAGCCGGGCCGGCCGATGGAGACGGTCGACGTCATCGGCCACGGCAAGGCGGCATTGGCCTCCGCCAACCGCGACTTCGGCCTCGCGCTCAGCGAGGACGAGATCGACTACCTGGTCGCGGCCTTCAACGGCCTGAAGCGCAACCCGACCGACGTCGAGCTGATGATGTTCGCGCAGGCCAACAGCGAGCACTGCCGCCACAAGATCTTCAACGCCCGCTTCACGATCGACGGCCAGCCGCAGGAACACTCGATGTTCCAGATGATCCGTCACACGCACGCCACGGCTCCGCAGCACACCATCGTGGCCTACAGCGACAACGCCGCGGTGATGGAAGGCGGACCGATCGAGCGCTGGGGACCGCAGGGCTACACCAACGCACCGGTCTACGGCGGCCGCGCCGAGATCGCGCACGTGTTGATGAAGGTGGAGACGCACAACCATCCGACCGCGATCTCGCCCTTCCCGGGGGCCAGCACCGGCGCCGGCGGCGAGATCCGCGACGAGGGTGCGACCGGGCGCGGGGCGCGGCCGAAGGCAGGGCTCGCGGGCTTTTCGGTGTCGAACCTGCTGCTGCCGGGGACCGACGAGCCCTGGGAGCGCGAGCCGGGCGGACGACGCTACGGCAGGCCCGAGCACATCGCGAGCGCGCTGCAGATCATGATCGAAGGCCCGCTCGGCGGCGCCGCCTTCAACAACGAGTTCGGACGACCGAATCTCGGCGGCTACTTCCGCGTCTACGAACAGGCCGTGGACGGCCAGCGTCGCGGCTACCACAAGCCCATCATGATCGCCGGCGGTGTCGGCACGATCAGCGACGGACAGACGCACAAGCTGGCCTTCCCGGCCGGCACGCTGCTGATCCAGCTCGGCGGTCCGGGCATGCGCATCGGCATGGGCGGCGGGGCGGCCAGCTCGATGGCGGCCGGCAGCAACACCGCGCTTCTGGACTTCGATTCAGTGCAGCGCGGCAACCCCGAGATCGAGCGCCGCGCCCAGGAGGTCATCAACCACTGCTGGGCGCTCGGTGCGCTGAACCCGGTGCTGGCGATCCACGACGTCGGTGCCGGCGGCTTGAGCAATGCCTTCCCCGAGCTGGTCCACGATGCAGGCCGCGGCGCGCACTTCGACCTGTCGAAGGTCCCGGTCGAGGAGAGCGGCCTGGCGCCCAAGGAAGTCTGGTGCAACGAGAGCCAGGAGCGCTACGTCCTGGCGATCGCGCCGGAGAGCCTGCCGCTGTTCGAGGCGATGGCGGTGCGCGAGCGCTGCCCGTACGCCGTCGTCGGCGTGACGACCGGGGAGAAGCAGCTGGTGCTCGATGCGGGTCCGGGTGCTGCCCGACCCATCGACATGCCGATGGAGGTGCTGCTGGGCAAGCCGCCCAAGATGCACCGCGACGTGAAGCGCGTCGCGCGGGCCTTCGCGCCGGTCGCGTTGACCGGCGTGACCCTGGAGCAGGCGGCCTTCGACGTGCTGCGCCACCCGACCGTGGCCAGCAAGCGCTTCCTGATCACGATCGGCGACCGCAGCGTCGGCGGCCTGTCGCACCGCGACCAGATGGTCGGCCCCTGGCAGGTGCCGGTGGCCGATTGCGCGGTGACGCTGGCCGACTACGCCGGCCTGCGCGGCGAGGCCATGGCCATGGGCGAGCGCACGCCGCTGGCCGTGATCGATGCGCCGGCCGCCGGCCGCATGGCGGTGGCCGAGAGCATCACCAACCTGCTGGCCGCGCCGATCGAGCTGGCGCGCGTCAAGCTCAGCTGCAACTGGATGGCGGCCTGCAGTGACGACCCCCAGGCGCCCGGCGACGACGCCGCGCTGTACGACACCGTGCGCGCGGTCGGCCTCGAGCTGTGCCCGGCGCTCGGCATCAGCGTGCCCGTCGGCAAGGACAGCCTGTCGATGCGCACGCGCTGGTCCGACGGCGGCGAGTCGAAGCAGGTCACCGCGCCGGTGTCGCTGATCGTCAGCGCCTTCGCGACGCTGGCGGACGTCGGCGACACGCTGACGCCGCAGCTGCGCGCCGGCGACGAGGCGGGCGACACGACGCTGATCCTGATCGACCTGGGTCAGGGGCGCAATCGCCTCGGCGGCTCGATCCTCGCGCAGGCGCTCGGCCAGGTCGGCGACGCGACGCCCGATCTCGACGACCCGGCGCTGCTGAAGGCCCTGGTCGCGGCGATCAACCGCCTGCGGGCCGGCGGCAAGCTGCTGGCCTACCACGACCGCAGCGACGGTGGCCTGTGGGCCACGGTCTGCGAGATGGCCTTCGCCGGGCACCGCGGCGTGTCGCTCAACGTCGACCTGCTGGTGACCGAGGGCAACGGCATCGACGACAGCCGCATGGACTGGGGCGACGCCAAGAACTGGACCGGCCAGACGGCCGAGCGCCGCAACGCGCTGACCCTGCAGGCGCTGTTCGCCGAGGAACTGGGCGCCGTGATCCAGGTTCGCAGCGGCGACCGCGACCCGGTGATGCAGGTCCTGCGCGAGGTCGGCCTCAGCAAGCACAGCCACGTGATCGGCAAGCCCAACGACCGCGGCGTGGTCGAGGTCTGGCGCGACACGAAGGCCGTCTTCAGCGCGCCGCTGCGCGACCTGCACCAGGCGTGGGACGAGGTCAGCTGGCGCATCGCGCAGCTGCGCGACCACCCGGCCTGCGCCGATGCCGAGCACGCGGCGGCCGGCGCGGTCGACGACACCGGCCTGCACCTGCACCTGACTTTCGATGCTGGCGAGAACGTCGCCGCGCCCTTCCTGAACCTCGCGCGACCCAAGGTGGCGATCCTGCGCGAGCAGGGCGTCAACTCGCACCTCGAGATGGCCTATGCGATGGACCAGGCCGGCTTCGAGCCCTACGACGTCCACATGAGCGACCTGCAGTCGGGCCGCGCACGGCTCGACATGTTCCGCGGCTTCGTCGCCTGCGGCGGCTTCAGCTACGGCGACACGCTCGGCGCCGGGGAGGGGTGGGCGCGCTCGGTGCTGTTCAACGCCAGGCTGGCGGAGCAGTTCGCGGCCTTCTTCGCGCACCCGCAGAGCTTTGCGCTCGGCGTGTGCAACGGCTGCCAGATGGTGGCCGCACTGTCACCCATCATCCCGGGCGCGCGGGCCTGGCCCAAGTTCACGCGCAACCGCAGCGAACAGTTCGAGGCGCGCCTCAGCCAGGTCGAGGTGCTGGAGTCGCCCTCGATCTTCTTCGCCGGCATGGCGGGCAGCCGCCTGCCGATCGCCGTTGCCCACGGCGAGGGTTACGCCGACTTCTCTCAGCGCGGCGATGCAAAGTCGGTGCACCGCGCGATGCGTTTTGTCGACCACGCCGGCCGGCCCACCGAGGCCTACCCGGCCAACCCCAACGGCAGCCCCGACGGCCTGACGGCGGTGACCACGGCCGACGGTCGCTTCACCGCGCTGATGCCGCATCCGGAGCGGGTATTCCGTAACGCGCAGATGAGCTGGACCCGCGGCGAGCTGCGCGCGCACAGCCCGTGGATGCGCATGTTCGGCAACGCTCGCCGCTGGCTGGGCTGAGGAACGGCCGATGCGTCCGAGCACTCTGGCACTCGCGATCGGCTTGCTGGTCGGTGCGGGGACGCTGCCGGTCGCACGGGCCAACGACGCGAGCCCGGCGGCGATCGTCCCGGCGCTGCCGCTGTTCGTGGTCGAGTTCCGCACCGGCCCGGCCTGGGACCCGGCCAGGCCGCCGCAGGAGCAGCCGCGCTTTCGCGAGCACTCGGCCAACCTGAAGAAGCTGCGCGACGAAGGCCGGCTGCAGGTCGGCGCACGCTACGCCGACAAGGGTTTCATCGTGCTGGCCGCCGAGTCGCTGGAGCAGGCCCGCGGCTGGATCGACGCCGACCCGGCCGTGCAGGCCGGCACCTTCGTCTACGAGCTTCACGATTTCCGCGTCTTCTACCCCGGCAGCCTCGGCGCGCCGCGGCGCTGAGCATGGGCATCGCGAGCGAGCGCCATGCGCGGCTCGATGCGCTGCGCGGCTTCGCGATCGTGTGGATGGCGATCTTCCACTTTGGCTTCGACCTGGCCTACTTCCGGCTGATCGACGCCAACTTCTACCGCGACCCGTTCTGGCTGCACCAGCGCACGGCGATCGTCAGCCTGTTCCTGTTCTGCGCGGGCTTCGGTCAGGCGCTGGCGGTGGCCCAGGGCCAGGACTGGCCGCGCTTCTGGCGGCGCTGGGCGCAGGTGGCGGGCTGCGCGCTGCTGGTCAGTGCCGGCAGCGCGCTGATGTTTCCCAGGAGCTGGATCAGCTTCGGCGTGCTGCACGGCATCGCGCTGATGCTGATCGCGTGCCGGCTCGGCGCGCGGGCCGGGGCCTGGCTGTGGCCGCTGGGGCTGGCGGCGATCCTGCTGCCGCAGTTCGTCCAGCATCCGTTCTTCGACAGCCGGCTCACCAACTGGGTGGGTCTCGTGACCCGCAAGCCGATCACCGAGGACTGGGTGCCGCTGCTGCCCTGGCTGGGCGTGATGGCCTGGGGGGCGGCAGCGGGCGACTGGGTGTCACGCCGCCGCGCCGGCTGGCTGGGCGGAGCGCTCCCGCGCCCGCTGCGTCCGCTCGCGACCCTGGGTCGCTGGAGCCTGAGCTTCTACATGCTGCACCAGCCCGTGCTCATCGGGAGCCTGCTGGCCTGGCAGGCGCTCGTGCGGCTCAGTTGAACTTGTAGTCGGTCTTGGCCTTGCTCTTCAGCTCGTCGCGGAAGCTGGCGAGCTTCTGCTGCGACAGGCGCTGCTGGATCTGCGGCTTGACCTCGTCGAGCGGCGGGAACTGCGTGTCGCGCACGTCCTCGAGCTTGAGGATGTGCCAGCCGAACTGGCTCTTGACCGGGGTATCGGTCATCGCGCCCTTGTTCAGCTTGACCATGGCCTGCGAGAACTCGGGCACGTAGCTGCCGGCGGTCGCCCAGTCGAGGTCGCCGCCCTTGGCCGCCGAGCCCGGGTCCTTGCTCGACTTCTTGGCCGCGTCCTCGAAGCTGGCGCCGCCCTTGAGCTGCGTGATCAGCGCCTTGGCCTCGTCTTCCTTCTCGACGAGGATGTGGCGCACGCGGTATTCCTTGTCGCCGGCCTGGGCCTTGTACTTGTCGTACTCGGTCTTGATCTCGGCGTCGGTGACCGGGTTCTTCTTCTCGTAGTCCTTGAACAGCTCGCGGATCAGGATGCTCTGGCGAGCGATCTCCATCTGCTGCTTGTAGTCACCGCTGGCGGTGAGGCCGCGCTTCTCGGCCTCCTGCACGAAGATCTCGCGCAGCACGACCTCGTCCTTGACCTGGCGCGCGGCCTCGGGCGGCAGCTGCTGTCCCTGGCCGCGGGCCTGGCTCTCGACCTGCTGCAGCAGCGCGTCGGCCCGCGCCTTGGGCACCGGCTTGCCGTTGACGGTGGCGATGTTCTGGGCGCCGGCGACCTGCGGCGCGAGCAGCGCGACGGTCAACGCGAACGAGGAAAGGCTGAGGGCAAGGGGAGTGGACGGCTTCATGCGTGCAACGGCGGCTGGGGTTGGAAGGCAAGGCCGATGGATGGGGTGTCGCGAGCGGATCGCGAGCCGGTTCTCGGGCCTCAGGAGTCGGTGCGGGCGGCTTCGGCGGGAGTCAGCGCCGTCAGGGCCAGGGCGTGGATGCCACGGGGCATCCAGCGGGTCAAGGCATCATACACAAGGCGATGGCGCGCGACGCGGCCCAGCCCGTCGAAGCGCGCGCTGACGATGCGCACGCTGAAGTGACCGCCCTCGCGGGCGCCGGCGTGGCCGGCGTGCAGGTGGCTGTCGTCGCCGACGGCCACCGACTGCGGCGCGAGCGCCTCGCGCAGGCTCGCTTCGATCTCGGCCGCGGTCGGTGCGGCCACGGCGGCGTCACTCATCCTCGGCCTTGATGTGCCGACTGAGGTAGAGACCCTGCAGCAGCGTGAACAGCAGCATCAGGCCGACGCCGCCGAAGAGCTTGAAGTTGACCCAGGTGTCGGTCGAGTAGCTGTACGCGACGTACAGGTTCAGCAGCCCCATGAAGGCGAAGAACGCGATCCACATGAAGTTGAGGTTGCGCCACACCGGTGGCGGCAGTTCGAGCTGCTGCCCGATCATCAACTGCAGCAGGTTGCGCCGGAACACGGCCTGGCTGAGCCAGAAGGCCGTGCCCATGACCCAGTACAGCACGCTGGGCTTCCACTTGATGAAGGTCTCGTTGTGGAACCAGACCGTTGCGCCGCCCAGCACCGTGACCAGCCCCAGGCTCACCCACAGCATCGTGTCGATCTTCTTGCCGCGCGCCAGCAGCCAGCCGATCTGCGCGAAGGTGGCCAGGATGACCGCCAGCGTCGCCAGCAGCACCGGGGCCTCGTTCGGCCCGACCGTACCGCCCGAGACCAGGAAGCCGAAATGCTGGCTCGCGAATGCGGCAGCGGCATCGGGCTGGCCTTCGGCGACCTTGAAGGCGATGAAGAAGAAGACGATCGGGAACAGGTCGAACAGGAACTTCATCGAAGGATCGGGGCAGGGCGCAGGTGAGCGACGGGCGGATTGTGCCGCCCGGACGGTGTCCGGGCGGCTGGCCGGGTTACGAGCCGTTGCGCGGCTGGAAGTCGATCGAGGCCGAGTTGATGCAGAAGCGCTCGCCGGTCGGTTCGGGGCCGTCGTCGAAGACATGACCCAGGTGCGCGCCGCAGCTCTGGCAGCGGACCTCGACGCGCACCATGCCGTGGCTGCGGTCGACCACGCGCTCGACGATGCCGGCCTTCAGCGCCTCGGAGTAGCTCGGCCAGCCGCAGCCGGCGTCGAACTTGGTCGCGGAGTCGAACAGCGGCTCGCCGCAGCAGACGCAGGCATAGGTGCCGGCCTGCCAGTGGTCCCAGTACTTGCCGGTGAAGGCGCGCTCGGTGGCGGCGTGGCGGGTGACCTCGAACTGCGTGGCATCCAGCTGGGCACGCCATTCGGCGTCGGGCTTGTTGACCTTGTACGAACTCATGATGAACAGGACACCTCCAGTTGCTGCGCCCAGTCGGGCGGGAAGTCGGCGTAGGCCGACGCTTCGACCTGTTCGTCGTAGGGACGCTCCAGAACTTTCAGCAAGCGGTGGGTCTCGGCGAAGTCACCCGCCTGGGCGGCGCGGATCGCGTTCTCGCACAGGTGATTGCGCAGCACGAACTTCGGGTTGACGCGGTCCATGCTCCGGCGGCGATCGGCGTCGGCGCTGCCCTCGGCGGCCAGCCGGAGCGCGTAGCGGCCGGCCCAGGCGTCGAAGGCGGCGCGGTCGATGAAGAGGTCGCGCACCGCGCTCGGGTCGGCCGGCGTCCAGGTGCCGAGGCGCCGCCAGGCGATCGTGAAGTCCGTGCGCTCCGACGCCAGCAGCTTGAGCCAGTCGTCGATTAGCGCACGGTCGTCGTCCTGCGCCGTCGCCAGCCCGAGCTTGGCACGCATGCGGGCCTCCAGCGTCGCCGGAAAGAGCGTCCGGTAGGGCTCCAGCGCCTCGAGCGCCAGTTCGCTGGTGGCCTCGGCGACCTCGCCGTCTCCAGCGATCAGCGGCAGCAGGGCCTGCGCCAGCGCGTGCAGGTTCCACATCGCCACGTTGGGCTGGCGCGCGTAGGCGTAGCGGCCCTGGTGGTCGGAGTGGTTGCAGACGTGGCCGGGGTCGAAGCCGTCGAGGAAGCCGAACGGGCCGTAGTCAATCGTCAGGCCCAGGATGGACATGTTGTCCGTGTTCATCACGCCGTGACAGAAGCCGACCGCCTGCCAGTCGGCCAGCAGCGTGGCGGTTCGGCGCGCGACGGCCTCGAGCAGCGCTGCGTACGGGTTCACTGCGTCCCGGCAGATGGGGTAGTGCGCATCGATGACGAAGTCGGCCAGCACCCTCAGCGCCGCGTGCTGGTCGTGGTGGGCGAAGTGCTCGAAATGCCCGAAGCGCACGAAGCTCGGCGCGATCCGGGTGACGATGGCGGCCGTCTCGACGCTCTCGCGCCTGACCGGCAGCGGCGAACCGACGACCGCCAGCGCCCGCGTCGTGGGGATGCCCAGGTGATGCATCGCCTCGGAGCACAGGAACTCGCGGATCGACGAGCGCAGCACCGCGCGGCCGTCGCCCATGCGGGAGTAGGGCGTCAGGCCGCCGCCCTTGAGCTGCAACTCCATCGCGCCGGCGGGGGTTTCGATCTCGCCCAGCAGCAAGGCCCGGCCGTCGCCCAGCTGCCCGGCCCAGACGCCGAACTGGTGGCCGGAATACACCGAGGCGAAAGGCCGCGATCCGTCGGCCACCGCCGAGCCGGCCAGTACCTCGAGCGCCACCGGCGTGTCCAGCCAGCCGCTCAGGCCGAGCTCGTCGGCCAGTGCCTCGCTGCGCGCCACCCAGTGCGGCGCCGGCACGGCCTGGGGCGGCAGCGCGGTGCCGAAGCGCGAGCCCAGCGACGCGAGGCCGCCGGAAGAGCGCCACGCAGGTGCTGCGTTCTGGAGCGAGAGGTCGACGGCATTCACGAGTCACGGATTGTCCGCCAGCCCGCATGCGCCTTCCGGCCCTGGGGGAATCACGCTTTGACAGCGATCGCGCGCGGCTTCGATACTCGCCGCCCGTCCTTAGGAGAACCCGATGCTCGGCCTGATGCAAGACTCCCCTCTGCTGATCTCGGGACTGATCGAGTTCGCGGCTCGTCATCACCACGACACCGAGATCGTGTCGCGCCGCGTCGAAGGCGACCTGCACCGCACCACCTACGCCCAGGTCGGTGCGCGCGCCCGCCAAGTCGCCAACGCGCTCGACCGGCTCGGCCTGGCCTTCAGCGACCGCGTCGGCACGCTGGCCTGGAACGGCTACCGCCACCTCGAGCTGTACTACGGCGTCTCCGGCAGCGGGCGGGTGGTGCACACCATCAACCCGCGGCTGTCGCCCGAGCAGGTGGTGTGGATCGCCAACCATGCCGAGGACCAGGTGCTGTGCTTCGACATGAGCTTCCTGCCGATCATCAAGGCGGCGTGGTCCAAGTGCACGACCGTCAAGCACTGGATCGCGCTGTGCGATGCCGACGCGCTGCCGGCCGACACCGGCATCCCCGGCCTGCGCAGCTACGAGGCCTGGATCGGCGGCGAGAGCGAGCAGTACGCCTGGCCGAGCTTCGACGAGCGCAGCGCCGCGGCGCTCTGCTACACCAGCGGCACCACCGGCAATCCCAAGGGCGTGCTCTACAGCCACCGCTCGACGCTGCTGCACGCCTGGGGCATCGCGCTGCCCGACTCGCTGGGCATCTCGGCGCGCGACTGCGTGCTGCCGGTGGTGCCGATGTTCCACGTCAATGCCTGGGGCCTGCCGTATGCGGCCGCGATGACGGGCACCAAGCTCGTCTTCCCGGGGGCGGCGCTCGACGGCAAGTCGGTCTACGAGCTGATCGAGGCCGAGAAGGTCACGATGTCGGCCGGCGTGCCGACGGTGTGGCTGATGCTGCTCAACCACCTGAAGGCGAACGATCTCCAGTTCTCGACGATGACGCGCACCGTGATCGGCGGCTCGGCCTGCCCGCCGGCGATGATCAAGAGCTTCCGCGACGACTACGACGTGACGGTGCTGCACGCCTGGGGCATGACCGAGATGTCGCCGGTCGGCACGGTGTGCAAGCTCAAGCTCAAGCACCTGGAGATGGATCCCGCGGCGCAGCTCGGCGTGCTGATCAAGCAGGGCCGGTCGGTCTTCGGCGCCGAGATGAAGATCGTCGATCCCGACGGCCGCGAGCTGCCCTGGGACGGTGCCACCAGCGGCGACCTCCTGGTCCGGGGGCCGTGGATCGTGTCGAGCTACTTCAAGGGCGAGGGCGGCGACCCGCTGGTCGACGGCTGGTTCCCGACCGGCGACGTGGCGACCATCGACCCCGACGGCTTCCTGCAGATCACCGACCGCAGCAAGGACGTCATCAAGTCCGGCGGCGAGTGGATCAGCTCGATCGACGTCGAGAACATCGCGGTGGCCCACCCGGCCGTGGCGATGGCCGCCTGCATCGCCATCGCCCACCCCAAGTGGGACGAGCGGCCGATGCTGGTGGTGGTCAAGAAGCCCGGGGCCGAGCTGAGCCGCGAGGCCATGCTGGCGCACTTCGAGGGCAAGCTCGCCAAGTGGCAGGTGCCCGACGACGTGGTCTTCGTCGAGGCCATCCCGCTGGGCGCGACCGGCAAGATGCAGAAGAACAAGCTTCGCGAGCAGTTCAAGGACTACCGGCTGCCGGGCGCCTGAGCCCGGCGACGCCCCGGTCGAGGGCAGGTTGTCCGGTGGGCGACATCCCGGAGTGGGGAAGTCCCGGAAACCTGTGAAGTCGGTTGCACATTACGCTAGCTGACACCGTGTTGAACACAAGGGCCCAAGGCCGCAAGGAGACCAGGATGCGATTCACGAAACGGATGTTCGGTGTGGTGATCGGCGCCAGCATGGCGCTCCACGCGGGGCTGGCCTTCGCGCAGAAGGGCGAGACCGTCAAGATCGCCTGGATCGACCCGCTGTCGGGCCTGATGGCCCCGGTCGGCCAAAACCAGGTGAAGAGCTTCCAGTTCTTCGCCGAGAAGTTCAACAACGATCCCAAGCTCAACCCGGCCGGCGTCAAATTCGAGATCATCGCGCTGGACAACAAGCTCAGCCCGACCGAGAGCCTAAACGCCTTCAAGGCGGCGCTCGACCAGGGCGTGCGCTACATCACCCAGGGCAACGGCTCGTCGGTGGCCGGCGCGCTGATCGAGGCCGTGGCCAAGCACAACGAGCGCAATCCGGGCAAGGAAGTCGTCTACCTCAACCACTCGGCGGTGGACCCCGACTTCACCAACAGCAAGTGCAACTACTGGCACTTCCGCTTCGATGCTGACACCTCGATGAAGATGGAGGCGCTGACCACCTTCATCAAGGAGGCCCAGCCCGACGTCAAGAAGGTCTACCTGCTGAACCAGAACTACTCGCACGGCCACCAGGTGGCGCGCTTCGCGAAGGAGAACCTGGCGAAGAAGCGCCCGGACGTCCAGATCGTCGGCGAGGACCTGCACCCGCTCGCCCAGGTGCGCGACTTCGCGCCCTATGTCGCCAAGATCAAGGCGGCCGGCGCCGACACCATCATCACCGGCAACTGGGGCTCCGACCTGGCACTGCTGGTCAAGGCGGCCAACGAGGGCGGCTACACCGGCAAGTTCTTCACCTACTACAGCGGCGTCAGCGGCACGCCGACGGCGCTGGGCAAGAGCTACGAAGGCAAGCTGTTCCAGGCCTCGTACAACCACTACAACCTGCCGGGCCAGATGGGCAAGTGGCAGGCCGAGTACAAGGCCAAGTTCAACGACGACTTCTACACCGGCTCGGTGATCCGCATCTACTCGGCGCTGACCGCCGCGATGGCCAAGGCCAAGTCGACCGACCCGGTCAAGGTGGCCGCGGCGCTGGAAGGCCTGAGCTTCAACGGCAACATGAACGGCGAAGTCGAGATGCGCAAGACCGACCACCAGCTGCAGCAGCCGCTGTACATCACGGTCTGGCAGAAGGCCGATGCCAAGTTCCCGTACAGCCCCGAGAACACCGGCATGACGCTGGCCCCGGTCAAGGAGTACCCGGCCTACGTGTCGAGCACGCCGACCAGCTGCCAGATGAAGCGGCCGGGCGCAGGCGCCTGATGACGACAGGCGGCTGCGGCCCCTGATCCAGGGCTGCAGCCGGGCGGGGCTCGATCGGCGTCACCGTATCGAGCCCCTTTTTCTTGGCGCCGCCGCGGCGCCCTTGTACCGCCGACCCTGATGGAATTCTTCACGATCTCCATGCTCAACGGCCTGAGCTACGGGCTGTTGCTGTTCATGCTGAGCTCGGGGCTGACGCTGATCTTCAGCATGATGGGCGTGCTGAACTTCGCCCACGCCAGCTTCTACATGCTGGGCGCCTACATCGCGTACACGATCTCGCAGATCGTCGGCTTCTGGCCCGGCCTGCTGATCGCGCCGCTGCTGGTCGGCGTGCTGGGGGCGCTGTTCGAGCGCACGGCGCTGCGCAAGGTCCACAAGTTCGGGCACGTGCCGGAACTGCTGGTGACCTTCGGCATCTCCTACGTGATCCTCGAGCTGGTGCAGCTGATCTGGGGGCGCACCGCGGTGCCGTTCCCGCCGCCGGCCGCGCTGCAGGGGCCGGCCTTCACGCTGATCGGCTCCGACGCCGGCCTCGGCCTGACCTGGGGCGCCGCGCCGGCGGCCGTGTGCGCGGTGGCCGGTACCGTGTGCTCGCCGTTCCCCGCCACGCGCGGCTTCATGATGCTGGTGGCGCTGTTCATGCTGGTGGCGCTGTGGCTGCTGCTCACGCGCACGCGCATCGGCCTGGTGATCCAGGCCGCGCTGACGCATCCCGAGATGGTCGAGGCGCTCGGGCACAACGTACCGCGCGTCTTCATGCTGGTGTTCGGCGCCGGGGCGGCGCTCGCGGGCCTGGCCGGCGTGATCGGCGGCGTGACCTTCGTCACCGAGCCGGCGATGGCGGCGACGGTGGGCTCGGTCATCTTCGTCGTCGTGGTGGTCGGCGGCATGGGTTCGCTGTCGGGCGCCTTCCTCGCGTCGCTGATCATCGGCGTGGTGCAGACCTTCGCGATCGCGGTGGACTACTCGCTCGGCAGCCTGTTCCAGCAACTCGGCATCGCGCTCAGTCCGGAGGCCGCCAACAACTCGGTGCTGCGGCTGACGATCTCGCAGATCGCGCCGATCCTGCCCTACCTGTTCCTGGTGCTGATCCTGATCTTCCGGCCCAAGGGCCTGCTCGGGACGCGGGAAGGCTGATCCGGCGATGAGCACCACGCAGAACTTCCATTTCAAGCCCTACAACGTCGGACGCTGGGTCGTCTGGACGCTGTTCGCGCTGCTGCTGCTGATCGCGCCGCTGGTGTTCACCAGCGGTCTGTCGCGCACGATGCTGGCGCAGATGGGCATCGCGATCATCACCTGCCTGTCCTACAACATGCTGCTGGGGCAGGGCGGCATGTTGAGCTTCGGCCATGCGGTCTACACCGGCCTGGGCTCCTACATCGCGATCCACATGCTCAACGCGGTGGCAGGCGGCCAGTGGCCGATCCCGGTCAGCCTGATCCCGCTGGTCGGCGCCGTGGCCGGCATGGGCTTCGCGGTACTGTTCGGCTTCGTCACGACCAAGAAGGCCGGCACGCCCTTCGCGATGATCACGCTGGGCATCGCCGAGCTGGTGTTCGCGGCCTCGCTGATGATCCCGGAGTTCTTCGGCGGCGAGGCCGGCGTCTCGGGCAACCGTGTCGTCGGCACGCCGGTGGCCGGCATCAACTTCGGTCCGCAGATCCAGGTCTACTACCTGATCGCGATCTACACCTTCATCGCGACGGCGGCGATGTTCGCCTTCACGCGCACGCCGCTGGGCCGCATGCTCAACGCGGTGCGCGACAACCCCGAGCGCGTCGAGTTCATCGGCTACAACACGCAGCGGGTGCGCTACTTCGCCTTCATCATCTCGGGCTTCTTCGCGGGCCTCGCGGGCGGCCTGTACACGCTGAACTTCGAGATCGTGACCGCCGAGGTCGTCGGCGCGGCACGCTCGGGCGCCTACCTGCTGTTCACCTTCCTCGGCGGCGCGACCTTCTTCTTCGGGCCGATCATCGGCGCGATCCTGATGGTGCTGGCCTTCGTGCTGCTGTCCGAGTTCACCAAGGCCTGGCTGCTCTACCTGGGCCTGATCTTCCTCTTCATGGTGATGTACGCGCCGGGCGGCATCGCCAGCCTGATCATGATGAACCTCCGCGTCGCGGCCTTCGGCAAGCTCAAGCGCCTGTGGACGTCCTACCTCGCGCTGGCGGGCTGCGCGCTGGTGGTGCTGGCTGGCGCCGCCGCGATGGTCGAGATGGTGTACCACCTGCAACTCGGTGCGGCCCTGGGCAGCACCTTGCCCTTCCTGGGTGCGACGCTCGACGTGAAGGGCATCGACAGCTGGTTCGGCGCGGCCTTCGTGATGCTGACCGGCCTGGGCCTGTTCGAGATCACGCGGCGCCAGTTCTCGCGCGAGTGGGGCACGATCCAGGAAGAGATCGAGCACGAGATCCGGAGGCGTGAAGCGCTATGAGTGGCAACAGCAGCTACGCGGTCGAACTCAAGGACATCCGCAAGAGCTTCGGCAAGACGGAGATCATCCGCGGCGCCAGCCTGGCCGTGAAGCCGGGCGAGCGGGTCGCGATCATCGGCCCCAACGGGGCCGGCAAGTCGACGCTCTTCAATCTCATCAGCGGCCGCTTCGGCCTGACCAGCGGCGAGATCCTGCTGCACGGCCAGCGCATCGACGGTGAGAAGCCCTACGAGATCAACCGCAAGGGCCTGGCGCGCAGCTTCCAGGTCAGCAACCTGTTCACGCGGCTGTCGGTGTTCGAGAACGTCCGCTGCGCGGTGCTGTGGAGCCAGGGCTACAAGTACGCGTTCTGGAAGTTCCTCGCCGACCTGACCGACGCCAACGAGCGCGCCGAGCAGGTGATGACGATGATCAAGCTCGACAAGAAGCGCGACACGCTGGCGATGAACCTGACCTACGCCGAGCAGCGCGCGCTGGAGATCGGCATCACCATCGCCGGCGGCGCCAGCGTGATCCTGCTCGACGAGCCGACCGCCGGCATGAGCAAGAGCGAGACCAAGCGCTTCGTGCAGCTGATCCGCGAGGTGACCGAGGGCAAGACCCTGCTGACCGTGGAGCACGACATGGGCGTGGTGTTCGGCCTGGCCGACAAGATCGCGGTGCTGGTCTACGGCGAGGTCATCGCCTTCGACGAGCCCGAGGCGGTGCGTGCCAATCCGCGCGTGCAGGAGGCCTACCTGGGCTCGGTGCTGGCCGACCAGCAGGCCGCAGCCGCGGGGCACTGAGCGATGCTGAGCCTTTCCAATCTCCACGCCTTCTACGGCAAGAGCCACGTGCTGCACGGCGTGTCGCTCGACGTCAAGCCTGGCGAGATCGTCAGCCTGCTGGGCCGCAACGGTTCGGGACGGTCGACCACGGTCAAGACCATCATGGGCCTGGTCGACGGCCAGGGCTCGGTGAAGTGGAAGGACGAGGAGATCCTCGGCCACCACGCCTTCGACATCGCCCACCGCGGCATCGGCTACGTGCCCGAGAACCGCGACATCTTCCCCGAGCTGACCGTGCACCAGAACCTGCTGCTCGGCGAAAAGCGCAAGGCCAAGGATCCGCGCTGGAAGACCGACGACATGTACGCGATGTTCCCGCGCCTCAAGGAGCGCCAGCACACCGAGGCCGGCGTGCTGTCGGGCGGCGAGCAGCAGATGCTGACGCTGTGCCGCACGCTGATGGGCGACCCGGACCTGATCATGATCGACGAGCCGACCGAGGGCCTGGCGCCCAAGATCGTCGAGCTGGTGGCCGAGTACCTGAAGGAACTGAAGCGGCGCGGCCTGTCGGTGCTGCTGGTCGAGCAGAAGCTGACCATCGCGCTGGAGATCTCCGAGCGCTGCTACGTGATGGGCCACGGCCGCATCGTCTTCGAGGGCACGCCGGCCGACCTGCGGGCGAACGCCTATATTCGCAAGGAGTGGCTCGAGGTCTGACCGCGGAGCGAAGGGCGAGGGGCCCCGTCCACGGGGATCGACCAGCGCAGCGGTCAGCGAGGAAGCGGACTCGATGTCCGCGACCGAGTGCCCGCACACCACGGACCGTGTTTGTCACGGCAGCGACATCGCACCGCCGCATTTCACCCCAGAATCGAACGATCGTTCGTTTCGTACCGCTTCCCTTTCACCTGCGAGGGCTGATCCATGAGCGCCAGCTATGAAGTCCGCGGCGACGTCGCCGTCATCACCCTGAACAACCCGCCGGTCAACGGTCTGGGCTACGAGACGCGGCGCGGCCTGGCCGACGGGCTGGCGCGTGCCGAGGACGATGCCGCCGTCAAGGCCGTCGTCATCACCGGCGCCGGCAAGGCCTTCTCGGGCGGTGCCGACATCAAGGAGTTCGGCTCGCCCAAGGCGCTGGCCGAGCCCAACCTGCTGAGCGTGATCAAGATGATCGAGACCGGCAGCAAGCCGGTCGTCGCCGCGGTCCACAGCGTCTGCATGGGCGGCGGCCTCGAGCTGGCGCTGGGCTGCCACTACCGCGTGGCCGCGCCCGGTACCAACGTCGCGCTGCCCGAGGTCAAGCTGGGCCTGCTGCCCGGCGCCGGCGGCACGCAGCGCCTGCCGCGCGCGATCGGCGTCGAGCATGCGCTCAACATGATCGTCAGCGGCGAGCCGGTGAAGAGCGAACTGCTGGCGCAGGCACCGGGCCAGAAGCTGTTCCAGAAGATCATCGAAGGCGACCTGCTGGAAGGCGCGATCGCCTACGCGAAGGAAGTCTCCGGCCAGCGTCCGTTGCCGCTGGTGCGCGACCTGAAGGCCACCCACCCCAACGCCGACGGCTACTTCCAGTTCGCGCGCAACACCGTCGCGGCGATGGCGAAGAACTTCCCCGCGCCCGGCCGCTGCGTCGACTGCGTCGAGCAGGCCGTGAAGGCCAAGTTCGAGGACGGCATGCGCTACGAGCGCGAGGCCTTCACGTCGCTGATGTTCACGCCGGAGAGCAAGGCGCTGCGCCACGCCTTCTTCGCCGAGCGGGCCGCCAGCAAGATCCCCGACGTTCCCGAGGACACGCCGGTGCGCGAGATCAAGAAGCTCGCCGTCATCGGCGCCGGCACCATGGGCGGCGGCATCGCGATGAACTTCCTCAACGCCGGCATCCCCGTCGTGATGCTGGAGATGAAGCAGGAAGCCCTGGACAAGGGCCTGGGCATCATCCGCAAGAATTACGAAGCCCAGGTCAAGAAGGGCAAGCTGAAGCAGGACAAGTACGAGCAGCGCATGAGCCTGCTGTCCACGACGCTGAACTACGCCGACCTCAAGGACGCCGACATGGTGATCGAGGCGGTGTTCGAGGACCTCGGCGTCAAGGAGAAGGTGTTCAGCACGCTCGACGAGGTGATGAAGCCGGGCGCGATCCTGGCGTCCAACACGTCGACGCTGGACATGAACAGAATAGCGTCCTTCACCAGGCGTCCGCAGGACGTGATCGGCACGCACTTCTTCAGCCCGGCCAACGTGATGAAGCTGCTGGAGGTGGTGCGCGGCGAGAAGACCGCCAAGGACGTGCTGGCCACGGTCATGCAGCTCGGCAAGAAGATCAAGAAGACCTGTGTGGTCTCGGGCGTGTGCGACGGCTTCATCGGCAACCGCATGATCGAGCAGTACTCGCGCCAGGCCGGCTTCCTGCTGGAGGAGGGCGCCACGCCCGCCCAGGTCGACAAGGCGGTCGAGAAGTTCGGCTTCGCGATGGGCCCCTTCCGCATGGGCGACCTCGCCGGCAACGACATCGGCTGGGCGATCCGCAAGCGCCGCTACGTCGAGAAGCCGCACATGCGCTACAGCAAGACGGCCGACCTGCTGTGCGAGCTGGGCCGCTACGGCCAGAAGACGGGCGCCGGCTGGTACGACTACGTGCCTGGCAAGCGCGACGCGATCCCCTCCAAGCTGGTCGAGGAGATGATCGACAAGCACCGCAGGGAGCTCGGCATCACGCCGCGCAAGATCAGCGACGAGGAGATCGTGCACCGGCTCGTCTATTCGCTGGTCAACGAGGGCGCCAAGATCGTCGAGGAAGGCATCGCCAGCAAGGCGAGCGACATCGACATGGTCTACCTCACCGGCTACGGTTTCCCGCTGCACCGCGGTGGCCCGATGTGCTACGCCGACACCCAGGGCCTCTTCAACGTCGTGCAGACCATGAAGCGCTTCCAGAAGAACCCGCACGACGACGCGACGTTCTGGGAGCCGGCACCGTTGCTGGCGCGCCTGGCCGCCGAAGGCAAGAGCTTCAGCTGACGCCGCGAGACCCGCGATGAGCGAGCGCGCCACCTTCAGCCGGATGCAGGACAGCACCGCCGACGACTGGCGCAAGATCGCCGGCGAGTTCGCGAGCTTCACCCGCACGCTGCCCGACCGGCTGATGGCGCACCTGAAGCTGCTCGAGGGCGACTACGGCGGCTTCCCGGTCGACCGCTACACGCATTCGCTGCAGACCGCGACGCGGGCGCTGAAGGACGGCCGCGACGACGAGTACGTGGTCTGCGCGCTGCTGCACGACATCGGCGACACGCTCGGCACCTACAACCACTTCGACATCGCCGCGGCGATCCTCAAGCCGGTCGTCAGCGACGCCAACCTCTGGATGATCCAGCACCACGGCATCTTCCAGGGCTACTACTTCTTCCACCACCTCGGCATGGACCGCGACCTGCGCGAGCAGCATCGCGGCCACGCGCACTTCGAGCGCACGGCCGAGTTCTGCGAGCTCTACGACAACCCGGCCTTCGACGCCCGCGGCGAGACGCTGCCCATCGCCGAGTTCGAACCGATGCTGCGGCGCGTCTTCGCCGAGCCCCGCAACAGCCTCTACAAGGCGGCGATGCCCGCTGCCGCCTGATCCTCAGGAGTTCTCCATGACCAACGCCGTGATCGTCTCCACCGCCCGCACGCCGCTCGCCAAGAGCTGGAAGGGCGCCTTCAACATGACCCATGGCGCGACGCTGGGCGGCCACGCTGTGAAGGCCGCGGTCGAGCGCGCCGGCATCGAGGCCGCCGAGGTCGACGACGTGATCATGGGTTGTGCCAACCCCGAGGGCGCGACCGGCGCCAACATCGCGCGCCAGGTCGCGTTGCGCGCCGGCCTGCCGATCACGACCAGCGGCATGACGGTCAACCGCTTCTGCTCCAGCGGCCTGCAGACCATCGCGATGGCTGCGCAGCGCATCGTGGCCGGCGAGGGCGACGTCTTCATCGGCGGCGGCGTCGAGAGCATCTCCTGCGTGCAGCAGGAGATGAACAAGCACATGCTGGCCGACCCCTGGCTCGTCGAGCACAAGCCCGAGATCTACTGGAACATGCTGCAGACCGCCGAGCAGGTGGCCAAGCGCTACAAGATCAGCCGCGAGCGCATGGACCAGTACGGCGCGCAGAGCCAGCAGCGCGCGACCGCCGCGCTCGAGGCCGGCAAGTTCAAGGACGAGATCATCGCCGTCACGACCACGGCCGGCGTCGCCGATGCGGTGATGGGCCTGCGCACGAAGGAAGTGACGGTCAGCGCCGACGAGGGCATCCGCCCGGGCACCACGTACGAAGGCATCTGCGGCATCAAGCCGGCGATTCCCGGCGGCGTGATCGCGGCCGGCAACGCCAGCCAGTTCAGCGACGGCGGCGGCGCCTGCGTGCTGATGAACGAGACGCTGGCCCAGAAGAAGGGCCTCAAGCCGCTGGGCCGCTTCCTCGGCTTCGCGGTGGCCGGTTGCGAGCCCGACGAGATGGGCATCGGCCCGGTGTTCGCGGTGCCCAAGGTCCTCAAGCGCCTGGGCCTGAAGGTCGACGACATCGACCTGTGGGAGCTGAACGAGGCCTTCGCGGTGCAGGTGCTCTATTGCGCCGACACCCTGGGCATCCCGATGGACCGGCTCAACGTCAACGGCGGCGCCATCGCGGTCGGCCACCCCTACGGCGTCAGCGGCCAGCGCCTGACCGGCCACGCGCTGATCGAAGGCAAGCGCCGCGGCGCGAAGAAGGTCTGCGTCACGATGTGCATCGGCGGCGGCATGGGCGCGGCCGGCGTCTTCGAGGTGCTGTGAGTCGGGGCGCCGCCGGCCCCGCGCCGGTGCGAGATGTTTGCACTGCGCGGTGCTGACGAGAAGCTGATCACCCCGGAGAAGATCGTCCGCCTGGGCGAGGCTGAGATCAGCTGACACGGGGGCAAGGCCCCCGATCGGGGCATTCGACACATGCGGGCAAGTCGGTCGAAGAAGCACAATCGCCGCTTGTCTTCCGCGAGCAGGTCACGAGCCTGAGGCGGATCGTCTTCCTCATCAATCATGCAAGGGAGTTCTCGATGGGTTTGAGCATTCGGTATCTCGGTCTGATCATGTTGACTGCGGCGCTGCCGCTGGCGGCACAGGCGGCGCCCGCCAGCCGCTACAACATGGAGGTCCTGACCGAGTTGTCCTGCGACCAGGCCGTCGCGCGGCTCAACGAGGGCCTGGACGCCAAGGATGTCGAGGCGATGTACGCCGGCGGCCAGATGTATGACGAAGGTTGGTGCGTGAAGCGTGATGCCACCCGCATGGCGCAGTTGTGGCGTGCCGCCGCGGACGCAGGCCACAGCCCATCGGCAGCCGCCTTGGCGCTGAAGATCGGGCAAGGCGATGGCGTTGCCCAGGACTACGCCGCAGCCGGCGAGTTGCTGAAGAAGGCGGGTCTCAAGGTCGGTGAAGCCGATTTCCCGGACGCCTACAGCTTCGGATACGCCTTCACCTGGCTGCGCACCACGCAGCGCGAACTGCGATCGTCTAAGGAACTGGCGTCGTCGGGCGCACAAGGCCTGGCCGATGTCGAGTTCGACACCAAGCGGGGAGCCGCCCAGGTCGTGACCTTCCGGCGCACCGACGGCGGCGAGGCGCCGGTGGGGACGCGAATCGATCGATCGCGCAGTGTGGTGCGCCTGGCGCTCACGGCCGCTGCGGAGGCCGCGGTCGCCAAGCTGAGCAAGCCGGATCCGACGCGCCTCGCTGACGTGCGGTTCAAGGAGCAGTTCGCGATCGCGCCGGGCGCCGATTACGAGAACCGTGACCTGGGGTCCCGGATCGGGCCGGCCGGCATGATCATGCGCACCGGGCCTGTGTTCCGCAACTGAGGCGGCCATCTCCGGCTGACGCACGATGCGCGCCACGCTCGACTTCCTGCTGCACGACTGGCTCCACGTCGAGTCGCTGACCGCGCGGCCGCGCTTCGCCGACCACAGCATCGAGACCTTCGCCTCGGTGCTGGACACCTGCGAGCGCATCGCCCGCGAGAAGTTCGCGCCGTTCAATCGCCTGGCCGACACCGAGGAGCCGCGCTTCGATGGCGAGCGTGTCCACCTGCCGCAGGCCACGTACGCGGCGATGGCCGCCTACGTCGAGAGCGGCATGCTGGCCGCGATGCAGGACTACGAGCACGGCGGCATGCAGCTGCCCTGCGTCGTCGAGATGGCCGGCAATGCCTTCTTCTCCAAGGCCAGCGTCGCGATGGGCGGCTACGCGATGCTGACCTCGGGCAACGCCAGCCTGCTGATGGCGCACGGCACGCCGCAGCAGGTCGAGACCTTCGCGAAGAACGAGTTCGCCGGCCGCTGGTTCGGCACCATGTGCCTGTCCGAGCCGCAGGCCGGCTCGAGCCTCAGCGACGTCGCGACGCGCGCGGTGCCCGACGGTGCGGAGTTCGAGCACGACGCCCTTGGCCCGCGTTACCGGCTGCGCGGTAACAAGATGTGGATCTCGGGCGGCGAGCACGAGATCACCGAGAACATCGTCCACCTGGTGCTGGCCAAGATCCCCGGTCCCGACGGCAAGTTGCAGCCCGGCGTGAAGGGCATCTCGCTCTTCATCGTGCCCAAGTGGCTGGTGCACGCCGACGGCACGCTGACCGGCGAGCGCAACGACGTCGCCCTGGCCGGCCTGAACCACAAGCTGGGCTACCGGGGCACGACCAACACCCTGCTGAACTTCGGCGAGGGCCGCTTCAAGGTCAACGGCCAGGCCGGCGCGGTGGGGTATCTGGTCGGCCAGCCCGGCGAAGGCCTGAAGTGCATGTTCCACATGATGAACGAGGCGCGCATCGGCGTCGGCCTCGGCGCGGTCATGCTGGGCTACGCCGGCTACGAGGCCAGCCTCGACTACGCGAAGCAGCGCCCGCAGGGTCGGCCGCTGTCGGCCGGCGGCAAGAACTCGGCAGCGCCCCAGGTGGCCATCGTCGAACACGCCGACATCAAGCGCATGCTGCTGGCCCAGAAGGCCTACGTCGAGGGCGGCCTGGCGCTGGAGCTGTACTGCGCCCGTCTGGTCGACGAGCAGCAGACCGGCACACCCGACGCGCGCGTCGAGGCCGGCCGGCTGCTGGAACTGCTGACGCCGATCGCCAAGAGCTGGCCCAGCGAGTGGTGCCTCGAGGCCAACAGCCTGGCGATCCAGGTGCACGGGGGCTACGGTTACACGCGCGACTTCCCGGTCGAGCAGTACTGGCGCGACAACCGCCTCAACATGATCCACGAGGGCACACACGGCATCCAGGCGCTGGACCTGCTGGGCCGCAAGGTGCTGATGGACGACGGTCAGGGCCTGCGGTTGCTGGCCACGCGCATCAACGGCACGATCGCGCACGCCGGCCAGGTGCGCGGCCTGGCCGAGCACGGCAACGCGCTGGCGCGCGCGCTGCAGCACGTCGGCGCGGCCACGAAGGCGGCCTGGGCCAGCGGCAACCCGCTCGACGCGCTGGCCAATGCCACGCCCTACCTGCAGGCCTTCGGCCACGTCGTGCTGGCCTGGCTGTGGCTGGACGTCGCGCTGGCCGCGCAGCGCGGCCTGGACGCCGGCGATGCGCGCGGCACCGACTTCCACCGCGGCAAGCTCGCCGCGGCGCGCTATTTCTTCCGCTACGAGCTGCCGAAGATCGATGCCTGGCTGGCCGTGGTCGAGACCCGCGACACCACCTGCCGGGACACCGACCCGGACTGGTTCTGACGATGAAGCCCGCGCGCGTCGAGACCCTGGTCTGGGTGCTGATCTACGGCGGCCTGGCCCTGCTGATCCTCGGCCTGTGGGTGCGAGGCGCCGACGCGGCGGTCGGCCAGGTGCTGGCCTGGGCGGGCGGCCTGCTGGCGCTGGTCGGCGTGCTGCTGATCTGGATCCGGTCGCGCATGCCCGACGGGCCGGGATGAGCGGCGCCAACCGCCGCGACCACGCCTGACGCCGCCCGATTCATTGCCTCCTTCCTGCCATCCTCCACCGAGTTGCTGCCGATGAAGTTCCTTCCTCTTTCCGTGCTGGGCCTGGTCGCGACGCTCGCGATGACGACGACCGCCGGCGCGGCCGACAGCGGGCCGTTCGTGTTCCCGGACTACCGCAACGGGGCCGAGATCACGGCGCGCTGCGAGGCGATCCTCAAGGACATGGCGGCGCAGGAAGCGCAGGTCGCGGCCGGCGGCACGTCCGACAATGTGCTGGTCGGCATGGACCGCCTCAGCCAGACGGTCGACGACGGCCTGGGGCCGATCTCCTTCATCGCCAACGTGCACCCCGACAAAGGCCTGCGCGATGCCGCCGAGGCCTGCGAGCTGCGCTACCAGGCCTTCGCCAGCAAGCTGTACCAGAACGCCAAGATCTACGCGCGCGTCAAGGCCTTCGCGCCGGCCGATCCGATCGACGCCCAGCTGCGCGACGACCTGATGGCCAGCTTCGACGACGCCGGCGTCGCCCTGCCGACGGCGGCCCGCGCCCGCGCCCGCGCGCTGAACAACGAGATCGGCAAGCTGGCGCAGACCTTCGAGCGCCGCGTCCGCGAGGACAAGACCCGCGTGCCCTTCACCGTCGCCGAGCTCGAGGGCGTGCCCGAAGCCGCCTGGGCCAAGGCGCCGCGCGACGCCAAGGGCCGCGTGCTGGTCGGACTGGACTACCCCAGCTACAACCCGGTGGTCGAGAGCGCCCGCAATGCCGCGACCCGCGAGCGCATCTGGCGCGCCTTCCAGAGCCGCGGCGGCGCCGCCAACCTCAAGACCCTGGGCGAGCTGGGCCAGAAGCGCCGCGACTACGCGCGCCTCTTCGGCCTGCCGAGCTACGCCGACTTCACGCTGCGGCGGCGCATGGCCGGCAGCGTGCCCAACGTACAGCGCTTCCTCGGCGAGGTGAAGGGCGTGGTCGAGCAGCGCGAGCTGCGCGACATCGCCGACCTGCGCGAGGCCAAGGCCGCCGACCTGAAGCAGCCGGCCGAGCGCACGAAGCTCAAGCGCTGGGACGCGCCGTACTACATCGAGCGCGTGAAGCGCGAGCGCTTCGCGCTCGACCAGGACAGCTTCCGCCGCTACTTCCCGCCGCAGGCCAGCGTCGACTTCGCGATGGCGCTCAGCGGCAAGCTCTTCAACGTCGGCTTCAAGCCGCTGGAGCAGAAGCTCTGGCATGCCGATGCGCGGGCCTACGAGGTGGTCGAGCTCGGCAGCGGCAAGCTGCTGGCCACGCTCTACGTCGACCTCTACCCGCGTGCCGACAAGTACGGCCACGCTGCGGTGTGGCCGATGCGCGGCTCGTCGACGCTGGCCGGCCGGCTGCCGACCGCCGCGCTCGTCACCAACTTCGACCGCAACGGCCTGACGCTCGACGAGCTGGAGACGATGCTGCACGAGTTCGGCCACGCCCTGCACGTCACGCTGTCGGCCACGCGCTACAGCAGCAACGCCGGCACCAGCGTCAAGCTCGACTTCGTCGAGGCGCCGTCGCAGATGCTCGAGGAGTGGGTCTACGACGCCAAGGTGCTGGCGCTGTTCCAGGAGGTCTGCAAGACCTGCGAGCCGGTGCCCGCCGACCTGCTGGAGCGCGCAATCCGCTCGCGCAGCTTTGCCAAGGGGCTGCAGTTCTCGCGCCAGCATCTCTACGCGAGCTACGACCTGGCGCTGTACTCGAAGGCGGCACCCGAGCCGATGTCGACCTGGGCGCGCATGGAAGGCGCCACGCCGCTGGGCCACGAGAAGGGCACGATGTTCCCCGCCGCGTTCGCGCACCTGGCCGGCGGCTACGGCGCCGGCTACTACGCCTACCTGTGGAGCCTGGCCACCGCGCAGGACCTGCACACCGCCTTCGCGGCCGACCCGCTGGACGCCAAGGTCGGGCGCCGCTACCGCGACGTCGTGCTCGGCAACGGCAGCCAGGTCGACGCGAACGAGCTGGTCGGGCGCTTTCTCGGGCGCGCTCCCAGCAACAAGGCCTTCTTCGAATGGCTGAACCGCTGAACTGCAGGAGACCGTCATGAGCCGATCGATCCAGCAACTGTTCGACCTGAAGGGCCGCACGGCCCTCGTCACCGGCGGTTCGCGCGGCCTGGGCCTGCAGATCGCCGAGGCCCTGGGCGAGGCCGGCGCGAGCGTGCTGCTCAGCTCGCGCAAGGCCGCCGACCTGGAGGAGGCCGCCGCCCACCTGAAGGAGCGCGGCATCGCCGCGCAGTGGATCGCCGCCGACGCCAGCCAGCCGGCCGAGGTGCAGCGCCTGGCCGACGAGGCGCTCGCCCGGCTCGGCCACGTCGACATCCTGGTCAACAACGCCGGCGCGACCTGGGGCTCGCCGGCGGCGGATCATCCGCTCGAGGCCTGGGACAAGGTGATGAACCTCAACGTGCGATCGATCTTCCTGCTGAGCCAGCAGATCGGCAGGCGCTCGATGATCCCGCGCAGGCACGGCCGCATCGTCAACATCGCCTCGATCGCCGGACTGGGCGGCAACCACGAGGGCATGCAGACCCTGGCCTACAACACCAGCAAGGCGGCGGTCATCAACCTGACGCGCGCGCTGGCCGGCGAGTGGGGGGTGCACGGCATCACCGTCAACGCCATCGCGCCGGGCTTCTTCCCGAGCAAGATGACCAAGGGCCTGCTCGACAAGCTGGGCGCCGACAACATGGCCGCGCATGCGCCGCTGCGCCGCATCGGCGACGACGAGGACCTGAAGGGCACGGCCCTGCTGTTCGCCAGCGACGCCGGCAAGCACATCACCGGGCAGACGCTGCCGGTCGATGGTGGTGTCAGCGCGATGATCGGTGGGTAGTCACGGGACCGCGAGCATGGACTTCCCCGTCCACATCCCCTTCGTCGAGCAGCTCGGCTTCGAGCTGCTGGGCATGGCCGACGGCGAGGCCGAGATCGCGGTGACCCTGACCGAGTCGATGTGCAACTCGTTCAAGGTTGCGCACGGCGGCCTGACGATGACGCTGCTCGATGTCGTGATGGCGCATGCGGCACGCAGCGTCAATCGCAGCCACCCGAACTTCGGGCCCGGCGTCGTGACGATCGAGATGAAGACCAGCTTCATGCGACCCGGCCTCGGCCGCCTGCTCGGCAAGGGCCGGCTGCTGCACCGGACCGCGACGCTGGCCTTCTGCGAAGGCAGCGTCGTCGGCGACGACGGCCGGCTGTGCGCCCACGCCAGCGGCACCTTCAAGTACCTGCAGGCGCTGCCCACCGGCGCCCGCGACACCCAGCCGCTGCAACGCCGCCTCGACGGCAGCGGCTCCGACTGATGATCCGACCTAGCGGAGGGCCCATCCCATGGCCACGATGAACCAACAGATCCTGCTCGCTTCGCGTCCCGAGGGCGAGCCGACCGCGTCCAACTTCAAGCTGGTCGAGGCCGCGCTGCCCGAGCTGAAGGACGGCCAGGTGCTGGTGCGCAACCACTACCTGTCGCTCGACCCTTACATGCGCGGCCGCATGAACGAGGGCAAGAGCTACGCCCAGCCGCAGCCGCTGAACGAAGTGATGATCGGCGGCACCGCCGGCGAGGTGGTGGCGTCGAAGAACGCCAATTTCGCGGTCGGCGACCAGGTGGTCGGCATGGGCGGCTGGCAGCTCTACCAGCTGGTCGACGCCAGCCAGCGCGGCGTGCTGAACAAGGTCGACACCCGCCACGTGCCGCTGTCGGCCTACCTCGGCGCGGTCGGCATGCCCGGCGTGACGGCGTGGTACGGGCTGACGCAGATCATCGCGCCCAAGGCCGGCGAGACCGTGGTCGTCAGCGCGGCCAGCGGCGCGGTCGGCGGGGCCGTGGGGCAGCTCGCCAAGGCGCGCGGCGCGCGCGCCGTGGGCCTGGCCGGCGGGCCGGACAAGTGCGCCTACGTCACCGGTGAACTCGGCTTCGATGCCTGCATCGACTACAAGCAGCATCCCGACCTGAAGTCGCTGAGCACCGCGCTCAAGGCCGCCTGCCCGGGCGGCATCGACGGCTACTTCGAAAACGTCGGCGGCATGATCCTCGACGCCGTGATGCTGCGTTGCAATGCCTTCGCGCGCATGGCCTTCTGCGGAATGATCTCGGGCTACAACGGCGAGCCGATCCCGATGCTGCACCCGCAGCTGATCCTGTCCAACCGCATGAAGCTCGAAGGCTTCATCGTCAGCGAGCACATGGAAGTCTGGCCGCAGGCGCTGAAGGAGCTCGGCACGATGGTCGCGACCGGCAAGCTCAAGTACCGCGAGACCGTGGCCGACGGCCTGGCCAATGCGCCCGAGGCCTTCATGGGCTTGCTGAAGGGCCGCAACTTCGGCAAGCAGCTGGTCAAGCTCGTCTGATGGACCACCCCCGTTGCGGCTCCGCCGCGCCCCCTCGAGGGGGCGACGCCAGTGGCCCGGCAGAGCCGGATCCACGGCGTCTGCTGGATGGCAGCGGGGTCGGCGAAGAGTTCCGCGAGGACCTCCGACCGCTGGCCGCGCCCTCGCTGGCGGGGCAGGGCAACGCCGCCGCGCGGCGCGTGCTGAGCGCCGAGGAGCTGGCGCCGCTGACGCGCCTGAACGACGCTCGCTCGCTGGCCGCCGTGGCGCTCACGGTCGCCGTCAGCGGCGCCGCCATCGCCTTCGGCCTCGCGGTCTGGCCGAGCGCCTGGGTGCTGCTGTCGGTGCTGGTCGTCGGCGTGCAGCAGCACGGCTTCTTCATCCTGGCGCACGAGTCGGCGCACTACCGGCTGCTGAGCCACCGCGGCGCCAACGATGCGCTGGGCCGCCTGATCGGCATGACCGGCGGCATCTCGATGTGCACCTACCGCGTGATCCACCGCCTGCACCACAACCACCTCTACGGCCCGCAGGACCCGGACACCGCGATCCACGGCGGCTACCCGCGCGGCGTGGCCTACCTGTGGAAGAAGCTCGCGCAGGACCTGGCCGGCTGGAACGCCTGGAAGACCTATGCCTACTTCTTCGGCGCGCCGGCCATCAACGACGAGCAGGCGGCGCCCGGCGAAGCGGCCCGCACGCAGAAGCTGCTGAACGACACCTCGGCCGAGTTGCGGCGCGCGGCGCGGGCCGATCGCTGGTGGGTGGTGGCGTTCCAGCTCGCATTGCCCGCCGCGGCCCTCGCGCTCGGCGGTTGGCAAGGCCTGGCGCAGTACGCGGTGCTGTGGCTGCTGCCGCTGCTGACGGTGCTGCAGCCCATCCTGCGGCTGCGCGCGATCTGCGAGCACGGCGCGGTCACCGACCTGAGCTCGCCGCTGACCGCGGCGCGCAGCAACCTGACCGGGCGCGCGCAGAGCGGCCGCTTCGGCGACACGCTGCTGAACCTGGCGGGCCGTGCGCTGCTGTTCCCGCACCACGTCAATCACCATCTCGAGCACCACCTCTATCCGGCGGTGCCGCACTACCACCTGCCGCGACTGCACCGCCTGCTGGCCGGGAAGGGCGCGCTGCAGGGCGCCGAGGTGCGCGACCTGTCGGCGACCTTGCGCACGATCTTCGCCGCGCGGCCGCAGCGCCGCGCCACGCTGAGGTCCGCATGAGCGCCGAGCTGATCCTCCACCACTACACGACCTCGCCGTTCTCCGAGAAGGTGCGGCTGGTGCTCGGCGCCAAGGCCCTGGCCTGGCGCTCGGTGCACATCCCCGTGGTGATGCCCAAGCCCGACGTGCTGGCGCTGACCGGCGGCTACCGGCGCACCCCCTTCCTGCAGATCGGCGCCGACATCTACTGCGACAGCGCGCTGATCTGCCGGCTGCTCGACCGGCTCCAGCCCGAACCGCCGCTGTACCCACCCGAATCCGCCGGCACGGCCCAGATGCTGGCCCAGTGGGCCGACAGCCGCCTCTTCTGGGCCGCGGTGCCCTATGCGCTGCAGCCGCGCGGGGCCGCAGCGGCCCTCGCCGACGTCGCCCCCGAAGTGGCCCTGGCCTTTGCCGCCGACCGCGCGGCCTTCACCGCCGGCATGCGCCGGCCGACCCTGGCCGACGCCACCGTCGCGCTGCACAGTTACCTGGCCTGGCTGGAGCTCCATCTCGGCGACGACCGGGCCCACCTGGCCGGTCCGCAGCTCAGCATCGCCGACTTCTCGGTCGCGCATTGCCTGTGGTTCGTGCATCGCGTGCCGCCCGTGGCCGGTGTCCTGCAGCGCCACCCACGGGTGCTGGCCTGGCTGCAGCGCACGCTGGCGCTCGGCCACGGCCGGCCGTCGCTGATGGACAGCGGCGAGGCGATCGCCGTGGCCGCGGCCGCCCCGGGCCACGCGCCGGTCGAGGTGGCGCCAGGACTCGGCTTCGAAGCCGGCGACGCGGTCACGGTCGCCGCCACCGACTACGGGCTCGACCCGACACCCGGCCGGCTGGTCGGCCTGGGCGTCGACAGCGTGACCATCGCCCGCAGCGACCCGCGCGCCGGCCTCGTGCACGTGCACTTCCCGCGCCTGGGCTTCCAGATCAAGAAGGAGAAGATCGAATCATGAAGAGCTTTTCGGGCCGCACCGCGGTCATCACCGGCGCCGGTTCGGGCTTCGGGCTCGAGACCGCGCGCATCGCCGCCCGCGAGGGCATGAACGTGGTGATGGCCGACGTGCAGCAGGACGCGCTGGACCGTGCGGTCGCCGAGATCGAGGCGCTGGGTTCACCGGTGCTGCCGTTCCGCCTGGACGTGGCCAAGTCCGCCGAGGTCGAGGCGCTGGGGGCCGCCGTCCAGGCGCGCTTCGGCGCGCCGCACCTCGTCTTCAACAACGCCGGCGTCGGCTTCGGCGGGCTGATCTGGGAGCACACGCTGAAGGACTGGGAATGGGTCGTCGGCGTCAACCTGATGGGCGTGGCCCACGGGGTGCGCGTCTTCACGCCGATGATGCTGGCGGCCGCCGCGGCCGATCCGGACTACGAGGGCCACGTCGTCAACACCGCGTCGATGGCGGGCCTGCTGAACGCGCCCAACATGGGCGTCTACAACGTCACCAAGCACGCGGTCGTCAGCCTCAGCGAGACGCTCCACCAGGACCTGAGCCTGGTCACCGACCAGATCCACGCGTCGGTGCTGTGCCCGTTCTTCGTGCCCACCGGCATCCACCACAGCCATCGGAACCGGCCGGGCGAGCTGGCCGCGGGCAAGCCGACCCGGAGCCAGCTGATCGGGCAGGCGATGATCGGCAAGGCCGTGGGCTCGGGCAAGGTGACGGCCGAGCAGGTGGCGCAGCGCGTCATGGATGCGGTGCGCGACCGGCAGTTCTACATCTACAGCCACCCGCAGGCGCTCGCCAGCGTGCAGACGCGCATGGAAGACGTGATGCTGGCCCGCAACCCGACGGACCCCTTCGCGGCCAAGCCCGAACTCGGTCAGCAGCTGCGCGCCGCGCTGCGCGCTGCCGACTGAGGCGGCGCCAGCGTCAGTCCTCTCGCGCGAACAGCGCGACGAAGCGCTCGCGCAGCCAGCGCTGGCCGGCGTCCTGGTGGGCCCGGCGGTGCCAGAACAGGCTGACCGGAAAGCGCGGCAGCGCGATCGGGTGCTCGCGCACCACCAGGTCGAACGGTTCGGCGACCCGCTCGGCCAGCGCTTCCGGCACCGTCACCAGCAGGTCGGTGCCGGCCACGATGTGCGGCACCGCGACGAAGTGCGGCAGCTGCAGGCTGACCAGGCGCTTGACGCCCAGGCGGCGCATCAGGGTCTCGACGCGGCCGTGGCCGGTGCCCTCGGACGCGACGGCCGCATGCCGCGCCTTCAGGAAGCGCGCCTGCGTCAGCCGCGTGCCGGCCAGCGGGTGCGCCGCCGACATCAGGCAGACGTAGCGCTGCTCGAACAGCCGGCGCTGGAACACGCCGGAGCCCAGGTCCGGCAGCCAGCCGACCGCCAGGTCCACGCTGCCGCGCGCCAGCGCCTCGCGCAGGTCTAGCGCGCCTTCGCGCACGCTGTGGCGCACGGTCGCGATGCCGACCTGCGGTGCCTCGCGCTGCAGCGCGGCCAGCAGGGTCGGCAGGAAGTAGATCTCGCCGATGTCGGTCATGGCGATGCGGAAGACGCGGTCGCTGCGCGCCGGGTCGAAGGCCGCCGGCGGCGCCAGGCTGGCCTCGAGCTGCGCCAGCGCCTGCGCCACCGACGGCGCGATCCGCTCGGCATGCGCCGTCGGCTGCATGCCGGCCGGCGTGCGGGTGAAGAGCTCGTCGTCGAGCTGCCGTCGCAGCCGCGCCAGCGCATTGCTGAAGGCCGGCTGCGTCAGGCCGACGGCCGCCGCGGCCGGTGCCACGCGGCGCGCGCGGAACAGGGCGTCGAAGACGCGCAGCAGGTTCAGGTCGAGCGGGCGGCTGTCATTCATGGTGTGAATGATGGAAGTCAAGTCGCCAGCCTAGCCTGAATCGGCGACGCGGCCGACAATTCGTCGATGAACGACCGCGCCCCACCGCAGGCCGAGCGTGCCGCGCTCTACGAGCGCATGCGGCCGCTGGGCCTGACGCCGCTGTGGGAAGTGCTGCACGCGCTGGTGCCGCTGCAGCCAGCCGTGCGCACGCAGCCGGCGCACTGGCGCTGGGACGAGGTCCGGCCTTTCCTCGCCGAAGCCGGCCGCCTGATCAGTGCCGAGGAAGCGGTGCGCCGCGTGCTGATCCTCGAGAACCCGGGATGGCGCGGCGAGTCGCGCATCACGAGCAGCCTCTACGCCGGCCTGCAGCTGATCCTGCCGGGCGAGGTCGCGCCCAGCCACCGGCATGCGCAGTCGGCGCTGCGCTTCGTCGTCGACGGCCGCGGCGCCTGGACCGCGGTCGACGGCGAGCGCGTGACGATGGAGGAGGGCGACTTCATCATCACGCCGGCGATGGCCTGGCACGAGCACGGCAACGACGGCGGGCAGCCGGTGACCTGGCTCGACGGCCTGGACATCCCGACCGTCGCCTTCTTCGAAGCCGGTTTCGCCGAGAACGGCAGCGCGGCCCGGCAGGCCGTGACGCGCGTCGAAGGCGACAGCCTGGCGCGCTACGGGCAGGGCCTGCTGCCGGTGGAGGGCGCGCGGCGCTTCGGTGCGACCTCGCCGATCTTCAGCTACCCCTACGCGCGCAGCCGCGAGGCCCTGGCCCACCTGCTGCGTCACGGCGAGCCCGAGGCGGCCCACGGCCATCGCGTGCGCTACGTCAACCCGGCGACCGGCGGCTGGGCGATGCCGACGATCGCGACCTGGCTGCAGGCCCTGCCCGAGCGCCATGCCACGCAGCGCTCGCGCAGCACGGCGGGGCGGGTGTACTCGGTCGTCGAGGGCCGCGCCCGCCTGACCATCGCCGACGACCGACCGGGCGGCGCCAGCGTCGGCTTCGACGTCGGCCCCAGAGACCATGTCGTCGTGCCGCCCTGGCACTGGCTGAGCATCGATGCCGAACGCGAGACCGTGCTGTTCGGCTTCTCGGACGCGCCGCTGCAGCAGGCGGCCGGCCTGCTGCGCGAGGAGACCGCCGCATGAACGCCCCGAACGAGATGCCGCTGCGCTTCGAGCCCGCCGCCGCGCGACGCGAATGGGGCGACGCCCCGACCAGCCGCGCGCCCGGCTGGGTCTACACCGACCCCGAGGTCTACCGCGAGGAACTGGAGCGCTTCTTCTACCGCGGCCACTGGGCCTATGTCGGCCTGGAGTGCGAGGTGCCCGGTCCCGGCGACTTCAAGCGCACCTCCATCGGCGAGCGCAGCGTGATCCTGGTGCGCGGCAAGGACGGCGCGCTCAATGTCGTCGAGAACCGCTGCGCCCACCGCGGCGTGGCCTTCTGCCGCGAGCGCCGCGGCACGGTCAAGGACTTCACCTGCCCCTACCACCAGTGGAACTACGACCTCGAAGGCAAGCTGGTCGGCCTGCCGTTCCGCCGCGGCGTCAAGCGCCGCACCGAGGCCGGCGTCGAAGTGCAGGGCGGCATGCCCGAGGACTTCAAGCTCGAGGACCACGGGCTCACGCGCCTGAAGGTCGCGGCGCGCGGCGGCGCGGTGTTCGCGAGCTTCGACGCCGAGGTCGAGCCGCTGGAAGACTACCTCGGCCCCGCGATCCTGCCCTGGTTCGACCGCTGCTTCGACGGCCGGCCGCTCACGCTCCTGGGCATCAACCGCCAGCGCATCCCCGCCAACTGGAAGCTGATGCAGGAGAACATCAAGGACCCCTACCACCCGGGCCTGCTGCACACCTGGTTCGTCACCTTCGGCCTGTGGCGCGCCGATCAGACCAGCCGCATGGTGATGGACGCGCAGCATCGCCATGCCGCGATGATCTCCACGCGCAACGCCGGCGGCGGCGGTGACGTGACCCAGGGCGTGACCAGCTTTCGCGACCAGATGAGCCTGCAGGACGACCGCGTCCTCGACGTCGTGCCCGAGGCCTGGTGGAACGGTCCCAGCGTCGTGATGCAGACCATCTTCCCGAGCCTGATCGTGCAGCAGCAGGTCAACTCGCTGTCGACGCGGCAGATCATCCCGGCCGGCCCCGGCGCCTTCGACTTCGTCTGGACGCATTTCGGCTTTGCCGACGACGACGCGGCGATGACGCGGCGCCGCCTGCGCCAGGCCAATCTCTTCGGGCCGGCGGGCTATGTCAGCGCCGACGACGGCGAGGTGATCGAGTTCGTGCAGCGCGCCTTCGCGGCGAACGACGGCGCCCGCACGCTGAGCGAGCTCGACGGCCGCGAGGCGAAGGACACGCCGCACATGGTCACCGAGACCCTGATCCGCGGCATGTACGGCTACTGGCGCGGAGTCATGGGCGTATGAGCATGGTGGGCTTCGAGGACTGGCAGGCGCTGCACCAGCTCCACGCCGACCACGCCGCCACGCTGGACCACGGCGACCTGGCGCGCTGGCCCGACCACTACACCGAGGACGCGGTCTACCGCCTGCAGTCGCGCGAGAACTTCGACCGCGGCCTGCCGCTGGCCATCATGGCCTACGAGAGCCGCGGCATGCTGCGCGACCGCGTCGTCGGCGTCGTCGACACGATCTACCACGACCCCTACAGCCAGTGCCACATCGTCGGCCTGCCGCGGATCACCGCCGTGGCCGGCGACGCCGTCGAGACCGAGACGCCGCTGCTGGTGCTGCGCACCAAGCGCGACGCGATGCCCGAGACCCTGCTGGTCGGCCGCAGCATCGACCGCGTCGTGCGCACGCCCGAAGGCTGGCGTTTCGCGAGCCGCGTTGTCGTCTACGACAACGACCTGATCCCCAACTCCATCATCGATCCGGTATGAGCGAAGCTCATTGGCACGACGCCGGCCCGGCCGACGCCGTACCCGACGGCGAGGTCGTCGGCTGCCAGCTCGCCGGCCGCCAGATCGCGCTGGCGCGGCTGGGCAGCGAATGCTTCGCCTTCGACGCCTGGTGCACCCACGGCCAGGCCGCGCTGACCGACGGCTTCGTCGAGGCCGACGGCTCGATCGAGTGCCCGCTGCACCAGGGCCGCTTCGACATCCGCAGCGGCAAGGCCCTGTGCGAGCCGCTGGAGCAGCACCTCCAGACCTTCGCGCTGAAGATCGAGGACGGCCGCGTCTGGGTGCGGCTGGGCTGAACAGCGCTCAGCAGCCCAGCGCCACCGCCTGCACCGGCACGCCGCTGCGCGCGTCGATCACGACGAACTGCACGCGCTGCGGCCGGGGGCCGCTGACCGCATCGGGCAGCGACTTCGGCGTGAAGCGCAGCGGCTGGTCGTCGACCAGCAGCACCTGCTGCAGCTCGCGCACCACCGCGTCGTGCTGCAGGGTCGCGCCGGCGTTCTCGCCGCTGCGCACCTGTGTGCGATGGCCGTTCTCGGTCACGGCCCAGTAGCCCATCAGTTCGGCCGGGGCGCCGGCCCCGCGGCGCGTGAGGCGCGCGACGTAAGCGTCGCCGTCGCGGACGAGGCTCAGGTCCACGGTCGACGCGGCGGGCGTCGGCAGCGCCGGCCAGCGCCGGTAGTCGCGGGCGTTGACCAGCACCTGCGGCGTGTAGACGAAGCTCGCGCCGCTGCGCGATGCCGCGTGGTTCTGGCGCCGCGTCCAGTCCGGGCTGGCGAAGCGGTCGGTCCAGCCGAGGCGGTCCCAGTAGTCGACGTGGAAGGCCAGCGCGATGACGTCGCCGCGGTCCTTCAGCGTGCCCAGCCACTTGTCCGCCGGCGGGCAGGAGTTGCAGCCCTCCGACGTGTACAGCTCGACGACCAGCGGAACCTTGGTCCCCGACCGGGCCGAGCAGGCGGCGGGGTCGGCCGCGGCGGCCAGGGCCGGGATCGACAGCATCAAGGCAGACAGGGCAAGGCGCATCGCGGACTCCGGCAGCGGGCTTCGCCATCAGTCGCGCCATGCTGCCAGACCTTGCACTGCGGGGCTCGTGGCACACTGCGCCGCCCATGAGCCGCCACCGCCCGTCGTTCATCCGCTTCGCGCCTGCGGCCACCCGCTGCGGCGCCGCCCCGCGATGAGCCTCCACGCCGCGCCGCTGCCGGGCCGGGTCGACGAGATCGAGCCGTTCTGGCTGGCCTTCCAGCGCGAATGCAAGGTCAGCGTCGAGGGCTTCTCGGCCAGTGCGCTGGGCCACGACCGCGGGCTGGCCGACCAGCTGGCGGAACTGGTCGCCAGCGGCATCAAGCGCGCGCACGCGACGCTGCGGCGCGACTTCCAGAAGGACCTCGAACCGCTGCCGCAGCCGGGCGACCACCTCGTGGTGCTCGACGGTAGCGGCCGGCCGCGCGCGATCGTGCGCAACACGCATGTCGAGCTGCGCCACTTCAACGAGATCGACGACGCCTTCGCCTTCGAGGCCGGCGAAGGCGACATGAGCCTGGCCTGGTGGCTGACCGCGCACCGCCAGGACTTCGCCGAGCGCGGCGAGCAGGAGGGCTTCGAGGCCGACGAGCGGCTCGAGCTGGTGCTCGAGCACTTCGAGCTGGTCTGGCCCGTGGCGACGACCGGGAGCGCCGCATGAAGCCCGGTCCCGGCCTGCGTGCCCTGGCGACGGCCCTGGGCCTGCTGTCGGCGCCGGTCGCCTTTGCCCAGCCCACCGCCGAACCGATCGAGACCACGCCGGCGCGCATGCGCCTGAACCTCGAGCGCACCGAGCTGCCCGGCAACGAAGGCATGGGCCTGGTCGGCACCAGCTACCTGCTCGAGGTGGTACCCGGCGTCTGGGTCGGTCCGGCGGCCTACGGCGCGATCACCGGCTCGCGCGGCGGCATGTTCACGGTGGGTGCCGAAGCCGGCTGGCAGCGGCCGCTGGTCGGTCCGCTGTCGATCGAGCTCGGCTTCTATGCCGGCGGCGGTGGCGGCGGCAATGCACCGGTCGGCGGCGGCCTGATGCTGCGGCCGCACGTCGACCTGCTGTGGAACATCGGCGGCCAGCAGATCGGCCTGTCGTGGTCGCGCGTGCGCTTCCCGAGCGGTGGCCGCATCGACAGCCGCCAGCTCGGCCTGGTGTGGAACGTCGACACCGAGTTCCGGCGCGTGCCCGCCGCGCGCCTGGGCGAGGTGGCGCGCCACGAGGCGCGCTCCGGCATCGGCTTCGACCGCGTGCAGGCCGTGGCCGGCGTCTACCGCACGCGGGCCGGCAGCATGCGGGTCAGCGGGCCGCCGCTGCCGCGCAACATCGGCTATGCCGGCGCGCGGCTCGAACAGGCCTTCGACGACAACGCCTACTGGGGGCTGGAAGCGGCCGGCGCCGCGAGCGGCGGCGTCTCCGGCTATGCCGAGTACCTGGGCCTGCTGGGCACGGAGTACGGCGTCGCCGGCGACTGGCTGACGCTCGGCGGCCGCGTCGCCGTCGGCATGGGCGGCGGCGGCGATGTCGACGTCGGCGGAGGCCTGCTGCTCAAGGCCGGCGCCTATGCGATCGCGCGGCTGGGCGTCGACCTCGGCGTGACGGCCGAGCTCGGCTGGGCGCAGGCGCCGCAGGGCAGCTTCAAGGCGCTGTACGGCACGGTGGCGCTGAACTGGATCCTCGACGACCGCACCGGCAGCGCGATCCCGGCGCGCACCACCCGCATGGAATGGGTCGGCGGCGTCGAGCGCTACGCGGCCGCACGGCGCGACGGCACGACGCGCAAGCTCGACGCGGTGTCGCTGCGCGTCAACCGCTACATGTCCGAGCGCTTCTACCTCAGTGCCCAGGCGCACAGCGCCTACGACGGCGGGGCCGGCGGCTACTCGGTCGGCCTGCTGGGCGTCGGCTGGCGAACCGACATCGGCTCGCGCTGGCATGCCGGCGTCGAGGCCCTGGCCGGCGCCGCCGGCGGCGGCGGCGTCGACACCGCCGGTGGCGCGCTGGTGCAACCCATGGCCTACATCGGCTACGCGCTGACCCCCGGCGTCGCGCTGCGCGTCGGCGGCGGCCGCATCCAGGGCTTGCGCGGCCCGCTGAAGGGCGACGTGGTCGAAGTCTCGCTGGCCTTCACCTTCGGGGTGACCAGCCGTGGCGTCCGATGATGACCTGCTGAGGGATGCGGCCGTCGTCATCGGCGCCGGCCCGGCCGGCCTGATGGCGGCCGAGGTGCTGGCGGCCGGTGGTGCGCGGGTCGAGGTCTTCGACGCCATGCCCTCGGTCGGCCGCAAGTTCCTGCTGGCCGGCAAGGGCGGGCTCAACCTGACGCACGGCGAGCCCTTCGAGGCCTTCGTCGGCCGCTACGGTGTCCGGCGTGCGGAGATCGAAGGCCTGCTGCGCCGCTTCGACGCCGACGCGCTGCGCGCCTGGGCGCAGGGCCTGGGCATCACCACCTTCGTCGGCAGCTCGGGCCGCGTCTTCCCGGCCGACCTGAAGGCCGCGCCGCTGCTGCGGGCCTGGCTACACCGGCTGCGCGGTGCCGGGGTCGTGTTCCACCAGCGCCATCGCTGGGTGGGCTGGGACGAGACTAGGTGTGCCCGCTTCGAAACGCCCGACGGCGAGCGCATCGTCGAGGCGCGCGCCGCGGTGCTGGCGCTCGGCGGCGCGAGCTGGCCGCAGCTGGGCTCCAACGGCGCCTGGGCGCCGCTGCTGGCGGCGCGCGGTGTCGGCCTGGCGCCGCTGCGGCCGTCGAACTGCGGCTTCGATGTCGGCTGGTCGGACCACTTCCGCGAGCGCCATGCCGGCGCGCCGATCAAGCCGGTGGTGCTGGACTTCACCGCCCGCGACGGCGCGCACTTCCGGCGCCAGGGCGAGTTCGTCGCCACCGCCACCGGCATCGAGGGCAGCCTGGTCTACGCGGCCTCGGCGCTGCTGCGCGAGGAGATCGCCGCGCACGGCGACGCCACGATCCACCTCGACCTGCTGCCCGACCGGGACGCCGGCTTCGTCGCGGCCGAAGTGGCGCGCCCGCGGGGCAGCCGCTCGCTGTCCACCCACCTCAAGAGCCGGCTCGGCATCGCCGGCGTCAAGGCCGCGCTGCTGCACGAGCTGCTGGACCGCGAGGCGATGCACGACCCGGCGCGGCTCGCGTCGGCCCTGAAGGCGCTGCCGCTGCGCCTGACCGCGCCGCGGCCCATCGCCGAAGCCATCAGCACCGCCGGCGGCGTGCGCTTCGAGGCGCTGGACGGGCGGCTGATGCTGCAGGCCGCGCCGGGCGTCTTCTGTGCCGGCGAGATGCTGGACTGGGAGGCGCCCACCGGCGGCTACCTGCTGAGCGCCTGCTTCGCCAGCGGCCGGGTCGCCGGGCAGGGCGCGCTGGACTGGCTGGCCGAGCGGCGACAATAGGCGCATGACTGCCACCCAGCCCATCCACCTCGTCCGCCCCCCCGCCCCGCAGGCTGCGCACGCGCCGCATCCGTCGACCGAGCGCTGGAGCGTCGAGCAGATCGAGGCGCTGTTCGCGCTGCCCTTCAACGACCTGCTGTGGCAGGCCCAGCAGGTGCACCGTGAGCACCACGACGCCAACGCGGTGCAGCGCTCGACGCTGCTGTCGATCAAGACCGGCGGCTGCCCGGAAGACTGCGCCTACTGCCCGCAGTCGGTGCACTACGACACCGGCGTCGAGGCCGACAAGCTGATGGACGTGGCCGCCGTGCGCGCCGCCGCCCAGGCCGCCGTGCAGGCCGGTGCCACGCGCTTCTGCATGGGCGCGGCCTGGCGCGAGCCCAAGGACCGCGACATCGAGAAGGTCGCCGAGCTGGTGCGCGAGGTCAAGTCGCTGGGGCTGGAGGCCTGCTGCACGCTGGGCATGCTGACCCAGCCGCAGGCGCAGGCGCTCAAGGAAGCCGGCGTCGACTACTACAACCACAACCTCGACACCGCGCCCGAGGCCTACGGCCGCATCATCAGCACGCGCGTCTACGAGGAGCGCCTGACGACGCTGGCGCATGCGCGCGAGGCCGGCATGAGCGTGTGCTGCGGCGGCATCGTCGGCATGGGCGAGTCGCGGCGCGAGCGCGCCGGCCTGATCGCCCAGCTGGCCAACCTGGACCCGTACCCGGAATCGGTGCCGATCAACGAGCTGGTGCAGGTCGAGGGCACGCCGCTGGCGGGCACCGACAAGATCGACCCCTTCGAGTTCGTCCGCATGATCGCGGTGGCGCGCATCACCATGCCCAAGGCCTGGGTGCGGCTGTCGGCCGGCCGCCAGGGCCTGGGCGACGGCATCCAGGCGCTGTGCTTCCTGGCCGGCGCCAACTCGATGTTCTACGGCGACAAGCTGCTGGTCACCGGCAACCCGGACGTGGCGCGCGACGACGCGCTGTTCGAGCGCCTCGGTATCAGCCCCTGCTGACGCGGCATCGTCCTACAAGCCGCCACGTCGGCCGGCGACAGCAGCTGGCCCGCGGCTCGCTAGCATCGACGTCGATGCAAAGAAGAACCTTGTTGCGCGGCTCGGCCGCGTTCGCCGCGCTGCAGGCACTGTGGAGCGGCCCCGCCGCGGCCGCCGGCCTCAAGACCCTGGGCGAGGCCCGGCCCTTCGACTACGCCGTGCTCAAGGGCCGCGCCCGCGCGCTGGCCGGTCAGGCCTACGTGCCACCGCCGTCCACGCTGCCGGCGTCGCTGGGCGACCTGGACTACGACCGCTACCAGGCCCTGCGCTACCGCGCCGACCACGCGCTGTGGGCCGGCGAAGGCCGGCGCTTCCAGGCGCAGTTCTTCCACCCGGGCCTGTTCTTCAAGTCGCCGGTGCGCATCCACGAGGTGGTGGACGGCCAGGCGCGCGAGCTGGCCTACGACCCCGAGCTCTTCGACTACGGCAAGAGCGGCGTCGACGGCCGCCAGTTGCCGCGCGACCTGGGCTTTGCGGGCTTCCGGCTCCACTTCCACACCGACCTGCAGCGCGACGTCTCGGCCTTCCTGGGCGCGAGCTATTTCCGCGCGGTCGGCGGCGAGTGGCAGTACGGCCTGTCGGCGCGCGGCCTGGCGGTCGACACCGGCCTGCCGCGGGCCGAGGAGTTCCCGAACTTCGTCGCCTTCTGGCTGGAGCGCCCGCCGGCCGCGTCGAACAGCCTCACGGTCTACGCGCTGCTCGACTCGCCCAGCATCGCCGGCGCCTACCGCTTCGTCATCACGCCGGGCGATACGCAGGTGATGGACGTGGACGCCGCGCTCTACCCGCGCCGGCCCATCGAGCGCCTGGGCATCGCGCCGCTGACCAGCATGTACCAGCACGGCGAGAACGACCGCCGCATGGCCTACGACTGGCGCCCCGAGATCCACGACAGCGACGGCCTGCAGATGTGGACCGGCGCTGGTGAGTGGATCTGGCGGCCGCTGGCCAACCCGGCGAGCCTGCGCTTCAACGCCCATGCCGACGAGAACCCGCGCGGCTTTGGCTTGATGCAGCGCGACCGCAACTTCGACCACTACCAGGACGACGGCGTCTTCTACGAGCGCCGGCCCAGCCTGTGGGTGGAGCCGAAGTCCGGCTGGGGCGCCGGGTCGGTGCAGCTGGTCGAGATCCCGACGGTCGACGAGACCTTCGACAACATCGTCGCGCTGTGGAACCCGAAGCGGCCGCCGCTGCCCGGTGAGGAGCTGCTGTTCGCCTACCGCCTGCACTGGGGCGCCGACGCGCCGGTGCAGCCGCCGCTGGCGCGCTGCGTCGCCACGCACACCGGCCTGGGCGGCGTGGTGGGGCAGCCGCGCAAGTACTGGTCGTGGCGCTTCGCGGTCGACTTCAGCGGCGGCGAGCTGGCGCGGCTGGACCCCAAGGCCAAGGTCGAGCCGGTGATCACCGCCTCGCGCGGCCGCGTCGAGGTCACCTCCGCGCGACCCCTGGCCTCCGTCAAGGGCTACCGCGCGATGTTCGACGTGGTGCCGCCCGATGACGGCAGCGCGCCCGTCGACCTGCGCCTCTACCTGCGCAGCAGCGACGGCCGGCCGCTGACCGAAACCTGGCTCTACGCCTGGAGCCCGCCGCCGGCGGCCGAGCGCAAGCTGATCTAGCCAGACCGGCTACAGCTTGGCGGCGAAGCCGCGCATCTCCTTCTCGGTGTAGCCGCGCAGCGTCTGCGTGCGCACGTTGCCGAGCTGGGCCATCTTGAGCGCGGTCGCCATCACCGCGTCTTCCGGGCCTTCGGTGACCAGCACGATGTCGTAGGCGCCCTCGGTCCAGTGCACGCTCTTGACCGTGATGCCCGCGGCCTCGGCCAGCTGCTTGTAGGCCTGGAAGCGGTCCGGCGAGTCCTTGATCGAGCGCGCGCCCTGCTCGGTGAAGTTGGCCAGCGTGATGAAGGTGGGCATGGTGAGTCTCCTCGTGCGTCCGTCCGTCGCCCCTGCCGCTGGCGCCGCGTGTCCGAGGGGGCGTCGTCGTCGGCCCGGGCACCGCACGCAATGCGCACCAGGTTCTGAGCTTCGGCGGTGGGCGGTGTGATTGCAAGGCGGCGGCTGCCGGGCGCCGCGAGGGAGGGATCGCTGTCAGCTTCCAGCCGCGAATTTTTAGGTCGCCTATCGCGCCACGACCGCCCCCGTCGACAGGCAGCAAGATGGGGTTTTCAGAGGCGGCGAGGGCGGTGATGATGCGAGTCATGCTCGCGCATACACCAACCGCCGCCATCCCTGTCGGTTGGCCTATTTCACTACAAGGGCTTCCCCCGAAGTCAAGCAAATGAAGTCCACGAGCCGCGCAGCGGCTCGATTCACTTCTGGCTTCGTCTTCTTCGACCTATCGCATCACCGCGCAGCAGCGCATCGAGTTGATCAGTCGAGCAAAGGTGCAGACGGACAAACTACAACCGGTCATCGATGCAGCTTCGAGTGCTGCGGACCCTGATGAAAGACGCGCGCAGGAGGGCTCTATGCCGTTTCGTGTGGAACGCGACAGTCTCATCTGACGGCTGCGGCGGC
>NZ_CADEFR010000005.1 GCF_902826655.1 uncultured Methylibium sp. | reverse complement strand
AGGTCCGCGTTGCCCGTCGCGATCTCGCTGCTGGCGGTGGTGATGCTGTCGGTGCTGGTGCGCACCTGGCCCACGGTGTCGCGCAGCGAGGCCGTCATCTTCTGCAGACCGTCCATCAGGCTGCCGACCGGACGCGGGCGTTGTTCGATGGCGAGGTTGCCGTTGGCCACCTCCTGCATGACGGCCATGGCTTCGGCCGGCTCGCCGCCGAGCTGGCGCAGCACGCTGCGCGCCACCAGGGCCCCGAGGCCGCCGATCGCCAGCAGCAGCGCGACGCCGAGCAGGGCCTCGCCCATCAGGGCCCGGCGCACCTGGGCGTCGACATCGTCCATGTAGAGGCCGGAGCCGACGAGCCAGTTCCAGCCCTTGAGCTCCATCACGTACTGCAGCTTGGGCACCGGCGTCGTCTGGCCGGGCCGCGGGAACTCGGTCGGCACGAAGGCGCGGCCGTCCGGGCTGGCCTTGAGCTGGTCGACGAGGTCGCGCACCAGCGAGCGGCCCTGGCCGTGCTTGATCGCATCCATCATCGGCTTGCCGGTCCACTCGGCCTTGATCGGGTGCATGACGCCGACGCCATCCATGCCGAACACGTAGAAGTAGTCGGACTTGCCCTCGGGCCCGCCGTAGCGCGAGGCCTTGATCGCTGCGGTCGCGGCCTGCTGTGCAGCCTCGGTGCTCATCGTGCCGGCCAGGGCCTGGGCCTGGTAGCCGGCCGCGATGCTGTAGGCCGACTCGACGGCCGTGCGCAGCGCATCGCGGCGTGCCGACTCGATCTCGTTCTTGGTCCGCACGGCCGACGTGGCGGTCATGACGACCAGGCCGGCGAGCGCGGCGAACACCAATGCCGCGACGCGGCGCTTGAAGGACCAGTGATTCAACATGACGGTGTCGGTAGAGAGAGCAGACGGCAAAGAGAACGGGACGACGGTGTTCAGTGCGCCGCAGCGAGGGCGATGTCGCTCAGCCCCATGTCGGCGGCGCTCAGCAAGGCCTGGATGTCGAGCAGGATCAGCGTGCGCTCGGACAGGCTGGCCAGTCCGGTGATGTAGGCCGCATCGATGGCACAGGCGATGGCCGGCGCCGGCTTGACGGTCTCGGCGGCCAGCTCCAGCACGTCGCTGACCGAGTCGACGACGACGCCGACGGTGCGCTGGCCCAGGTGCAGCACGATCGTGACCGTGAAGCCGTCGATGCCGGCCTCGGCCGCGCCGAAGCGCTGGCGCAGGTCGACCACCGGCACGATCACGCCGCGCAGGTTGATCACGCCCTTCAGGTAGGCCGGTGCATGGGCGATGCGCGTCGGCGCCTCGTAGCTGCGGATCTCCTGCACCTTGAGGATGTCGATGCCGTACTCCTCGGCGCCGAGGCGAAAGCTCAGCACCTCGCGCGGATGTTCGGTCGCGGCGGCGGCGCCGACCAGGGAGGAAGCGTTCATCGTGGACTCCGGGGGACGGGACAGGGACGGGCAGGCGTGCGCCCTTGCGGGCGAAGGCCTGCGCACGGCGAAATTCTGCGAGCCGGCGGCGGCGGCCAAACGACGAAAAGCGCCGTGAATCCGGCCCAGCCCACGTCGCACCAGTCAGCGCGGCGGCCATCCAGCGTCAGCGGGTCGTCAGCGCGCAGCCTTCGGCGTCGCCGAGCATGAACACCGGCGGACGAAGGACTGCGCGCTACAGTGGCTGCCGCGTCGCAGCTTTTCGCCCGCAAACCATGAGCCAGCGTCCCAAGACCGTCGCGCAAGACTCCAGCGCCATGCACATCCTTCTGGCAGAAGACGATCCGGCCCTGGCCGAATCGACGGCCCGCGCGCTGCGCTCGCAGGGCTGGGCCGTCGACCACACGCCACGCGGCGAGCCGGTGCCCGGATCGGTCAAGACCGATCCCTATGACCTGCTGATCCTGGACATCGGCCTGACCGGCATCGACGGCTTCGAGACGCTGCGGCGCGTGCGCGACCAGGGTTCGACGCTGCCGGTGCTGATGCTCACGGCGCGCGATGCCATCGAGGACCGCGTGCGCGGCCTCGAGATGGGCGCCGACGACTACCTGGTCAAGCCCTTCGCGCTGGCCGAGCTGGTGGCGCGCGTCAAGGTGCTGACGCGGCGCCATCAGGCGCGCCAGGGCAGCGTGCTGGCGATGGGCACGCTGCGCATGGACCTCGATGCGCGGCGCGCCTGGATCGGCGATCAGCCGCTGGAGCTGTCGGCGCGCGAGTGGGCGGTGCTCGAGTACCTGCTCGGTCGCGTCGGTCACGTGGTCGGGAAGGAGCAGATCCTCCAGGCCATCAGCGGCTGGGACGATGCACTGTCCGAGAACGCCGTCGAGGTCTACGTGTCGCGGCTGCGGCCGAAGATCGAGCCGGCCGGCCTGCGCATCCGCGCGGTGCGCGGCTTCGGTTACCTGGTCGAAGAGGTGGACGCGGCCGCCGGCGCGGCGAGCTGATGCTGTCCAGCCTCAAGGCCACCCTGATGCTCTGGGTGGCGCTGCTGATCCTGCTGACCGTTCCGCTGCGCGTCTACTTCGACCTGCGCGGCCAGCTGCGCAACACCGACGCGGCCTACGACGTCTCGCTCAGCGACTGGGCGCTCGCGATCGGCAACCTGGTCCATTCGGTCGACGGGCGGGTGCAGTTCGACATGAACGAGCAGACCGAACAGTCGCTGCGCACCACCGCCAGCATCGACACGATCTACTTCGTCGTGCTCGGACCCGACGGCCGGCGCATCGCCGGCGACGCGCCGCTGGCGGAACCGCCGCTGGCCCTGGGGCGCGGCGAGCGCCGCACGCTGACCGCGCAGGTCGGCGGCCGGCCGCTGCGCATGGCCGTGCACGCGGTGCAGTGCGGTCGCCAGCTGTGCCAGGTTCGCGTTGCCGAGACCCTGGGCAAGCGCGACGCCGCGCGGCGTGCCTCGGTGACGCTGACCGTGACGCTCGGCGTGGGCTTCACGCTGCTGTTCGCGCTGGCGATCTGGCTGGCCACGCATGCGGCGCTGCGACCGCTGTTGTCGGTCAACGAGCAGCTGGCGCAGCGCTCGCTCGACGATCTGCGGCCGCTGCGGCGCGGCAAGGTGCCGGTCGAGTTCCGGCCGCTGGTCGATGCGGTCGACCAGCTGCTGCAGCGCGTGGCCGGCGACGCGGCGCGGCAGCGCCACTTCATCGCGGACGCGGCCCACCAGCTGCGCACGCCGCTGACCGCGCTGCGCACCGAGGCCGAGCTGGCGCTGCTCGAGGCCCACCCACCGGCGGTCCACGCGACGCTGCTGCGGCTGCATCGCTCGGCCCAGCGGGTCGCGCGTGTCGCCGATCAGCTGCTGGCACTGGCGCGCAGCGAGGCCAGCAGCCACGACCCCAAGGGCCCGGAGCTCGTCGACCTCAAGTCGATCGCGCAGGATGCCGCGCAGGACTGGGTGCCGCGCGCCCTGGAGCGCGGCGCGGATCTCGGCTTCCAGCTCGACACCGCACCGGTGCGCGGGCGCCGCCACCTGCTGGGCGAGCTGCTGGCCAACCTGATCCACAACGCGCTCGAGTACGGCACCGGCGACGCCGCGCGTCCGGCGCGGATCACGGTGCGCACCGGCCTGCAGATCGACGGCGAGGGCGAGGCCCGCCCGCTGCTGGAGGTCGAGGACAACGGTCCCGGCATCGACGCCACGCGGCGCGAGCAGGTCTTCGAGCGCTTCTACCGCCTGCCCGGGTCCAGCGGCACCGGCAGCGGACTGGGGCTGGCCATCGTGCGCGACATCGCGCAGTCGCACGGCGCCACGGTCAGCCTGCTCGACGTCGACGAGAGCCCGGGGCTGCGCGTGCGCGTGCTGTTCCCGGCGCAGGAACGCTAGCCGAAGCGCGTGGTCATCTGCGACAGCTGCTCGTCCAGCACGGCGAGCATCTCGTCGACGGCCACCGGCTTGGTGAGGTAGCGCGTCGCGCCGGCCCGCAGCGTGGCGGCGATCTGCGCCGGCAGCGCGTCGGCCGAGACGACGACCACCGGGATGTCGGCGGTCAGCGGATCGGCCTGCAGGTGCTGCAGCAGGGCCATGCCGCCGATGTCGGGGAGGTTCATGTCCAGCAGCACCAGGTCGGGCGGCGCGGTGCGCACCGCCGCCAGGCCGTCGAGCCCGGTCGTGGCGACCGTGAACTCCACCTGCGGCCGCAGGTTGAAGATGCCGCGCATCACTTCCACATTGGTTTCGTTGTCCTCGATGTAGAGCACCTGGCGTCGGTGATAGGCCGGATCGTCCGTCGCCGCCGGCAGCTCGGCCGGGGCCAGGTCGCTGGCCTGCGTGTCCAGCGGCAAGCGCAGCGTGAAGGTCGAGCCGACGCCGACCTCGCTGCGCACGTCGAGCGAGCCGTCCTGCCGCTCGGCCAGCAGCTTGGCGATCACGAGGCCGATGCCGGTGCCCTCGGTCGCGCTGCGCTCGCGTCCCAGGCGGTTGAAGGGCTGGAACAGCTGCGACAGCTGCTGGGCGTCGATGCCCATTCCGGTGTCGACCACGTCGAGCTCGAGCACCGGCGTGTCGTCGGCGGCCTTGCCGACGCGTGTCGCCACGCGCACTTCGCCGCCTTCGCGGTTGTACTTGACGGCATTGCTCAGCAGGTTCGTCAGGATCTGCTTGACGCGCGTCACGTCGCCCATCACCTGCAGGGGCGCGTGGTCCGCCATGGCGCGCACCAGCGTCACGCCGCGCGCCTGCGCCTGCGGCTCGACCAGCGCCATCGACGCCGCGATCAGCGGCTCGACCGCCAGCGGCTCGATCTGGAGGTTGAGGGTGCCGGACTCGATGCGCGACAGGTCCAGCACGTCGTTGATCATCTCCAGCAGATGCCAGCCGGCCTGCTGGATCTGCGTGACCCACAGGCGATGGCGCTCGTGCAGCGGCTCGCCGCGGTCGAGGTCGAGCAGCTGCGCGAAGCCGAGCATCGCATTCAGCGGCGTGCGCAGCTCGTGGCTCATGCGCGACAGGAACTCGTCCTTGGCGCGGTTCGCGTTCTCGGCCGACTCGCGCGCGCGCTCGGCCTCCTCGAGGCGCAGGTGCTCGGAGATGTCCTCGACCAGCCCCAGCAGGCGGTGCGGCTCGCCGCGCTCGTCGCGCAGCACGCTGATCGTCACGCTGACCCACAGCGGCTGCCCGGCCTTGGTCATGTAGCGCTTGCGGCGGCGGTACAGCGGCGTGCGGCCGGCGACGAGGTCGCGCTTGAGAATCAGATCGTCGGTGCGGTCATCGCGATGCGTCAGGCTCGTCACCGACAGGCTCAGCAGCTCCTCCTCGGTGTAGCCCAGCATCGCGCAATAGGCGGCGTTGGGTTGCTTGATGCGGCCCTGCAGGTCCGTGTAGACGACGCCGATCGGCACGGCGTTGAAGATGCCGCGGAAGCGTTGCTCGCTGACGCGCAGCGCCTGCTCGGTCAGCTGGCGCTCCGCGATCTCGTGCTCGAGCTGCTCGGTGCGCTCGCCCACCGCGGCCTCGGTGAGTCGTGTCCGGCCGGTCACCAGCAGCAGCAGCACGCCCATCAGGCCGGTGGCCGCCAGCCCGGTGATCGAGAACAGCCAGGTCGTCGCACTGTCGCTGGCCAGCGGGCCGACCACGGTGGCCGGCACGCCGTGCGGTGCCGTCAGGCGCAGCTCCCAGGCGCGGCCGGCGAAGGGCATCGCCACGCGCTCCTGCAAAACGCCGTTGGCCGGTGCCGCCTCGCAGCCCGCGGGGCCGGCGAGGTGCACGGCCGGCTGCGTGCTGCCCTGGGTGTCGACCAGGCAAGCCTCCAGGTAGCTCGGCGCACCGGCCATCAAGGCCCCGAGCGCATCCGCCATGCGCAGCGTCAGGAACACCAGGCCGACCAGCTGGCGCTGCGGGCCGTCGTCGCTGTGGATCGCCCGGTAGACCACGACGCCGGTCTGCTGTCCCGTCTCCTGCGTCAGGCGAAAGCTCGAGGTCGCGACCGGCGCGTCGTCCTGGCGCGCCTGCGCGATCGCCTCGCGGGCGGCGCGGATCGACAGCACATTGACGCCGAGTGCGCTGTCGTTGCCCTTGGCCGGCTCCACGAAACGCATCACCAGCAGTTCGCTGTCGGCCGCCGTCAGGCTGGCGTCGCGCTCGAAGACGCGAAAGCCGCGGTTGCCGCCGTCGCGCACCTGGGCTTCGAAGCCCGCGACCTGCTCGCGGGGCACGCGCTGGTGCCAGCCCAGCGCCTGCACGCTGGGCAGCTTGCGCAGCCAGGGCACGCTGGCGCGGCGGAACTCGTCCGGCTCGACGCTGGACGAGGCGATGAAGATGCCGTGCATCGCGTCGAGGGCGTCGAGGTGGGCCCCGAGCCGCAACTCGACGCCGCGGCTCACGCCGAGCGCGTCGCGCTCGAAACGCGCCGCGCCCCGCTGTGCGTCCCAGCGCGTGACCTGCAGGATCGCCGCGGCCAGCAGCAACGTCGCCAGCGTCAGCGGCAGGGCCACGGTGTTGCGACGCGGGCGCCAGGCGGCGCGCGGGCGGCCGATGAAGCTCAGCATCACCGGGGTCGCGATGACGACGCCCAGCACGTCGCCGCCCCACCAGGTCCACCACGTGTACGGCAGCTGCGCAGGGCCGATGGCACCGGCCAGCCACAGCGCGAGGCTGGCGGTCGTTGCATTGATGGTGCAGGCGAGCATGCCGCCGAGGCCGAAGAGGCGCCCGATCGATGCCGGACTGTCCAGCGTCAGCGGTCCGCGTTCGACGCGCCGCGCCAGCCAGGCACCGACCCCCGCCTGGGCGGCGGCACCGAGCGCGATCACCAGGGCCAGCGGCAGCACGTTCGGCCCGGCGGCGTCCGGCCCGGCGATGACATAGCGCACGGCCTGCACGCCGAGGCTGCCCAGCAGCACCGCCGGCAGGGCGCGCCATCCGAACACCAGCGCCGCGGCGAGCGCGACCCCGGCAGGCGGGAACAGCGGCGAGGCATAGCCCGGGGGGATCGCCAGCTGCAGCGCGGCCGAGCCCGTCAGCGCATAGGCCAGGGCGACGAGCAGCAGCGCACCGGCGGACACGGCGCCCGGCGGCGGAGCGTCGGTGTGGGCAGCGGCAGCGGGTTCAGCCATGTCGCGGTGTCGGCTGTCGAGGAGCCTAACACCGGCCGTCAGCGGCCGATCGATGCTCAGACGTTGAACAGGAAGTGCAGGACGTCGCCGTCCTTGACGATGTAGTCCTTGCCCTCGGCGCGCATCTTGCCGGCCTCCTTGGCCCCCTGTTCGCCCTTGAAGGCGATGAAGTCCTCGTAGGCGATGGTCTGGGCGCGGATGAACCCGCGCTCGAAGTCGCCGTGGATCACGCCGGCCGCCTGCGGCGCGGTGTCGCCGATGTGGATGGTCCAGGCGCGCACTTCCTTCACGCCGGCGGTGAAGTAGGTCTGCAGGCCCAGCAGCGAGAAGGCGGCGCGGATCAGGCGGTTGAGGCCGGGCTCGTCCTGCCCCATCTCCTGCAGGAACATCAGCTTGTCCTCGTCGGCCATGTCGGCGAGCTCGGCCTCGGTCTTGGCGCAGATCGCGACCACCGGTGCCTTCTGCGTCGCTGCGTAGGCGCGCAGGCGCTCGAGGTGCGGGTTGTTCTCGAAGCCGCCTTCGTCGACGTTGCCGACGAACATCGCCGGCTTGGCCGTGATCAGGCACAGCGGCTTGAGGATGACCAGCTCCTCCTTGCTGAAGGCGATGCTGCGCGCCGGCCGGGCCTCGTTCAGCGCGGCCTGGCACTTCTGCAGCACGTCGACGAGTTTCGCGGCCTCCTTGTCGTTGCCCGACCTGGCGGCCTTGATCGAACGCTGCAGCGTCTTGTCGACCGTGGCGAGGTCGGCGAGGCAGAGCTCGGTCTGGATGACCTCGATGTCGGCGATGGGATCGACCTTGCCGGCGACGTGGATCACGTTCTCGTCGTCGAAGCAGCGCACGACGTTGACGATCGCGTCGGTTTCGCGGATGTGGGCGAGGAACTGGTTGCCCAGGCCTTCGCCCTTGCTGGCACCGGCCACCAGGCCGGCGATGTCGACGAACTCGACGATCGCCGGCACCACCTTCTCGGGCTGGACGATCGCCGCCAGTGCCTGCAGCCGCGGATCGGGCAGCTCGACGATGCCGACGTTGGGTTCGATGGTGCAGAAGGGATAGTTCTCGGCCGCGATGCCGGCCTTCGTCAGCGCGTTGAAGAGGGTGGACTTGCCGACATTGGGCAGGCCCACGATGCCGCATTGGAGGCTCATGGCAGGACTTTCGGGGTGGGGCGGGCCGGCAGTGCGGCAGGCGCCGCGAGGGCTCGGAACGGTCGCGATTTTACGGCCGGCCTGTCCCGGCGCGGCTCAGGCCGCGATCCGGGACTCGAGGTCGTCCAGCAGCTCGTCGAGCCGGCGCAGCGCCCGCAGCGCCCGGCCGGCCACCGCCGGGCGCAGGTCGAGCAGGCTGCGCCGTTCGTCGTCGAGCGTGGCCTCGAAGGCCAGGCCATGGCGCGCGAGCTTCGCTGTCAGCTCGCCGCGGCGCGAGCGCAGCTGGGTGCGGGTCGCCTGGTAGGCGTGCTCGGCCATCGCGCGGCGCTGCGAGTAGCTGAAGGGGTTGGTGAAGAAGACGCTGGCATCGCGCTCGTCGGGCTCGAACAGCAGGATGTCGGTGCCCGGGTACAGGCTCTCGTAGTTGCGCATGCCGAGTTCCATGCGCGAACGGATGATGGCGCGGAAGGTCTGGCTCAGCACCTGCGGCAGGCCGCCGTCGACCAGCCGCGAAACCGGTGCGGTGCCGTGTCGGCCATGGCGCCCGTCGGCTGGCGCGCGGTAGGGCACCAGCGGGTTCAGGCAGATCAGCAGATCCAGGCCTTCGTCGAGGAGCACCGACGCGTGCAGCGTCTTGCGCAAAGCGCCGTCTACGTAGCTACGGCCGTCGATCTCGACCGGCGGAAACAGCCCCGGCAGCGCGGCACTCGCCTGCACGGCCAGCGAGATCGGCACGCCGTCGTGACCCGGCAGGCCGAAGGGCGTGGCTTCGCCGCTGTCCAGGTCGACCGCCACCAGCACCAGGCGACGCCGCAGCGCGCGGAAGTCGTTGCTGCGGCCGGGTGCGCTGAACACGCGGCTCAGGTGCTCGTGCACCGTGCGGTTGGAGAACAGTCCAGTCGGCACCGCACGCCCCAGACGGTCGAGCACCATGCCGCGGGTCGCCAGACCGAGCGCGTACGCCACGGTGGCGCCGGCCGCCAGGCCGGGCAGTCGCGCCAGGCGCTTCGCGTACTCGCCCCAGGCCGGGCGCGTCAGCATCGCCGGGTCGAAGACGTCGATCGGCGGGCCTTCGTTCTCGATGAAGGAGCGGCACAGCTCGCGCGGACCGATGCCGTTGGCCAGCCCCGCCGCCACGAAGCCGCCGGCCGAGACGCCGACGTAGCCGTGGCAGTCGACGAAACGCAGGCCTGCGATCGCGTCCTCGAGCGCACAGAGCGCGCCGATCTCGTAGATCGCGCCGAGGGGGCCGCCGCCTGCCAATGCCACGCCGACGCGCGGCGGCGTCACCGCCGCCGCGGAGCGCGTGGAAAGGGGCGCCGCAGCGCCCCTGGAACCCTGCCGGATGGCCAACTCAGGCTGCAGCGCGCTTGCGCGGCGCGGCGCGCTTGGTCGCGGCCTTCACCGGCGCGGCCTTGCTGGCAGCCTTCTTGGCGGCCGGGGCCTTGGACAGCCTGGCCACGCTGGCCTGCAGCGTGTCGATGCGAGCGATCAGGGCCGAGACGTCCTTGCTGGACGGCACGCCCAGCTTGCCCAGCGCCTTGGCGACGCGCTCCTCGAAGATGCTCTCGAGCTTGTCCCACTGCTGGCCGGCCTTGGACTGGACGTCCTCGGACAGCTTGGTCATCTTGCCGCTCACCTCGCCGAACTTCTCTTCGGCGACGGCCTGGGTCTTGCGCTGGATGGACATGCCTTCCTTGACCAGGGCGTCGAAGACCTTGCTGCCTTCGCCCTGGGCCTTGGCGAACGCGCCCAGACCGGCTTGCCAGATCTGCGCGGCGGAGCCCTTGATCGAACCGGCCAGCTCGCTGTCGAACAGCTGGGCCATCGACGGGGCGCCGGCGGAGCTCTTCTTGTCGGCGAGTTTCTGCAGCTTCTTGACCATGGGTGTCTTCCTTCAAAGGGTCGGGTGGCGCTCCCCTGCGAAGCGGCCTTGCGAGCCACTATAGGAGCCGCTTCCTAGAAGCGGCGCCCTAAAAGCTTAGGGTCGTTTCCCTATGTGTGGCGCGACGCGCGCCTCGGGAAAGTACCGAGCAAGGCGCGGCCCTGCGCGGCGGCTGCCTTGGACAAGAATCGAAGCGCTCATCGAGGGAACACAGCAAGGAGAACTGCATGCAGTATTTCGTCACCGGCGCGACCGGCTTCATCGGCAAGCGCCTCGTCAAGACGCTGCTCGGGCGCAAGGGCTCGACCGTGCACTTCCTGCTGCGTCGGGAGAGCGAGGGCAAGCTGCCCGAGTTGCTGGACTACTGGGGCCTGCAGGGCTCCGCCCGGAGCCGTGCAATCCCGGTCTTCGGCGACCTGACCGCCAAGAAGCTCGGCGTCGCCGCCGACGACATCAAGGCGCACAAGGGCAGCATCGATGCGGTCTATCACCTGGCGGCGGTCTACGACCTGTCGGCCGACGAGGAGTCGCAGGTCCAGGTCAACATCGAAGGCACGCGCAACGCGGTCGAGTTCGCGCAGGCCATCGGCGCCGGGCACTTCCACCACGTGTCGTCGATCGCGGCGGCCGGGCTCTACGAGGGCGTGTTCCGCGAGGACATGTTCGACGAGGCCGAGGGCCTGGACCACCCGTACTTCATGACCAAGCACGAGTCCGAGAAGATCGTGCGCAAGGAGTGCAAGCTCCCGTGGACCGTGTTCCGCCCGGCGATGGTGGTCGGCGACTCGACCACCGGCGAGATGGACAAGATCGACGGGCCCTACTACTTCTTCAAGCTGATCCAGCGCATGCGGCAGATCCTGCCGCCGTGGATGCCCAGCGTGGGTCTCGAGGGCGGGCGCATCAACATCGTGCCCGTGGACTTCGTCGTGGCGGCGCTGGACCACATCAGCCACGCGAAGCTCGACCTGAAGGGCAAGTGCTTCCACCTCGTCGACCCCGAGGGCTACCGCGTCGGCGACGTGCTGGACATCTTCAGCAAGGCCGCGCACGCGCCGAAGATGAACCTGTTCATCAACGCGGCGCTGCTGGGCTTCATCCCCAAGAGCGTGAAGAAGGGCCTGATGGCGGTGGCGCCGGTGCGCCGCGTGCGCGCCGCGGTGATGAAGGACCTCGGCCTGCCCGACGACATGTTCACCTTCATCAACTTCCCGACGCGCTACGACTGCCGCGACACGACCGCCGCGCTGAAGGGCAGCGGCATCGCCTGCCCCAACCTCAAGGACTACGCCTGGCGCCTGTGGGACTACTGGGAGCGCCACCTCGACCCCGACCTCTTCATCGACCGTTCGCTCAAGGGCACGGTCGGCGGCAAGGTGGTGCTTGTCACCGGCGGCAGTTCAGGCATCGGCCTGGCGGCGGCGATGAAGTTCGCCGAGGCCGGCGCGATCACCATCATCTGCGCCCGCGACGCCGACAAGCTGGACGAGGCCGTCAAGGAGATCAAGGCCTTTGCGGGCAAGAGCGCCAACGTCCACAGCTACTCGGTCGACATCGCCGACGAGGCCGGCTGCAAGGCCTTCATCGACCAGCTGACGGCCGACCACGGCGGCGTCGACTTCCTGATCAACAACGCCGGGCGCTCGATCCGCCGCGCGATCGAGAACAGCTACGAGCGCTTTCACGACTTCCAGCGGACGATGGACCTCAACTACTTCGGCTGCCTGCGCGTGACCATGGGCGTGTTGCCCGGGATGGTGGCCCGCAAGAAGGGCCATGTCGTCAACATCAGCTCGATCGGCGTGCTGACGAATGCGCCGCGTTTCAGCGCCTACGTCGCCAGCAAGGCCGCGCTGGATGCGTGGACACGTTGCGCGTCGAGCGAGTACGCCGACGTCGGCATCAGCTTCACGACCATCAACATGCCGCTGGTGCGCACGCCGATGATCGCGCCGACCAAGATCTACAACAACGTGCCGACGCTGGCGCCCGAGGAGGCGGCCGACATGATCGCGCAGGCCTGCGTCTACAAGCCGGTGCGCATCGCCACGCGCCTGGGCATCACCGGCCAGGTGCTGCACGCCTTCGCGCCGCGCATCGCGCAGATCGTCATGAACACGAGCTTCCGGATGTTCCCGGACAGCGATGCGGCCAAGGGCGAGAAGGGCGGCAAGCCGCAGCTGTCGGCCGAGGCGGTGGCACTGCAGCAGATGATGCGCGGCATCCATTTCTGACGGAGCGCCGCGGGTACGCGGGCTCCGTCTGCGCGCGTTCGAGCGGACCTGCGGCCGCTCAACGCGCGCGGTGGCCGTGCCCGGCGTCGTGGGCTTCGCCGCGGCAGCGGTTGATCTCGAGCGACACGTGGGCGATGGCCGGCATGCCGTGCAGGCGCTCGCGGTAGAGGTCGGCCGACAGCGGCTGGTCCGCGACCAGCGTCGCCTGTACCGCGAAGCGCGCATCGCCGACACGCCAGAGGTGCAGGTCGGCGACGCGGGCGTCACCGTCCGACTCGAGGCGACCTCGCACCTCGTCGGCCAGCGGATCGTCCATCTCGCGGTCGAGCAGGATCTTCGAGGTCTGGCGCAGCAGGCCGGCCGACCACCAGGCGATCATCGCGGCGCCCAGCAGGCCGACGGCCGGGTCCAGCCAGCCCCAGCCGGCCAGCTTGCCGGCCAGCAGGGCGCCGATCGCCAGCACCGAGGTGGCGGCGTCGGCCAGCACGTGCAGGTAGGCGGCCTTCAGGTTCAGGTCGTCGCCGTGGGCATGCCCGTGCGTGTGATCGTGGTGGTCATGGTCATGGTGGTGCCCCTGCGGCCCCGCATGCAGCAGACGCGCGCAGAGCATGTTGACGACCAGGCCGACCACGGCCACGGCCAGCGACTCGTCGTAGGCGACCGCGCGCGGCGACCACAGTCGCAACGCCGACTCGGCCGCGATACCGATGGCGACCACGCCCAGCAGCACGGCGCTGGTGTAGGCCCCCAGCACCTCGACCTTCCAGGGGCCGAGCGAGAAGCGGGCGTCGCCGGTCCAGCGCCGCGTCAGCCAGTAGCTGACCGCGGCCACGCCGATGGCTGCCGCGTGCGTGCCCATGTGCCAGCCGTCGGCCAGCAGCGCCATCGACTGCCACCACCAGCCGGCGCCGATCTCGACCACCATCATCGCCAGCGTGATCGCGATCACCCAGCGCGTGCGGCGCTCGGCGCGGCTGCGGTCGGCGCCGTAGTCGTGGCGGTGCTGCCAGGGGCTCAGGTCGTGGATGTGCATCGCCGACAGCTTAGCCGTGCGCCGACCACCACGGCAGCACGAAGGCGAAGAAGCCACCGATCATGAACAGCGCGACCGAGGTCAGGTAGACACGCCGGCTCCACGCCCGCGTCCGCAGGCAGGCGGCGCGCCGCGCCGGGTCGACCGGGCAGGGCGCGCGTCGGCCGCGCCACTGCAGCGCACCGGCAGCCAGCAGCATCGCGCCGGCAAAGCCGAACACGGCCGTCTTGTGCTCGCTGAGCCAGACCAGCTGCGGCACGGCTGCGACCAGCGACGACAGGGCCGCGCCGGCCCCCAGCGACACCAGCAGGGCCGGCAGCGCGCAGCAGACCAGCGTGCCGCTGCTGGCGAACAGGGCCGCGAGCGAGCTCCAGACGCCAGTGGCCGGCGCGAGCGGTTCGCTCACTTGCGCGCCTTTGCCGCGGCGCGCAGCTGGTCGACCGACTCGCCGACGGTCTCGACCTTGACCACGTCGTAGCCGGCGTCCTTGACCTCGGCGCGCACCTTGTCGACGTCGAGGGTCTGGCCTTCCTTCGCCTCGACGGCGACGATCTTGTCGCCGAGGTTCACGTAGACCGCGCGCGTCTGCGGCATCGCGCTCAGCTTCTTCTCGATGCCCTGGGCGCAGAAGGCGCAGACCATGCCGTTGACGGTGAGCTTGGTGGTGGTGGCAGCCTGGGCGGACAAGGCCAGCAGGCCGGCGGCGAGGATCAGTGCGTTTCTCATGGTGTCGCTCCTTCTAGAAGATGTACATGAAGTTGAAGCGGGCCTGCTTGTCGGTGTTGACGCCCGCCTCGATGAAGTAGCCCTTGTTGATCAGCCGCAGCATCGGCGTGATCTCGATCTGCTCGGACAGGCCGCGCATGCGCCGCGCCTCGACGATGAACCAGGGCTGGGTCTCCTCGTACTCGACTTCGTGGAACGAGAACCCCGCGCGCACCGCGCCGTAGTCATGCTTGATGCCGTCGGCCCGGTACAGCCGCCCGAAGGCCGCGACATAGACGCGCGTCGTCTCGTAGTCGAGCTGGAAGCCCGGCGCCCACAGCGTGCGGGTGCCGGCGAAGTCGTTGCCGCGGATGCCGCCGACGCCACCGACGAACCAGACGTTGGCCTGCGCATGCGGCAGGTTCCAGCGGGCGACGAGGCGCGTGTAGGTCAGCTCGGCGACGTCGCGCGTCGTGCGCTTGTCGTCGGAGCGCATGAAGAGGCCGCCCGCGCCGACCGCATCGCGCGCGGTGTAGGCGTGGTTGACCCAGGCTTCGCGCCAGTTCGGGCCGAAGTCGCCCATGGCCATCTGGCTGCCCTGGAAGCCCATCGGCGCGGCGCCGGCGACGCCGCAGCCGGCCAGCAGCATCGCCAGGGCGACCAGCCGCTTCACCTGGCGAGCTCCAGGCTGGTCACCGTGTAGGCGCCGCCGATCTTCTCGGCCGTGAAGCGCACCTTGTCGCCGGGCTTGACCTTGGCCAGCAGCGCCGGGTCCTTGACGTTGAAGACCATGCTCATCGGTGGCATGTCGAGGTTCCTGATCTCACCGTGCTTGAGCGTGATCCTGTTCTGTGCGGTGTCGATCTTGCGCACCTCGCCTTCGGTCGGCGTCTGCGCCGGCGCCAGGGTGGCGCCGGTGGCCAGCAGAGCGGCGAGGGCGATGCGGATCGTCTTGACGGTGTTCATCATTGCGTTCACTCCTTGGTCTTGCTCGGCGTCACGACGATCCTGCCGACCATGCCGGCCTGGTAGTGGCCGGCAATGAGGCAGGCAAAGTCGAACTCGCCGGCGCGGTTGAAGGTCCACACGATCTCGCCGCGCCGGCCGGCGGGGACGTGGGCCATGTAGGCTTCGTCGTGCTGCATGTCCGGGAACCTGAGCATCAGCGCGGCGTGCGCGTCGAGCTCCTGCTTCGTGCCGATCACCAGCTCGTGCAGCATGCGGCCGGCGTTGACGAGCGACAGGCGCACGGTCTCGCCCTCGCGCACGTCGATGCGGTCGGGCGTGAAGCGCATGTCGTCGCTCATGCGGATGCGGATCGTGCGCCGCACGGCCTTGGCGTCGCCGGCGATGCCCCAGGGCTTCTGCTCCTTCGCGACTGCGGCGGGCGGCTGGCCGCCGTGAGCGGCGTCGCCGTGGGCCAGCGCGCCCGTGCCGGCGCACAGCATCACCGCCGCCAGCAAGAACTCAATGCCCCGCATGGCCGCCTCCGTGTCCCTTGGGCTTGCGCACCTGCACCTCGACGTCACCGGCGGGCATGTGGCGCGCCGGCATGGCGCCCCCGCCCTCGGCCTTGAAGCGCGCCGGCTCGGCCAGCGCGCCGGTCCACTCGCGAGCGACGCTGCCCGGCGGGTGGCGGAACCAGCCCGGGTCCGAATAGTCGCCCGGCTTCTGCTCGCGCCGCACCTTGAGCATCGTGAACATGCCGCCCATCTCGACCGATCCGAACGGGCCCTCGCCCGTCATCATCGGCGCGGTGTTGTCGGGCAGGGGCATCTGCATCTCCGCCATGTCGGCCATGCCGCGCTCGCCCATCACCATGTAGTCGGGCACCAGGCCGGTGATCTTGCGCGCGACCTCGCGATGATCCACGCCGATCATGGTCGGCACGCCGTGGCCCATCGCGTTCATCGTGTGGTGGCTCTTGTGGCAGTGGAAGGCCCAGTCGCCTTCCTCGTCGGCCAGGAACTCGATCTGGCGCATCTGGCCGACGGCCACGTCGGTCGTCACCTCGTGCCATCGGGCCGACTTCGGCGTCGGCCCGCCGTCGGTGCCGGTGACCTGGAACTCGTGGCCATGCAGGTGGATCGGGTGGTTGGTCATCGTCAGGTTGCCGATGCGGATGCGAACCTTGTCGTTCTTCCTCACGTTGAGCGTGTCGATGCCCGGGAACACGCGGCTGTTCCAGCTCCAGAGATTGAAGTCGAGCATGGTCATGATCTTCGGCGTGTAGGCGCCGGGCTCGATGTCGTAGGCGTTGAGCAGGAAGCAGAAGTCGCGGTCTACCGTGTCGATCAGCGGATGCTTCTGCCGTGGGTGCGTCACCCAGAAGCCCATCATGCCCATCGCCATCTGCACCATCTCGTCGGCATGCGGGTGGTACATGAAGGTTCCGGGTCGGCGCGCGACGAACTCGTAGACGAAGGTCTTGCCGGGCTGGATGGTGGGCTGGTTGAGGCCGCCGACCCCATCCATGCCGTTGGGCAGGCGCTGGCCGTGCCAGTGGATGGTGGTGTGCTCGGGGAGCTTGTTGGTGACGAAGAGCCGGACGCGGTCGCCTTCGACGACCTCGATCGTCGGCCCCGGGCTCTGGCCGTTGTAGCCCCACAGGTGCGCCTTGAAGCCGGGCGCCATCTCGCGCACCACCGGCTCGGCGACGAGGTGGAACTCCTTGACGCCGTTGTTCATGCGCCAGGGCAGGGTCCAGCCGTTGAGCGTGACGACGGGGTTGTAGGGGCGGCCGGTGGCGGGCAGCAGCGGCGGCATCGTGTCGGATGAAGCCTGCGTCACCGGCTCGGGCAGCGCCGCCATGGCGTGCTGGCTGACGGCCGTGGCGCCGAGGGCGCTGCCGGCGGCGAGGAGGGAGCGTCTGGAGAGCATGGGAATGTCCTTCAGTGCCCGGCACCGTCGGCGGCCGCGGCGGGCGCGGATCCGGCCGGCGGCGTGAGCCGTGTCGGCCCGAGGCGGGCCATGTCGAGGTCGGCGCGGGCCAGCCAGAAGTCGCGCAGCGCCTCGATGTAGGCGTTGACGCCGGCGACCTGCGCGCGCGCATCGGCCAGCAGCTCGAACACGCCGATCAGCATGCCGTTGTAGCGCAGCAGGTTCTCGTCGGCGATCTGGCGACGCAGCGGCACGAGTTCGTCGCGATGGTGGCGAGCGATGTCCCAGGCGTGCCGGTAGCCGGCGTAGGCCTCGCGGACTTCGGAGCGGGCGTTCACGGCGGTCTCGGCCGTGCGGTGGACGGCCTGCAGGTACACGCCTTCTGCGCGTGCAAGTCGAGCGTCGCCCGTGTCGAACAGCGGGAGTTCCACACCGATCTCCCAGCCGGTCTGGCGTGGCGCCTCGTTCGAGCTGTTGTGCTGGACGCCGAGCTCGAGCACGTTGATGAAGCGCGTCGCCTTCGTCAGGCCCAGGTTCGCAGCGGTCTGCTCGGCCGCGAGCCGGGCAGCCCGCACGTCCAGCCGGCGGGTGATCGCGTCGCGTTCGACGTCGGGCAGATCGTCGGGGGTGGCCGGCAGGTCCGGCAGGCGGTCCGGCAGCGTGAACCGGGTCTGCGGCCCCCACAGTCCCATCAGGCGGGTGAGACGCTCGCGAGCCGAGATGCGCTCGCGTTCCGCGCGCGCGACATTCAGCGCTGCATCGGCCAGGAAGCCCTGCTCGCGCAAGCGCTGCAGCTTGCTGAAGTTGCCGACCTCGGCCATGCGGCGGGCCAGTTCCGCGCCGGCGTCGGCGGCCTCCTGGACCTGACGGCGGTAGCGCACCGTCTCCTCGGCGGCGACCGCCTGGACCTGCGCCTTGCGCGCGTCCGCGGCGAGGCTCAGCACCTGCAGCAGGGCCGCCTGCTGCGCCCGTTCGACGCGGCGAGCCTCCAGGCGGCCGACGATCGGCGCCGCCAGCAGCCGGGCCAGGTCGAGATGGAGGCCGCGCTCGATCTCGACCTCGTCGCCGCGGCGCAGGCGGCCGAAGCTGAAGCCGGGGTTGGGCAGGCGCAGCGCCTGCACGCGCTCGGCCTCGGTGATGCCGAGCTGCTCGAAGGCGGCCTGCAGTCCGCGGTTGTTCAGCAGTGCGATCTGCACGGCGGCATCGGGGCCGATCGGCTGGGCCAGCAGCTCGGCCACGCGGGCGTCTGACGCGGCGCGCTGGTCGGCGTCGCGTGTCCAGCGGATGGGCTGGCCGACGTGCTCCTGTGCCGCCTGCGCGACCGGACCGAAGGCGGCGTCGTGATCGACGCTCGCGCAGCCCGCCAGCATCAGCGTCGACAGGGTGGCAGCCAGCGAGCGGCGCATGGGGGTCGTGTGCATGGTGAGGCCCCGTCAGTGCGCGTGACCGCGGCCGGCGGGGGCCGATGCCGGTGGCGCGGCGGGCTGCGCCTCGCGCGCATACGTCCGCCATCCGCCGATACGCCCGACGGTCTCGTTGGCGCGTTGCCACGGCGCGGGCGCCGCGTCGGCGTGGCGGCGGTAGCCGTCGAACGCGGAGCGATGCACGACCGGCGGCACGGGCGCCTGCGCCGTCGCAGGGTCGCCGGCCCCGGTCGAGGGCGGCGCCGCGGGCGGGTCGGCAGCGACCGGCAAGGCGGTCGCGAGGCAGAGGGCCGGCAGCAGCCGGCGCCATGAGGCAGGGATCATCGGACAAGCTCGCAATGGACGCATCGGGGCCCGGCCGCGTGGCGGCCGGGAACGGATCGTTGCGGCGGGCGCGACGGGGCGCGCTGCGTCGCTAGGCGAGGCGGGTTCGGGGCGGGCGGTCCAGGCCGCCGGGCATGTGGCGCCCGGTGTCTCGCGCCGGCCCCACGCGGGGCGGGGCGGCGGGCAGGTCGTCAGCGGCAAAGGTCCATGCCGACGGCAGGACGATCGCACCGTGGCACCAGTCGCAGGCCTGGCAGACGCTGCCGGCGACATCGTCGCCGGCCACGTCGTGGCAAGGCATCTGACCAGCCGACGCCGTGACCGCCGGGGCAACGTCGTCCGTGGGCAAGCCCATGGACGCCACCGCCCAGCTGCGCAAGGGAAGCAGGGCCAGCATCAGCCAGAGGATCCAGGTGGCGCGGCGCATGGTGGCAGTGTAGGCCGGTGTCCGACGCTGCATCGCGCGAAGAAGTTCCCGGACACGCGCCACGGGAGCGATCCAAGACCTAGGGCGAACCCTAGAATTCGGCCCCGACGCCCCTCGACTTCCGGAGCCCGCGCATGACCTCTCCTGCCGCCGTCCCGCCCGACGCCCTGGCCACCATCGCACCGCGCGACAAGGCGGAGATCCTGGCTCAGGCGCTGCCCTACATCCGCAAGTTCCACGGCAAGACCCTGGTCATCAAGTACGGCGGCAACGCGATGACCGACCCGGCGCTGCAGCAGGACTTTGCCGAGGACGTGGTGCTGCTCAAGCTGGTGGGCATGAACCCGATCGTCGTGCACGGCGGTGGCCCGCAGATCGACGATGCGCTGGCGCGCGTCGGCAAGAAGGGCACCTTCATCCAGGGCATGCGCGTCACCGACGAGGAGACGATGGAAGTCGTCGAGTGGGTGCTGGGCGGCCAGGTGCAGCAGGACATCGTCGGCCTGATCAACGCCGCCGGCGGCAAGGCCGTGGGCCTGACCGGTCGCGACGGAGGGCTCATCCGCGCGCAGAAGCTGAAGATGGTCGACAAGGACGACCCGACCGTGGAGCACGACGTCGGCCAGGTCGGCGAGATCACCACGATCGACCCGGCCGTGGTGCAGGCGCTGCAGGACGACCAGTTCATCCCGGTCGTCAGCCCCATCGGCTTCGGCGAGCGCAACGAGAGCTACAACATCAACGCCGACATGGTGGCGAGCAAGCTCGCGACCGTGCTGAAGGCCGAGAAGCTGCTGCTGCTGACCAACACGCCGGGCGTGCTGGACAAGGCCGGCAAGCTGCTGACCAACCTGAGCGCGCGCGAGATCGACGAGCTGTTTGCCGATGGCACGATCAGCGGCGGCATGCTGCCCAAGATCGCCGGCGCGCTCGACGCCGCCAAGAGCGGCGTCAACGCGGTGCACATCATCGACGGCCGCGTGCCGCATGCGATGCTGCTCGAGATCCTGAGCGATCAGGCCTACGGGACGATGATCCGGTCGCATTGAGGACCCGCGGCGTGGCCGAAGCGAGGTTGGCCCGCCGCCGGGCCGCCCCAAGGCGGGCCGCGCCCCCTCGGGGGGCAGTGCAGCCGCGCAGCGGCAAGCGTGGGGGCTCCATGACGTGGTTGTTCGATCTGGACAACACGCTCCACGACGCGTCGCACGCCGCCTACGGCCTGCTCGACGCGGCGATGAACGACTACATCGAGCGCGAACTGAAGGTCGCGCCGGACCTGGCCGACCACCTGCGGCGCGACTACTGGCGGCGCTATGGCGCCACGCTGCTGGGGCTGGAGCGCCATCACGGCATCCGGGCGGCCCACTTCCTGGAAGAGACCCACCGGCTGCCGGGCCTCGAGGGGCAGCTGCGCAGCCACGCGCACGACCGCGCGGCACTGCGCCGGCTGCCGGGCCGCAAGATCCTGCTGACCAATGCACCGGCCCGCTACGCCCGGCGGGTGCTGACTGCGCTGGACCTGGCGGGGGACTTCGAGGCCATCGTGAGCATCGAGGACATGCGCATGTTCGGCGCACTGCGACCCAAGCCCGATGCGCGCATGTTCCGCGCGGTGCTGGCGCGACTCAAGCTGCAGCCGAGGCAATGCGTGCTCGTCGAGGACACGCTCGCGCACCAGCGCGCGGCCCATGCCGTGGGCCTGCGCAACGTATGGATGCAGCGTTATCTGTGGCGCAATGCGCATGGACCCGAAGTAGGTGCGCGCTTGCGTCGAAAGCCCGCCTATGTGTGTGCAAGAATCCGCTCGCTACAGAAGTTACGCAGCCTCTTTCCGCCGCACCGCGCGCATGTCTGACACGCCCCCTCCCGAGCCGCTGGATCCCGCCGACGACGTACCCGCCGCCGCGGCGGCGCCCGTGCGCAAGCGCCCCAAGCCGGGCGAGCGTCGCATCCAGATCCTGCAGACGCTGGCGTCCATGCTCGAGCAGCCTGGGGCCGAGCGCATCACGACCGCTGCGCTCGCTGCCAAGCTCGACGTCAGCGAAGCCGCGCTCTACCGTCACTTCGCCAGCAAGGCGCAGATGTTCGAGGCGCTGATCGAGTTCATCGAGAGCAGCGTCTTCACGCTGGTCAACCAGATCGTCGAGCGCGACACCGATCCGCGCATGCAGCTGCACAAGATGCTGACCGTGCTGCTGCAGTTCGGCGAGAAGAATCCGGGCATGTCCCGCGTGATGGCGGGCGATGCGCTGGTGTTCGAGAACGAGCGCCTGACAGCGCGGATGAACCAGTTCTTCGACCGCTACGAGTCGCAGCTGCGGCAGAGCCTGCGTGCGCAGGCCGACGCGGCCGGCTCGCAGACGCCCACCGTCGATGCGCAGGCGCGCGCCTCGGTGCTGACGAGCTTCGTGCTCGGTCGGCTGCAGCGCTATGCGCGCTCGGGCTTCAAGCGCGTGCCGAGCGAGCACCTCGACGCGGCGCTGCGCCAGCTCGTCGACTGACGTCGTGGACGGCGCGGCCGAGCTGGCGCTGGCCGGCGAGCGGCTGCAACTGCTGCCCGGCCGGGCCATCCTGCTGCCGCGACACGCCACGTTGCTGGTCGCCGACGCGCATGTCGGCAAGGCGGTGTCGTTCCGCCGGCTCGGCGTGCCGGTGCCGCGAGGCACCACCACGGCGAACCTGCAGGCGCTGTCCGACTTGCTGCGGCAGACGGCGGCGAGGCGCATCGTCTTCCTGGGTGACTTCCTGCACTCGGCGCGCGCCCGTTCGGCCTCGACTCTCGGCGCGCTGGCGCGCTGGCGCGAGCGGCACGACGACATCGAGCTGTGCCTGGTGCGAGGCAATCACGATGCGCAGGCCGGCGATCCGCCGACGGTGCTGCGCATCGACGTGGTCGACGAGCCCTTGCGCCTGGGCGGCTTGGCGCTCGCGCACCATCCGCAACCGGTGGCCGGCGCCTACGTGCTGGCCGGCCATTGGCATCCGTGCGCGAGCTTCGGCGGTCGGGCAAACGACCGGCTGCGCCTGCCCTGCTTCTGGTTCGGGGACCCCGAACGTCGAGCGGTCGGCATCCTTCCCGCCTTCGGCGACTTCACCGGCATGCACCCGATCGCACGTGGCGAAGGTGATCGCGTCTGGGTCGTTGCCGAGGACCGGGTGGTCGCTCTGCCCTGAGCCGCGGCTGCTTCTAAACTGTGCCGCCATGAATGAAGACTTCCAGCGCCTGCTGAAGCAGGCCGATGCGCTGCTGGCGCGCATCGACGCGATGCTGCCCGGCCCCGGTGCGTGCCCGGTGCGGGCGCCCGACTGGGCGGCGTCGACGGCCTTCCGCTATCGCCGCCGCAGCGGCTCGCTGCTCGGCGGCGGCTGGCTGGAGCCGGTGCGTCACGTGGCGACGATCCGCCTGGGTGACCTGAAGGAGGTCGAGCCGCAGAAGGAACGCCTGCTGCGCAACGCCGAGCAGTTCGTCGCCGGGCGCCCCGCCAACAACGTGCTGCTGACCGGCGCGCGCGGAACCGGCAAGTCCTCGCTGGTGAAGGCCTGTCTGAACGAGTTCGCGTCGCGCGGTCTGCGGCTCATCGAGGTCGACAAGGCCGACCTGGTCGACCTGCACGACTTGGTCGACCTGGTGGCCGAGCGGCCCGAGCGCTTCCTGGTGTTCTGCGACGACCTCAGCTTCGACGAGGGCGAGGCCGGCTACAAGGCCTTGAAGTCGGTGCTCGACGGTTCGGTGGCGCAGACCAGCGACAACGTCCTGATCGTCGCGACCTCGAACCGCCGCCACCTGCTGCCCGAGTACATGAAGGAGAACCTCAGCTACCGGCACACCGAGGACGGCGAAGTGCATCCCGGCGAGGTGGTCGAGGAGAAGATCTCGCTGTCCGAGCGCTTCGGCCTGTGGATCAGCTTCTATCCGTTCAGCCAGGAGGAGTACCTGGCGATCGTGGCCCAGTGGCTGCGCGCCTTCGGGGTCGGCGAGTCGGCCATCGCCGCCGCCCGCCCCGAGGCGCTGGTGTGGGCACTGGAACGCGGCTCGCGCTCGGGCCGCGTGGCCTGGCAGTTCGCGCGCGACTATGCGGGGCGGCATGGCGGCTGATCCGGTGACCGAGCGCCGTCCTGTGGACGTGGCGGTGGGCGTGCTCTTCGATGCCGACGATCGCTTCCTGCTCACGTCGCGGCCGCACGGCAAGGTCTACGCCGGCTACTGGGAGTTCCCGGGCGGCAAGCTCGAGGCCGGCGAGACGGTGGAGGCTGCGCTCCGGCGCGAACTCCACGAGGAGCTCGGCATCTTCATCGCGTCGGCCGAACCGTGGAAGGTCGAGCTGGTCGACTATCCGCATGCCCGGGTCCGCTTGCACTTCTGCAAGGTGCGCACCTGGGATGGCGAACTGCAGATGCGCGAGGCGCAAGCGGCACGCTGGCAGACGCTGCCCGTCGAGGTGCGACCGGTGCTGCCGGGCACCTTGCCGGTCCTGCGCTGGCTCGCCGAGGAGCGCGGCCACGTGGGTGCGACGCACGCCGCCTGAGCGGCGTCGGCGTCATTGCGGCGCGTCGGTGTCCTCGGGTCCGGCCGGCGGCGCGGCCGCGACGCGGTAGCTTTCACTGGCCCACGCGCCGAAGTCGCCGCCCTTGCAGCGCTCGCTGCAGAAGGGCCGCCACGGGTTGGCGGGCGAGAACTCGGTGTCGCGCCCGCAGCCCGGGCAGCGCACGCTGCGCTTGCGCGGATCGGTGCCCGGCCCCGGACTCATGCGCACAAGGTCAGCTCGAAGCTGGCGTCCTCGCCGCTCGGGCGCAGCCGGCCCTCGCCGTCCTGGCGCATCAGGCGGATGGACACCATCAGGCGGTGGCCGCTGATCTCCGGGACCAGGCCCTGCGTGTCGCCCAGCCGCACGCGCAACAGGCTGTAGCTGCGACCCGCCTGCAGGCTTTGCTGGTACTGGCCGGACGGCGCGACAACCATGTGCGGGCTGCCCGACTCGCGCAGCAGCGCCAGCAGCACCCGCAATGCATCGCCCAGTGGAAGCAGCGTGGCGACCCAGCGCTGCAGGTCGCTGCGCCTTCGCGTCACGCTCTCGTGCTGCCAGGCGTAGTACGCCGGCAGGTCGAACTCGCAGGTGCCGCCGGGGATGCTGATGCGGCTGCGGATGCCCATCAGCCACTCGTTCGTGGTCAGCGCCTGGCCGGCCTTGCCCGCCAGCTGGTTCAGGGCGCCGTAGGCTTCGTCGATGCGCGAGATGACCTGGTCGAGCGCCGCTTCCGAGATCGACGGGTTGCCGCGGTACTGGAACAGCTGGCCGCGGTGTCGCTCCAGGTCCTTCAGCAGGTCGCTCTTCAGGTCGGCGCGCGAGGCGACGTCCATGATCTCGAACAGCGTCGCGATCGCGAAGTGATGATCGACCGGCGCATCGCGCTCGGTCAGCACCTGCAGGCGCTCGAACAGGTGCTCGAGCCGCAGCATGGTGCGGATGCTCTCGTTGAAGGGGTACTCGTAGAGGATCAAGGGGCGGATCCGGGCGCGGGCGACCGGGCCGATTGTTCCACAGGGTCTTCGCGATCCCGCGGATGACCCGTCAGCGCGGTCCGGTCCAGCAGGCCCAGAGCTGCTCGACGTCGGCGCGCAGCGTCTCGATCGAGTCGCCGCGGTTGTCGATCACGGCGTCGGCCGCGGCCCGACGTGCCGCACGAGAGGCCTGCTGCGCGATGACCTGATCGATCGCGGCACGCGTCCATTGCGAGCGACGCAGCACGCGGGCGATCTGGACCTCGGCCGGCGCATCGATGACCAGGATGCGGTCGACGCGCGCGCGCCAGCGGCCCGATTCCACGAGCAGCGGCACGTCGAAGACGACACAGGGAGCCGCGCCGGTGGCCGCGGCCTGCTGCTCCGTGGCGGCACCGATCATCGGATGGAGGATGGCCTCGAGCTGGCGCTTGAGCTGCGGATCGGCGAAGGCGCGTTCACGCATCCAGTCGCGGTCCAGGGCGCCGGCCGCGGTGATGCTGTCGGGGCCGAAGTGCGCACGCAAGGCGTCGATGGCCGCACCGCCCGCGACGGTCAGCGACCGCGAGATGGCATCGGTGTCGATCAGCCGGGCCCCGAGGGCCTGCAGCATCGCGGCCACGGTGCTCTTGCCGCTGCCGATGCCCCCGGTCAGTCCGACACGCAGGACCGCAGCGGCCATCGTCGGCTCCGCGCTCAGCTCCAGCCGAACCAGGCGTGGACGCGCTCGGGACCGGCGAACAGCACGACGAGGCCGGCGCCCGCGAGGAAGGGGCCGAAAGGCACGTAGCGGCCTTCTCGCAGGGCGCCGCTCAGCTTCATCGCGATGCCGACCACGGCACCGATGACCGACGCGCCAAGCACGATCGGCAGCAGCATCTGCCAGCCCAGCCAGGCGCCGAGCGCGGCGAGCAGCTTGAAGTCACCCGCTCCCATGCCTTCCTTGCCGGTCGTCAGCTTGAACAGCCAGTAGACCGACCACAGCGCCAGATAGCCGAAGACGGCACCCCAGACCGCCGTCGCGAGCGGCAGGGTCCAGCCGAGCGCAGCGGCGATGAGTCCGGCCCAGAGCAGCGGCAGGGTCAGGCTGTCTGGCAGCAGGGTGGTGTCCCAGTCGATGCCGGTCAGCGCGACCAGCAGCGCGACGAACAGGCACCACGCCAGCACGCCGATCTGCGAACCGAAGCGCCACGCGATCAGGGCGAACAGCAGGCCGGTCGCCAGTTCGACGATGGGATAGCGGGCCGAGATCGGCGTCCTGCAGGCCGAGCAGCGGCCTCGCAGCACCAGCCAGCTGAGCAGCGGGATGTTCTCGAACCAGCGGATGCGATGTCCGCATTGCGGGCAGCGCGAGGCCGGACGCGAGAGGGACAGCTCGGGCAGGTCCGGCGCAGGAACTCCCAGCAACTCGGCTCCTTCGAGCTTCCAGGCCCGCTCCATCATCTGCGGCAGACGATGGATCACGACGTTGAGGAAGCTGCCGATGCACAGGCCGAGCAGCCCCAGGGCCCAGGGCGACAGCAGGGCGCCCTGCAGGTCAGAGAGCATGCCGCGCCGGGCGAGGCTTCAGACCACCTGGCCGAGCTTGAAGATCGGCAGGTACATCGACACGACGATGCCGCCGATGATGGTTCCCAGCACGACGATGATGATCGGCTCGAGCAGGCTCGACAGGCCCTTCACGGCTTCATCCACTTCGGCTTCGTAGAACTCGGCGGCCTTGCTCAGCATGTGGTCGAGCGCACCGGACTCTTCGCCGATCGCTGCCATCTGCAGCACCATGATCGGGAAGATGCCGGTGGCCTGCATCGACGTCGTCAGGGCCGTGCCCGTGGACACGTCCTTCTGGATCTGCTCGGTCGCCTCGGCGAAGACCGCATTGCCCGATGCGCCACCGACGGAGTCGAGCGCCTCGACCAGGGGAACGCCTGCGGCGAACATGGTGGCGAGGGTGCGCGTCCAGCGTGCCACGGCCGACTTGTAGACGAGGTCGCCGAAGACCGGCACCTTGAGCAGCAGCCGGTCCATCGTCTTCTGCATCTTCTCGGACCGTCTCCACGACTGGAAGAAGAAATACGTCCCGCCACCGATGATGCCGAAAATCAGCCACCAGTACTGGACGAAGACCTCCGACATTGCCATCACGAACAGCGTCGGCGCCGGCAGATCTGCGCCGAAGGACGTGAACACTTCCTTGAAGGCCGGGATCACGAAGATCATGATGACGGCGACCACCACGAAGGCGACCACCAGCACCGCGACCGGATAGATCAGGGCTGACTTGATCTTGCGCTTGATCTCGAGCGTCTTCTCCTGGTAGGTCGCCAGGCGCTCGAGCAGCGTCTCCAGGATGCCGGCCGCTTCGCCAGCCTCGACCAGGTTGCAGTAGAGGGCGTCGAAGTAGAGCGGATGCTTGCGGAAGGCCGACGACAGGCTGGTGCCGGTCTCGATGTCGGAACGGATGTCGGTCAGCAGCTTGGTGACGCGCGGGTTCGTGCTGCCGCGGGCCACGATGTCGAAGGACTGCAGCAAGGGCACGCCAGCCCGCATCATGGTCGCGATCTGACGCGTGAAGATCGCGATGTCCTTCTGCTGGATCGACTTGCCGCCGCTCATGCGGCGCTTCTTGACCTTGTTGACGAGGATGCCTTGTCGACGCAGGCTGGCGCTGACGACCGCTTCGCCGCCCGCCCGCATCTCGCCCCGGACGACCTTGCCGTTCTTGTCCTTGCCTTCCCACTCGAAGACGAATTCCTTGACGTTGCGCGCCGTCGTCGCTGCTGCTGTGGCCATGGTGTGTCCGACTCTCCCTGACGACTGTTGCCTACTCGTTCGTGACCGAGATCACTTCTTCCAGCGTGGTGGCCCCCGCCCTGACCTTGATCAGACCCGACTGCCGCAGGTCGCGAACGCCTTCGCGCTGAGCCTGATGCGCGATGTCGACCGCATTGCCCTGTGAAAGGATGATGCGCTGGATCTCCTCGGTGATCGGCATCACCTGGTAGATGCCGACGCGACCCTTGTAGCCATTGCTGCAACTCGAGCAGCCGACGGCGCGGTAAGGCTTCCAGCTGCCATCGAGATCGATCTCGGTGTACCCGGCCTTCAGCAGAGCTTCCCGAGGGTAATCGGCCGGTGTCTTGCAGTTCTCGCACAGGCGTCGCGCCAGACGCTGTGCCGTGATGAGTATCACGCTCGATGCGATATTGAAGGGCGCGACGCCCATGTTCATCAAGCGGGTCAGCGTTGTCGGCGCGTCGTTGGTGTGCAGCGTGCTCATCACCATGTGCCCGGTCTGGGCAGCCTTGATGGCGATGTCGGCCGTGTCGAGGTCGCGGATCTCGCCGACCATGATCACGTCGGGATCCTGCCGCAGGAAAGCCTTGAGCGCGACCGAGAAATTCAAGCCGGCCTTGTCGTTGACGTTGACTTGGTTGACGCCGGGCAGGTTGATTTCCGCCGGGTCCTCGACCGTCGAGATGTTGACGCCGGGCTGATTGAGGATGTTCAGGCAGGTGTACAGGGACACTGTCTTGCCGGAGCCGGTCGGGCCGGTGACGAGCACCATGCCGTACGGGCGCTTGATCGCTTCGAGCAGGCGATCCTTCTCGGCCTTCTCGTAGCCAAGCGCCTCGATGCCGAGCTTGGCGCTGGACGGATCGAGGATACGGATGACGATCTTCTCGCCGAAGAGGGTGGGCAGCGTGCTGACACGGAAGTCGATCGCCTTGTTGCCGAACTTGAGCTTCATGCGGCCGTCTTGGGGCACGCGCTTTTCGGCGATGTCCAGGCGCGAGATGACCTTGATCCGAGACGCGAGCTTGTCCTTGATGGCGATGGGCGGTTGCGTGATTTCGCGCAACTCGCCGTCGACGCGGAAGCGGACCCGATAGTTGTACTCGAATGGTTCGAAGTGCAGGTCCGATGCGCGGGCGTTGATCGCATCGATCAGCATCTTCTGCAGGAAGCGGACGACCGGTGCGTCTTCGACGTCGGTGGTGACGTCCTGCGTCTCGGCCGCGGCGGTGTCTTCTTCGGTGACGTCGAACTCGAAGTCGCCGGCGACCAGGGATTCGAGTGCTTCGGTCGCCGTCGAACTGGCCGCATCGACCAGCCGCATCAGCTTGTCGTGCTCGACGATGACCCACTCGGGGGTCAGCTGCGTGGCGAACTTGATGCGTTCGGCGGCTTCCTGGTCGGTTGGGTCGGCGCCCGCGATGAACAGGCGGTTCCCGCGCTTGCCGAGCACCAGGACCTGGTACTGCGTCGCCAGCTTGCCGTCGATCACGTTGCGCGGCAGGCGCTGCGGGTCCACCGCTGCGAGGTCGAGCAAGGGGATGGCGAGCACGTTGGACAACGTGTGCGCCAGATCGGACGGATTGACGGCGCCCGCGCTCAACACCGCGGAGACAAAGCTGCGCTTCTGTTCCTTGGAACTACGGACGAGATCCTCGGCCGCCTTGACGCTCAGCTTCCCAGCGTGCACGAGCACGCGTGCGACGCCGGACAGCGAACTCTGCGGGGCATCGGCAAGGGTATCCACGGGGCGTTCGGCGAGGGCGAGCTACGACCAGTTCATGATCGCCGATTCATACAGCGATGTAAACGATCGCTGACTGGCCCGGAAACCCCTCGCCACACTCTGCCGTGCAGACGCCACACAACTTTCTGACGCTAAGGCGGAGGGGCTGAAATCTGGTCGGGGTGAGAGGATTCGAACCTCCGGCCTCTACGTCCCGAACGTAGCGCTCTACCAGGCTAAGCTACACCCCGATTTGGTCGATCGTGTGCCGCCGTTGGCGGCACAGCGCTCATGAAGAACGCTCTGTCGATTGAGCACACAAGTGTAGCAGAGCTTCGCGGTAAGGCGACGCCGGCAGGGCCGACAGCGCATCGCGCGCCTGGTCGACTTCCGATCTAGCCGCTTCGCGTGTCGCCTCGAGCGCTCCAGTGCGCCGCACGATGTCGATGATCTCGGGCAGCCTCTGGACTTCGCCTTGCACGATGGCGTGCCGTACGAGGTCCCGCTCGGCGGCAGAGCCACGTGCCATCGCAACCAGCAGCGGCAATGTGGGCTTCCCCTCTCGCAAGTCATCACCGACGTTCTTGCCCATCGAAACTGTCGCGCCCTCGTAGTCCAGCAGGTCGTCGATCAGCTGGAAGGCGGTTCCGAGTGCGCGACCGTAGTTGGCGCAGGCCATCTCGACCGAAGCAGGCGCGTCGGCAAGCAAGGCGCCCAGACGCGCACTGGCCTCGAAGAGCTTGGCAGTCTTGAAGCGGATGACCCGAAGATAGTCGTCAACCGCGAGGTCGGGGTCGTGCATGTTCATCAGCTGCAGGACCTCGCCCTCGGCGATCACGTTGGTAGCGTCTGCGAGCACTTCCAGGATGGCCATGCGATTGACCGAGACCATCATCTGGAACGCACGCGAGTACAGGAAGTCGCCGACGAGGACACTGGCCGCATTGCCGAAGCGGGCGTTGGCCGTGTCCCGGCCGCGGCGTAGCGCGGACTCGTCGACGACGTCGTCGTGCAGCAAGGTGGCGGTGTGGATGAACTCGACCGTTGCAGCCAGTTCGAAGCGTTCGGGCCCGCGGAATCCAAGGGCCTGCGCGAACAGCAGCACGAGCATCGGCCGGATGCGCTTGCCGCCGGCTCCGATGATGTAGTTCGCAATCTGGTCGATCAGAGCGACGTCCGAAGCCAGGCGACGCCTGATCACCGCGTCGACCTCCGCCATGTCCGCGGCGATGGGGTCCAGGGGCGAGGCGGGCGGCAGGTTGGCCTTCGGCAGGGCAGTCACGCTGAGCGGAGTCGGTTGGTCGCTCGGCGGTTCGCGAGCGCGCAAATTATAGGAACCGGCGTCCAGTCCGGCCGCGGCCCCCGGACGGCATGCCCTGCCCCAGGGTGCTCAGCAGCTCCCGCCGTGCTACAATTTCGGGCTCCGCCAAAAGGCGGTCCTTCGGGCGTGGCCATTTGCAGCTGCGCCGTGTTCCGTGAGGAAGGCTGATATGTACGCGCTCATAAAAACCGGTGGCAAGCAGTACAAGGTTGCTGCCGGCGAAAAGATCAAGGTAGAACAGATTGCTGCGGACGTCGGCCAAGAGATCGTGATTGACCAGGTGCTCGCCGTCGGTAGCGGCGCGGACCTCAAGGTCGGCACGCCCTTGGTTGCCGGTGCAAAGGTCGTCGCCACCGTCGTGGCCCACGGCCGCCACGACAAGGTGCGTATCTTCAAGATGCGCCGCCGCAAGCACTATCAGAAGCACCAGGGCCACCGCCAGAACTTCACCGAGCTGCAGATCAGCGCGGTGAACGGCTGACCCGCTGCGATCAAGGAGCTAGAACATGGCACAGAAAAAGGGCGGTGGATCGACCCGCAACGGCCGCGACTCGCAGCCGAAGATGCTCGGCGTCAAGGTGTTTGGTGGCCAGGTCGTGTCGGCCGGTTCCATCATCGTGCGCCAGCGTGGCACCCAGTTCCACCCGGGCGTGAACGTCGGCGTCGGCAAGGACCACACCTTGTTCGCCTTGGTCGACGGGCAGGTGAGCTACGCGACCAAGGGGTCGTTGAGCCGCCGGACTGTCAGCGTCACGCCGGCCTGACCGGCCTGCGCGTCGCGACGAAGCCCCGGCTTGCCGGGGCTTTTTCGTTGCGGAGCGTCCGCTAACATCAAGCAGGAAGCACCATGAAGTTCGTCGACGAAGCCTACATCGACGTGATCGCCGGCAACGGCGGCAACGGATGCGTGAGCTTTCGGCGCGAGAAGTTCATTCCCTTCGGCGGGCCGAACGGCGGAGACGGCGGTCGCGGCGGCCACGTGTGGGTCGCGGCGGATCGCAACCTCAACACGCTCGTTGACTTCCGGTTCTCGCGGCGCCACGAGGCTCGCCACGGCGAGCATGGCCGGGGTTCCGACCAGTTCGGCGCTGCAGCCGAGGACATCGTTCTGAGGATGCCGGTCGGCACCATCATTCGCGATGCCGAGACCGGTGCGCCGGTGGCCGAACTGCTGGAGCCCGGTGAGCGCATCCTGCTCGCCAAGGGCGGCGATGGCGGTTTCGGCAACCTGCACTACAAGACCAGTACCAACCGCGCACCTCGCCAGAAGACGCCAGGCTGGCCGGGCGAACAGAAGAAGCTCAAGCTGGAGCTCCGCATCCTTGCCGACGTTGGCCTGCTGGGCATGCCCAACGCGGGCAAGTCGACGCTGATCACGGCGATCTCCAACGCTCGGCCGAAGATCGCCGACTATCCGTTCACGACCCTGCATCCGAATCTGGGTGTGGTTCGGGTCGGCCCCGAGCAGAGCTTCGTCGTGGCCGACGTACCAGGCCTGATCGAGGGTGCTGCCGAGGGGGCGGGGCTGGGTCATCAGTTCCTCCGGCACCTGCAGCGCACCCGCCTCCTGCTGCACCTGGTCGACCTGGCGCCGTTCGACGGTGTCGATCCCGTCGAGCAGGCCCGCGCCATCGTCGCCGAGCTGAAGAAGTACGACCCTGCACTGCACGACAAGCCGCGCTGGCTCGTGCTCAACAAGCTCGACGTGGTGCCCGTCGACGAGCGCGCTGCGCGGGTCAAGGACTTCGTCAAGCGTTTCAAGTGGAAGGGGCCGGTGTTCGAGATCTCGGCACTGACGCGCGAAGGCTGCGAAGCGCTGGTGCAGGCGATCTATCGTCACGTGGCGACCTACCAGACGCATCACGTCGAGCCCGACGTGCGCTTCGCCGAGACGCCGGAAGAAGAGCCGGCCTTCGCCCCGCAGGCGGACGATCCTCGTTTCCGCTGAGGTCGCGCATGTCCGAAGTACTGCGCGGTGCCAGGCGCATCGTCGTCAAGGTCGGCTCCAGCCTCGTGACCAACGAGGGCCGCGGCGTCGATGCGGAGGCCATCGGCAACTGGTGCCGGCAGCTGGCGGCGCTGGCCGGTCAGGGCCGCGAGGTGCTGATGGTGTCGAGCGGCGCCATCGTCGAAGGCATGAAGCGGCTCGGGTGGCGCGCGCGCCCCAAGGAGATCCACGAGCTCCAGGCCGCCGCGGCGGTGGGGCAGATGGGCCTGGCGCAGATGTACGAGAGCAAGCTCTCCGAGCATGGCATCGGCAGCGCGCAGATCCTGCTGACGCACGCGGACCTGGCCGACCGCGAGCGCTATCTGAACGCCCGCACGACCCTGCTGACGCTGCTGTCGCTGAAGGTCATCCCGGTGATCAACGAGAACGACACCGTGGTCAACGACGAGATCAAGTTCGGCGACAACGACACGCTCGGCGCACTGGTCGCCAACCTCGTCGATGCCGACGCGCTCGTCATCCTGACCGATCAGCCCGGGCTCTACTCGGCCGATCCCCGCAAGGACGCCACGGCACAGTTCGTCCGCGAGGCGCGGGCCGGGGCGCCCGAACTCGAGCAGATGGCCGGTGGCGCCGGATCCAGCCTTGGCCGCGGCGGCATGATCACCAAGGTGCTGGCGGCCAAGCGCGCCGCCAGCAGCGGCAGTTCCACGGTGATTGCCTGGGGCCGCGAGCAGGATGTGCTGTTGCGCCTGGTCGCTGGCGAGGACATCGGCACCTTGCTCGTCGCCGGCACCGCCAAGCTGGCGGCGCGCAAGCAGTGGATGGCCGACCACCTGCAGCTCCGTGGCGCGGTGGTGATCGACGATGGCGCCGTCGCCAAGCTGCGCGACGAGGGCAAGAGCCTGCTGCCGATCGGCGTGGTCGACGTGCAGGGGGACTTCGTGCGCGGCGATGTCATCGCCGTTCGCAGCCAGACCGGCGTCGAGGTCGCGCGCGGCCTGGCCAACTACGCCAGCGGCGAGGCACGCCTCATCGTGCGCAAGCCCTCGTCCCAGATCGAGAGTCTGCTCGGCTACAGCAACGAGCCCGAGATGATCCATCGCACGAACCTCGTGCTGAGCTGAGCTCCGACCGTCTTGACCGCGACATCCCCCACCATCGAAGTCCGCGCGCACCGTCTCGACACGCGGGCCGTCCTCGCGCTGGTCCTGTGCTGCGCCTTGTGGGGCCTGAACCAGGTGGCCATCAAGGCCGTGCTGCCCGAGGTGCCGGCATTGATCCAGCTCGCGATCCGCAGCGTCGTCGCCCTGGGGCTGGTGCTGGCCTGGATGCGCTGGCGGGGCATCGCATGGAACTGGCGCGACGGCACGCTCGCCCCCGGGCTCCTGGCCGGCCTGCTGTTCGCGGTCGAGTTCGGCTGCATCTTCGTCGGTCTGCAGTACACGACGGCCGCGCGCTCGGTGGTCTTCATCAACACCTCGCCCTTCGTCGTAGCACTGATGCTGGCCTGGCTGGTGCCTGCCGAGCGACTGCGGCCGTTGCAGACCTTCGGCCTGGTACTCGCCTTCGCCGGCGTGGCGTATGCCTTTGCCGAGCCGGCCCCGCAGGCCGGCACATGGCCCTGGCTCGGCGACACGCTCATCATCGTCGCCGCGGTGCTGTGGGGCCTGACCACGGTCGTCATTCGCTTCAGCGCCCTGCGTCACGCACCGGCCGAGAAAACGCTCGCCTACCAGCTGCTGGTGGCCGGCCTGTTGTCGCCGCTGGCGGCCTGGGCGGCTGGCAGCCCGTGGCCGTCGACGTGGAGCCCGCTCGCGATCGGCTCGGTCTTCTATCAGGCGGTGATCGTCACCTTCGCCAGCTACCTGATCTGGTTCTGGCTCCTGACCCGCTACCCGGCGACCCGCGTCCAGGCCTTCGTGTTCCTGACGCCGGTGTTCGGGACGGTGTTCGCCGGCTGGCTGCTCGGTGAACAGCTCGGGGGCGAACTGCTCAGTGCCCTGGTCGCCGTGGCGATCGGCCTGAGTCTGCTGAACCGCCGCTCGGCCTGATCGCTCAGGGCGCCGGGTTCGGCTCCGACGGCTCGTCGATCGGAGCGGTATCGGGCCCCTCGTCGTCGCGACGGTGCGAGCGCATCCCTGCGCGCAGGTAGCGGTTGTGGTGGCTGGCGCGGGGCAGGAAGCGCGCCAGTTCGGTCAAGGCCATCTGGTAGACGTCGCGCTTGAACTCGATCACGAACTCGAGCGGCACCCAGTACTCGTTCCAGCGCCAGGCATCGAACTCCGGATGGTCGCTGGCACGCAGGTTCATGTCGCAATCGCGTCCCATCAGCTGCAGCAGGAACCAGATCTGTTTCTGCCCGCGGTAGTGGCCGCGCGCCTCGCGGCGGATGTAGTGGTCGGGGACCTCGTAGCGCAACCAGTCCCGGGTGCGCGCGATGATGCGCACGTGCTCGGGATGCAAGCCGACTTCTTCGTGCAGCTCGCGGAACATCGCCTGCTCCGGCGTCTCGCCGTGCTTGATGCCGCCCTGCGGGAACTGCCAGGAGTGGGTCCGAATGCGCTTGCCCCAGAACACCTGGTTCCGCTGGTTGAGCAGAACGATGCCGACGTTGGGCCTGAAGCCTTCACGGTCGAGCATAATGAAACCCCGAATTCAGTCTTGAATTCATTATTGCACCGGGCCCCTGCGATGCAACCCCGCGCCTGCCCTAGGGCCGGGGGTCGTCCGGCAGCAAATCGTCCCGTTCCGCAGCAGTCCGCGCCGCCTTCGGCCCCGCCATGAAAGCCTCCCAGTTCTTCGTTTCGACCCTCAAGGAAGCGCCGGCCGATGCCGAGGTCGCGAGCCACAAGCTGATGCTGCGGGCCGGCCTGATCAAGCGCCTGGGCGCCGGCATCTACAACTACATGCCGATGGGCTTGCGCGTGATCCGCAAGGTCGAGGGCATCATCCGCGAGGAGATGAACCGCGCCGGCGCCGTCGAGCTGCTGATGCCCGTCGTGCAGCCGGCCGAGCTGTGGCAGGAGACCGGCCGCTTCGACAAGATGGGCCCGGAACTGCTGCGCGTGAAGGACCGGCACGAACGCGACTTCGTGATCCAGCCGACCAGCGAGGAGGTCGTCACCGACATCGCGCGGCAGGAGCTGCGCAGCTACCGTCAGCTGCCGCGAAATTTCTATCACATCCAGACCAAGTTCCGCGACGAGCGCCGGCCGCGCTTCGGCCTGATGCGCGGGCGCGAGTTCACGATGAAGGACGCCTACTCCTTCGACCGCGACAAGGACGCTGCCGCGCGCAGCTACGAAGCGATGTTCGCGGCCTACAAGCGGATCTTCGATCGCTTCGGCCTGCAGTACCGTGCGGTCTCTGCCGACACCGGTGCGATCGGCGGCGACCTCTCGCACGAGTTCCAGGTGATCGCCGAAACCGGCGAGGACGCGCTGGTCTACTGCCCGACCAGCGACTACGCCGCCAACATCGAGCTGGCCGAGTGCGTGCCGCTGCTGGCGAGCCGTGGCGCCGCGACCCAGCCGCTGACCAGGACGCCGACGCCCGGCAAGAGCACCTGCGCCGACGTGGCGGCGCTGCTCGGCCTGCCGCTCGAGCGCACCGTGAAGTCGCTGGTGCTGGCCTCCGACGACCGCAACGACAAGGGCGACATTGTCGGCACGACGGTCTGGCTGCTGCTGGTGCGCGGCGATCACGACCTCAACGAGGTCAAGACCGCCAAGCTGCCTGGCTTCAAGTCGGGCTTTCGCTTCGCGACCGTGGCCGAGATCGACGATCACTTCGGCACGCGGCCCGGCTACCTGGGGCCGATCGGCCTGAAGAAGCCGGTGAAGCTGATCGCCGAGCGCACGGTCGCGAACATGGCCGACTTCGTCTGCGGCGCCAACGAGGTCGACTTCCACTACACCGGCGTCAACTGGGGCCGCGACCTGCCCGAGCCGGATCTCGTGGCCGACATCCGCAATGCCGTCGCGGGCGACCCCTCGCCGGACGGCAAGGGCGTGCTCGCCATCCAGCGCGGCATCGAGGTCGGCCATGTCTTCTACCTCGGCACGAAGTACAGCGCTGCGATGAACGCGACCTACCTCGACGAGAACGGCAAGCCGCAGCTGATGGAGATGGGCTGCTACGGCATCGGCGTCACCCGCATCCTGGGCGCTGCGATCGAACAGAGCCACGACGCGCGCGGCATCGTGTGGCCGGCGGCGATCGCGCCCTTCGAGGCGGTCGTCTGCCCGATCGGCTACGACCGCTCGGCCGAGGTCAAGGCCGCGGCCGATGCCCTGCACGCGCAGTTGCTGGACGCGGGGATCGACGCGCTGCTCGACGATCGCGGCGAGCGCCCCGGCGCGATGTTCGCCGACTGGGAGCTGATCGGCGTGCCGCAGCGGGTCGTGATCTCCGATCGCGGTCTGAAGGACGGCCAGGTCGAGTTGCAGGGCCGGCAGGACGCCGAGGCCGGCAAGCTGCCGCTTTCCGACGTGGCGGCGCAGCTGCTCACGCGCCTGCGCGGCTGATGCAGCGGCGCGCGGCCCTGTGCGCGACGGTGGCGCTGGCCGCCGGCTTGCGCTCCTCGCCGGTCCGTGCCGGCGCGCAGGCCGAGGAGCCCCTGGCCGACGCGGTGCGCACGGCGCTGTCGGCCGCCGTGGCGCAGGGCGCGCCGCCGCGGCCCAGCTTCACGACGGTCGACGATCGGCTGGCCTACATCCGCTGGCTCACGTCGATGAGCGACCGGCTGAAGAAGCGCAAGACCGAGGACCTGCGCCGCGTCGAGTTCCTGGAGACGGTCTGGTACGAGAGCAAGCGCGCCGGTCTCGACGCAGGCCTGGTGCTGGGCGTGATCGAGGTCGAGAGCGGCTTCCGCAAGTTCGCCGTGTCGGTCGCCGGTGCGCGCGGCTACATGCAGGTGATGCCCTTCTGGATGCGCCTGATCGGCGACGGCGACCCGGCCCGGCTCTTCCACCTGCAGACCAACCTCCGCTTCGGCTGCGTGATCCTGCGCCACTACCTCGACCGCGAGCGCGGCGACCTCTTTCTCGCGCTGGGCCGCTACAACGGCAGCCGCGGCCGCCCCGAGTACCCGAACGCGGTGTTCGGTGCGCGGCGCAAGTGGGAGTTCAAGGACGCGGCGCCGCGCTGACCGGCGTCACAGCCCGGCCCAGGCCTTGGGCGCGGCCGCGTCGAAGCCGATCAGCGCCAGCACCCGCTCGACCGTGTCGTCGACCAGTTCGTCGATGCTGGCCGGCCGGTGGTAGAAGGCCGGCAGCGGCGGGAACACGATCCCGCCCATCTCGGTCACCGCGGTCATGTTGCGCAGGTGCGCGAGGTTGAAGGGCGTCTCCCGCACCAGCAGCACGAGACGGCGGCGTTCCTTCAGCGTCACGTCGGCGGCGCGAGTCAGCAGGTTGTCCGACAGGCCATGCGCGATCGCCGCCAGCGACTTCATCGAGCAGGGCGCCACCACCATGGCCGACGCGGCGAAGCTGCCGCTGGCGATGCAGGCGCCGATGTCACCCGGCGCATGGGCGTGATCGGCCAGCGCCTCGAGCGCCTGCCGGTCCAGCCCCAGCTCGTGATGCACATTGAGCACGCCGGCCGGGGTGACGACCACGTGCGTCTCGGCGCCCAGCGCACGCGCGCGCTTCAACAGCCGCGTTGCGTAGACGGCGCCGGTCGCCCCGGTGATGCCGACGACCAGCCGCGGCTTCATGCCGGCTCAGGCGTTGAGCAGCGCCTGCAGCTCTCCGGCCTGGTGCATCTCCATCATGATGTCCGAGCCGCCGACGAACTCGCCGTTCACGTAGAGCTGGGGGATCGTCGGCCAGTTGGCGTAATCCTTGATGCCCTGGCGCACCGCTTCGTCCTCGAGCACGTTGACCGTGGTCAGGTCGGTCACGCCGTTGGCCTTGAGGATCTGGATCGCCCGGCCCGAGAAGCCGCACATCGGAAACTGCGCGGTGCCCTTCATGAACAGCACGACCCGGTGATTCTTGACCAGCTGGGCGATGCGTTGCTGGACGTCGGTGGTGGTCTCGGACATGGTTCGGGCTCGCGGCAGGATGAAGAACAGCCGCGGTTATACGGCAAAGCCGGCCATCGACGGCCGGCCCGGCGCAAAGCCCCGCCGCTCAGAACGCGTAGGACACGCCGACCTGCAGCAACGGGCTCAGCTGCAGTTCGCGCAGCGTGTCGCTGAGGCTCTGCTGCCCCAATCGCACCGCTGAGCGCGGCTGCAATGCCATCAGGCCGAGGTCGGCACTGAAACTCCAGCCGCCGCCGGTGGCGCGCAGTGCGTTCAGGCCGGTGTAGCCCACGCCGACGTAGGGCACCGAGTTCGAGCCGGTGTCGTCCGCGGTGCCGGCCGGGCCCCAGAAGCTGAAGCTGCGGCGCTGGGCGCTGAAGCCGCTGCCCAGGTCGGCCGGGCTGGCCGGCAGCGCCGACCACGCGCTGGCCCGCGGTCCGATGAACAGGCCGCCGGTGGCGCGGAACCCGCCCGCGTAGCGACTGCGGGGTGCCAGGCCCTGCTGGACGAAGTAGTAGTCGCCCAGCAGGCTGAGGCTGTCGCGCGCAGCGCTGCCGGTCAGCGGGTCGGACAGGTTGCTGCTCAGGCTCAGGCGACCCTGCCAGCGTGGCCAGCCGGCGTCGCCACGCAGGCCGGCGCCGGCATCGGCCGACTGGGCGGGCGCCAGCGGCGCAAAGAGGAGGAGGGCGCTTGCCGCAAGGGCAAGCCGGGTCGGACGGAACAAGGCGCGGTGCTCAAGCATGGCAGGCTCCTCGGGCAGACCGGGGGCGCCATCGTGGCGCTCCGGAAAATCATCGTACGCGCCGGCGAAGGGCTTGTCTGTGCCGGGTCGTGACGCCGCAACAGCCCTCCGCGATCCGTGCAATCTTTCGCACGAATCCGGGGCGGTTCATGCGTCAGGCCAGCCGGCCGCCGGTGCAGCGGGGCAGTCCCGCCAGGTCGCGGCGCGTGCGGACCTCGCCGAAGCCGGCGTCGGCCAGCAGGGCCTGGACGGCGGGCGCCTGGTCGTGGCCGTGCTCCAGCAGCAGCCAGCCGGCCGCTTGCAGGTGGGCCGGTGCGGCGCCGACCAGATGCCGGATCGCGTCGAGCCCGTCAGGCCCCGAGGTCAGTGCCTGCCGGGGTTCGTGCGTCAGCGCCTGCAGGTGCGCGTCGCCCGTCGCGATGTAGGGCGGGTTGGACACGATCACGTCGAAGCGACGCCCGGCCAGCGCGCCGAACCAGTCGCTCGGCAGCCACTCGACGGCCAGGCCGTGACTAAGGCCGTTGGCGGCGGCGATGGCCAGGGCCGGCGCGCTGGAATCGATAGCGATCACTCGCGCCTGCGGGCGTTGCTGCGCCAGGGCCAGGGCGATGGCGCCGCTGCCGGTCCCGAGGTCGACGACCGCCGCGACGCGATCGACCGGCAGCAGCTCCAGGGCCCACTCCACCAGTGTCTCGGTCTCGGGCCGCGGCACCAGCACGTCGGGCGTGACGGCGAGCGCCAGGCCGAAGAACTCCTTCGTGCCGAGCAGGTAGGCCAGCGGCTCGCCGGCCGCGCGGCGCGCGAGGAGATCGCCGTAGCGCGCCCGCGCCGCAAGGGCGAGCGGGGCATCGTCGTGCGCCAGCAGCCAGCTGCGCGGGCAGGCCAGCACGTCGGACAGCAGGGCCAGCGCGTCCAGCCGCGGCACGCCGCGTTGGCGCGCGACGGACAGCGCCAAGGCCACCGTGTCGACCGCCGGTGCGCCGCTCACCGGTCGCCGATCTCGAGATCGGCCAGCAGCTCGGCCTCGCGCGCCGCGACCAGCGCGTCGACGACGGGATCGAGCTCGCCGTCCATGATGCTGCCCAGCTGGTACAGCGTCAGGTTGATGCGGTGGTCGGTGAGCCGGCCCTGCGGGAAGTTGTAGGTGCGGATGCGGTCGCTGCGGTCGCCGCTGCCGATCAGGCTGCGGCGCGCCGCGGCTTCCTTGGCCTGACGCTCGAGCTTGTCCTTGTCGCGCAGCCGCGCCGCCAGCACGGCCAGCGCCTTGGCCTTGTTGCGATGCTGCGAGCGGTCGTCCTGGCATTCGGCCACCAGGCCGGTCGGCAGGTGCGTCACGCGCACCGCCGAGTCGGTCTTGTTGACGTGCTGGCCGCCGGCACCGCTGGCGCGGAAGGTGTCGATGCGCAGCTCGGCCGGGTTGAGCTGGATCTCCTCGGCCTCGTCGGGCTCGGCCAGCACGGCGACGGTGCAGGCGCTGGTGTGGATGCGGCCCTGGGTTTCGGTGGCCGGCACGCGTTGCACCCGGTGGCCGCCGGACTCGTACTTCAGGTGGCCGAACACCGCGCCGCCGTCGATGCGCACAACGACTTCCTTGTAGCCGCCGAGCTCGCTGTCGCTGGCCGACATCAGCTCGACCTTCCAGCCGCGGCGCTCGGCATAGCGCGTGTACATGCGCAGCAGGTCGCCGGCGAACAGCGCTGACTCGTCGCCGCCGGTGCCGGCGCGGATCTCCAGGAAGGCCGGACGCACATCGTCCGGGTCGCGCGGCAGCAGCAGGCGCTGCAGCTCGGCTTCCAGGCGTTCGAGGTCGACCGTCGCGGTGGCGATCTCTTCGGCGGCGAGGCCGGCCATCTCGGGGTCGGCGGCCATCTCGCGGGCGGCGTCCAGGTCCTGCTCGCGCCGCGCGTGGCGCTGACGGCGCTCGACGATGCCGGCGACTTCGACGTGCTCGCGGCTGAGCGTGCGGAAGGCGCCGCCGTCGCGCATCACGGCCGGATCGGACAGCAGCGAGTCCAGCTCGGCCAGGCGGCGGACGTAGCGGTCGAGCTGCTGGCGCAGGGCAGGTTTCATCGGCAAGGCGGCAAGGGGAGGGGCGGCCATCGGCCGCGGCGGCAGGAGACGGCCAGGCGCCGCGCCGCTAGAGCGCGTCGTCCCGCTCGCCGTGCGGCGCGGGGCCTGGCGACGACGCGGTGCCGCGCAGGAACAAGCGCGACACCACGCTCGCGAGCTGCGCGCGCTGCGCCGGATCGGAGGCGTGCAACTCGGCCAGCGCGCCGTGCAGCATCTTCTGCGTCAGCCCGCGCGACAGCGCTTCCAGCACCGCGTCCACGCTGTCGCCGCGCGCCAGCAGCTTGCGGGCCCGAGCGAGCTCGGTCTCGCGCCAGGCGTCGGTTTGGGCGTTCAGGGCCTGGATCAGCGGCACCGTGCCGCGCTGGCCCAGCCAGTGCACGAAGCCTTGCACGCCGGTCTCGATGATGGCCTCGGCCTGGGCCACGGCAGCCTGGCGCTTCTCGCCGCCGCTCTGGACGATGGCCGAGAGGTCGTCGACGGTGTAGAGGTAGACGTCGTCGAGGCGCGCCACCTCGGGCTCGATGTCGCGTGGCACCGCCAGGTCGACCATGAACATCGGGCGGTGCTTGCGCCGCTTGAGCGCCCGCTCGACGGCCCCCAGGCCGATCAGCGGCAGCGAACTCGCGGTGCACGACACGACCGCGTCGAACTCGTGCAGTCGCGACGGCAGGTCGCTCAGGCGGATGGTCTCGGCGCCGAAGCGCGCCGCCAGCGCCTCGCCGCGCTCGAGCGTGCGGTTGGCGACGGCCATCTTCGCCGGCGCGCGCGCCGCGAAGTGCGTCGCGGCCAGCTCGATCATCTCGCCGGCGCCGACGAACAGCACGCGGATCTCGCGCAGGTCCTCGAACAGCTGCCCGGCCAGCCGCACCGCGGCCGCGGCCATGCTGATCGAGTGCGAGCCGATCTCGGTGGCGGTACGCACTTCCTTGGCGACCGCGAAGCTGCGCTGGAACAACTGGTGCAGCGTGCTGCCCAGCGTGCCGGCGGCGTCGGCCTCGCGCACCGCCGACTTCATCTGGCCCAGGATCTGCGCCTCGCCCAGCACCATCGAGTCGAGACCGCTGGCGACGCGGAAGGCGTGCCGCGCGGCTTCGCCACCCTCCAGCACGTAGGCATGGCTGTGCAGCGTGTCGGCACCGACACCGCCGACGCCGGCCAGCCACTCGAGCGCCGGGCGAACCAGCTGCGGCTCGGCGGCGCAGTAGAGCTCGGTGCGATTGCAGGTCGACAGGATCGCGGCTTCCGGCGCCAGCGGCCGCTGCGGCGCGCCGATGCGGTCGCGGAAGGTCTGCAGCGTCGGGGCGAGTTGCTCGAGCGTGAACGCGAAACGGCCGCGCAGATCGACAGGCGCGGTCGTGTGGTTCAGGCCCAGGGTGAACACGGACATGTGCTGATTATAAAATCGCGTTCTCTCCCGAGGGCTTGTGCCACCGCGGGCGCCTCGCGGCAAGCCCCGCCTCGACGGCCGCGCCACCCGATGACCGCGCTCGACGCCCTGATCCACCTGCTGAACTTCGCGCTGCCGGCATTGCTGCTGGGCAGCATCGCCGCCTTGCTGGCCAAGCTGGTGTGGCTGCGGGCGCTCGGCGGCGTGTCGGTGCTCCGGCTGGCCGGCTGGGCCTCGGGGGCGGCGCTGCTGGCCCTGGTCGGGGGGCTGATCCTGACCGGTCGAGATGGGGCCATGGCGACCTACGGGGCGATGGTCGTGGCTTGTGCTGCCGCACTCGGATGGGCCGGCTGGGGGCGGCGGTCGTCGTGAGCACCTACAGCGTCAAGGAAGTCTTCTACACCCTGCAAGGCGAGGGCAGCCACGCCGGCCGCCCGGCCGTGTTCTGCCGCTTCGCCGGCTGCAACCTGTGGAGCGGCCGCGAGGAGGACCGCGCGAGCGCCGCCTGCCGCTTCTGCGACACCGAGTTCGTCGGCACCGACGGCATGGGCGGCGGCAAGTTCATGATTGCCGAAGCCCTGGCCTCGCACGTCGCCGCGCATTGGCCGGCCGGGTCGGCCGGGCGGCGTTTCGCCGTGCTGACCGGCGGCGAGCCGCTGCTGCAGGTCGACCGCCCCTTGATCGACGCGCTGCACGCGCACGGCTTCGAGATCGCGGTCGAGACCAACGGCACCGTGGCAGCGCCGGCCGGCATCGACTGGCTGTGCGTCAGCCCCAAGGCCGGCGCACCGCTGCTGCAGACGCGCGGCGACGAGCTCAAGGTCGTCGTGCCGCAGGCCGGCATCGACCTCGCCGCGCTGGAGTCGCTGGACTTCGCGCACAAGCGCGTGCAGCCGATGGACGGCCCCGAGCTGGCGCGCAACACTGCCTGGGCCGTCGACTGGTGCCTGGCGCATCCGCAATGGCAGCTCAGTCTGCAAACCCACAAGCTGCTCGGCATCCGCTGAGGTCCTCCATGTTCGAACTCAGCCAATCCTTCTACTTCGAGTCGGCCCACACCCTCAAGCGCCAGGCCGAGCGCAACGAGGCCGACGGCAGCCGCCGCGTGCACGGCCACACCTACACTGCGCGCGTCACGGTGGCCGGCGAGGCCGATCCCGCGAGCGGCATGGTCGTCGACCTGGCCCTGCTGCGCGCCGCGATCGCGGCGGTGCGCGATCAGCTCGACCACCACTTCCTCGACGAAGTGCCGGGCCTCGGGTTGCCGACGCTCGAGAACCTGTGCCGCTTCATCCACGGCCGCGTCGCTGCGGCGGTGCCGGGCGTGACCTCGGTGACGGTGGAGCGCAAGAGCAGCGGCGACCGCTGCATCTACCGACCGTGACCTCGGCCCCCACCTCGCTCGCCGATCGCAGCCGGCGTGCGGTCTGGCACCCCTGCACGCAGATGAAGCGGCTCGAAGGCGAGCCGCTGCTCGCGATCGCGCGCGCACAGGGCCCGTGGCTGATCGATGCCGAGGGCCGCCGCCATCTCGACGCCGTCAGCTCCTGGTGGGTCAACCTGTTCGGCCACGGCCACCCGGCGATGCAGGCCGCGCTGGCCGACCAGCTGGCCACGCTGGACCACGTGATGCTGGCCGGTCTGACGCACGAGCCGGTCGTGCGCCTCTCCGAGCGCCTGGCCGCGCTCACGGGTCTGGGCCACGCCTTCTACGCCAGCGACGGCGCATCGGCCACCGAGATCGCGCTGAAGATGAGTGCGCATGCCTGGCGCAACGAAGGGCGACCCGGCAAGTGCGAGTTCATCGGCCTGACTGGCGGCTACCACGGCGAGACCGTCGGCGCGCTGTCGGTCACCGACATCCCGCTGTTCCGCGAGGCCTACGCGCCGCTGCTGCGACTGAGCGCCGCGTTGCCGTCCCCCGACACGCGGCAGGCCGGTCCGGGAGAAAGCGCGCTCGCGCTGGCGCAGCGTTGCGCCGCAGCGCTCGAGGCCCATCTGGAGCGGCATCACGAACGCACCGCAGCGCTGATCGTCGAGCCGCTCGTGCAGTGCGCTGCCGGGTTCGGCATGCACGATGCCGAGTACCTGCGGCTCGCGCGCGCGCTGTGCGACCGCTACGAGGTGCACCTGATCTGCGACGAGATCGCGGTCGGCTTCGGCCGGACCGGCACGCTGTTCGCGCACGAGCAGGCACGGATCCGCCCGGACTTCCTGTGCCTCAGCAAGGGCCTGACCGGCGGCACGCTGCCGCTGTCGGTGGTGCTGACGACCGATGCTGTCTACGCGGCCTTCTACGACGATCGCGCGGCACGGGGCTTCCTGCACTCCCACTCCTACACCGGCAACCCGCTGGCCTGCCGCGCGGCGCTGACGGTGCTGGACCTGTTCGAGGCGGCGCCGGTGCTGGCGCACAACCGCGTCACCGCCGAGCGACTGAGCGCGCTGTGCGCGCCGCTGACGGCGCACCCGCGGGTCCGGGCGCATCGCCAGCTCGGCATGCTGTGGGCCTGGGACATCGACGACGCGGGCATCGCCGGCTTCTCCGGCCGCTACCACCTGGCGGCGCGCGAGCAGGGTCTGCTGCTGCGACCGATCGGCAACACGCTGTACTTCATGCCGCCCTACGTGCTCGACGACGATGCGCTCCGGCAGCTCGCCGACGGGGCGCTGCGCGCGCTCGAGAGTCTGTCGTGACCCGCGGCTGGTTCGTCACCGGCACCGACACCGGCGTCGGCAAGACGCGGGCCAGCGCGGCCCTGCTGCACGCGCTGCGCGCGCGCCATGCGTCCTGCGTCGGCATGAAGCCGGTGGCAGCCGGGACCGACGCCGACGGCCGCAACGACGACGTGCTGGCCCTGCGCGCCGCAAGCAGCATCGCGGTCGCGCCGTCACTCGACAACCCGGTGCTGCTGCCGGACCCGGTGTCCCCGCACATCGCCGCGGCACGGGCCGGCCAGGCGATCGAGATCGCGGCGATCGTCGCGGCCTACCGGGCGCTGGCGAGCGAGGCCGATGCCGTGGTCGTCGAGGGGGCCGGCGGCTTCCTCGTCCCGCTGTCCGATCGGCACACCGGCGCCGACCTCGCGGCGGCGCTGGGCCTGCCGGTGATCCTCGTCGTCGGCCTTCGCCTCGGCTGCCTGAACCATGCGCTGCTGACGCGCGACGCGGTCGCGGCGCGCGGCCTGATGCTGGCCGGGTGGATCGTCAACCGCCTCGACCCCGCGATGCCCGAGCAGGAGGCCAACCTCGACTACCTGCGCGCGCAACTGCCGGCACCGCTGCTGGCCGACTGGCCGTGGCAGCCCGAGGCGGATCCGCGCGACCTGCCGTTGCGGCTGCCGGACTGAGGCGATGGCCGGTCTCGACGAAGTCTTCGAGGCGACGGTCGCATCGCTGGACGCGCGCCAGCAGCGCCGCCATCGCCGCGTGGTCGCGCCGCTGGAGGGCGCGACGCTGCAAGCCGATGGGCGGGCACTGCTGTCCTTCGCCGGCAACGACTACCTGGGCCTGGCACGGCATCCGGCGCTGGTCGAAGCGGCCCATCGCGGTGCCCGGCAGTACGGCGTCGGCGCCACGGCCTCGCCGGTGGTCTGCGGGCACAGCCCGGCCCATGCGGCGCTCGAGGAGGAACTCGCGCGCTTCGTCGGCATGCCGCGTGCGCTGTACTTCTACGCGGGCTACGCGGCCAACAGCGGAGCGATCCCGGCGCTGGTGGAGCGCGGCGACGCGGTGATCTCCGATGCCCTGAACCATGCCTGCCTGATCGACGGTGCGCGGCTCGCGCGCGCCGACCTCTCCGTCTATCCGCACAACGACCTGGCCGGCCTCGAGCGTGCGCTGGTCGCGGCGCGCGGCGCGCGGCGGCGGCTGGTCGTCGCCGACGCGGTGTTCAGCATGGACGGCGACCTGGCGCCGCTGCCCGAGATGCTGGCGCTTTGCGAGCGCCACGATGCCTGGCTCTACGTCGACGACGCGCACGGCTTCGGCGTGCTGGGCGAAGGCGGGCGCGGCAGCCTGTCGCACTGGGGCCTGGCGACGCCGGCGCGGCACGCGTCGCGGCTGATCTACATGGCCACGCTCGGCAAGGCCGCCGGCGTGGCGGGGGCCTTCATCGCCGGCGCGCCGGCGGTCGTCGAGTGGTTGATGCAGCGGTCGCGGACCTTTTTCTTCGCGACCGGGGCGCCGCCGATGATCGCCGAGGCCCTGCGCACGAGCCTGCAGCTGATCGAGTCCGAAGGCTGGCGCCGCGAGCGCCTGGCGGCGCTGCGCGTCCAGTTGACCGAGGGGCTGGCCGGCCTGTCCTGGCCGGCGCCGCCGTCGGCCTGTGCGATCCAGCCCGTGATCCTGGGCGACAACGCGACGGCGATGGCGGTGATGGCCGCGCTCGAAGCCCAGGGCCTGTGGGTGCCGGCGATCCGTCCGCCGACCGTGGCCGAGGGCAGCGCGCGGCTGCGCATCTCGCTGACCGCCGCGCACCAGCCGGACGACGTCGTGCGTTTGTGCACGGCGCTGGCTCGCGTGCACGCCAAGCTCGCCGCGACTCCCCCCGTCTAGGCTCCCTGCGTTCCGGGGACACGGTGCACCGCGCCCCGGCGCGGCTTCGCACAATCGAAGCGCGGCATCGATCCGAGCTGCCGCGGAGCAGGGAGCCCGCCACCATGGTGCCGACCGAACGCCCGCAGAGTCCGACCGAGGAACTGGCGAATGCCGCCAGCCATGCGCTCGGGCTGCTGCTGGCGATCGCCTCGCTGCCGGTGCTGGTGGACTTCGCGGCGCGGCACGGCAGCGTCGTCAACGTCGTCGGCGCCAGCGTGTTCTCGGCGACGATGATCCTCGTGTACTTCGCGTCGGCGCTGTACCACGCGCTGCCGCCAGGCCGGGCCAAGCGCTGGTGCAACACGCTGGACCATGTCGCGATCTATCTCTTCATCGCCGGCAGCTACACGCCCTTCGTGCTGGGCCGGGCACCGGAGGAGTGGCGCTGGAGCCTGCTGTGCCTGGTCTGGGCGCTGGCCTTCGTCGGCGTGCTGCTCAAGCTGGCGCACCGGCTCAACGATCCCTGGCTGTCGACCGCGCTCTACGTCGCGCTGGGCTGGCTGGCGGTGATCGTCGGGCGGCCGATGCTGGAGGGCATCTCGGCCACCGGTCTGGCCTGGCTGCTGGCCGGCGGCGCGGCCTACATGATCGGCGTGGTCTTCTTCCTGCTCGACTCGCGGCTGCGCTTCGCGCACTTCGTGTGGCACCTGTTCGTGCTGGCGGGCAGCACCTGCCACTTCTTCGCGGCCTGGGGCCACGCGATCCGCATGGCCTAGCCGACCAGCGCGACGCCGTCCCGGACCGGCACCTCGGCACGCAGCGAGTGCGCGTAGGCCTCGGTGATGCGCACGTCGATCAGCTGACCGACCAGCCGCGCCGGACCGGCGAAGTTGACGATGCGGTTGCAGGCCGTGCGGCCCATCAGTTCCGCCGGGTTCTTGCGCGAACGGCCCTCGACCAGGAGGCGCTGCAGGCTGCCGACGCGGCTGGCGCTGATGCGCTGCGCGTTGGCCTCGATCACCGCCTGCAGCTGCTGCAGGCGCGCGAGCTTGGCCTCGCGCGGCGTGTCGTCCGGCAGCGCCGCCGCCGGCGTGCCCGGCCGGGCGCTGTAGATGAAGCTGAAGCTCGCGTCGAAGCCGACGTCGTCGATCAGCTTCATCGTGCGGGCATGGTCGTCGTCGGTCTCGCCCGGGAAGCCGACGATGAAGTCGGTCGACAGGCTGATGTCGGGCCGGATCGCGCGCAGCTTGCGGATCGTCGACTTGTACTCGAGCACCGTGTAGCCGCGCTTCATGGCCGCCAGGATGCGGTCGCTGCCGTGCTGCACCGGCAGGTGCAGGTGGTCGACCAGCTGGGGCACGCGGGCATAGACGTCGATCAGCCGCTGCGAGAACTCGTTCGGGTGACTGGTCGTGTAGCGGATGCGGTCGATGCCGGGGATCTCGGCGACGTATTCCAGCAGCAACGCGAAGTCGGCGATCTCCGCGCCGTCGCCCATCCTGCCGCGGTAGCCGTTGACGTCCTGTCCCAGCAGCGTCACCTCGCGCACGCCCTGGTCGGCCAGGCCGGCGACCTCGGTCAGCACGTCGTCGAAGGGGCGCGAGACCTCCTCGCCGCGCGTGTAGGGCACGACGCAGTAGCTGCAGTACTTGGAGCAGCCCTCCATGATCGAGACGAAGGCGGTCGCGCCCTCGACCCGCGCCGGCGGCAGGTGGTCGAACTTCTCGATCTCCGGGAAGCTGATGTCGACCTGCGGCCGCCGCTGCGCGTCGCGCCGCGCCAGCATCTCGGGCAGGCGATGCAGGGTCTGCGGGCCGAACACCACGTCGACATACGGCGCCCGCTCGATGATCGCCGCCCCTTCCTGGCTGGCCACGCAGCCGCCGACGCCGATCTTCACGCCCTTGGCCTTGAGGTGCTTGTAGCGGCCGAGGTCGCTGAAGACCTTCTCCTGCGCCTTCTCGCGCACCGAGCAGGTGTTGAAGAGGATCAGGTCGGCCTGCTCCGGGTCTGTGGTGGTCTCGTAGCCCTCGGCCGCGTGCAGCACGTCGGCCATCTTGTCCGAGTCGTACTCGTTCATCTGGCAGCCGAAGGTCTTGATGTAGACCTTCTTGCCGCCGCCGTGGAGCGGCGCGCTCACGGCCGGGTCCAGGTCTGTGCGGCCGGATCGAAGCGCCACGCCGCCGCCTCGGCGGGCGTGCGCGGCCACAGGCCGACGGCCTCTTCCTTGCGCAGCACCCACACGTCCTTGACCAGGCCCAGCGTATCGATGGTGTAGTGCGCAACGAAGCGCTGGCCCTGCAGTGAGCCCGACACGACGATCATGTTGTTCGGATCGCGCAGTCGCCCACCCGGCGCCAGCCGGGCCGGCTGCCCGTTGAGCAGCACGTCCGGCGGATTCGTCAGGGTCAGTTCGCCGCGCAGCGCGTTCGCGGGAAAGTTGCGCTGGACCTGGGCGGCAGCGAGGAGCGGCGCGCACAGGGCGAGCGCGAGCAGGGCACAGCGGTACATGGTGTCTGTCCAGTGGCTGTCGGAAGAGCGCGGATTGTAGGTGGCCGGTGCGCGGCTCAGAGGGCGCCGTCGCGGCGCAACTGCACGATCGCCGCCTCGTCGAAGCCCCAGTCGCGCAGCACGGCCTCGCCATCCGCGCCCGGCACCGCCGGCGCGCCCGGCGTCGCCGGTGGCGTGCGGCTGAAACGCGGCGCCGGCGCCGGTTGCGTGACACCGGCGATGTCGACGAAGGCCTCACGGGCCTGGTGATGCGGATGCCGAGGTGCCTCGTCCCAGTCGAGCACCGGTGCGAAGCAGGCGTCGCTGCCGGCGAAGACCTCGCACCAGGCGTCGCGCGTGCGTGTTGCGAAGCGCGCAGCGAGGTCGGCGCGGCGCGCCGGCCAGCGCGCGCGGTCCATCTGCGGCAGGTAGTCGGCCTCGGGCAGGTCCAGGCGCTGCAGCAACTCGGTATAGAACTGCGCTTCGATCGCACCGACCGCAATGGCCTTGCCGTCGGCGCAGGCATAGCAGGCGTAGAACGGTGCGCCGCCATCGATGAGGTTGGTCTCGCGCTGCGTCGACCACGCGCCGGCCGCGCGCATGCCGTAGAACATCGCCGACAGCAGAGCGCTGCCGTCGGTCATCGCCGCGTCGACGACCTGCCCCTGGCCGCTGCCGCGCGCCTCGTGCAGGGCGCACATCAGGCCGAAGGCCAGCAACATGGCGCCGCCGCCGTAGTCGCCGACGTAGTTGAGCGGTGGCACCGGGGGCTCACCCTCGCGCCCGATCGCGGCGAGCCCGCCGCTGAGGGCGATGTAGTTGATGTCGTGCCCGGCGCGCGCAGCCAGCGGGCCGTGCTGGCCCCAGCCTGTCATGCGGCCGTAGACCAGTGGCGGCTTGCGTTGCAGGCAGGTCTCGGGCCCGAGACCCAGGCGCTCCATCACGCCGGGCCGATAGCCCTCGACCAGCGCGTCCGCACGCTCGACCAGCCGCAGCACGGCCTCCACGGCGCCGGGCTTGCGCAAGTCCAGCGCCAGCGAGCGACGGCCGCGCGCGGCCAGGTCGAAGCGTGGATCGAGGCCCAGCGCGCCACCGGCCCCCGGTCGGTCGATGCGGATGACCTCGGCACCCATGTCGGCGAGCAGCATCGCGCAGAACGGCGCCGGGCCCAGCCCGACCATCTCGACCACCTTCAAGCCCGCCAGCGGACCGGCCATGTCATCTCCTCGGCTCGTTGCAGCGGCGATGCTCGCACGAGCGTCGCACATGTTTGCAAACGTAGCGAGTGCGTTGCCGCATCGTTCACGAACGGTGCCGAGTGTGCGGCGCGGCGCGATGGCGCGGAAGTTGCCGCTCCGGGAGTGCCAGCCACCCCGGAGTCCGCATGATTCAGCTTCCTCGTCCCGCCGCTCTGCAGGCCGGGCTGCGCGTGGTCGTCATCGGGCTGGCGGTCTCCGCGCTCGGCGGCTGCGAGACGCTGGCGATCACGGCGCTCGGGGTCGGCGCCTCGGCGGGCGTCACGCACACCGCCAACAGCGTCAGCTACCGTACCTTCACGCTGCCGGCCTCGCAGGTCAAGGCGGCGTCGCTGGTGGCGCTGAACCGTATGGGCATTGGCGGCGCCGTGATCGACAGCCGCGACGGCAGCGAACTCATCCGGGCACGCCACGCCGAGCGTGACATCGAGATCGAGCTGGAGCCGATGAGCAAGTCGACGACGCAGATGAGGGCCGTGGCCAAGCGCAACTTCTTCGTTCACGATGCGGCGACGGCGCGCGAGATCGTCGAGCAGACCGAACTGGCGATCGCCGCGGCGGCCGCTCAGCGCGGGCCGGCTTCCGATCGCCGCGGTCGGGCGGCGGGTGCCGCCCAGGTGGTGCGCGCGGCGCTCTGAGCGCCGCGCGTCGGTGTCGCCTCAGGCGGCGAGTGCGGTCTCTCGCAGGCGGATCGCCTGGTGGCCCATGTTGAGCGCGTGCCGCAGGGCCGCCGCCGATTGCTCGAAGCGGTGACCGCCCGACATGCGGTCGCTGCTGAACACCACCTGAGGCGGGTTCGGCACGCCGCGCACACGGTGCACTTCCACTGCGGCGGTGTAGCCCCCCATCGGCGCTTCCAGGGCGCCGGCGTAGATGCGGAAATCGCCCACATCGCGTTCCATCAGGTCCATCCACGTCTCCTTGCCAGCCACGGGCGTCGCCGTTGGAGGGAAGCATCGGTCATGAGCGGGGCCATTGCCATCCCCCTCAGGCAGCCGCCCGGATGGGTGAATGCGACGAGTCTCAGCCGCGCACATGTCGGGCGAACGAAAGGATGATGACCGCGCCGACCACCAGGATCAGCGAGAGCCAGCTCCAGGTGGCGATGCTGCGGGCGCGGCGACGCTGGCGCCGGCGCTTGACGCGTTCGTCGTCGGGCAGCACGTGGTAGCCGGACAGCAGCGAGTACGAGGTCGAGTTCATGAACTCGCTGGGACGTTCCTCGGAAGGCTCGTGGTCCCAGGTGAAGGCGGAAGGGGTTGTCTGACGCATGGACGCCAGTGTGGGCGCCGCCGCTCGTGCGAAATATCCCGCGGCTGCGGGTCGGCCGGGCGCGAAGCGTGATGGACTGCATGCCGCATGACCGCCGGAACGACGAAGCCCCGCGAATGCGGGGCTTCTGATCTGGTGGCGCTTCAGGGACTCGAACCCCGGACCTGCGGATTATGATTCCGTCGCTCTAACCGACTGAGCTAAAGCGCCAAGGCCGCGGAGTATAGCGGGTCACGCGGCGCCGGCCGGCCGCTTGTGCCAGTATCGGCACCGGTCTGCAGCAGGCTGGCGGGGGGGTGATGGGCACGTGGCGTTCCGAGCTCAGCGAAGGCATCCGCCAGCGCGGATTCCGCAAGTGGTACGAGCGTGAGCTCATCTCCGGCCACGCCCATTTGGTGCTGACGGTGCTGTCCGCCCTGGGCCTGCTCGGCGGCTTCGAGGTCTACGACCGCCAGGCACCATGGTTCGACCAGTTGCTCACCTTGCTGGCCGTCCTGGCGTCGGCGCTGATCGGCGGGTGGGCCTTGCGGCGCTATCTCTACCGCCTGATGAACGCCGAGGTGGTCGCCAACCAGGCCGTCTGTCCCCAGTGCCAGACCTATGCGCGGTTCGATCTGGTGGCCGACCAGCAACCCGCGCGCGATGCCGTCGGCGTGTGCTGCCGCCAGTGCGGACAGCGCTGGCTGATCTCGCGCTGAAGCGGCGCCTCAGATCAGCAGGCCGATCAGCATCGCGATCAGGCTCAGCACCAGCGTGCTCGCGATCGGCAGCGACCACAGGCGGCCGCCCAGCCGGAACTGCAGGTCGCCCGGCAGTCGGCCGAGCCCGACCCGCTCGAGCCAGGGCCGCAGCAGGTTGAAGACCACCAGGGCCGCGACGACGAGGAGCAGCCAGCGCAGCATGGCTCAGAGCCGGTGGCTGCGGTCGCCCTCGGCGAAGCCGAGGGCCTCGAACGGCGCGCCGGCCGCAAAGCCGACGACCTTGAAGAGTTCGCCCATCTCGTGCTCGTTCAGCAGCTTCTGCGCTGCGGCGACCGTGCGCCAGTCGCCGGCCGTCACGGCCGTGTCCAGGTCCGCCGGCAGGCCGCAGTTGATCAGGAAACGCGCCTGGCTGGTGTAACCCAGCACCGCCAGGCCGGCATCCTGGCCGGCCAGCGCGATGCCGGTGAAGTTGACGTGCGCGGTGATGTCCTTTTCGCCCGGGTCGACCAGGGGATCGGGGTCGGCGCGGTGCGCACGGTGGCACATCAGCGTGCCGCCGAGGCGCTGCGGGTGATGGAACTCGGTCTCGGGGAAGCCGTAGTCGATGAAGAACGCGGCACCGCGACCGAGCGTCGTCGCCAGCGTACGCACGAAGGCCTCGCCCTGGCGCTGCAGCTCGGTCGTTGTGCCGGGCGCCGCCTGCGCTTCGAGCGGCGGGCGCAGCGCCGTCGGCCGATCGGCGAAGACGAAGCGGCCGTCGGCCCCGAGCGCGACGCCGCGCTCCATCCACTGCGCGCCGTCGAAGTGCAGCAGCGCGACCGGCATCGCATCCAGCACCTCGTTGCCGACCACCACGCCGTCGATCCGCGCCGGCAGGCCATCCAGCCAGACGGCCTTGGCGGCGTGCGCCGGCACGCGCTCGGCAAGCGTGCGCTGCTGGCGCTGGCGCAAGGCGTTCGACAGGTCGACGATCACGTAGCGGTCGATGCGCTCGCCCAGCGCGTGCATCAGCTGCGCCGCCAGCGCACCCGAGCCCGCACCGAACTCCCAGATCTCGCGCGTGCCCGTGGCGAGCAGCGCCTGCTCGAGCTGGCGCGCCAGCGCGCGGCCGAACAGCGGGCTCAGCTCGGGCGCGGTGACGAAGTCACTGCCCGAGCCCGGCAACTCGCCGAACTGGCGGTCGCCCCGCGCGTAGTAGCCCAGGCCGGGCGCGTAGAGCGCCAGCTCCATGTAGCGCTCGAAGCCGATCCAGCCGCCGGCGCGATCGATCGCGTCGGCGATGCACCGCGCCAAGTCCCCGCTCGGCGTCGTCGCAGGGGCGCTGGCTACACTGACGAGCGTCGTTTCCACGCCCCGATTGTCCCGCAGGCATGAATGCCCCCTCGCGTCCTGTCGTTCTCGTCACCGGCTCGGCCCGTCGCATCGGTCGGGCGATCGCGCTCGAGCTCGCGAGCCACGGCCACGATGTGGCGGTCCACGGTCATCGCCTCGGCGACGAGGTGAACGACACGGTCCGCGAGCTGCGTGAGCTCGGCGCCCGCGCCGAGGCCTTCGTCGCCGACCTGGCCGACGAGGCGGCGTGCCGCCAGCTGCTGCCGGCGGTCGCGGCGGCGATGGGTCGCGTCGATGCGGTCGTCAACAACGCGTCGGTGTTCGAGTACGACAGCGTCGCCGACTTCAGCCAGGCCTCGATGGCCGCGCACTGGCAGGTCAACACCGCCGCGCCGCTGCTGCTGGCGCGCGGCCTGTTCGAGCACCTGAAGGCCGCGGACCGGCGCGGCTGCGTCGTCAACCTGCTCGACCAGAAGCTGTGGAATCCCAACCCGGATCACCTCTCGTACACGCTGTCGAAGGCCGCGCTGGAGGCGGCCACGACCCTGCTGGCGCAGGCTTTCGCGCCGGTGCTGCGCGTCGTCGGCGTCGCGCCGGGCGTGACGCTGCCCTCGGGGCCGATGACCGACGCCGAGTTCGCGCGCTCGCATGCGATGACGCCGCTGCAGCGCGCGTCGACGCCCGAGGACGTGGCCCGCGCGGTGCGCTTCCTGATCGAGTCGCCGGCGATCACCGGCACCAGCCTGCTGGTCGATGGTGGCCAGCATCTCGCGGCGCAGCCGCGCGACGTGCTGTTCCTGGCGCGCCAGGGGGCCTGAGGTGACGAGCCCGCTGCTGCATCCGCAGCTCGCCGGCTGCCGCCGCGTCTTCCTGCAGGCCTACGAGCTGCCGGTGCGCATCGGCATCCACGACTTCGAGCGCCACGCGCCGCAGCGGCTGCTGATCGACGTGGACCTGTTCGTGCCACTGGCCGCATCGACGCCGCGGCACGACCGCCTCGACGAGGTCGTGGACTACGACTTCATCCGCACGGTCATCGCCGAACGCGTCGCCCAGGGCCATGTCGGCCTGCAGGAGACGCTGTGCGACGACATCGCGGCGCGCATGCTGGCGCATCCACAGGTGCGCGCCGTGCGCGTGGCGACGAGCAAGCCCGACGTCTATGCCGACTGCGCTGCGGTCGGCGTCGAGGTCTTCCACCTGAAGGAGAAGCCGGCATGAGCGCCGTGATCGATCCGGTTCCGGCCGACCGCGCTGCCGTCAAGGCTGCCTTCGAGGCCAACAAGCTCAGCAAGCGCCTGCACCGCCTGGTCGGCCAGGCCATCGGCGACTTCGCGATGATCGAGCCGGGCGACAAGGTGATGGTCTGCGTGTCCGGCGGCAAGGACAGCTACGCGCTGCTGGACATCCTGGTCAACCTGCAGAAGCGCGCTCCGGTGCCGTTCTCGCTGGTGGCGGTCAACCTCGACCAGAAGCAGCCGGGCTTCCCGGCCGACGTGCTGCCGCGCTACCTGGCGGAACGCGGCGTCGACTTCCACATCGAGGACCAGGACACCTACTCCATCGTCAAGCGCCTCGTGCCCGAGGGCAAGACGATGTGCAGCCTGTGCTCGCGGCTGCGGCGCGGCATCCTCTACCGCGTGGCCAGCGAGCTGGGCGCCACCCGGATCGCGCTGGGCCACCACCGCGACGACATGCTGCAGACCTTCTTCCTCAACATGTTCTTCGGCGGCAAGCTCAAGGGCATGCCGCCCAAGCTGGTCAGCGACGACGGCCGGCACGTGGTGATCCGGCCGCTGGCCTACGTGCCCGAGCACGACCTCGAGGCCTGGGCTGCGCATCGCCGCTTCCCGATCATCCCGTGCACGCTGTGCGGCAGCCAGGAGAACCTGCAGCGCAAGCAGATCTCCCGCATGCTGCGCGAGTGGGAGCGCCAGCACCCGGGCCGGCTCGACACCATGGCCGGCGCGCTGGCCAACGTCGTGCCCTCGCACCTGCAGGACCGGAACCTCTACCCTTTCACGAGCCTCCAAGCCACAGGCGTCGTCAACCCGGACGGCGACAAGGCGTTCGACGATGAGGACGAGGCCTGCGCCCCGCCCCCGGCCGCCGCGCCGATCCGCTGGCACGGCCAGGACTGAGGCTCACCGGAGACACCATCATGCAAAGACGCCGCCTTCTCGCTGCCGTGGCCGCTGCCACGGCCGCCACGGCCATCACCGGATGCGCCAGCATCGACAACGTCGCGGTCGACGTGTCCAGCCAGGGCAGCTGGCCCGCCAGCCGCAAGCCCGGCACGTACGCGATCGAGCGCCTGCCTTCGCAGCAGGCCAACGCGGGCGAGCAGGACCGCATCGAGGCGGCCGCGCTGCAGGCGATCGAAGGCGCCGGCTTCAGGCGCGCCGCTTCGGCCGAGCAGGCCGAGGTGCTGATCCAGGTCGGCGCGCGGGTCTTCGAGGTGGTGCGTCGCGACCCCTTCGCCAGCAACTTCTACTGGCGCAACGACTGGTGGTTCTACGGCCCGCGCCGTCCCTTCTTCTACGGCCCGCCCTTCGGCTACAGCTACGCGTCCGACTTCCCGGACTACCAGCGCGAGGCCGGCGTGCTGATCCGCGACCGCGCCAGCCAGCAGATCGTCTACGAGACGCGGGCCAGCCACCTGGGTCGCTGGAACTCCGAGGCGCTGCTGCCGGCGTTGTTCGAGGCGGCGATGAAGGACTTCCCGATGCCGGCGCTCAACCCGCGCACCGTGGTCGTCACGCTGCCGGCGCGCTGACCGGCCCGCGGCTGCGGCGCTAGGGCGCGGCGAGCCGCCGCAGGTCCGACTGCCAGCCGCGCAGGCGGCGCTGCGCCTCCTGGCGTTGCGCCGGGGTCGTCAGGTTGTGCAGCTGGGCCGAGAGATCGCAGTTGTAGGCCTCGAGCCGCTCCTGATAACGACGATAGCCGTCGTCGGGCGAGCGCTGCACGCGCTGCCAGTAGCCGCGCAGGCCGGCGGTCGATGCGCCGCCGTTGGTGTCGGTGCCCTGCAGGCGGCGGAGCTCGTTCAGCAGATCGCGGTGCCGGCGCTGGCGCTCGGCCAGCCAGCGCTCCGCATCGAAGGGCGACGATCGCACGCCCTCGGCGATGCGCTGCCGCTGGCGGTCGCCGAGGCGGCCGTAGAGCTGCTCGGCGCGCTCGGTGGCACGTTCGACCGAGCGGGCCAGGCGCTCGGTGGGGTCGGGCTGCAGGAAGTCCTCGCGGAACTCGGCGCTGTTCCTGGCCTGCTGGCGTTCGATGTGCAGCAGCTGGTCGGTGCTGAAGCCGGCCGCGATCGCCGCCGCCTCGGGCAGGGCCTGATCGACCGCGGCGTCGGCGCGCTGGCGCAGGTCGGCGAACCAGCGGCAGGCCGTGGCCGGCGTGGTGTCCTGCAGCACCTCGGTGGCGGCGCGATCCAGCAGGGCCGCGTAGTCGGGCAACTGCGTGCGCCGGTGCCAGGCGAACCAGCGGCCGATCGCGTCGCGCACGCGCGGCGACTGCGAGTCGTCGAAGTCGACGTAGCCGTCCAGCCACCAGAAGCTCAGCTCGTCGGCCTGGCTGTACGCCAGGCGCAGCACGCTGCAGCCGGCCAGCGCCAGCATCAGCAGACCGGCCGCGATAATCGTCCACCTGCGCAACCACCCGAGCTCGAGCATGCTGGATATCGTGATCATGGCCGCCGGCAAGGGCACCCGGATGAAGTCGAACCGGCCGAAGGTGCTGCACACGCTGGCCGGGCGAGCCCTATTGCAGCACGTGCTCGGCACGGCTGCGTCGCTGGGCGCGCAAAGGCTGATCACCGTCACGGGACATGGGGCCGGCGAGGTCGAGGCGGCGATGCGCGCGGCCTTTCCGGCGGCGCCGCTCGCCTTCGTGCGCCAGGAGCCCCAGCTCGGCACCGGGCACGCGGTCCAGCAGGCCGTGCCGCTGCTCGGCGATGGCGGCACGACGCTGATCCTCAACGGCGACGTGCCGCTGATCGAGACGGCCACCGCGCAGGCCCTGCTCGCCGCGAGCGGCGGCCAGCGCCTCGCGCTGCTGACCATCGCCCTGGCCGACCCGAGCGGCTACGGCCGTATCGTGCGCGACGCCGCGCAACCCGAGCGCGTGCTCGGCATCGTCGAGCACAAGGACGCGACGCCGGCCCAGCGCGCGATCGCCGAGGTCTACACCGGCATGATGGCGCTGCCCACCGCAGCGCTGAAGCGCTGGCTCGCCGCCCTGAAGAACGACAACGCGCAGCGCGAGTACTACCTGACCGACATCGTCGCGATGGCGGTCGCCGACGGCGTGCCGGTGGTCGCGGCGCAGCCGGCTGCCGAGACCGAGGTGCTGGGCGTCAACAGCCCGCAGCAGCTGGCCGACCTGGAGCGCCGCTTCCAGCGCGCGCAGGCCGAGGCGCTGATGGCTGCCGGCGTGCGCCTGGCCGATCCGGCGCGCTTCGACCTGCGCGGCCGGCTGGCCTGCGGCAGCGACGTCGACATCGACGTCAACTGCGTGTTCGAGGGCCAGGTGACGCTGGGTGACGGCGTGCGCGTCGGCGCGAACTGCGTGATCCGCGACGCCCGCATCGCGGCCGGCGCGGTCATCCAGCCCTTCACGCACATCGACGGCGCCGGCGTCGGCGAGAGCGCGCTGGTCGGCCCGTTCGCGCGCCTGCGCCCCGGGGCCGAACTCGGGCCCGAGGTGCACATCGGCAACTTCGTCGAGGTCAAGAACTCCACGCTCGCGCGCGGTGCCAAGGCCAACCACCTGGCCTACCTCGGCGATGCGACCGTCGGCGAGCGCGTCAACTACGGCGCCGGCAGCATCACTGCCAACTACGACGGTGCCAACAAGCACCGCACCGTGATCGGCAACGACGTGCACGTCGGCAGCAACTGCGTGCTGGTCGCTCCGGTGACGCTGGGCGACGGCGCCACCATCGGCGGCGGCAGCACCATCGGCAAGGATGCGCCGGCCGGCCAGCTGAGCGTGGCCCGGGCCCGGCAGGTCACGATCGCCGGCTGGAAGCGACCGCAGAAGCAGAAGGGCTGAGCCGCGCGGCTCACTTTTACATGGCAGCGGCGCGGCGCGCCAACTCTGCACGCCGCGCGCCGCCGGGGCGCCGCTAGCATTTGCGGTCCATGCCGCGCGCCAAGATCGCCCACTACTACGGTCGCCTCAAGGTGGCGCAGGACGCGCCGCCGGAAGTCATCCGCGCCGCCTACAAGGCCCTGGTCCAGAAGTACCACCCCGACCGCCACCAGGGCAGCGTGCGCCACGAGATCGTGCTGGCCGCGCTGAACAAGGCCCAGGACGTGCTGCTCGACCCGGGTCGCCGCGCCGCCCACGACCAGTGGATCCGCGAGGAAGAGATTCGCCTGGGCCTGCGCGAGCCGACCGAGGACGGCCTCGGACTCGGCCTGGGCCTGCGGCTCAAGCTGCTGTGGCTGAGCATGCGCGAGGACGGCCTGCCCTTCGGCGAGGCCTGGGACATGAACCTCACGCGCGGCCAGCGCTGGGGCCTGGCCTTCGGCGCGTCGGTGGCGGTGTCGCTGCTGGTGGCCGGCGTGCTCGGCGCGGCGACGCTGCTGATGGCGCGCGAGGCGGTGCCCGAGTACATGTCGCCGCGCGTGCAGGGCCTGCCTGCCGTCTACGTGCCGACGGACGCACGCTGACGGGCGTGCCCGCCGACGCGCTCAGCGCGCCGGCAGCGGCAGCTCGCTGCCGAACCTGGCGCGCTTGACTGCGAAGAAGGCGCGCACGTTGCGCACATTGGCGTCGGCCGTCAACAGGCGCGCCGTGAAGGCCTGGTAGGCGTCCATGTCGGCCACGGCCACCACCAGCACGAAGTCCGGTCCGGGCGACACCCGCCAGCACTGCTGGACCGCGGCGTCGGCCACGGCGCGCGCCTCGAAGGCGTCGAGCCGCTCGTGGTTCTGTACGTCGAGCGTGACCTCCAGCAAGGCCTGCAGCAGCGGCACGCCGGCCTCGGCCAGGCGCAGCGGCGACAGCACCGCGACGAGCCGTTCGACCACCCCCAGCGATTGCAGCCGCCGCACGCGCCGGTGCGCAGTGGCGGTCGACACCTGGAGTGCCTCGCCCAGCGCCTGGTGCGACGGCGAGGCGTCGTGCTGCAGGCGGCTCAGGATCTGCAGGTCCAGGGCATCCAGGTAGGAGTCCGGCATGAGATGAAAATTTCACCTTGATTGAGATTTCGAGAAATATACGTTATCAATGAGATAACTGAGCAAATTTCTCTTGAAAGTCGTCAAGATGAGAGCAAAGTCCACATCGATCTGCCTAGCATTCGGTCATCCATCGGCTCCCGAGAGGACCCTCCCATGTGCGGCATCGTCGGCGCCGTAGGCGCACGCAACATCGTCCCCATCCTCGTCGAAGGCCTCAAGCGTCTCGAGTACCGCGGCTACGACTCCTGCGGCGTGGCCGTGTACCAGGACGGCGGCCTGCGCCGCAGTCGCAGCACGGCCCGCGTCGCCGAGCTCGACGCGCAGATCGCCGCCGATGCCGTGCAGGGCAGCACCGGCATCGCCCACACCCGCTGGGCGACGCACGGCGCGCCGGTGGTGCACAACGCCCACCCGCACGTGTCCGGCGGCCCCGGCGGCGACGCGGCCCGGCCACCCCGCGTGGCCCTCGTCCACAACGGCATCATCGAGAACCACGACGAGCTGCGCGCCGAACTGCAGTCGCGCGGCTACCTGTTCGCGAGCCAGACCGACACCGAGGTCATCGCGCACCTGATCGACTCGCTCTACGACGGCGACCTGTTCGAGGCCGTCCAGCAGGCCACGCTGCAGCTCAGGGGCGCCTACGCGATCGCCGTCGTGTGCCGCGACGAGCCGCAACGGGTGGTCGGTGCGCGCGAAGGCTCGCCGCTGATCCTGGGCGTGGGGCAGGGCGAGAGCTTCCTCGCGTCCGACGCGATGGCGCTGGCCGGCGTCACCGACCAGATCGTCTACCTGGAGGAGGGCGATGTCGTCGACCTGCAGCTCGGCAAGCACTGGATCGTCGCGCGCGACGCCGCCGGTGGCCGCCACCAGCGCGTGCAGCGCGCGGTGCGCACCGTGCACGCGCACACCGGTGCGGCCGAGCTGGGCCCGTACCGGCACTACATGCAGAAGGAGATCTTCGAGCAGCCGCGCGCCATCGCCGACACGCTGGAAGGCGTCGAGGGCATCGTGCCCGAGCTCTTCGGCGACGGTGCGCACCGTGTCTTCAAGGACATCGACTCGGTGCTGATCCTGGCCTGCGGCACCAGCTACTACGCCGGCTGCACCGCCAAGTACTGGCTGGAATCGATCGCGAAGATCCCGACGCAGGTCGAGGTCGCGAGCGAGTACCGCTACCGCGACAGCGTGCCGAACCCGAAGACGCTGGTCGTCACCATCACCCAGAGCGGCGAGACCGCCGACACGCTGGCCGCGCTGAAGCACGCTCGCTCGCTGGGCATGCCGCACACGCTGACGGTCTGCAACGTGGCCACCAGCGCGATGGTGCGCGAGTGCAAGCTGGCCTACATCACGCGGGCTGGTGTCGAGATCGGCGTGGCCTCGACCAAGGCCTTCACGACGCAGCTGGCCGGGCTCTTTCTGCTGACCCTGGCGCTGGCGCAGCAGCGCGGCCGGCTCGACGACGCGGCGGAAGCCGCGCACCTGAAGGCGCTGCGTCACCTGCCGTCGGCGCTGCAGGCGGTGCTGGCGCTGGAGCCGCAGGTCATCGCCTGGGCCGAGGACTTTGCGCGCAAGGAGCACGCGCTGTTCCTGGGCCGCGGGCTGCACTATCCGGTGGCGCTGGAAGGCGCGCTCAAGCTCAAGGAGATCAGCTACATCCACGCCGAGGCCTATCCGGCCGGCGAGCTGAAGCACGGTCCGCTGGCGCTGGTGACCAGCGCGATGCCGGTCGTGACCGTCGCGCCCAACGACGCGCTGCTGGAGAAGCTGAAGAGCAACCTGCAGGAAGTGCGCGCCCGCGGCGGCGAGCTCTTCGTCTTTGCCGACGCCGACACGCGCATCGAGTCCAGCGAAGGCGTGCGCGTGATCCGCATGCCCGAACACTACGGCCCGCTGTCGCCGCTGCTGCACGTGGTGCCGCTGCAGCTGCTGGCGTATCACACCGCGTGTGCACGCGGGACGGATGTCGACAAGCCGCGCAATCTCGCGAAGAGCGTGACGGTCGAGTAGGACGAAAAAAGGGCACCCACCTCGCGGTGGATGCCCTCGTTCGACGGCGGGCTCGACCTAGCCCTTCACGCACACCACCTGCTTGAGCGTGTGCACGACGTCCACCAGGTCCTGCTGCGCGGCCATCACGGCGTCGATGTCCTTGTAGGCCGCGGGCGTTTCGTCGATCACGTCCTTGTCCTTGCGGCACTCCACACCTTCCGTCGCCGCGCGATGGTCGGCCAGCGTGAAGCGGCGCTTGGCCTCGCCGCGGCTCATGACGCGGCCGGCGCCGTGCGAGCAGGACTCGAACGACTCGGCGTTGCCCTTGCCGCGCACGATGTAGCTGCGCGCCCCCATGCTGCCGGGAATGATGCCCAGCTGTCCCGCCTTCGCGCTCACCGCGCCCTTGCGCGTGACGTAGACGTCCTCGCCGTAGTGGCGCTCCTTCTGCACGTAGTTGTGGTGGCAGTTGACCGCCTCGATGTGGCTCTGGAAGTTCTTGCGGATCACGGTCTTCGCCGCTTCGATCACGCGCTTCATCATCACCTCGCGGTTGATGGAAGCGAACGTCTGCGCCCAGCCCACGGCGCGCACGTAGTCGCCGAAGTAGCGGCTGCCTTCCTCGAAGTAGGCCAGGTCGCGGTCGGGCAGGTTCGCGTTGTTGCGCATCGCGTCCCGCTTCGCCAGCTCGATGAACATCGTGCCGATGAAGTTGCCCACGCCGCGCGAGCCCGAGTGCAGCATGAACCACACGCTGCCGGCCTCGTCGAGGCAGACCTCGATGAAGTGGTTGCCGGTGCCCAGCGTGCCCAGATGCTGGATGTGATTGGTCTTCTCCAGCTTCGGGTAGTCGCGGCACAGCTCGGTGAACTCGGGCTCCAGCTGCGCCCAGGCCGTGTTCACGCTGCCCGGCGGCTTCTGCCAGGCACCCGGGTCGCGCGAACCCGGCGCACGCCCATGCGGCACCGCGCGTTCGATCGCCGAGCGCAGCGGGCCGAGGTTGTCGGGCAGGTCCTCGGCCACCAGCGTGGTCTTGCAGGCCATCATGCCGCAGCCGATGTCCACGCCGACGGCCGCCGGGATGATGGCCTTGAGCGTGGGGATCACCGAACCGACGGTCGCACCGATGCCGAAGTGCACGTCGGGCATGGCCGCGATGTGCTTGAAGACGATGGGCAGGCGCGCGGCGTTCTCGAGCTGGCGCTTCGCGGCGTCCTCGATCGGCACGCCGCGCGTCCACATCTTGATCGGCACGCCGCCGCCCACTTCTTCGTGGATGTAGTTCGTCTCCATGATTGATTCTCCATTCCTTTGAAACAGCGCCGGGGAGGCTGCCGATGCAGCCTCTCCGGTTCATCCAGGTCCAGCGCCCGCAGCGCCTTCACCGCAACGTGATGCCGCGCGCCTTGACCCAGCGCTCGATCACGTTGCGCTCGTCCGCGCTCGCCAGCCGGTTGGCGAGCCCGCGCACCTGGACCGCTTGGTGCTGCGGGTCGACTTCGATGGTCAGCAGGCGATCGATCCGGTCCTTCGTGCAGCGCCGCAGCGACCAGATCGATGCGCGGCCGGCGATGCACTTGCCTGCGTAGGTCGACACGCAATGACGCATCGCCCGGCTTTCCATCACCAGGTCTTCGGCCTGCTTGAGTTGCCTGACCACGAAGCGCTCGCCCTTGGTCCTCGCCTCCCTGGACGAGGGTGCCCACTCCCAGTCGGCAAGTGGCGACCCCGGCCACGCGGCGTCGGCCGCCCAGGTGGGTGCGCCGGGCCCGTAGACCCGGCGCCGCATCGCCTCGATGCGCTCGATGGCGGCGATGTCGCGGTGCCACTCGTGCATGCGGCGGTTGAGCGCGGGCAAGCTGCGGCCCTCGAGGCGGTAGTCGGGGTCACGCCGCCGGCACTCGGCCAGGTAGTCGCACAGGTCGTCGATCGCTTCGACGGGGAGCGGGTTGGCGCAGAAGAACCGCACCACTCCGCGCCAGAAGTCGATCTCGCCGCGCGGCGCGCGCGCGATCTTCGAGCGTGCGATGCGCAAGGCCACGGCCGCATCGCCAGCGTAGGAGCGCGCGATGGCTTCCCAGAAGGCTTCATCGAAACCCAGACCCGCCGACGGATGGAGGAAGGCATGGACTTCCTTGCGCGTCAGCCAGGCGTTGGCGCCGGCCTTGTGGAGCGAACCACCACGCGCCACCGTGACGTACCACTGCTTGCGCAGCCGCACTTCGTCCTCTTCGAGCCCGGTGGCGTCGATCCAGATGCGCTCGAGCATCGCGGGGACCGCATACAGCGCAAAGAGGTGCCGAGCCGCTGCGAGACGCAGGCGCGCGGTGTCGCGCGTCTTCATCTGCGGATGCCAGGACCGGGGGTCGCGCTCGACCTCGCCGGAGAAGCCGCGTTCGGCTTCTTCGATCGCCTTGCCGAAGTCCGGCGTGGGCCGTGCGCCGCGCACCGAGCGGCGAAGCGCGGCATCGCAGCGTTCCAATCGTTCGCGCTCGGCGTCCTGCCTGCGCTGGATCATCGAGCGTTTCATGGTTGATTGAGTAGGTTGAGGGGAAGAAGGAATCTGGTCTCGGTGGCAGGTTTCGAACCTGCGGCCTCGTGTTCCCGAAACACGCGCGCTGCCAGCTGCGCCACACCGAGATGAGCGGGACCTCGTACACGACTCGAACGGCACCCCCCGGCTTCGCAGGCCGGGGCTCTGGCGTCCTGCCGAGCCAACGAGGCGAACAATCCATCCGGTGACGGGTTCCGGCGCCGCCCTATCGTTGCGGCCGATTTCCACCCCTGAAGCGCAAGCTCGACGAGGGTTCCTTGTTCTGGCGTCGCGTGCGGGGGTCGAACCCGCGTTCTCACCTTGAAAGGGTGCCGTCCTGGCCATCTAGACGAACACGACAAGCGTCGGACCTGGTGGATCCACTTCGGCTGTGCCCAAACGCGAGCATCCCGTCGGATGTGGTGTCTCGCTGCACGCGGTCTGGCCGGGGACCGCGCACATCCCGGACCACCAACACCATGTCGCGTGGCCTCGGAGTGCATGGACACAGCCGAAGTGGAGCGGATGACGAGTCTCGAACTCGTGGCCCGACCCGCCATGACGCATGGCGTGGCCGTGCTCTGCCCACTGAGCTACATCCGCAACTTGCAAGACGAACCCTCGGCCAGTACCGAGGTCGCCTCGCGGCAACTTGTTAAAGAGCATCCACCGCTGCCGGTGGTGGCGATCCATCGATCGCCGGGCCTGTGCCATCGCACAGGCCGGGTGAAGTGACAAAGAAAAAGGCCCGGAACCTTTCGGATTCCGGGCCTCTGCGTACAGAGCTTGGAAGGGGCGCGGCTAGGCGCTTCCTTCTCCCGGATTCAACGGACCCTCGCTCCGATCAAGGCCATAGCCCGCCGGAACGGCCGCGTGCATCGCCTCCGCCGGCAACGACGGGACGAACACGGCCAGACCCTGCAAGGGTCGGTGGGTTCGAATGACGTTGCGCGATGTCACGATGAAATCCTGTGGTTCTGGCCGTGGCTCCGGAGAGCCGGTTTCTCGATGGAGGCGGACTGTAAATAGTCTTTACCCCATCGTCAAGCCTTTGCGAGAATGAGGCCGAACTCCGTTGCATCCCGCAGACAACACGTGTCCAACATCACCCTCACGAGACGTCAGAACGCGCTCGCCCTGTTCCAGGACTACGCCGAAAGGGCATTGGCTGCCGGCGCGCCGCCCAAGGGACTCGAGCAGTCGTTCGCGGCGACGCTGCAGATCTCGCCCAGCATGTGGAGCCAGATCAAGGCCTCGCGTCCTGTCGGCGACAAGCTGGCGCGCCAGATCGAGACGCTGTGCGGCAAGGGCGCCGGCTGGCTCGACGAGCCGCGCACATCGGCCGCGCCGACGCCGGCCGAGTACGCGGTCATGCAGCTCGCGCTGGCGGCGCTGCGCGCGACCAACAGCGCAGGACGCAAGGCCTTGCGCGAGCACCTGAAGACGATCGCGGCGCAGGCGCGATGAGACCGTCGCGGTGGCCGCTCAGGCCTCGTCCAGCTCGAACGCCGCCACCTGCCGGCCGTCGATGTCGGTGAAGCCGTACTCGCGCGCCAGGTCGGCGACGCGCAGCACGCTGCCGGTGCGGCGCAGCACGTCCGCATCGGCGGCCAGCGCCGCGATGGCGCGGCCCAGGTAGCGCGGCGACTCGGTGCGTGCCAGCGCCGGGCGCTCCTGCCAGCGCGTCTCGTCGGTCTGGTGGCCGGCCAGGACCAGCTCGGTGCGCATCCAGCCCGGCGACACCGCCACCGACGCGACGCCGTGCGCGCGCAGCTCCTGCGAGATGCCGAAGGCCAGGCGGTTGATCGTCGCCTTGGCGAGGTCGTAGTAGAGGTTGCCGCGCAGGTAGCGGTCGCGGTCCCAGAACGTCGTCGCGACGATCAGACCGTGACCCTGCCGCAGCATCGCCGGCGCCGCGCAGCGGGCCGCCAGCAGGTGGTGGCGCGCGCCGCGGTCGATCATCGACTCCCAGTGCGCGAGCGGATGCTCCCAGAACGGCGCGTCGAAGACGCCGTCGAAGCTCTCGTGGCCGCCCCAGGCGTTGTTGACCAGCAGGTCGAGGCGGCCGTGGTCGGCCTGCACGCGCGCGAACAGCGCCTGCACCTCGTCGTCGCGACCGTGGTCGCAGCGCAGCGCGATGCCGCGTCCGCCCTGGCGCGAGACTTCCTCGGCGGTCTCGTCGATGCTGCCGGGCAGGGCGCTCATCGACGACAGCGCGAGGATCTGCCCGTAGCCCGCGGCCGGCTGCTCGCGCGTCGAGCGGCCGGTCACGATCACGGTGGCGCCGGCGGCTCCCAGCTCGATGGCGATGCCGCGACCGGCGCCGCGGCTCGCGCCGGTCACGACGGCCACGCGGCCGCTCAAGGGGCGTTCACCGGTCCGCATCGTCGCGCCTCCCCGTCTATGGCAGGCCGAGGCCCTGCCGGTGCACCCGCGGCGCGACGCCGAAGCGGCGCCGGAAGCTGCGGCTGAAGTGCGCCGCGTCGCTGAAGCCGTGGCCGTAGGCGATGTCGGTGATGCTGCGGTCGGCATGGCGCGGGTCGGACAGCGTGCGCTCGCAGGCGGCGAGGCGCTGCTCCCAGATCCAGCGCTCGAGCGTCGAGCCCTCGCTGCGGAACAGCTGGTGCAGGTAGCTGCGCGACAGGCCCAGTGCCGCGGCGATGCGCGGCACGTTGAGCCCGGGGTCGTGCAGGTGCGCGGCCACGTAGGCCTTGATCCGCTCCAGCTGCGCCGCGCCGGGTCTCGCGGCCTGCGGCGCCGTCCCGTCGCGCAGGCCACGCAGGCCGGCGCTCAGCACGCACAGCAGCGCCTCCGACAGGTCCTGCGCCGCGGCCGGGGCCAGCTCGGTGGTGCCGGTCGAGGCCTCGCGCAGCATCTGCATCAGCACGCGCGCGGGCAGCGCCTTAGCGGACACGCCGGTGGCCACCAGCGCGTCGCAGTCCGGCAGCCGCGTCGCGAGCGCGCGCCGCGGCACGCGCAGCACCGCCTGCTGGTAGTCGCCGTTCAGCACCAGCTCGTAGGGCCGGCGCGTGTCGTAGATGGCGAACTGGCCGGGTTGCAGCAGCGCCTCGCGGCCGTCCTGCAGCACCGCGCAGCTGCCTTCGAGCTGCAGGCTGACCAGGAAGAATTCCTCCGCGGCGCGCGCCGCGGCGCGCTGCGAGCGCATCACGCGCTTGCGGCCGTGGCCGGCCGAGCTGAAGTGCGTCAGCGACAGGTCGGCCACGTCGTGGTTCAGCATCGACGCGTCGAAGCGCTCCGGGTGGCGCACCTCGAAGCCCGACTCGACGAAGCGGTCGGACACCGCCTCGGCCCAGCGTTCGACGCGGCGCTCTGGCGGCAGGGTCAGCGTCGAGAAGCCTTTGCGGGGGGCGGCCATGGTGCGGGTCCTGGAGGGGCGGTCGGGGGAGCCTCACTGTACGCACAGTCAAGTGGGCCCGCACGCTGAGGCAAGACGGCGCGGCGCCGGCCCGCCAAGCTGCGCGGTGGTGTGCACCGGGGAAGCCGAGCGATGAATTCCGACAAGCAGCTGCAGGACTGGCGCGAGCTCGCGCTCGGCGTCGAACGCGAGGTCGCCAAGGCGGTGATCGGCCAGCCGCAGACGATCCGCCTGATCAACGTCGCGCTGTTCGCGCGCGGCCACGTGCTGCTGGAGGGCGACGTCGGCGTCGGCAAGACCACGGTGCTGCGCGCCTTCTCGCGCGCCGTCGGCGGCGACTTCGAGCGCGTCGAGGGCACGGTCGACCTGATGCCGGGCGACCTGATCTATCACACCTATGTCGACGGCGAGGGCAAGCCGCGCATCGATCCCGGCCCGCTGCTGCGCCACGGCGAGCGCCTGGTGACCTTTTTCTTCAACGAGATCAACCGCGCCCGGCCGCAGGTGCAGTCGCTGCTGCTGCGCGCGATGGCCGAGCGCACCGTGTCGGCCTTCAACCGCGAGTACCGCTTCCCGCACATGACGGTGTTCGCCGACCGCAACAAGGTCGAGAAGGAAGAGACCTTCGAGCTCGCCTCGGCCGCGCGCGACCGCTTCATGTTCGAGCTGAACATGAGCAAGCCGACCGACCGCGACATCCGGCGAGCGCTGGTCTTCGAGACCGGCTTCCACGACACCGAGGCGCTGCTCGAGCGCGTGGCGCCGGCGATCCTGCCCTGGGAGCAGCTCAACGCCATCGGCGCGCTGGTGCAGGACAGCGTGCGCTCCAGCGAGACCATCGAGCGCTACGTGCTCGACCTCTGGGAGGCCAGCGAGACGCCGCAGCGCCTGGGCATCCGCCTCGACGGCGTCGACATGAACCGGCTCATCCTCGCCGGCGCCAGCCCGCGCGGCATGAGCGCGCTGCTGCGCGCCGCGCGCGTCGTGGCCTGGCTGGCCGGCCGCACCCACCTCGAGCCCGACGACGTGCGCGCCGTGCTGCCCTCGGTGCTGGGTCACCGCGTGTTCTTCACGCCGATCTACGAGCTGCGGCGCGCCGAGCTGGCCGGCGCGCTGGTGGAGCGGATCATGGACAGCGTCGCCGCACCGTGAGCCAGGACCGATCGGAGGCCGGCGCGCTGGAGCCGGCCGAGTTCCACTACAAGCTGCCGCAGCGCTTCGGCGGGCAGCGGCCGGGCGCGCATCGCGGCACGAGCCTCGGGGCCGGCCAGCAGTTCGCCGCGCACCGGCGCCTGCTCGACCAGCCCGACCCGCGCCGCATCGACCTGCGCGCCAGCCTGCGCGACGTGCACGGCGACTGGCTGGTGCGCATCGCCCGCCAGCGCGTCGCGGTCCCGGTGCATGCGCTGGTCGACGTGTCGGCCTCGATGCGCTTCGGCGCGCAGCGCGCCAAGCTCGCACTGGTGGCCGACTTCGTCGAGGCGCTGGGCCACAGCGCCTTCCGCGCCGGCGACCCGGTCGGGCTGCTGGCCTTCGACGAGCGCGAGCGCGAGGACCTGTTCCTGCCGGCGCGTCACAGCCGCGGCATCGGCAGCGTGATGGCCGATCTGCTGCGCACCGGCAGCGACGCGGCCCCGGCGACGCGGCCGCGCGCCGGTCACGATGCGCTCGACGGCCTGCGCGCCTGCGCCGCGCGGCTCGCGGGCCGGCGCGGCCTGGTCTTCCTGGTGTCCGACTTCCACGGCATGCGGACCGAAGCCCTGGCCGAGGTGCTGGACCTACTGGCACCGGCGACGGTGCAGCCGATGCTGGCCTGGGACCCGGCCGAGGCCGAGCCGCCCGAGGCCGAGGCCCTGCTCGCGATCAGCGATGCCGAAACCGGCGTGCGCCGCACGCTGTGGCTGCGCGACAGCCTGCGCACGCAGTGGCGCCGCACGGTGGCGGCGCGGCGTGCCGAGCTGCATGCTCTGTTCGACGCGCGCGGCCTGCCGCCCTTCGAGCTGATCGACGCCGCGGGCCGCTTCGACGCCGAGGCACTGACGCGCCACTTCATGGAGAGCGTCGCATGAGGCGGGGGCTGACCGTCGCCGCGCTCGTCGCCCTCGCCGGCGCCTGTCTCGCCGGCCCCGCGGTCGCTGCCGACGCACCAGTCGACGCACCGACCAACGCATCGACCAACGCACCAGCGGTCGCGGCGCGGACCGAGCAGCCGCGCGCCTACGGCCACGTCGTCGGCGACCTGCTGACGCAGCGCGTGCTGCTGGCGCAGGACGGCCGCGCGCTCGACATCGCGCCGGCCGCGCTGCCGCCGGCCGACCGCGTCGGGCTGTGGTTCGAGCGGCGAACGCCGCGCATCGAGACCGACGCCGACGGCCGGCGCTGGCTGGCGATCGACTACCAGCTGATCAATGCGCCGCGCGTGCTGACCACCACCGCGCTGCCGGCGCTGACGCTGGCCACGAGCGCCGGCATCGCGCTGGCCGTGCCGGCCTGGCCGCTGACGATCGGCCCGCTGAGCCCGGCCGACGCGAGCGGGCCGGGCGGCCTGCAGGCGCTGCAGCCCGATCGCCTCGTCGAGCCGCGACCGACGAACGCGATCGAGCGGCAGCTGCGCACGTCGCTCGGCGCGCTGGCCGTCGTGCTGGGCCTGTGGCTCGCGTGGTGGGGCTGGCGCCAGTGGCGCGAGTCGCACCGCCTGCCGTTCGCGCAAGCCTGGTCGCGGCTGCGCCGGCTCGACGCGGCCGACCCCGCTGCCTGGCTGGCGCTGCACGAGGCGATCAACCAGAGCGCCGGCCGGGTCGTGCATGCGGCCAGCCTGCCGCGGCTGCTCGACGACGCGCCGCAGCTGCGGCCGCTGCAGGCCGAGCTGGCGCGCTTCTTCGAGGCGTCGAACGCGCGCTTCTTCGGCAGTGCGGCGGCGACGGCCTTCCCGCTGCACGAACTCGGCCGTGCGCTGCGCGCCACCGAGAAGCGCCACGCGCGCTGAGCCATGGGCCTCGACTTCGCCCAGCCCTGGTTCCTGCTGCTGCTGCCGCTGGCGGGGCTGCCCTTGCTGCGCCGGCGCAGCGACACCCTGGCGTTCTCGGCCATCGCCTGGCTGCCGGCCGACCGCGCCGGGCGCCTGGCCGGCTTGCTGTGGCGCGCCTTCGCGGTCGCGGCGATGGCCTGCGCCGTGATCGGCCTGGCCGGCCCGGGCCACTCGGGCGGCGAGGTGCTGCGCAGTGGGCGCGGCGCCGAGGTGCTGATCCTGATGGACCGCAGCAGCAGCATGGATGCCAACGTCGTGCCCAAGGACGTCAAGGCCGGCGGCCAGTTCAACGCCAGCATGCCGACCAAGAGCGAGGTGGTGCGCGGGCTGCTGAGCCAGTTCGTCGCCCGGCGGCCCGACGACCGCTTCGCCTTCATGGCCTTCAGCACCAGCCCGCTGCGCGTCGTGCCCTTCACCGACGACCACACGCTGGTGCAGGCCGCGCTGGCCGCCACCGGCATCGGCCGCGGCCTGCCTGACACGCTGATGGGCAAGGCGCTGCTGGCGGCGATCGACGAGTTCAGTGGCCGCCGCTACTCGGGCAGCCGCATCGTGCTGGTGGTGTCCGACGGCGGCGCGCAGCTCGACGAGCCGACGCGCGAGCGCATCCGCGCCGGCCTGGCGCGCGAGCGCATCGGCCTGTACTGGATCTACATCCGCAGCAGCGGCAATTCGCCCGACCTCACGCAGGAAGGCAGCGGCAGCATGGACTCGGTCGAGGAGATGGCGCTGCACACCTTCTTCCGCTCGCTGGCCACGCCCTACCGGCTGTACCAGACCGACGACGCGCAGATGATGGCCGCGGCGATGAGCGAGATCGACAAGCAGCAGAACTTCCCGCTCAGCTACTTTCGGCGCGTGCCGCGCGTGGACCACGGCGGCGGCTTCTTCGTCGCGGCGCTGCTGTGCTGCCTCGGCCTGCTGCTGTGCCGCGCGGTGCAGCTGCAGGCCTGGCCGCTGCGGGGCGGGCGATGGAAGGAGCGCGAGGCATGAGGCGGATCACGGTGCACGCGGTGTTCGGCGTGCTGGCAGTGGCCTGCGCGGCGGCGGTCGCGGTGCAGGTCTGGCGCCTGCAGCAGGCGACGCGCCTGAACGCGGCGATCGCCGAGGCGGCGCAGGCACCGGTCGACCCGGCCGCGGCCACGCTGCCGTCGCCGGACGCGCCGCCCGCAGCGCGACTCGCCCGTGCGGTGGCGCTGGCGCGGGCCGGTGCGCACGACGCGGCCGCCAAGACCTACGTCGGCCTGATCCGCGCCGGCGACGTCGACGCGATCGGCCGCGATGCGCTGTTCAACCTCGGCAACCTCTACCTGCGCCAGGGCCAGGCGCAGGGCGGCGAGGCGCTGCCGCTGGTCGAGCTGGCCAAGCAGCGCTACCGCGACCTGCTGCGCGCCTCGCCCGGCGACTGGGACGCGCGCTACAACCTCGAGCGTGCGCTGCGGCTCGCGCCCGAGGAGCAGGAGGCCGTGGCCGAGGAGGTCAACGAGCCGGTCGAGCGGCGCCGCGTCATGCTGCGCGGCATGGACCCCGGGGACCTGCCTTGACGCGGCGGCGCTGGCGGCTGCCGCTGCAGCTGCACGCGGTCGGCCGGCGCGATGGCGTCATCGCCGTGGCCGCGCTGCTGTTCGCGCTGGCGCTGTGGCTGCCGCCCGTCACGCTGCAGCGGCCGACCTACAGCTACCTCGTCACCTTCGACCTGACGCAGAGCATGGACGTCGAGGACGCCGTCTGGAACGGCGCGCCCGTCGCGCGCCTGGCGGCGGCGCGCGCCGCGATGCGCGAGCTGCTGCCGCGCCTGCCCTGCGGGTCGCGCCTGGGCTGGGCCATCTTCGCCGACTACCGCACGCTGCCGCTGATGCTGCCGGTCGAGGTCTGCAGCCACTACGACGAACTGCTGGCTTCGCTCGAGCGCATCGACGGCCGCATGCGCTGGGCCAATGCCAGCAACGTCGGCAAGGGCGTGACCTGGACGGTGCGCACCGCGCGCGCCGTCGACGACGCGACGCGCGTGGTCTTCTTCACCGACGGCCACGAGTCGCCGCCGCTGCGCGCCAACGAGTCGCCGCCGATGGGCGACATCACGCCCGGCGAGGTCGGCGGCTGGCTGATCGGCGTGGGCGGCGATGCGCCGCAGCGCATCCCCAAGACCACGCGCGACGGCGAGGCCGCCGGCTACTGGGCGGCCGACGAGGTCGTGCAGCGCAGCGATGTGGCGCCGGGCCGCAGCCAGGAGCACCTGTCGGCGCTGCACGAGGAGCGGCTGAAGGAGCTGGCGAAGCTGGTCGGCTTCGGCTACCGGCGGCTGGCCGGCGCGGACGCGCTGGCCGATGCGATGCTCGACCCGGCGCTGGCGCGCCCGCGGCCCACGCCGACCGACCTGCGCTGGCTGCCGGCGCTGCTGGCGCTGGCGCTGCTGGCCTGGCGCTTCGCGCCGCCGCTGCCGCGCCTCAGGCGACCAGCCGTCCCTGGCGGTCGGCCACCGCGATCTCGGCCATCGTTCCCGCGTTGAAGGCCAGGTAGTCGGCCTCGATGCCGTCGCTGAAGATCACGCCGCCCTCGGCCATCAGCGAGCGCAGCGTCAGCCGGTGCTCGTGCGTGACGTAGCCCCAGGCCGGATCGACCTGGGTCGTGCGGCTGGGGAAGGGCTCGCGCACCGCGAACAGCAGGCGATCGCTGTCCCAGCGCATCGGCCGCTCCTCCGCGGCCGCTTGCGCGTGGCCCAGGCCGCCGGCGATCGCCATCGCGCCGGCCAGCACCGAGCGCATCCAGCCCGTGGAGCCGAGCCCGGTCGACACGATGATGCCGCTCGACGACTGCACCGCGCGCCTCGCCTCGTGCTGCAGCTCGTAGCGCGCCGAGGTGTGGCTGCGCGGGCCGATGAAGAGGTCGTTGACCGCGAAGAGGCGCTGGCCGTCCTGCAGCGAGGCCACCGCCATCGTCACGGCCTTCAGCGGCCGGTGGTTCGCCAGCGCCTCGGGCAGCAGCGCGTCGACGTCGGCCACGCCGAAGGGCAGCAGCAGGCCGTCGTAGCGCTTCGGGTCGGGGTTCACGCCGACCAGCGGCTGGCCGTCCAGGTACTTCAGCGTGTTGGCGACCAGGCCGTCCTGGCCCAGCGCCATCACCAGGTCGTCGGGGCCGAACAGGAAGTTCGGCAGCAGGCCGCGGTCCACCATCTGGTAGCGGCCGTGGCGTTCGAGCCGCGCCTTGACCGACGCGACCGCGGCGCGGTAGCTGGCGTGCTCGGTCTCGTAGTCGTGGAAGTCCGCGCCCAGGTGCTCGACGTAGAAGCGCGCCTGCTCCAGGGTCACGAAGCGCAGCAGCAGCTCTTCCAGCCGCGTGCGCCGCGTGACCAGCACCACCTTGCGTTCGAGCGCAGCCATGGGGGTCTCTGCCGGGTCAGGCCTTGCCGGCGGCGCCACGGGCCGGCGCGCCGCCGCCACCACCCATCAGCGAGCGCAGCAGGTCCGGCGAGATGTTGAGTTCGCCGATCTTGTCGGCCCGCTCGGCCAGGCCGCCGAAGGCCTGCGCGATCAGCTGCCCCGGCTCCATGCCCACCGAGGCGAAGGCCTGGATCACCTTGGGGTCGGCCTTCTCCAGCGCCTGCATCAGCGCACCGACGCGGTGGGCCTCGGCCTCGGCCAGCGCGCGCGTGTTGGCGGCCTGGCTGGTGACCAGCTGCCTGCGCTCGTCCTCCAGCGCGATGTTCGAGCGCATGTCGGCCTGCGCCAGCTGCGCGCGCTTGTCCTGGATGCTGGCCTCGGTCTCGACCTCGGTCTCGCGGATCGTGCGCTTCTTGCGCTCGACGGCGATCTCGGTCTCGAGCTCGCTCTCGCGGATCTGGCGCTCGTTCTCGACCGCGGCGTTGCGGCGCAGGAAGATGGCCTCGTCGGCGGACTTGAGGATCGACTCGCGCGCCTCGGCCTCCAGGGCGCGCGCGGTCTCCGGCGTCGGGCGCACCGCCTCGACGGCCAGGCCCAGCACCTCCAGGCCCAGCGCGGCGATCTCGGGGTGCACGGCCAGCGCGCGCAGCGCCTCGGCGCCCAGTTCGTCGCCGGCCTGCAGCGCGGCCTTCAGCGGGCGGCGCTTCATGCCCTGCTGGATCAGCACGCGCAGCAGGCTCAGCACGCGCTCGGGCAGCTTCTCGGGGCCGTCGGAGACGTAGGCCTTGCCGCTGGGCGCGAGCGAGTAGTCGAGCATCGCCGCCGTCTTGCGCGGCTCGCGGATGCGCCAGGTGACCTGGCCCTGCACGGTGAGCGTCTGGAAGTCGGCCGTGGTGTAGGGCTCGATGAAGTCGTCGCGGCGGCTCGCCACCGGCACCGCGACCAGGGTGCTGGCCGGCGCGTAGACGAAGAGCGACAGGCCTGCGCCCTCGCGCACCAGCCGCCCGCCGCGGAACTGCATCAGGTAGGTGGTGGGCGGGGTCTTGATGTACTGGAGGCCGAGCATGGGGAGCTCCTTTCGGGTTGATAGTGGGATCAGGCCACTATGTAAGTTGGATAATAGAACTAAGATCGGCGTTGTCAAGCACCCCGTCGTGACCCATGCCACGATCCAGCGAATCTGCCGCCCGCGCCGCCGCCACGATCCAGCGGCCGCTGTGCACCGTCGACGTGGTGGTCTTCACCGTGCGCGAGGACCAGCTGCACCTGCTGCTGGTCCGGCGGCCCGAGGGGCGCGACGAGCCCCAGCCCGGCCGCTGGGCGCTGCCCGGCGGCTTCGTGGACGTGGCGCGCGACGCCTCGCTCGAGGCCTGCGCCGAGCGCAAGCTACGCGAGAAGACGGGAGTCGTGCCGCCCTACCTGGAACAGCTGGGCAGCTGGGGCGACGCGACGCGCGACCCGCGCGGCTGGTCGGCGACGCACGTCTACTTCACGCTGATGCCGTCGGACGAGATCGAGCTGCAGCCCGGCGGCAATGCCGAAGAGGCGAGGTGGTGGCCGGTCGACGCCGAGAAGCGCTGGCCGCCGCTGGCCTTCGACCACCGCCGCATCGTGCAGCAGGCCGTCGAGCGACTGCGCGCCAAGGTCGAGTACACCTCGCTGCCGGCCTACCTGCTGCCGCCGGCCTTCACGCTCACCGACCTGCAGCGCGGCTACGAGACGGTGCTGGGCCGGCCGCTCGAGAAGAGCGCCTTCCGCACCCGCATGCTGTCGGTCGACTGGCTCGAGCCGGTCGACCGCATGCGCACCGGCAACTTCCGGCCGGCGCAGCTGTACCGCGTCAGGCGGCCCGGCGAGCTGGTGTTCTTTCCGCGGACCTTCTACGCCCCGAAGTAGCGGCGGGCCGGCGGCGGCGCTGCGTCGGCGGGAGTTCGTCGATGCGGGCACTGTGTGCCGACGCACAGACGTCGCCCGTCGATGCTCCTACGGTGGGTTCGGCACCGCTCGATCGGTGCCACGTCCATCCCCTCATCCCTGCAGGAGCCATCGCCATGAACACCTCCAAGTTCCTCGTCACGACCGTGACTGCGCTGTCGGTCGTCGGCAGCATCACCTTCGCCTACGCGCAGACGAGCACCGCACCGCCCACCATGCCGGGCCAGACGACCGAGACGCTGCCGACCCACCCGGCACAGCCCGACGCCACGAGCTCCGGCACGACGAGCGGCAGCACCGCCGCGCCCCCGGCCGACAGCGGCATGACGACCGCCGAAGAGCGTGCGCCGATCGCCGACCGCAACTGAAGCCCCCGCGCCGGCACGGAGCGTCGATGCCATGGCCACGAGGAGCGACGCGTTCGCGCTGTCGGACCTGCGGCGCGGCGCGCTGGCCGGCGCGGCGATCCTCGGCCTGCTGCTTCCGCCGGCCGGGCCGCCCGGCGCGACTCTCTACCGCGCGACGCCGGACGAATCCGCGAGCCCGCGCCAGCCCGACTTCGGCGCCGCGAACCCCAGCGCACAGGCGCGGCAGCTGGCCGAGTGGATCGCCGACTCGCGCGACAACGGCAGCGCCGGCTTCGCCATCGTCGACAAGGCCCATGCGGTCGTGCACGTGTTCGACGCGCAGGCCCGGCTGCGCGCCAGCAGTCCGGTGCTGCTGGGGTCGGCGCGCGGCGACGACTCGGTCCCCGGCATCGGCACGCGCCCCGTCGACCAGGTGCGCCCGCACGAGCGCACCACGCCGGCCGGCCGCTTCGTCGCCGAGCCGGGGCGCAATGCGCTGGGCGAAGACGTGATCTGGGTCGACTACGGCGCCGCCGTGTCGATGCACCGCGTCCGCACCACGCACGCGGCGGAGCGGCGCGCCGAGCGACTCGCCAGTGCGTCGATCGACGACAACCGCATCTCGTACGGCTGCATCAACGTGCCGGCGGCGTTCTACGACGCGCACGTCCGGCCGACCTTCGCGGCGCAGCGCGGCGTCGTCTACGTGCTGCCCGAGACCCGGCCGCTGCGGCAGGTCTTCGACTCCTACGACGTCGCCTCGACGCGGCACTGACCCTCAGGAAACGCCATGTCCCGCTCTCCCGCTCCGCCCTCGCAGGCCGTCAAGCGACGCGCCGGTCTCGCCGTGGTCGGCAAGTCGCCCCGCGCACCGGGATCGAAGCCGCCCTCGCCGACCGACGAGCGCCTGGCCCTGCCGCACGAGCGCGACCAGTCGGCCGGCGCGGTGGCCGAGAAGCCCGACGCGGTGATCCGCCAGGCCCGGCGCGACCTCGACGCCGGCCAGGTCGACACCGACATGCGCGCCACGCCCGGCCTCGATGCGCAGCGACGCCTGAAGCTCGTGCCGGGCCGCGGCGGCAAGCCGCCGGGCGGCGGATGAAAGGACGCGGACGCGCGCGGCCCGACGGACGCTCAGACCAGCAGGTCGTCCGGCTTCTTGCCCGAGGCCAGCGCGTCGAGGAACCACTTCGGCCGGCGGCCGTGGCCGTTCCAGCTGTTGCCGGCGGCGTCGCGGAACTTGACCGGCAGCGCGCGCTTCTTGCGGCGGCCCGGCTTCTTCTTGCTGGCGACGGCCGCCTTCGCGCGCTTCGCGAGCCCCAAGTCGGCGGCGGTCAGGCCGTAATGCACGATCGCTTCCTTGATGCGCGCGACGACGCCGCCGACTTCCTTCTGCTTGATCGCGTCGGCCTGCTTCTTCAGGCGCGCGATCTGCTTTTCGATCTGGGCGATGGTCCGGGTCATTCTCGTTTCCTTGTAGTGAAGGTCCCAACGGGAACCCCGAGGATAACGAGTCGGAGCTGAATCCTGGGTCACGCTTCGCGCGCGATCCATCGGCCCGGCTTTCCCGGTTTCATTCCTTTTCTTCTCTGCTTCTAATACGCCACTTCGTAGCGGTAGCTGCGAAAGCGCAGCACCGCGCTCTTGAGGCGGATCTGCTCGAGCACGACGTCGGGCGTGGGCCGTCCGCCCTCGTTGTAGACCTGCCCGTTGATGATGAGGATGCGGTTGGCCGGCGTCTCCGAATAGACCGAGCCGCCGAAGGCCAGCAGCGGCAGCGCGCGGCGCACGTCGTCGGGCAGCTCGTTCACCGCGTAGAGACGCGGCTCGGTGGCCGGCGTATCGGTGGGGGTCGCGGGCTCGGGCTTGCCTGGCACCGCAGCCGGCTTCGACGCGGCCGGCGCCGGCTCGGCCTTGCGCGGCTCGGCGGCCGGGCGCTGCGGTCGGGGCAGCGGCTTGTCGAGCGGCAGCTCGGGCGTCGCGCGGGCGGGGGCGGCTTCCTTCGGTGCGGGTGCGGGTGTCGGTGCGATTGCCGGTATGGGTGCCGGTGCCGGCGGCGCCGCGACGACGATGGCGACGGGCGGCGGAGCAGGGGCCGGCACCGGCATCGGCGCGACGGCCACCGGCTCCACGGTCGCCGGCGTATCGCCGCCGCTCATCATGTTCCACGCCAGCGAGCCCAGCAGCACCAGCGCCAGCGCGACGATCACCCACACCAGCGGATTGGTCCCTGCGCTCGCGGCCGTGCCCTCGTCGTCGTCGCTGCTCGCGGCGCCCGGTTGCGCATGCAGGCCCGGCACCGCCCCGCGCTCGCGTTCGGAGTCGGCGCGCCTCAGGGCGTCGAGGATGTAGGACATCAGTTCAGCCCTCGCCGGGCCGCCCCAGGAGGGCTGAGCGCCCCCGCGGGGGGCAGCACCGAAGGTGCGTTGGGGGTCGTCATCAGTGTTCCGTGTGGAGCCGCGGCTCGTCGACGCCGACGAGCCGGTTCAGTTGCATGAAGGTCGTCGGGCCGGCCAGCCCGTCGGGCTTGAGGCCCTGCGCGACCTGGAAGGTGACGACGCGCGCGCGCAGCGCGGCGCCGTAGGCCTGCGGCGCGGCGGGCGCAGGCTCGCCCTGCAGGCCGGCCAGCTGCGCGGCCAGGCCGTCGACCAGCGGGCCGGCGCTGCCGTCGACCAGCAGCTGCGAGTAGCCGGCCGGCGCGCGCCACAGCGTCGCGAACTCGCCGCGCCAGCGCTGCGCCAGCGCCACCAGCGGCACGCTCTGCGGCGTGCCGTCCAGCAGCAGCGTCGCGTTGCGCGCGTTCAGGCCGGTCAGCAGCGCGTAGCCGGGCCGGTCCTCGTCGTCGCGCAGCGTCAGGATGGCGGGCCGGTCCAGCTGGCGGATCAGCGCCAGCGTGCCGCTGGCCTTGTAGCAGAGCACCTGCTGGCGCTGCGCCGCGCGGCAGGGCTCGCCCTCGCCGAGCTCCAGCTTCCACAGCGGCGCCAGCGCGCGCCAGGCGCCGGCCTCGTCGCGCGGCATGCGCTGCAGGCCGGCCTTCAGGTCGATCATCGCGGCGGCCGTCGTCTGGCCCGCAGCGGCGGCTTGCACTGCCGTCGGCGCCGAAGCCGCACTCGCTGCCGGCGCCGGCCCCGATGCAGCCGGCATCGCCGCCGCCTGCGCGCTGGCCGCGTCGGGTCGCGCGGCCGTGCGCCCGTCGATCGCCCACGACACCAGGCCCCACAGCGCCGCGCCGCCGACCAGGCCCAGCCCCAGCGTCTCGACGCGGCCCGGCCGCCAGCGGCGCCGCGGCGGCGTCTTGTCGAAGACCTCGCTCGCGGCCTTGTCGACGATGGCCGCGTCGACGCGGTTGCGGCCGGTCGCGTACGCGCCCAGCAGCGCGCGGTCGCACAGCAGGTTGATGCGTCGCGGCACGCCGCGCGACAGCTGGTGCACACGCTGCATCGCCTCGCGGCCGAAAGGCGCCGCGGTGGTCAGCCCGCCGATCGCGAGGCGGTGGCGGATGTACTGCAGCGTCTCGTTCTCGGACAGCGGCTCGAGGTGGTAGCGCGCGATGACGCGCTGCGCCAGCTGCTCCAGGTCGGGCCGCGCCAGCATCTGGCGCAGCTCGGGCTGGCCGATCAGCACGATCTGAAGCAGCTTGCGCTCGTTGGTCTCGAGGTTGGTCAGCAGCCGCAGCTGCTCCAGCACGTCGGCCGACAGCTGCTGCGCCTCGTCGATGATGAGCACGTTGTTCTGGCCGACCGCGTGCGTGCGCAGCAAGAACTCGTTCAGCGCGTCGACCCAGTCCTTGACCGTCGTCGCGCCCGGTCCCTGGTGCGGATTGGGGATGCCGAACTCGTCGCAGACCGAGCGCAGCAGTTCCTCGACCGTCAGCCGCGGGTTGAAGACGTAGGCGACGTTGCAGCGCTTGGGAATCTGCTCCAGGAAGCAGCGGCACACGGTGGTCTTGCCGGCGCCGATCTCGCCCGTCAGCAGCACGAAGCCGCCGCCGCCCTTGACGCCGTACAGCAGGTGCGCCAGCGCCTCGCGGTGGCGCTCGCTCATGAAGAGATAGCGCGGATCCGGCGCGATCGAGAACGGCTCCTGCTTCAGCCCGAAGAACGGCGCATACATGGGGCGGAGGATACGTCGCCAGGGCGATGCGGGCCTCGCCTAAGCTAGCGGCTCACCTGGAGCCCGCGATGACCGCCACCCGCACCGAATCCGACGCCTTCGGGCCCATCGAGGTCCCGGCCGACGCGCTGTGGGCCGCGCAGACCGCGCGCAGCCTGCACTTCTTCGCCATCGGCGAGCAGCGCATGCCGGCCGAGGTGGTGCGCGCGCTGGCCTGGGTCAAGTGGGCCGCGGCCGAGGTCAACCACGAGCTCGGCCTGCTGCCCGCCGACAAGGCCCGCGCCATCGCCGACGCCGCGGCCCGCATCGCGGCCGGCGAGCATGCCGAGGCCTTTCCGCTGTCGGTGTGGCAGACCGGCTCGGGCACGCAGAGCAACATGAACGTCAACGAGGTCGTGGCGACGCTCGCGTCCGAGGCCCTGGGCGGCCGCCGCGGCAGCGACCGCCGCGTGCACCCCAACGACGACGTGAACCTGGGCCAGTCGTCGAACGACGTCTTCCCGACCGCGATGCACGTCGCCGTCGCGCTGCAGGCGCGCGAGCGTCTGCAGCCGGCGCTGGCGACGCTGCGCGCGGCGCTGCACGACAAGGCCGGCGCCTTCGCCGACGTCGTCAAGATCGGCCGCACCCACCTGCAGGACGCGACGCCGGTGACGCTGGGCCAGGAGTTCGGCGGCTATGTCGCGCAGCTCGACCTGTGCCAGGCCGCGCTCGCGCAGTCGCTCGCGCCGGTGCAGCGCCTGGCCATCGGCGGCACGGCGGTCGGCACCGGGCTCAACACGCACGCCGAGTTCGGCACGCGCGTGGCCGCGAAGCTGTCGCAGCGCCTGGGCCTGCCGTTCGCGCCGGCCGACAACCTGTTCGCCGCGATGGCGGGGCACGAGGCCCTGGTCGGCTTCCACGGCGCGCTGCGCATGCTGGCGGTCGCACTCACCAAGATCGGCAACGACATCCGCCTGATGGGCAGCGGCCCGCGCGCCGGCCTGGGCGAGCTGCGCCTGCCCGAGAACGAGCCCGGCAGTTCCATCATGCCGGGCAAGGTGAACCCGACGCAGGTCGAGGCGCTGACCATGGTCTGCGCGCAGGTCATGGGCCACGACGCGGCGATCGGCTTCGCGGCCAGCCAGGGCCACTTCGAGCTCAATGTCTACAAGCCGCTGATCGCGCACGACGTGCTGGACAGCCTGCGCCTGCTGTCCGACGCGATGGGCAGCTTCGCGCGGCACTGCGTCGCCGGCCTGCAGCCCGACGCGGCGCGCGTCGAGGACCTGCTGCAGCGCTCGCTGATGCTGGTGACCGCGCTGGCGCCGCACATCGGCTACGACCGCGCCGCGAAGATCGCCAAGCACGCGCACCGGAGCGGCAGCAGCCTGCGCGAGGCCGCGCTCGCGGTCGGCGGCGTCAGCGGCGAGCAGTTCGACGCCTGGGTCGACGCGCGACGGATGCTCCGGCCGACCGAGGGCTGAGCCCGATGGCGCCGCCGCGCCGCCATGGCAGCATCGCGGCTCCGCGAACCGACATGACGAGAACGACGATGAGCTCCACGATGGAACCCCTGCGCTGCGTCGGCCTGAAGCAGGCCGTGCTGTCCGACGACGGCCAGGCCGTGCTGCTGGAGCTGCTCATGGCCAACGGCCAGATCTTCCCGCTGGAGCTCAACGCCGGCGGCGTGGAGCTGCTGACCAAGACGCTCTACATGTCGGCCAAGGCGATGGGCATGACGCTGCCCGGGCCGGACGCGCCGGCCGCCTGAGGCGGCCCGCGCCGGGCGTTCAGCGCGCGAAGCGCGCCGTGGCCTGCCGCGGCGGCAGGCTGCTGCAGCGCTGCATCAGGTCGTGGTGCGCGAACAGCTCGGCCACCCAGTCGACGAAGACGCGCAGCTTCACGCTGAGGTGGCGGTTGGGTGGGTAGACGACGTGGATCGGCACCGGGTCCGAGCACCAGTCCGCCAGCACCGGCTCGAGCGCGCCGCTGCCGATGTGGTCCTGCAGCATGAAGGTCGCCGTCTGCACGACGCCCAGCCCGGCCACCCCCGCGGCGGTGTAGGCGTTGGAATCGTTGACCGCGACCCGGTAGCGCCCCGTCACCTCGACGCGCTCGCCGTCCTTGTTGAAGTCCATCGGGATCAGCCGCCCGGTGCGCGCCGAGAAGTAGCCGACGACCTCGTGGCCGTCCTCCAGCTCGCTCGGGTGTCGCGGCATGCCGTGGCGCTTGAGGTAGGCCGGGCTGGCCGCCGCGATCATGTGGAACTCCGCGACGCGCCGCGCCACCAGCGACTGGTCGGTCAGCGTGCCGCCGCGGATCACGCAGTCGATGTTCTCGCCGATCAGGTCGACCGGCCGGTCGCCGACGCCCAGGTCGATCTGGATGTCGGGGTAGCGCGCGCAGAAGTCCGGCAGCGACGGCATCAGCACCAGCTGGCCCAGCGCGGCCGGCACGTCGACGCGCAGCCGCCCGCGCGGGCTGACCTTGGCGTGCGACATGCTGGACTCCAGCTCGTCGACCTCGGTCAGCAGGCGCAGCGCGCGCTCGTAGTAGGCCGCGCCGTCGGGCGTCACCGTCACCTTGCGGGTGGTGCGGTTCAGCAGCTTGGTCTGCAGATGCCCCTCCAGCGACTGGATCAGCCGCGTGACCGTCGGCTTGGGCAGGGTCAGCGAGTCGGAGGCCTTGGTGAAGGTGCCGCTCTCGACGACGCGCACGAAGACCTGCATGGCGAGGAGCTTGTCCGTGCGGTCGATTATTGCTTTGGTGAAACAAAGCATGAGCGGCGTGGCTATCTATTGGTTTGCGGGCCGGCACTATCTTTCGCTGCATCGCAACAAGCCGAGTCGCCACCCGTGGGCGCAGCGCCATGTCTCCCGTCACCTCCCTCCGCCCCGATGTCGTCACGACCGATGAGCTGATCCCGCTCGACGGCGACGCCACGGTGCGGGCGCGCGTCTATCGCGGCGCCGGCCACCCGGCCCGGACCCCGACGCCGCTGGTCCTGCACTTCCATGCCGGCGCCTTCGTCGCCGGCGACCTGGACAGCGGTTCGCGCGTCGCCGGCCTGCTGGCCGAGGCCGGCGCCGTGGTGGTTTCGGTCGACTACCCGCTGGCACCGGCGCGGCCCTTCCCGGCGGCCATCGAGGTCGGCCATGCCGCGCTCGAATGGACCTGGCGCCGCCGCCTGCGCCTGGCCGGCACCGCCAGCGGCCTGTGGGTCGCGGGCGAGGAAGCCGGCGGCAACATCGCCGCCGCCGTCGCGCTGATGGCGCGCGACCGCCAGCACCCGCCGCTGGCCGGCCAGATCCTGCTGTCGCCGATGCTCGACACCTGCGTCGCCACCGCATCGCTGCGCGAGGCGCAGGCCGGGCCGGTCGGCTGCCGCTGGGCCGACGGCTGGCACGACTACCTGTCGCAGCCCGACGACGCGCTGCACCCCTACGCCGCGCCCGGCCGCGCGCTGCGCCTGCACGACCTGCCGCCGACGCTGCTGGTCACCGCCGACGACGACCCGATGCGCGACGAGACCCTGGCCTACGCCGCGCGCCTGCGCGAAGCCGGTGTCGCGGTCGACGAGGCCACGCTGCCCGGCGAGACCGGCTGGCCGTGCGCCTGCATGCAATCCGGCCACGAGCGCCCCGCCTGGGCCGCGCCGCTGGGCCAGCACTTCCGCCGCGTCCTGTCGGCACCGGCCGTTCCTGTTTCCGCACACCGCTAGTCGAACTCCAGACCGAGGACCTCCCATGAACCAGCCGCTTCCCCTTCGTGCCCGCCGCCGCCTGTGGGCCGCCGGCACCGCGCTCACCGCGCTGACCGCCGTCGCCACCGCGCTGTTCGGCCTGCAGGCGCCCGACGCCGAGGCCAACCCCGCGCCCGCCGAACCCCAGGCCACGCCGGTGTCGGTGGCGGCCGTCGTGCAGAGCGAGGTCTCGGTGTGGGACGAGTTCTCGGGCCGCCTCGAGGCGGTCGAGCGCGTCGACGTGCGCTCGCGCGTCGCCGGCGCCGTGCAGTCGGTGCACTTCCGCGAGGGTGCGCTGGTGAAGCAGGGCGAGCTGCTGATCACCATCGACCCGGCGCCCTACGCGGCCGACGTCGACCGCGCCGAGGCGCAGGTCGTCGCCGCGCAGGCGCGCGTCGCCTACACGCAGAGCGAGGGCAATCGCGCGCAGCGCCTGTGGGACGAGCGCGCCATCGCGCAGCGCGAGCTCGACGAGCGCGTCAACGCCCAGCGCGAGGCCGAGGCCAACCTGCGCGCCGCGCAGGCCGCGCTGCAGTCGGCGCGCCTGAGCCTGGCCTACACGCAGGTGCGCGCGCCGGTCGCCGGCCGCGTCGGCCGGCTCGAGGTGACGGTGGGCAACCTGGTCGCGGCCGGTCCCGGCGCGCCGGTGCTGACCACGCTGGTGTCGGTGAGCCCGATCTACGCGAGCTTCGACGCCGACGAGCAGGTCGTCGCCCGCGCGCTCAAGGGCCTGGGGCAGGGCGGCGCCAGCGCGCGCCAGCAGATCGAGCGCATCCCCGTGCAGATGGGCACCGCCGCCACCGCCGACACGCCGCTCGAAGGCCGCCTGCAGCTCGTCGACAACCAGGTCGACGCGAAGAGCGGCACGGTGCGCGTGCGCGCCGTCTTCGACAACAAGGACGGCACGCTGATGCCGGGCCAGTTCGCCAAGCTGCGCATGGGCCAGGCGCGCAGCGCGCAGGCGCTGCTGATCAACGAGCGCGCGGTCGGCACCGACCAGAGCAAGAAGTTCGTGCTGGTGGTCGGCGCCGACAACAAGCTCGCCTACCGCGAGGTGAGCCTGGGTGCGGCCGTCGACGGCCTGCGCATCGTCACCGCCGGCCTCAAGCCCGACGAGCGCATCGTCGTCGGCGGCGTGCAGCGCGTGCGGCCCGGCTCGCTGGTCAAGCCGCAGTCCGTCGACATGCACGCCAAGCCCGAGGTGCAGGCCCGCCGCGACGGCGCGACGCAGTCCTGAGCCGCGCTCTTCACAACAAGTCCGAACGATCCAGCGCACGAGGGAGCGCGTCATGAACCTGTCCAGATTCTTCATCGACCGGCCGATCTTCGCCGGCGTGCTGTCGCTGCTGATGCTGATCGCCGGCCTGCTGGCGCTGCGCACGCTGCCGATCTCGGAGTACCCCGAGGTCGTGCCGCCCTCGGTGGTGGTGCGCGCGCAGTACCCCGGCGCCAACCCCAAGGTGATCGCCGAGACCGTGGCCACGCCGATCGAGGAGGCCATCAACGGCGTCGAGGGCATGCTCTACATGGGCAGCCAGGCCACCACCGACGGCCTGATGACGCTGACCGTCACCTTCAAGCTCGGCACCGACCCGGACAAGGCCCAGCAGCTGGTGCAGAACCGCGTCGCGCAGGCCGAGCCGCGGCTGCCCGAGGAGGTGCGCCGCATGGGCATCACCACGGTCAAGAGCTCGCCGGACCTGACGATGGTCGTGCACCTGCTGTCGCCGAACGACCGCTACGACATGACCTACCTGCGCAACTACGCGGTGCTCAATGTCAAGGACCGGCTGGCGCGCATCGAGGGCGTGGGCCAGGTGCAGCTGTTCGGCTCGGGTGACTACGCGATGCGCGTCTGGCTCGACCCGCAGAAGGTCGCCGAGCGCGGCCTGTCGGCCGGCGACGTGGTGCGCGCGATCCGCGAGCAGAACATCCAGGCCGCCGCCGGCGTGGTGGGCGCCTCGCCGGGCCTGCCGGGCATCGACCTGCAGCTGTCGGTCAACGCGCAGGGCCGCCTCAAGAACGAGGAGGAGTTCGCCGAGATCATCGTCAAGACCGGCGCCAACGGCGAGGTCACGCGGCTCAAGGACCTGGGCCGCATCGAGCTCGGCGCGTCCGAGTACGCGCTGCGCTCGCTGCTCGACAACAAGCAGGCCGTGGCCGTGCCGGTGTTCCAGGCGCCCGGCTCCAACGCGATCCAGATCTCGGACAGCGTGCGCCAGACCATGGCCGAGCTGAAGAAGAACATGCCCGAGGGCGTGGACTACGAGATCGTCTACGACCCGACGCAGTTCGTGCGCGCCTCGATCGAGTCGGTGGTGCACACGCTGCTGGAGGCCGTGGCGCTGGTGGTGCTGGTGGTGATCCTGTTCCTGCAGACCTGGCGCGCGTCGATCATCCCGCTGCTGGCGGTGCCGGTGTCGGTGATCGGCACCTTCGCGGTGATGCACCTGTTCGGCTTCTCGATCAACGCGCTGAGCCTGTTCGGCCTGGTGCTGGCGATCGGCATCGTGGTCGACGACGCCATCGTCGTGGTCGAGAACGTCGAGCGCAACATCGAGGCGGGCCTGAGTCCGCGCGAGGCCACCTACCGCGCGATGCGCGAGGTCTCGGGCCCGATCATCGCGATCGCGCTGGTGCTGGTGGCCGTGTTCGTGCCGCTCGCCTTCATCAGCGGCCTGACCGGGCAGTTCTACCGACAGTTCGCGCTGACGATCGCGATCTCGACGGTGATCTCGGCGATCAACTCGCTGACGCTGTCGCCGGCGCTCGCCGCGCTGCTGCTCAAGGGCCACGACGCGCCGAAGGACGCGCTGACGCGCGGCATGGACGCCGTGTTCGGCCGCTTCTTCGCCGCCTTCAACCGCGTCTTCAGGCGCGGCGCCCAGGGCTACAGCGGCGGCGTGACGCGCGCGATCTCGCGCAAGACGGTGATGGTCGGCGTGTACCTCGTGCTGCTGGCCGCGACCGGCGCGCTGTTCAAGGCGGTGCCCGGCGGCTTCGTGCCGGCGCAGGACAAGCAGTACCTGATCGGCTTCGCACAGCTGCCCGACGGCGCCACGCTCGACCGCACCGAGGACGTGATCCGCCGCATGGGCGACATCACGCTCGCGCAGCCGGGCGTCGAGCACGCGGTGTCGTTCCCGGGGCTGTCGATCAACGGCTTCACCAACAGCTCCAACTCCGGCATCGTGTTCGCGACGCTGGCGCCGTTCGACCAGCGCAAGGACCCCAGCCTCAGCGGCGCCGCGATCGCGCAGCAGCTCAACCAGAAGTACGCGGCCGTCGAGGACGCCTTCATCGTCATGTTCCCGCCCCCGCCGGTGCAGGGCCTGGGCACGACCGGCGGCTTCAAGCTGCAGCTCGAGGACCGCGGCGGCCTCGGCTACGAGGCGCTCGACCAGGCCGTCAAGGCCTTCATGGCCAAGGCCTACCAGACGCCCGAGCTGGCCGGCATGTTCAGCAGCTACCAGGTCAACGTGCCGCAGCTCTATGCCGACATCGACCGCACCCGCGCGCGCCAGCTCGGCGTCGCGGTGACCGACGTGTTCGACACGCTGCAGATCTACCTCGGCTCGCTGTACGTCAACGACTTCAACAAGTTCGGCCGGACCTACACCGTGCGCGTGCAGGCCGATGCGCCGTTCCGCGCGCGCGCCGACGACATCGGCCAGCTCAAGGTGCGCTCGGCCAGCGGCGAGATGATCCCGCTGGCCGCGCTGTTGAAGGTGGAGCATGCCGCCGGCCCGGAACGCGCGATGCGCTACAACGGTTTCCTGGCTGCCGACATCAACGGCGGTGCGGCGCCGGGCTACAGCTCGGGCCAGGCGCAGGACGCGATCGAGCGCATCGCCGCCGAGACGCTGCCGCCCGGCATCGGCTACGAGTGGACGGAGCTGACCTACCAGGAGATCCTGGCCGGCAACTCGGCGATGTGGGTCTTTCCGCTGGCGATCCTGCTGGTGTTCCTGGTGCTGGCCGCGCAGTACGAAAGCCTGACGCTGCCGCTGTCGATCATCCTGATCGTGCCGATGGGCCTGCTGGCCGCGATGACCGGCGTGTGGCTGGACGGCGGCGACAACAACGTGTTCACGCAGATCGGCTTGATCGTGCTGGTGGGGCTGAGCGCCAAGAACGCGATCCTGATCGTCGAGTTCGCCCGCGAGCTGGAGTTCGCCGGACGCACGCCGGTGCAGGCCGCGATCGAGGCCAGCCGCCTGCGGCTGCGCCCGATCCTGATGACCTCGCTGGCCTTCGTGATGGGCGTGCTGCCGCTGGTGCTGTCCAGCGGCGCCGGTTCCGAGATGCGCCAGGCCATGGGCGTGGCGGTGTTCGCCGGGATGATCGGCGTCACGGCCTTCGGCCTGTTCCTGACGCCGGTGTTCTATGTGCTGCTGCGCCGCCTGACCGGCAACCAGCCGCTCAAGCTGCATGGCGAGGTGCCGCAGGTCGAGGCCTTTGCGGGCACCCACGGCGACAGCCACGGCAGCGCCGGCGGCGCATCGATCAGGCCCGTGCCGGCCGCGCCGCGGCGCGCCGACGAGTGACCAGTCACAGAAAGAAGACGATGAAGATCCTTGCCAACAAGCGCCTGCTCGCGCCCCTGTTCGCCGCCCTGCTGCTGGCCGGCTGCGTGAGCGCCCCCGCCATCGACCCCGCCGCGCTGCCGGCCGCGCCTGCGGCCTTCAAGGAAGGCGACGGTCGCTGGACCCAGGCCGCGCCCGCCGAGCCGCAGGCCCGCGGCACCTGGTGGAAGGCCTTCGACGACGCCACGCTCGACGGCCTGGTCGAACGCGCCGCCACCGCCAACCACAGCGTGCAGATCGCCGCGGCGCGGCTGGCGCAGGCGCGCGCCTTCCTGCGCGCGGCGGACGCCGACCGCCTGCCGCAGATCGGCGTGGGCGCCGGCGCCTCGCGCGGCACCGACGCGGCCAACGGCAACCGTCCGGCCACCGTCGTCAGCGCCGGCGCGTCGCTGGCCTACGAGGTCGACCTGTTCGGCCGCCTGCAGGCCGCCAGCCGCGCTGCCGCGCTGGACGCCCGCTCGCGCGAGGCGCTGCTGCAGAGCACGCGCCTGCTGGTGCAGGCCGACGTGGCGCAGACCTACCTGGCGCTGCGCGCCGTCGACGAAGAGCGCCGCCTGGTGCGCGACACCGTCACCGCCTACCGCGACACGCTCAACCTCATCGAGCGCCGCTACAGCGCCGGCGACGTGGCCGAGCTCGACGTCGCGCGCGTGCGCACCCAGGTCGCCGCGACCGAGTCGGAAGCGCTGGCCCTCGACCGCCGCCGCGCCGAGCTGGAGCACGCGCTCGCGGTGCTGGTCGGCGCCGCCGCGTCGGACTTCCGCGTCGATGCGGCCGACTGGCGCAGCGCGCTGCCCGTCATTCCGGCCGGTGTGCCGAGTGCGGTGCTGACGCGCCGGCCCGACGTGTCGGCTGCGCAGCACGCCATGCTGGCGGCGCAGCAGCGTGTGGGCGTGGCGCAGGCCGCCTGGTTCCCCAACCTGTCGCTCACCGCGAACGGCGGCTACGCCTCGCCCGAACTGGGCGATCTGTTCAAGTGGTCGGCGCGGTCCTGGGGCGTGGGCGCGCTGCTGTCGCTGCCGCTCTTCGACGGCGGGCGCCGCGAGGCCGGCGTGCAGAACGCCAGCGCCGAGCTCGACGCCGCGCTGGCCGGCTATCGCGAGCAGGTGCTCGTCGCCTTCCGCGACGTCGAGGACCAGCTGTCCGCGCTGCGCCTGCTGGCCGAGCAGGCCGACGCGCAGTCGCGCGCAGTCGCCGCGGCCAGCCGCGCGACGGTGCTGTCCAGCTCGCGCTACCGCAACGGCCTGGTCAGCCAGATCGACCTGCTGGACGCGCAGCGCAGCGAACTCGCCAACCGCCGCCAGGCGCTGCAGGTCAAGGCCGCGCAGTACCAGGCGACCGTGGGGCTGGTGCGGGCGCTGGGCGGGGGCTGGGAGGCGGCGATCTGACGGCAGCGAACCGCCGCGCACGACGACCGGTGTGGGTCACCTCAGGTGATTCACCTTCGGCAACCCGTACACCGGCGTCGGGATGCCGGCGGCGCGGGCCTTCAGCTGCAGCGACAGGAACTGCGAGTAGTGCCGCGACTGGTGCAGGTTGCCGCCGTGGAACCACAGGTTCTGCTGCTGCGTCGGCTTCCACATGTTGCGCAACTCGCCTTCCCAGGGCCCCGGGTCCTTGGTGGTGCCTGAGCCCAGGCCCCAGCACTTGCCGACCTTGTCGGCGACTTCCTTGCTGATCAGCATCTCGGCCCAGCCGTTCATCGACGTGTAGCCGGTGGCGTAGACGATCAGGTCGGCCGGCAGTTCGCTGCCGTCGGAGAAGCTCACGGACCTGGCGTTGATCTTCTCGACGCCCACGCCGCTCTTGAGCTTGATCTTGCCGTCGGCCACCAGCTCGGACGCGCCCACGTCGATGTAGTAGCCCGAGCCGCGGCGCAGGTACTTCATGAACAGGCCCGAGCCGTCGTCGCCGAAGTCCAGCATGAAGCCGCGTTTGGCGAGCCGGTCGTAGAGGTCGGCGTCGCGCTTCTTTGCTTCCTCGTACACGGGGATGTGGAAGCCGTGCATGATCTGGTACGGCACGCTGGCGAAGATCAGGTCGGCCTTGTGGTGGTCGATGCCGGCGGCCACCGCCTGCTCGGAGTACAGGCCGCCCAGCGCCAGTTCCATCAGCGTGTCGCTCTTGATGATGTGCGTGGAGGTCCGCTGGATCATCGTGACGTCCACGCCCTTCTCCCACAGCGCCGCGCAGATGTCGTGCGCCGAGTTGTTGGAGCCGATCACCACCGCCTTCTTGCCCACGTAGCGGTCCGGCCCCGGGTGCTGGCTGGAGTGATGCTGCTCGCCCGCAAAGCCGTCGGCGCCCGGGTACCTGGGCACGTTGGCCACGGCCGACATGCCGGTGGCGATGACCAGCTGCTTCGGCTTCAGCGTGACCGCCTTGCCTTCACGTTCGACCTCGACGGTCCACTCGCCCCTGGCCTCGTCGAAGCTCGCCTTCTTGCAGGTGGTGGAGTTCCAGTAGTTCAGCTCCATCACCCGCGTGTACATCTCGAGCCAGTCGCCGATCTTGTCCTTGGGCGCGAAGACCGGCCAGTGGTCGGGGAAGGGCAGGTAGGGCAGGTGGTCGTACCACACCGGGTCGTGCAGGCACAGGCTCTTGTAGCGCTTGCGCCAGCTGTCGCCGGGCTTGTCGTTCTTCTCGATGATCAGCGTGGGCACGCCCAGGCGCCGCAGCCGCGCGCCGAGCGCGATGCCGCCCTGACCGCCGCCGATGATCACGACCTCGGGCTGGGTCTTGTAGCCCAGCTCGGCGGCCTCTTGCGCGCGCTTCTCGGACCAGGTCTGGCGGTCGGCCTGCGCGCCGTGCGCGACGCCCTTGGGCCGCGTCGCGCCCTTGGCCTCTTCGTGACCCTTCAGCTCGACCATCGTGGTCAGCAGCGTCCAGCACTTGTCGCCTTTCAGGCGCACCAGACCCTTGCCGCGCGCGACCGCGGTCTCGAAGGTGAACCAGGCCTGGGTGAAGCCGCCGCCGTCCTCGCCCTCGCCGGCGATCTGCCAGTTGGATGGCTTGGTGTTCGCCAGCGTGGCCTTCAGCATCGCCTCGATCGCGGGCTTGCCCTCGGCGGTGTGCAGGTTCCAGGTGAAGCTGACCAGATCGCGCCAGTAGCAGTCGTCGTCGAACAGCGCCAGCGCGCCGGCGATGTCGCCCTTTTCCAGCGCCGCGCCCAGGCTGGCGAGCCAGCTCTGGGCGGACTGGGTGTGGGGGTTGGCAAGCTCGGTCATGAGAGGGTCTCCGTGGATTCTTGGGGCATGACAGTCGCGGGCCCGACGGGGCCGGCGGCAGCGCATGCGCAAGCCGCGTGCCGCAGGTGGCGCAGGCGACGGCAAGCCACGGCGTCACTGGGGCGAAGTCGGCTGGGGCGGTGCGCCGGTGGCCCGGCGCCGGTCTGTACCGCTGTCACAGCGAGACAGGTGTCGCTGTGACGCTGTGACAGCCCGAACAGGCTCTAGCATCGTCGCTCCCGACCCGCCCATCACGGAGACCTGCATGCCCACCTACACCGTCCACGCCCCCGCCGGCCGCCTCGACGCCGGCCAGCGCGCCCGCATCGCCGCCGAGATCACGCGCGTGCACAAGGAAGTCACCGGCGCCCAGACCTTCTTCGCGCAGGTGCTGTTCGTGGACGTGCCGGCCGGCCACTGGTTCGTCGGCGGCAAGCCGATGGCGCACCAGCATGTGTTCGTCTACGGACAGATCCGCGCCGGCCGTTCGAGCGAGCTGAAGACCACCTTGCTGGTGCAGCTGATGGCCGCGGTGCGCGCGGCGGCCGGGCTGGAGCCGGCGCAGGCCTGGGGCTACATCGTCGATGTGGAGGCGAGCCACATGGTCGAGTACGGCCATGTGCTGCCACAGCCGGGCAGCGAGCTGCAGTGGCTGGCCGCGCTGCCGGCGGCCGACCGGGCCCTGATGGAGTCGGTCGGGTCCTGAGGTCCTGAGGCGGGCCGCGCCTTCAGTCGGCCGGCGGGTCGCCGCCGCGCGGTGGGGCGGCCAGACCGGCCTGCCTGAGGCGGCGGTACAGCGTCATGCGCGAGATGCCGAGCCGTCGCGCCGCGGCGCTGACGTTGCCGCCGCTGGCCTGCAGCGCCTCGCGCAGGCGGGCCACGGGGTCGGCGCCCGCCGCGGGATCGACGGGCGCGGTCGCTGCCCGCGCCACCGCGGGCTCCGTCGCCGCCATGCCATCGGGCAGGTCGCCGAGCGCGATGCTGTCCTCGCCGCAGACCGCGCAGGCGAAGTCGATCACGTTGCGCAACTCGCGCAGGTTGCCGGGCCAGGCGTGGGCGTGCAGCCGCTCGCTGGCCTCGCTGGACAGGCGCGGCGCCTCGCTCCGCCCCGCCGCCTTCGCGCACTCGCCCAGCATCCGCTGGATCAGCCACGCCAGGTCGCGGCGCTCGCGCAGCGGCGGCAGCACGATGTGGGCGCCGTTGAGGCGGTAGTAGAGGTCGTCGCGGAAGCGCCGCTCGCGCACCAGCGCCTCCAGGTCGCAGTGGGTCGCGGCGATGACGCGGATGTTGACCGGCGTGGGCCGGGTCGCGCCGATCGGCAGCACCTCGCGTTCGGCCAGTACGCGCAGCAGGCGCGCCTGCAGATCGCGCGGCATGTCGCCGATCTCGTCGAGGAAGAGGGTGCCGCCGTCGGCCTCCTGGATCAGGCCCTTCTTGGCCTTGGGGCCGGCGCCGGAGAAGCTGCCGGGCAGGTGGCCGAACAGCTCGCTCTCGATCAGCGTCTCGGGGATCGCAGCACAGTTGACGGCCACGAAGGGCCGGCCGCGGCGCTCGCTGGCCTGGTGCAGGGCCTTGGCGAAGTACTCCTTGCCGGAGCCGGTTTCGCCGGTCAGCAGCACGCTGACGGGCGAGTTGACCAGCTTGGCCGCGCGCTCGATCTGCCGGTCCAGCGCCGGGTCGCCGCCCGAGAGGGCTGCCAGCGGCTTGGGGATCCTGCGTTCGCTGCCGGCTTGCGGTTGCGGCGCCGCGGCGCTCAGTCCGTGCTCGCGCCGGGGCGGCGGGCTGGCCAGCATGAACAGCACGCGGCCGCTGCCGGAGAGCGTGATGGCGCGCTGGTCGTTGGCGCGCGGTAGCGTGTAGCGGCCCAGCTCGGCCAGCGTGGCGTTGAACAGGCGCTCGAAGGGCAGGCCGATGACGGAGCCCACACCGGCCTGCTTCCACTGCGCCTCCAGCAGCAGCTGGGCGCGGCGGTTGTGGCCGATCACACGGCCGGCGTCGTCCAGCGCCAGCAGGTAGTCGGGGTTCACGTCGAGGAAGGCGGGCGCGGCGCTCAGGCGCAGGATCCAGGCGTGGCGGTGGCTGTGCAGGAAGCTCGCGTCCTCGATGTGCTGGGCATAGGTACGCACCAGTTGCAGCGCGAGGTGCTGGCTGGCCTTGGGCTGGGCGCTGCTGAGCTGGCTGATGTCGAGCACGGCGTTCAACTTGCCTTGCGCGTCGTAGACCGGCGCGGTGGTGCAGGTCAGCGGGATGTGGGTGGCGTCGAAGTGGTCGTCCAGGTGCACGGTGAGCGACTCGCCGGTGCTGATGCAGGTGCCCACGCCGCAGGTGCCGGCATGCTGCTCGCTCCAGTCGGCGCCCAGGTAGAGGCCGGCCTTGCGCAGGCTGGCGTCGAGCTGCAGGTCACCGATGAAGTCCACCGTGACGCCGCGCGCGTCGGTCAGCAGCACGCAGTAGCCCAGGCCGGCGACCTGCTGGTACAGCGTCTCCAGGCCGTGGCGAGCGATGTGCAGGAAGTCCTCGATGCGGTCCTGGTGCTCGCGCAGCTGGTGGCTGGGCAGGATCACCGCCTCCTGCATGCGCGTGGGGTCGAGCCGGTGCTCGTGCACGCAGCGCGACCAGGAGGCGCGGATGATCTGGTCGTGCTTGCGTGCCGCATCCGCGGCGAGGCCGGCCTCGGCCACCTGCATCACGGTGGCGATGTGCTCGCGCTGGTCCTGGCGGTGCTGCCGCAGCGGCATCTGCATGGCTTGTCTCCTGCCCATGGCGGGAGGCTGCTCGTGCGGCAGCTGGGCCTGGGTCGGGCCACTCTAGCAGGGTGGCTTCGACAGGCTCAGCCCGAGCGGAACCGGTCACTTGGCGAGGCGAAAGTCCACTTCGGTGAGGCCGTCTTCGGACCGCGCGAGCGCGCTGCCGCCGTGCATGGTGGCGACGGCGCGCACGATGGCCAGGCCCAGGCCGTGGCTTTCGCTGCGGCCGCGCGACGGCTCGGCGCGGTAGAAGCGGTCGAAGATGCGCGGCAGCGTGTCGGGCGGGATGGTCGGGCCGCGGTTGCTGACGGTCAGCGAGGCATTGCCCTCGCCGTCGGCGATGCGGATGCGGACGGCGCGGGCCGCGTCGGCCGAGTACTTGATCGCGTTGGACAGCAGGTTGGACACCGCGCGCCGCACCAGGCCGGGGTTGCAGCGCACGCGCGCGTCGCCCTCCAGCAGCACCTGCACGCCGGCCTGCTGGATCAGGCCGTCGTAGAACTCCAGCACCTTGCCGGCTTCGTCGGCCAGCGACACCTCCTGGCGGTCGGCGGCCTGCTCGCCGTTGTCGGCGCGGGCCAGGAAGAGCATGTCGTTGACGATGCTGCGCATGCGTTCCAGCACCTCCAGGTTGGACAGGTGCAGTTGCTCCAGCTCGTCGCGCCCGCGCGGCTGCGCCAGCGTGACCTCGATGCCGCTGATCAGCGTGGCCAGCGGCGTGCGCAGCTCGTGGGCCACGTCGGCGTTGAAGCCCTCCAGCCGCGAATAGGCCTGCTGCAGCCGGTCGAGCGCCTGGTTGAAGGACCCGGCCAGGGCCTGCAGCTCCTGGTCTTCGCCGGCCTCGGGCAGGCGCAGCGACAGCGACTCGGGCGTGATGCGCGCGGCCTGCTCGGCCAGCTTGCGCACCGGCCGGAAACCGCGTCGCGTGGCCCAGGCGGCCAGCAGCAGCGTGGCCGCGAAGCCCGCCACGCAGATCCACACGACCGTGCCGCGGTACATGCGCAGCACGCCGCCGCGCATGCTGTGGGCCAGCGCCACCGTGACCTGCGCACCCTGCACCGGGCCGGGCTCGCGGATCTCGACCTTGCAGCCGGCCGTGGCGCTGCCGTTCTGCAGGGTGAACATCGACGGCGTGGCGGCGTTGACGGCCCGCAGCGGGTCGTCGGAGTTGCTGAACAGCAGCTCGCCCTGGCGCGAGCGGATCGCGACCAGCAGGTTGCCGTGGCCGGCCAGCACGCCGTCGAGGCGGGTGCGGAAGGCGTCGTCGATGCCGCTGGGGCTGTCGGCCAGCATCTGCTGCACCTGTTCGATCTTGCCCTGCACCTCGTCGAACTCGACGCGCATCAGCTCGCGCTCGAGCGTCCAGTACAGCGCGCTGCCGGCGGCGCCGAACACCAGCACCGCGATGGCCGCCAGCGCCAGCGTCAGGCGGACGACGATGGACCGGCGCGGGCCGGGCAGGCTCACGCGCGCTGCTCCAGCACGTAGCCCATGCCGCGCACGGTGTGCAGCAGCTTGGTGGCGTAGGGGTCGTCGAGCTTGCTGCGCAGGCGGCGCACGGCGACCTCGACGACGTTGGTGTCGCTGTCGAAGTTCATGTCCCACACCTGCTCGGCCAGCACGGTGCGCGACAGCACCTGGCCCTGGCGCTGCAGCAGCAGGCTCAGCAGCGCGAACTCCTTGGCCGTGAGGTCCAGGCGCTGCGAGGCGCGGCTGGCCTTGCGCTTGAGGAGATCGAGCTCCAGCTCGCCGAGCTGCAGCGTGCTGCTCTCCTGCGGCGCGCGGCCGCGGCGCAGCAGCGCCTGCACGCGCGCCAGCAGCTCCGAGAAGGAGAAGGGCTTGATGAGGTAGTCGTCGGCGCCGCCCTGCAGGCCGCGCACGCGGTCTTCGATCTTGTCGCGGGCGGTGAGCATCAGGACCGGCGTGTCGCGTACCTTGCGCACGGCATCCAGCACGCCGAAGCCGTCGACGCCGGGCAGCATGACGTCGAGCACCAGCAGGTCGTACTGGCCTTCGGTGGCCAGGTGGCGGCCGTCGATGCCGTCGTGCGCCACGTCGACCACATAGCCGTTCTCGCCCAGGCCCTTGCGCAGGTACTCGGCCAGCTTGGGCTCGTCTTCCACCACCAGCAGTCGCATCGCAGTTCCCCGATTCGTGTCGCGTGAACTGCAGTCGGCCGCGGGCGACTTTCCTTGCACAAAGGTAATCGAGCGGTGCGCTTCGCGTCGGGGGTCGATTTCTAAAGTTCCCTCCACGCTGAAACGAATCAGCGCTGCAACCGACCCTCAACATCCCACAAGGAGTTCATCATGTCCTTCCGCCTCAACACCCTGATCCTGGCTGCCGTGGCCACCCTCTCGCCGCTGGCCGTGTCGGCCCAGGGCATCCCGTCGCACGACGGCTTCCAGCTGATCGGCGACACGCTGGTGCGCGTCGAGCAGCCCGGCGCCAGCGGCAAGACCCGCGCCGACGTGCTGGCCGAACTGGCCGCATGGCGCAAGAACCCGGTCCATGCCGACGGCTGGGCCGAAGTCAACGGCGGCGACAGCCTGCGCTTCGTGGGCCACGCCGGCCCGGGCCGCAGCCGCGCCGAAGTGCTCGCCGAGCTCGAGGCGTGGAAGAAGAACCCGGTGTACTCGGATGGCTGGGCCGAGGTCGGCGGCGGCAACAGCCTGCGCTACGTGGGCGTGTTCAAGCCGGCCGCCGCGTCGACCGCCGCGTCGGGCGACCTGCGCGTGGCCGCCGGCGAGGGCTTCTCGATGGGCATGAAGACCGAGAAGGCCGCGACGGCCGACACGGCGATGCAGGCCGAGCCCAAGGTCAATCTCAACGACCTGCCGGTGCACCTGCGCTTTGGCCGGCATTGAGCCGGCGACGGCCAGCGCCGCGGGTCAGACGACCCAGCGCTGCGCGGCCGCCTCGACCACCGCCGACAAGGGCAGCGACGACGCGCGCTGGCTGCGAAGCCAGCGCGCGTCGTTGCCTTCGAAGAGCGAATCGCGCAGCAGCTGCGTGGCGTCCAGCGCCTCGAGGTCCAGCGCGTGCTCGTCGAGCCGCGTGAGGGTGCGCAGGATGTCGTCGCGCAGCCGCGAGCGCTGCTTGGTCTTGGGGTCGACGATCTCGCCGTCGAGACCGAAGCGGCAGGCCTGGAAGCGGTTGAAGGTGTAGACGAGGTAGTCGTCCTCGCTGGGCTCGAAGGGCTTTTCCTCGCGCAGCTGGCGGCAGATGCACTGCAGGTAGCAGGCCAGCGCCGCGGCCTTGTCGACCATGAGCGGCGTGTCGCAGACGCGCAGCTCGATGGTGCCGAACTCGGGCTTGGGCCGGATGTCCCAGTAGAAGTCCTTCATCGACTGGACCACGCCGGTGGCGGTCATCTTGTCGAAGTAGCCGCCGAACTCGTCCCAGCTGCGCACGAAGGGTGCGCGGCCCGACAGCGGGAAGGCGAACACCGAGTTGAGCCGCGCCGAGTCGAAACCGGTGTCCTGGCCCTGCACGTAGGGCGAGGACGCGGACAGCGCGATGAAGTGCGGCACGTAGCGGCTCAGCGCGTGCAGCAGCCACAGCGCCTGGTCGCCGTCGGGACAGCCGACGTGCACGTGCTGGCCGAAGACGGTGAACTGCTTGGCGAGGTAGCCGTAGAGCTCGCTGATGTAGTGGAAGCGCTCGCCGGGGAAGATCTGCTGTTCGCTCCAGTGCTGGTAGGCGTGCGTGCCGCCGCCGGCGATCGAGATGTTGAGCTTGCGGGCGGCGCGCGCGAGCTGGTTGCGCATGTCGCGCAGCTCGTCGCGCAGCGGGCCGTGGCGGCGCTGGATGGACGTGCCGATCTCGATCATGCTGCGCGTGATCTCGGGCTTGATGTCCCAGGCGCCGGAATGCCTGGCGGTCTCGCGCAGCAGGTCCTCGGCCTGCGGGGCGAGGTCGAAGTCGTGGGTGCTGAGGAGCTGGAGCTCGAGCTCGACGCCCAGGGTCAGCGCCTCGGAAGGGGTGAAGTCCTGCAGGGGCATGGCTCAGCTCCGTTGCGGCACTTCGCCGGCGATCTGGCGCAGTGCGATTTGGGCCCAGATCGGTCCGCTGAGCTGCATCAGCGTCACCGCGATCAGCAGGGCCTGCAGCAGGCCGGCCTCGACCAGGGGTGCGTCGCCTGGCCAGCCGTAGGTGCTGGCGCCCAGCAGCAGCGCGGACTGCGCCATGGGCTGCAGCGCCAGCGTCAGGGCCAGCGCCTGCTTGAGGCTGAGGCCGCTGTGGCGCGACATCGCGACGATGGCCAGGCCCTTGCCGAGCGCGCGCGCGACGATGATCGCCAGCACCCAGGGCCACAGGCTGAGGATGTTCTCGACGGTGCTGACGAGGCCGAGGCTCACGAACAGCAGCACCGTCAGTGCCGTGCCCGCGGTGCCGAGCTGCGGCTCGACGGTGAGGCCGTGGCCCATGCGCTCGCGCGCGACGATGCCGGCGATCAGCAGGGCGAGCAGCGGCGACAGCGTCCACTGCGTGGCCAGCAGCGCGCCCAGCACCAGCAGGCCGATCTGCAGCACCGCACTGGCGGTGGTGCGGCGCATCGGCTTGGACAGCCAGGTCAGCAGCAGGCCCAGCAGCGCGCCGAGCAGGAAGGACCCGCACAGCACGTAGATCGCATTGGCCAGCGCGGGCAGCCACTCGGCGCGCAGCGGGCCGTCGGCGGTGGCGACGACGCGCCAGCCCTTGAGGGCCAGCACCGCCAGCACGCTGTTGAGCGCGGTCATCATCAGCAGGCGTTCGGTGACCTGGCCGCGCGGTTGCCACTCGTACACCGCCGACATCGTGATGACCGGCGAGGTGGCCATCGCGACCGCGCCGGCCAGCGCCGCGGAGATCGGGGCGACGCCCAGCAGCACGAGCGCGCCGGTCACCGCGGCGCCGGCGAGCAGCGCCTCGGCCACGCCCTGCAGCGCGAGCGCGGGGTTGTGGATGAGCCAGCGCGGGCGGATGCGCGTGCCGAGTTCGAAGACCAGCACGCCGACGGCCAGGTCGAGCAGCGGCTTCCAGGGGTCGAGGTCGGTGCGCTCCAGCAGGCGCAGCGCCAGCGGGCTGGCGATGACGCCGACCAGCATGTGGCCGCAGGCGCGCGGCAGGCGGGTCCAGCGGCGCACGGCCTCGCCGGCCACGACCGCGACGATGATGAGCAGCGCGATGCCCAGCACCGGGTCGGCGCTGCGCAGGCCCTCGAGCGTCCACAGCGGGGCGCGCAGCACGTCGGCGTTGGCGAGCGGGTTGTCGTTCATCTTGTTCTGGTCTCCTCTGGGCCCGACCGTGGGAGCGCGGGGATGGGGCATGAGTTCCGGTCACGGGACGCGGGCGATGCCGGGCTTGAAAGCCGCGCGAGCGGCCCCACAATCCACGCCGCGCGCGATCGAGGCATCGCGGTAGCGACCATCCCAACGAATCTTCAGTCCGCCATGAACAAGCAGACCCTGTCTTTTCAAGCCGAGGTGCAACAGTTGCTGCACCTGGTGACGCATTCGCTCTACTCTAACAAGGAGATCTTTCTGCGCGAGCTGATCTCCAACGCGTCGGATGCCTGCGACAAGCTGCGCTTCGAAGCGCTGAACGAGGCCGCTTTGTTCGAAGACGCACCGACGCTGGAGGTGCGGGTGAGCTATGACGCCGCCGCGCGCACGGTCACCATCAGCGACAACGGCATCGGCATGAACGAGGCCGAGGCGATCGCGAACCTGGGCACGATCGCCAAGAGCGGCACGCGCGAGTTCGTGGGCAAGCTCTCGGGCGAGCAGGCGCGCGACACGCAGCTGATCGGCCAGTTCGGCGTGGGCTTCTACAGCGGCTACATCGTGGCCGACCGCATCACGGTGGAGACGCGCCGCGCCGGCCTGCCGGCCGACGAGGGCGTGCGCTGGAGCAGCGCCGGCACGGGCGAGTTCGAGGTCGAGCGCATCGCACGCGCACAGCGCGGCACCGACGTGATCCTGCACCTGCGCGAGGGCGAGGACGAGTGGCTGTCGCAGTGGAAGATCAAGTCGACGATCGCCAAGTACTCGGACCACATCTCGCTGCCGATCCTGATGCGCAGGCAGGAGTGGAGCGCCGAGAAGAGCGAGTACGTCACGCTGGACGAGTGGGAGACCGTCAACAAGGCGGCGGCGCTGTGGGCGCGTGCCAAGAGCGAGATCACCGACGCCGAGTACAAGAGCTTCTACGAGCAGATCGCCTTCGACAGCGCGCCGCCGCTGGCCTACACGCACAACCGCGTCGAAGGCCGCAGCGAGTACATCCAGCTGCTCTACCTGCCGGCCAAGGCGCCGCAGGATCTGTGGAACCGCGACCGCAAGAGCGGCGTGAAGCTCTACGTGAAGCGCGTCTTCATCATGGACGACGCGCAGGCGCTGATGCCGAGCTACCTGCGCTTCGTCAAGGGCGTGATCGACTCCAGCGACCTGCCGCTCAACGTGAGCCGCGAGCTGCTGCAGGAGAGCCGCGACGTGAAGGCGATCCGCGAGGGCAGCACGAAGCGCGTGCTGGGCATGCTGGAGGACCTGGCCGCGAACGATGCCGACAAGTACGCGAGCTTCTGGGCGGAGTTCGGCGCGGTGCTGAAGGAGGGCGTCGGCGAGGACCACGCCAACCAGGAGCGCCTGGCGAAGCTGCTGCGCTTCGCGTCGACGCAGGCCGAGGCCGGCGTGAGCCTGGCCGACTACGCCGGGCGCATGAAGGACGGCCAGGAAGCCATCTACTACATCACCGCCGACACGCTGGCGGCGGCGAAGAGCAGCCCGCAACTGGAGCTCTTCCGCAAGAAGGGCATCGAGGTGCTGCTGCTGGCCGACCGTGTGGACGAGTGGATGCTGGCGCACCTGTTCGAGTTCGAGGGCAAGCCGCTGCAGAGCGTGGCCAAGGGCGCGGTCGACCTGGGCACGCTGCAGGACGAGGCCGAGAAGCAGCAGCTCGAAGCTGCGGCCGCAGCCTTCAAGCCGGTGCTCGACCGGCTGAAGGACGCGCTGAAGGACCGCGCGAAGGACGTGCGCGTGACGACGCGCCTGGTCGATTCGCCGGCCTGTCTGGTGGTGGAAGAAGGGGACATGAGCGGCCACCTCGCGCGGCTGCTGAAGCAGGCCGGGCAGGCCGCACCGGCCGGCCAGCCGATCCTGGAAGTGAACGCGGAGCACGCCCTGGTGAAGCGCCTGGACGGCAGCGAGCGCTTCGACGACCTGGCCCATGTGCTGTTCGACCAGGCGGTGCTGGCCGAGGGCGGGCAGCTGGAAGATCCGGCGGCCTACGTGCAGCGGGTGAACCGCTTGCTGACCTGAGCGAATCTCAGTCCTGGCTCATGGCCTCGATCTGCTGGCGCAGGTCGGCGGTCTGCTGCGACCAGTAGCTCGGGCCGCCGAACCACGGGAAGGCGGCCGGGAAGGCCGGGTCGGCCCAGCGCTGCGCGATCCAGAAGCTGTGGTGGATCATGCGCAGCGTGCGCAGCGCCTCGACGAGCGCGAGCTCGCGGCGGTCGAAGTCGCAGAAGCTCTCGTAGCCTTCGAGCAGGCAGGCGAGCTGCCGGCGCGCCTCGGCCGGGTCGCCCGATAGCAGCATCCACAGGTCCTGCACGGCCGGGCCGGTCATTGCGTCGTCGAGGTCGACGAAGTGCGGGCCCTCGGGGGTCCACAGCAGGTTGCCGGGATGGCAGTCGCCGTGCAGGCGCAGGCGACGCGGGGCGACGGCGGCGAAGCGCTGCTCGGCCAGCGCCAGGGCCTGGTCGGCGACCTCGGCCCAGCGTGCGGATTCGGCGGGCGCCAGCACCTCGTGCCGGAGCAGCCAGGCGCGCGGCTGGCGGCCGAGCGTGTCGACGTCGAGCGTGCGGCGGTGGGTGAAGGGCTGCTTGCGGCCGACCATGTGCAGGCGGCCGATGAAGCGGCCGATCCACTCCAGCACTTCGGGGTCGTCGAGCTCGGGCGCGCGGCCGGCGCGACGCGGGGCGACCGCGAATCGCATGTCGCCGCGGCAGGCCAGCGTGGGCGGGGTGCCGAGCAGGGTGGTGCCGGCCACGATGCGGCCGGCATCGAGCGGGAGCGGCGCGACCGCAGGCACCTCGGCGGCGGCCAGTTCCAGGGCGAAGGCGTGCTCCTCGAGGATCTGCGCGTCGCTCCATCGGCCCGGCCGGTAGAACTTGGCGACGACGAAGCCGCCGTCTTCCAGCGCGACCTGGAACACGCGGTTCTCGTAGGAGTTGAGCTGCAGCAGCCGGCCGTCACCGTAGAGGCCGGCATCGGCGAGCGCGTCCAGCACCGCGTGCGGTGTCAGGTCGGCAAAGGGTTGCGGGGCGCTCGCGGCATCTTCCATGCCGCGATGGTCTCACGCAGGCTTCAGCGCAGGTCCTCGCGCGCCATGCTGAGCGGCGAGAACTCGCTGTTCGGGCTGCCGTCGTGGCGGCTGTCCGGTGCGAAGAAGGAATCCTGCGGGAAGTTGGAGTCGGCCCAGCGCGCGGATCGTTCGGCGCGCTTGGTGCGCACGGTGTCCGACAGCGTGCTGCGCGCCGCGACGAAGGTGGGCGTGGGGGCCAGCGGCACCGGGCTGCTGACCACGCCCTGGGGGCGCAGCAGCAGCTGCAGTTCGCCGGCCGGCGGCAGGTTGTCGGCGCGGCAGGCCAGGTAGCGGATGCGGCAGGCGTCGAGGACCGATTGCTTGATCTTTGCCGCGCGGCGCGAGAAGCCGCGCTCGGGTTCGAGGTCGATGACGGCCAGCACGCGGCCGTTGGGGCTGCAGACCGCGAAGCTCACGTGCAACGGGCCGAGCAGGTCGAACCAGTAGCGCACCTTCTGCGGGTCGCGCGGCTGGCACAGGCGCACCAGCGGCAGCTTGGCGAGCACGACGTACTGGGGCATCGCGTCGCGCAGCATGCGCATCGTGCGGCGCTCGTCGGCGTTGAGCACCGGCCGCGCCATCACCGCCCAGTCGCCGGGCAGCGGCGTCTGCGTGTTGCGCGCGTTCGACCTGCGGCCGAGCCAGAACGCGCCGATCACGGCAACGCCGGCAAGCAGCAGAAGCATCCAGGGGGACGAGGTCATCAGCGAGGCCGGCCGAGAGACTGTCTAGGCCGAGGCGGGGCGCAGTCGGACAGGGATGCTAGCCCGGGGCCGCAGTGCAGCGCCCCCCCACCTGGGGGCCGTCGCTGCCGGGCGACGCGTCACTCGCTCGCGGCGCCGGTGCTGCGAGCGATCTGCGCGCGCACCTCGCCCACGGCGTCGATCAGCTGCTCCAGGCGCATCGCGTGGCGCTTGAACTGGTAGTTGACCTCGGCGGCGTGGGTCTCGACCAGCTCCTCGACCTGGCTGGCCAGCGTGTCGGGCGGCAGCTTGAGCCAGGCGCTGGCCTCGCCACCGTCGCGCTCGACCACGGCGCCGGCGCGGTGGGCGATCTTGAGCATCGCCGTGTTCTCGCTGAGCGCGTGGATGAACAGCGTGTCGATGCCGCGGTTGCGCGCGTGCATCACCGCATGCTCGAACAGCCGCGCGCCGTAGCCGCGGCCGCGCGCCTGGGGCAGCACCGAGACGCCGAACTCGACCATCGGCGGGCGCGACTGCAGCTGCGCCGGCCGCTCGTAGGCCAGATGCGCCATCGCGATCAGCTCGAGGCGGCGGTTGAAGATGCCGAACACCTCGTCGCGCTCGAAGCCGATGGTGTCGACGTACGCGACGATCTGGGCATCGCTGGCCGAGTAGCCGAAGCGCAGGTAGCGGTCGTGGGCGGGCAGGGCCAGCAGGTGGGCGACGATGCGTTCGCGGTGGCGTTGTGCCAACGAGCGGATCGGCACCCAGCGAAAGGCGCCCGCGCCCGGGGGCGGCTCCGAGTCCGGACCGGCGTGCCGGTTGGCGGAAAGGGAGCTTCGATGGAGGATGTCGCCGGGGAAGCCCATGGAAGAAGACTAGGGTTTACCCTGAATTGTAGACGCCAAGACCTGTTGCCGCTGCCGATGGATGGCCGGGTGAAGGCCGGCCTCGAACGGCTCTCCAGCCGCCGGTCCCGGACGTTGCTCGGGCGCGACGATCGCGGATATACTCCGCGGCTTTCCCGCCGTCCGGCTCCGGGAAAAGTCAGCGGCAGCCATGCTGCCGATCATGCAGCCTAAGAGGCCTCGGGTCCGTCGCGAGACGGGCTTCACAAGAGGCACCGACCGCTGCAAAGAGCCGGGATTTACCGTCAGGACCCTCATGAAAACCTTCAGCGCCAAACCGGCCGAAGTGACGCACGAGTGGTTTGTGATCGACGCGACCGACAAGGTTCTCGGCAGGGTTGCCAGCGAAGTGGCCCTCCGTTTGCGCGGCAAGCACAAGCCCATCTACACGCCTCACGTCGATACCGGCGATTTCATCGTCATCGTCAACGCCGACAAGTTGCGCGTCACCGGCAACAAGGCCAACGACAAGATCTACTACCGCCACTCGGGCTTCCCGGGCGGGATCTACGCGACCAAGTTCAAGGACATGCAGGCCAAGCATCCCGGCCGCGCGCTGGAGAAGGCCGTCAAGGGCATGCTCCCGAAGGGCCCGCTGGGCTACGCGATGATCAAGAAGCTGAAGGTCTATGCCGGTGCCTCGCACCCGCACACCGCCCAGCAGCCCAAGCCGCTGGCGATCTGAGGGGAAGACGATGATTGGCAATTGGAATTACGGGACCGGCCGCCGCAAGTCGTCGGTGGCGCGGGTCTTCCTGAAGAAGGGCTCGGGCCAGATCACGGTCAACGGCAAGCCGGTCGAGCAGTACTTCGGCCGCCAGACCTCGATCATGATCGTCAAGCAGCCGCTGTTCCTGACCAACAACGTCGAAGCCTTCGACATCAAGGTCAACGTGCACGGTGGTGGCGAGTCCGGCCAGGCCGGTGCGGTGCGCCACGGCGTGACGCGGGCGCTGATCGACTACGACGCGGCGCTCAAGCCCGAGCTCAGCCGCGCGGGTTTCGTGACCCGCGATGCGCGCGAAGTCGAGCGCAAGAAGGTCGGTTTGCACGGCGCGCGCCGTCGCAAGCAGTTCAGCAAGCGCTGATCGCGCTGCAAGCGAGACAAAAGGCCGCCTTCGGGCGGCTTTTTCATTCGCGTGCCGACTTCATCAGCCGTTGCAACTTGGAGCCGGAGGCACCAAGCTCGCTACCTAGAATCCGGCTTTCCTCTCGAACCCACCATGCGCTGGAAGCTGCTGCGCCGCCGTCTGTCGATCAGCGCCCCGCGCATGATCGTGCGCAGCCATCTGCCCTGGCCGCTGCGCTGGGCCGTGATGGCGCTGGCGCTGGGTTTCTCGGCCGCGCTCGCGGTGTGGGCCTTCGAGTTCGGCAAGGACATCGCGGGGCTCGATCGGGGCGGGGGCCGCGCGGAATCTGCCAGTGCGGCCGACGAAGTCGAGCAACTGCGCAGCGAGCGCGACAAGGCCCAGAGCATCGCCAACACGGCCGAGAGCCTGCTGAAGACCGAGCGGACGACGCTCGACCGGCTGGCCGGTCAGGTGCGGGCGCTGGAGGCCGAGAACATGGCACTCAAGGGCGACCTGGGCTTCTTCGAGCGCCTGCTGCCGACCAGCGGCCGGCAGGGCCTGATGGTGCGCGGCCTGCAGGCCGAGGTCGTCGGTCAGGGGCAGCTGCGCTACCAGCTGCTGGTGATGCAGCCGGGCAAGTCGCCGGCGGAGTTCAAGGGGCGCTACGAGCTGACGCTGCGGGGGCGGCTCGACGGACGGGCTTGGTCACAGGCACCGGCGGGCACGGCCCGTGCGTTGCAGTTCCGTCAGTATCAACGTGTGGATGGCGTGATCGAGTTCCCGGCCGCGGTGGTGGTCGAGGCTCTGCAGGTCAGCGTGGTCGACGCCCAGGGGGCGATCCGCGCCAGCCAGGACGTCAATCTGTGAACGGTCGCCGCGGCGGCCCGGGTTCTTGGAGGTCAAGATGTTCGGAATGAGCAAGCAACCGCCGATCCGCACCCTGGTGGGTGAGGGCACCGTGATCGAGGGCGAGATCCGCTTCACCGAGGGCCTGCGCATCGACGGCCGGGTCATGGGAAACGTGATCGCGCTCGGCGACGGGCGCAACCTGCTGGTCATCGGCGACAAAGCCAGCATCGCCGGCAGGGTCAAGGCCGGCCACGTGATCGTCAACGGCGAGGTCCGCGGGCCGGTCGAGTCGGACGAGCTGCTGGAACTGCAGCCGCGGGCGCGCATCGAGGGCAACGTGCGCTACGAGCGCCTCGAGATGCACCAGGGCGCCCAGGTCCACGGCGAGCTCAAGCCCTTGAATGCGGAGGACAAGCCCGCACTTCGTCTGGCAGCGAATGCGAACGTCGCAGCCGTCGGTCACAATACGAAGGTGGCGGGCGACCGTCAGTCCCAGGAGTCCTCATGAGCGCCGTTGCCGAATCCATCGCGACCGAAATGCCCGCCCCGATCGTCTTCACGGACAGCGCTGCCGACAAGGTCAGGCAACTGGTCGACGAGGAAGGCAATCCGGAGCTGAAGCTGCGCGTCTTCGTGCAGGGCGGTGGTTGCTCGGGCTTCCAGTACGGCTTCACCTTCGACGAGATCGTCAACGACGACGACACGAAGATGGAGAAGAACGGCGTGATGCTGCTGATCGACGCGATGAGCCTGCAGTACCTGACCGGCGCCGAGATCGACTACAAGGAAGATCTGGAGGGTGCGCAGTTCGTGATCAAGAACCCGAACGCCACCACCACCTGCGGCTGCGGTTCCAGCTTCTCGGTCTGATCCGCGTCGGTCCCGTCCCGCTGAAGCCGCCTCCGGGCGGCTTCGTCGTTTCCGGGAGCGCTCAGGCCGGGTAGATCGCGCCGAGCACGCGCGGACCGCGGGCGCCGGTGACCGACGCGAGGTTGCCTGCCTCGCCGCGCAGGCAGGCACGGGCCAGCCAGGCGAAGGCCGAAGCCTCGACCTGCAGCGGCGGCAGGCCGCGGCTCGCGGTCGATGCCACGCTGCAGCCCGGCAGCGCCTGCTGCAGGCGCCGCATCAGCTCGACATTGAAGGCGCCGCCGCCGCACACCAGCAGCTCGCCGGCACCCGCAAGCTGCGCGCGCAGGTCGCGGGCGATCGCCCGGGCCGTCAGCTCGCACAGCGTGGCCTGCACGTCCTGCGGCGAGGCGGTCGGCTGGCCGGCCAGCAGGGCGTCCAGCCAGTCGGCGTGGAAGTCGTCGCGGCCGGTGCTCTTGGGTGGGGGCAGCGCGAAGTACGGGTCGGCCAGCGCCGCGGCCAGCAGGCCCGGGATCACCCGGCCTCCCGCCGCCCAGGCGCCGGCGTCGTCGTAGGGGCGGCCCCGATGCCGCTGGCACCACAGGTCCATCAGCGCATTGCCGGGACCGCAGTCGAAGCCGCGCACCGGGCCGTCGGCGGGCAGCAGGCTCAGGTTGCTGATGCCGCCGATGTTGGCGACCGCCAGGTCCTGCCCGGCCAGCGCGAAGCGCGCGCGGTGGAAGGCCGGCACCAGTGGCGCACCTTGTCCGGCGGCGGCGACGTCGCGGCTGCGCAGATCGGCGACGACCGTCAGGCCGCTCAGCTCGGCCAGCAGGGCCGGCGCGTTGATCTGCAGCGTGTAGCCGGTGCCGTCGAACTGGCCGGGGCGGTGGCGCACCGTCTGCCCGTGCGCGCCGACGGCCCGCACCGGGCCCGGCGCCTGCGAGCGCAGTTCGGTGATCACCGCGGCGTAGACGCGCGCCAGCGCATTCGCCGCCAGCGCGGCGCGGTGCAGCTCGTTGTCGCCGGCGGCGTTCAGCGCCAGCAGCTCGGCGCGAAGGCCAGGCTCGAAGCCCAGGTGGGCATGGGCCAGCACCTGCATGCGACCGCCGCCGAAATCGATCAGCACGCCGTCGGCCCCGTCGATCGAGGTGCCCGACATGAGCCCGATGTAGCGCTCGTCCATGGGTCGATGCTAAGCGCCGCGCCCACGAAAAAGCCCGCCGGAGCGGGCCTTCGCGTCGTGGCGGACGTGGATCACTCGAAGCGGGCTGCTGCGGTGGCGGGCGCGACCGCCAGCTGCGAGCGGGCCGAGCCGGCGATCTCGTCGAAGCGGCTGCGCGCCGCCGGCGAGATCGTGAAGCTCTCTGAGTTGCGGGCGATCGTCATCGGGTCGACGACCTGGCCGCGCACCCGGAACTCGTAGTGCAGGTGCGGCCCGGTGGCCCAGCCGGTGGCGCCGACCGCGCCGATCGTCTGGCTCTGCTCGACGCGCTGGCCGCGCTTGACGTCGATGCGGCTCAGGTGCGCGTAGCGCGTCTCGCGATCGCCCGGGTGGCGCAGGATGACGACGTTGCCGTAGCCGTTCTGCCAGCCCGAGAACTCGACGGCGCCGTCGCCGACCGCGCGCACCGCGGTGCCGGTCGGCGCGCCGTAGTCGACGCCCAGGTGGGCACGCCAGGTCTTCATGATCGGGTGCAGCCGCATCGCGAAGCCCGAGGTCACGCGCGAGAAGGCCATCGGCGAGGCCAGGAACATGCGGGTCTTGCTGCGGCCGTCGAGGCCGAAGTAGGCGCCGCGCATCTTGCCGCCGGGGGCGGCGTCCTGGAACCACACCGCGTCGTGCTGCCGGCCGCCGTTGATGAACTGCGCCGCCAGCACCCGACCCGAGGCCTGGTTCCAGGTGATGGGCTCGCCGTCGGCCGTCAGGGCCTCGTAGAGCACCGTGAAGCTGTCGCCGCGGCGCAGCTCGCGGCGGAAGTCGATGTCGTTGCCGAACAGCTCGGCGATCTGCATCGTCACCGGATCGGGCAGCCGCGAGTCGTCGGCGGCGGCGAACAGCGAGCTCTCGATGGTCCCCGAGCCGAGCTTGACCTCGGTGGCCAGCGCGGCCTGCTCGGTGCGCGCCTGCAGGCCCAGGGCGTCGCGCGTGATGGTCAGCCGCGTGAAGTGGGTCGAGAACTGCGCGCTGGTCTCGGCGGGCGAACGGGCCACCAGTTCGGCCAGGCGGCCCTCGCTGGTCAGCGCCCGCACCATCTTGCCGGCACGGCCCTCGAGCAGCTTGCGGGCGACGCTGTCGCGGCGCAGGAAGGCGGCCGCCTCCGGATCGTCCACGCCGAGGCGCTGCAGCAGGGTGTCGGCGGTGTCGCTGTTGCGGGTCAGGTCGCTGCGGTAGAGCTCGACCGCGTGCGTTTCAAGCGCTTGCAACTGTGCGTCGAGTGACAGCAGCGTGACGCTTTCGGTCACCACGCGGCGCGGCAGGTCGGCGGCGTCCGGCGCCAGCGGGGCGACGCCGAAGGCCGTCACGGCCGATCCGAGCAGGAGGGTCACCACCGCGGCCGTCAGGCGCCGGGGATGGCGCTGCAGCATGGCGTTGGTGTCTTGCGCCAGGCGCAGCAGAGAGTCAGCGGTCTTCAATCCCAACGGTCCCGAACGGTGTAGGAGGTCCTGCGCGAAAGCCCGCGAGGGCGGTCCGGCAGGCCGGCTTGTGAGGTCTGGCTGCGACGGCGAGGTTCGGGGCGTCCTCTAGAATGCCGTCGCGTTCCGACCGTGAAATTCTACCGGTGACCCCCCTTGCGGCCACTGTGGAAACCCGAAATCTTCCCCATGTCCCAGTCCGCCGATCAGGCACTCGCTGCAAGCAGCGATCAACGGCCTTCATCTGCATCGAAATTCCCGGTCACCGACCGGGTTCGCGAGGCGATGGCCATCAGCCTGCGCGGTTGCGATGAACTGCTGCCGCAGGAGGACTGGCTGCAAAAGCTCGCCCGGTCCGATGCAACCGGCGTGCCACTGCGCATCAAGCTGGGCCTGGACCCCACCGCGCCGGACATCCACGTCGGCCACACGGTGGTGCTGAACAAGATGCGCCAGCTCCAGGACCTGGGGCACCAGGTGATCTTCCTGATCGGCGACTTCACCTCGATGATCGGTGACCCGTCCGGCCGCAACACCACCCGACCGCCGCTGACGCGCGAGCAGATCGAGGCCAACGCCCAGACCTACTTCAGGCAGGCCGGCCTGGTGCTTGACCCCGCCCGGACCGAGATCCGCTACAACTCCGAGTGGTCCGATCCGCTGGGCGCGCGGGGCATGATCCAGCTGGCGTCGCGCTACACGATCGCGCGGATGATGGAGCGCGACGACTTCACCAAGCGCTTCAAGTCCGGCGTGCCGATCTCGGTGCACGAGTTCCTCTACCCGCTGATGCAGGGCTACGACTCGGTGGCGCTGAAGTCCGACCTCGAGCTCGGCGGCACCGACCAGAAGTTCAACCTGCTGGTCGGCCGCGCGCTGCAGTCCGAGTACGGCCAGGAGCCGCAGTGCATCCTGACGATGCCGCTGCTCGAAGGCCTGGACGGCGTCGAGAAGATGTCCAAGAGCAAGGGCAACTACATCGCGCTGACCGAGCCGGCCAACGACATGTTCGCCAAGCTGCTGTCGATCAGCGACGCGCTGATGTGGCGCTACTACGCGCTGCTGAGCTGGCGCGCCGAGGCCGAGGTCGCGGCGCTGAAGGCCGAGGTCGAGGCCGGCCGCAACCCGAAGGACGCGAAGGTGATGCTCGCCAAGGAGATCACCGCGCGTTTCCACAGCGTGGCGGCGGCCGACGCGGCGGAGCAGGACTTCATCAACCGCTCGCGCGGCGGCATCCCGGACGAGATTGCGGAGATCGCGCTGACCGGCGCTCCCCTGGGCATCGGCGCGTTGATCAAGCAGGCCGGACTCGCGCCCTCGTCGAGCGAGGCGATGCGCCTGATCGATGGCGGCGGCGTGCGCATCGACGGTGCCACGGTCAGCGACAAGGGCCTCAAGCTCGCCGCCGGGACCTTCGTGGTCCAGGTCGGCAAGCGCAAGTTCGCGCGCGTGACGCTGAGCTGAGCGCTCAGGCGCTGCCGAAGTGCAGCGCGGCCTCGAAGCCCCGGCCGCCGTCGAGCGGCGACCGCAGCACCAGCTTCGCGCCCGACTGGCGGGCGATCGTGTCGACCATCGCCAGCCCCAGGCCGCTGCCTTCGGCGGCCGACGTGCCGCGCTCGAAGGGGCGCACCAGCCGGCCCAGGCTGTCGGGCGGCACGCCCGGGCCGTCGTCGCGCACGGCGATCGAGGCAGTGCCGACCTGCACCGTGACGCGGGCGTCGGGACCGCCGTGCTTGAGCGCGTTGTCGATCAGGTTGCGCACGGCGATGCCCAGCGCGTCGGTATCGGCCGCGACCGATGCCGACGCCAGGCCTTCGACCCGCAGGCGTCCGCCCGGCTGCGCTTCGGCGAACTCGTCGGCCACCAGCCGCGCCAGCTGCGCCAGGTCGACCGGCTCGCGCTTGAAAGCGACGCCGGACTCGACGCGCGCGATCTGCAGCAGCCGGCTCGCCAGCGACGACAGGCGGTCGAGCTGACGCACCAGCGCCTCGGCGCGCTCGGCCAGTCCTTCGCCGCGCGCCTCCTGTGCCAGACGTTGAGCCTGCGCGCGCGCCGCGGCCAGTGGCGTGCGCAGTTCGTGGGCACCGGCGGCAGCGAACTGGCGCTCGGCCTTGAGCGCCGCATCGACGCGCGCCAGCAGCGCGTTCAGCGTCTCGACCAGCGGCTGCAGTTCGCCGGGCAGGCCGGCCGCCGGCAGCGGCGACAGGTCCGCGGCCTGGCGTCGCGCCAGGCCCTCGCGCAGTGGCTCCAGCGCGCGGAAGCCGCGCCGCAGCACCATCGACACCAGCAGCGCGGCCAGCGGCAGCAGCGCGAGCAGGGGGGCCAGCAGCCACAGGACGGCCTGGCCCAGCGCCTCGTAGCGCGTCTCCAGCGGCTCGGCGGCCACGGCCACACGATCGCCGTCGTCCAGCCGCTGCACCGACACGCGCCAGGTGCCTTCGTTGCGCGTGCCTTCGCGCCGCAGGTCGGCGAGCGGCGCGTCGGGCGACTCGGCAGACCGCCACAGCAGGCGGCCGCCGCCGTCGAAGATCTGCAGCCGCGCGTGCTCGTCGTCGTCATCGCCGCGACGACCGGGCGCCTCGACGCCGGCGTCGTCGCGCAGCGGCAGGCTCAGCGCGCGCTGCGCCGTGTCCTCCAGTGCGTCGTCCAGCACGTCGTGCAGCTCGAGCTGCTGGCCGACCAGCGCGGTGATCGCGCCGGCCAGCCACAGGCCGGCCAGGGCCAGCAGCAGCTGGCGCCGCAGCCGCCGCTCGAGCTGCCAGGCGCCGCGCTCAGTGCTCAAGCCGGTACCCCAGGCCGCGGTGGGTGCTGATCAGCTCCGGCCCCAGCTTGCGCCGCAGACGGCTGACGATGACCTCGAGCGAGTTGCTCTCGACCTCGTCGCGCCCGGCCTGCGCGTGCAGCGCCTGCTCCAGCTCGGCGCGGCTCCAGATGCGGCCGGGCCGGCTGGCCAGGCGGCCCAGCAGCGCCCACTCCATCGCCGTCAGCGTGACCGCCGCGCCGTCGCGCAGCGCGCGCTTGGACTCGAAGTCCAGCGTCGCCTGCCGCGCCTGCACCGCCTGGGGGTCCAGTGCGCCGCTGCGCCGCGCGACCGCGTCGATGCGCGCCAGCATCTCGTCCAGGTCGAAGGGCTTCACCAGGTAGTCGTCGGCGCCGGCCTGCAGGCCACGGATGCGGTCGCTGACCTGGTCGCGTGCGGTCAGCGCGATCACCGGCCGGCGGTCGCCGCGGGCGCGCAGCCGGCGCAGCACTTCCAGCGCCTCGCCGTCGGGCAGTTGCAGGTCGAACAGCAGCAGGTCGGCGGGCAGCCCCTGGGCCAGTGCGGCCTCGGTCTGCGCGCACAGCTTGAACCACGAGACGGCGTGGCCGTGGGCTTCGAGGTGGTCGACGACCGCCTGGCCGAGGTCGATGTCGTCTTCGAGGAGCAGCAGGTGCATGGCGATGCGTGGCAAGGATTCTCGCAGCGTGCCGGTGCGCCCTGAACCGGGTCTGAACGCGGGCCGTGCCAGGTTCAGGTCCGGTTCACGGTGCGGCGGCAGCATCCGGCCATCCCATCGACCGGAGCTTCACGATGACCAAGACGTCCCTGTTGCCGCGTGCCGCCCTGCTGGCCGCGCTGTCCCTCGCGGCGGTCCCCGCCCTGGCCGACGACGACCGCGACCGCTGCCAGGCCGGGCCGCAGTCGCAGTGGCGTCCGATGGCCGACCTGGAGAAGCAGCTCACGGCCCAGGGCTGGCGCATCCGCAAGATCGAGATCGACGACGGCTGCTACGAGGTCGAGGCCTACGACAAGGACGGCTGGAAGGTCGAAGGCCTGTTCCACCCGAAGACGCTCGAGCGCCTGAAGCCGAGCTGGCGCTGAGTCCGGCCCCGGCCGGGGCGCCGACGACAATCGGCGCATGTCGGTCGGTGCCTACCTCCAGCTGTCGATCGCGGTCGCGCTGGCCACGATCGCGCTGAAGGCCGGCGCGTGGTGGTTCACCGGCTCGGTCAGCCTGCTGTCCGACGCGCTGGAATCGCTGGTCAACCTGGCCGGCGCGATGTTCGCGTTGTGGATGGTGACGGTGGCAAGCCGGCCGCCCGACGCCGAGCATCCCTACGGCCATCACAAGGCCGAGTACTTCTCGAGCGGCTTCGAGGGCATCCTGATCTTCGCCGCGGCGCTGGGCATCGTCTGGGCCGCGGTGCTGCGGCTGCTCGACCCGCAACCGCTGCAGGCGGTCGGCCTGGGGCTGGTGCTGACCGTGGCCGGATCCGTGATGAACGGCGCGCTGGCCTTCGCGATGCTGCGCCACGCGCGCAAGCAGCGCTCGATGGCGCTCGAAGCCGATGCGCGCCACCTCTTCACCGACGTCTGGACCTCGGCCGGCGTCGTCGCCGGCGTGCTGGCGGTGCAGGCGACGGGCTGGCTGTGGCTGGACCCGGTGACGGCGATCGCGGTCGCGATCAACATCCTGCGCGAGGGCAGCTCGCTGGTGCGCCGCTCGGTCGACGGCCTGATGGATGCGAGGCTGGAGCCCGAGGTCCTGCGCGACATCGACGCGGTGCTGGCGCGCTTTCGCGGCCCGGCGATCCGCTTCGACCATGTCCACAGCCGGCGCGCCGGCCAGCGGCGCTTCGTCGACCTCCACCTGCACCTGCCGGCAGGCTGGACGCTCGACCGCGCCGCGGCCTTGCGCAACGCGGTCGAGCAGGCGCTGATGAGCGCCGTGCCGGGACTGCGCGCGAGCATCCAGCTGCTGCCCAGCGATGTCGAGGCGCATGTCGACGCGGTGGATGTGGACGAGACGGAGGACCGGCCTTGATCGCGCTGGTGCAGCGCGTGAGCGAGGCGCGCGTCGTCGTCGACGGCCGGGCGGTCGGCGCGATCGGCAGCGGCCTGCTGGTGCTGGTGTGCGCCCAGCCCGCCGACACCGAAGCCGTGGCCGACAAGCTGGTCGACAAGCTGCTCAAGCTGCGTATCTTTTCCGACGAGGCCGGCAAGATGAACCGCAGCGTCGTCGACGTGCGGGGCGGTCTGCTGGTCGTCAGCCAGTTCACGCTGGCGGCCGACCTGGCCAGCGGCAACCGGCCCGGCTTCAGTGGCGCGGCGCCGCCCGCGCAGGGTCGCGCGCTCTACGAGCGCGTACTCGCCACGGCGCGCGCCCGCCATCCCCAAGTCGAAGCGGGCGTGTTCGGCGCGGACATGAAAATCCACCTGGTGAACGACGGGCCGGTGACGATCCCGATGCTCGTGGCCCCATGACAGACTCCTTGCGATGACGACGAATCCGGTGCTGGTGGAACTGCTGCGCGGCGGCATGGTCGAGTCGGCGCATCGCGGCGCGCTCGCCGTGATCGATGCCGACGGCGCGCTGCTGTGCGCGCTGGGCGACGTCGAGCGACCCATCTTCCCGCGGTCGGCCGTGAAGGCCCTGCAGGCGCTGCCGCTGGTGGAAAGCGGCGCAGCCGAGCGCCTGCAGCTCGGCGACGAGGCGCTGGCGCTGGCCTGCGCCTCGCACAACGGCGAGCCGCGGCACGTCGAGGTGGCGAGCGACATGCTGGCGCGCGCCGGGCTCGATGCCGCGGTACTGGAGTGCGGCACGCACTGGCCCGGTCTCGACACCGCGCAGCGCGAGCTCGCGGCCCGCGGCGAGCTGCCGAGCGCCCTGCACAACAACTGCTCGGGCAAGCACGCCGGCTTCGTCTGCTTCGGCTGCGGCCTCGCGAGCGGCGACGTGGCCGGCTGGCTGCGCGGCTACGTGAAGGCCGGGCACCCGCTGATGCGCGAGGTGGGCAGCGCGCTGGCCGCCGTCACCGGCGCCGACCTGGACCGCGCGCCACGCGGCACCGACGGCTGCTCGATCCCGACCTACGGCATCGCGCTGCGCGACCTGGCGCGAGGCTTCGCCCGTTTCGGCAGCGGCGTCGGCCTGGCCCCACGGCGCGCGGCGGCGGCGCGCCGGCTGCGCCAGGCCGTCGCGGCCACGCCCTTCATGGTGGGCGGCACCGGCCGCTTCGATACCCGCGTGATGGAACGGCTGGGCGAGCGCGCCTTCGTCAAGGTCGGCGCCGAGGGCGTCTACTGCGCGGCGCTGCCCGGGCGGGGCCTGGGCGTGGCGCTGAAGATCGACGACGGCAACACCGCGCGCGCGGCCGAGGTGGCGATGGCCGCAGTGATCGAGGCCTGCGTGAGCCTGTCCGGCGAGGAGGCGCGTTTCGTGCATTCGCTGAGCGAAGTCACGCTGCGCAACTGGAATGGCATCGAGGTCGGCGGGCTCAGGGCCGGTACGGCCCTGCGCAGTGCGCTCGGTGCCGGCACGAGGATCGATCGGGCAAGGACCGAGGCATGAGCGCTCCGAGGAAGCTTCTCAACCACATCGACCGCTGGCTCGACCGCAGCAGTCTCCACGAGGCCGTGACGGTCAGCGACCGGCCGCCGGGTGGCGGCGTGCCCTGCGTCGTGTCGGTGGCGCTGGAGCGTGCGGTGCGCGAAGCCCACCGCCACGACGGCGACGCCCGCCTGAAGCATGTGCTGGCGCCGCAGGGTGCCGCCGCTGACGGCGCCGCGCGGCGCTGGGAGTTCGTCTTCGACCTGCCTGAGCGCCGCGCCAAGATGATGAGCCAGTGGTACCTGGACGGCGACGCGAAGTTCGGCCGCTTCGGCCGCGAGTGCTTCGACGCGGTCCTCAAGCCGTTTCCGCTGCCCGACAGCCCGCTCGCCCAGGGCATCGCCGAAGGCAAGCTGGCCTATGCGCAGCGCGCCATCGCCTGGCGCGAGGAGCGCCGCCGCACGCCGGACCTGCCGATGAACTTCCGCGACTCCGACGCGGTGATGGCCGACCTGCTGGCCCAGGGCCTGCCGCTGAAGTCAGCGAGCTTCGTGCTGCGCAACGGCATCGGCCCGAGCGGCCAGCCGGTGTGGCTGGTCCAGCTCGGCGACACCCCCTACCACTGCCGGTTCAGCTAGCCGCCGCCCCGCAGCGGGGGGTCGTCATCAATCGGCGTACTGGCCGGCGGCCTTGATGACGGGGCCCCACTTGTCGATCTCGGCCGCGACCCACTTCTTGTGCTCGGCCGGGCTGGTGCGCGCATCGGTGACAACGACCGCGCCCAGCGCTTCCTGGCGCTTGTCGAAGTCCGGGTCCTTCAGCGCGACCTTCAGCGCCGCGTTCACCTTGTCGATGACCGCCTTCGGCGTGCCCTTGGGCGCGTACAGGCCGTGCCAGATGCTGACGTTGAAGCCCTTCATGCCCGACTCGTCCAGTGTCGGCAGCTTGGCGAGCGTGGGCGTCGTCAGACGCTTGGGGGTCGTCACCGCGAAGGCCTTGACCTTGCCGCCCTCGATCTGGCCGGTGGTGTTGGTGGTCTGGTCGCACATGAGATCGACCTGGCCGCCGATCAGGTCGGTCATCGCCGGGCCGGTGCCCTTGTACGGCACCGTGGTCATGTCGACCTTCAGGGTGCTCTGGAACAGCAGGCCGCACAGGTGCGAGGCGGCACCCAGGCCGGCGTTGGCGAGGTTGACCTTGCCCTTGTTGGCGTCGATCCACTTCAGCAGCTCGGCGTAGTTCGCGGCCGGCAGCGTGGGCTTGCCGATCAGCGTCATCGGCACCTCGTTGATCAGGCCGAGGTACTCGAACTCCTCGGTCTTGTACTGGAGGTTGCGGTACAGGGCCGGCGAGGTCGCCATGCCGATGTGGTGCAGCAGCAGCGTGTAGCCGTCCGGCGCCGCCTTGGCGACGCGCGTCGCCCCCAGCGTGCCGCCGGCGCCGCCGACGTTCTCGATCACGATCGTCGCGTTGCCCAGCGGCTTGCGGACCGCTTCGGCGAAGTCGCGCGCCACCTTGTCGGTCGGGCCGCCGGCCGAGAAGGGCACGACGATGGTGATCGGCTTCTCGGGGTACTCGGCCCAGGCGCCGGTGACGGTGAAGGCGGCCACGGTCGCCAGCAGGATGCGCTTCATGATGTCTCCTTCCGCAGCGGAATGTGCGAATGCGAGGATGCTAGGAGCGCGGGTCGGCCCCAGCCATGCCGGAAACTACGTAAGCCGGCGGCGGCGCCGGCCCGTTCAGCGCGGCGTCGAGGTGTCGGCGTCGTCGGCCAGGTGATCTGCCAGCACCCGCGCCGCGTGCAGCGCTTCGCGGCCGGCGCCGTCGGCGATCTGGTGGCGGCAGCTGGTGCCGTCGGCGACGACGATGGCGTCGGGCGCCGCGCGCACCGCGGGCAGCAGGCTCAGCTCGGCCATCTGCATCGACACCGCGTGGTGTGCCGCCTCGTAGCCGAAGCTGCCGGCCATGCCGCAGCAGGAGCTCTCGATCAGCTCGGGCGTCGCGCCGGGGATCAGCCGCAGCGTGTCCATCACCGGCGGCATCGCGCCGAAGGCCTTCTGGTGGCAGTGGCCGTGGACCTTGATCGGCCGTGTCGCAGGCCGAAAGCGCGCAGCAAAGCGTCCGGCCTTCGCCTCGCGCGCCAGGAACTCCTCGAACAGCAGGGCCTGGTCGGCCACGCGTTGCGCGATCTCGCCCAGGCCCATCACCAGGTACTCGTCGCGCAGCGTCAGCAGGCAGGACGGCTCCAGGCCGACGATCGCGATCCCGCGCTCGGCGAAGGGCCCGAGTGCGTCCAGCAGCTCGCGCGCCTTCGCCCTGGCTTCGTCGACCATGCCGGCCGCCAGGTAGGTGCGACCGCAGCACAGCGCGGCGCCGGGCTTGTGCACCGCATGCACCGCGTAGCCGCCGGCGCGCAGCACGCGCAGTGCGGCGAGCGCGTTCTCGGTCTCGAAGGCACCGTTGAAGGTGTCGACGAACAGCACGACGGCCTTCCCGGCCGCGAGCGCTTCGTCGCGTGTCGCCAGCGGCAGCGCGGGCGCAGCGCGGCGGAAGCTGTCGCGCCGGAAGCGCGGCAGCCGGCGCCGCGCCGACAGGCCCAGCCAGCGCTCGCTCAGGCGCGCGGCGCCGGGCAGCGTGTCGCGCAGGTTGGCGAGCCAGGGCAGGCGGCCGGCCCAGTGCGCGTAGTCGGGGAGGCGCGCGATCAGCTGGTCCTTCGCCGTGTGGCCGTGCCTGGCGCGGTGCTGGGCGGTGAACTCCAGCTTCATCTTCGCCATGTCGACACCGGTCGGGCAGTCGCGCTTGCAGCCCTTGCAGCCGACGCAGAGCGCCAGCGCCTCCTGCACCGCCGGGCCGGTGAAGCCCTCGTCGCCCAGCTGGCCGGAGAGGGCGAGCCGCAGCGTGTTGGCACGGCCGCGCGTCAGGTGCTGCTCGTCGCGCGTGACGCGGTAGCTCGGGCACATCGTGCCGGCGTCGAACTTGCGGCAGTGGCCGTTGTTGTTGCACATCTCCACCGCCTTGGCCAGGCCGCCGGTGGTGTCGCCGCCGGTGCCGGGCGCGGTGGTCGCCTCGGTGACCGGGTCGTTCTGCACGTCCCAGGCCGACCAGTCGAACACCGGCTTCAGCGGGATCGTGCGGTAGCCGGGCGCAAAACGGAACAGGCTCGCGTCGTCCATCTTCGGCGGATCGACGATCTTGCCGGGGTTCATCAGGTTCAGCGGATCGAGGTGCTGCTTGATGGCGCGGAAGGCCTCGTCGATCCTGGGCCCGAACTGCCAGCGGATCCACTCGCCGCGGCACAGGCCGTCGCCATGCTCGCCGCTGTAGGCGCCCTTGTAGCGGCGCACCAGGGCAGCCGCCTCCTCGGCGATCGCGCGCATCTTCTGCGCACCGTCGCGCCGCATGTCGAGGATGGGCCGCACGTGCAGCGTGCCGACCGAGGCGTGGGCATACCAGGTGCCGCGGCTGCCGTGGCGCGCGAAGACCTCGGTCAGCGCGTCGGTGTAGTCGGCCAGGTGCTCGAGCGGCACCGCGCAGTCCTCGATGAAGCTGACCGGCTTGCCGTCGCCCTTGAGGCTCATCATGATGTTGAGGCCGGCCTTGCGCACTTCCCACAGCGCCTTCTGCGGGCCTTCGTCGGGCATCGCCACCACGCTGCCGGGCAGGCCGAGGTCGCCCATCAGCTCGGCCAGGCGGTCGAGCCGGGGCAGCAGCGCCGCGCGGTCGTCGCCGGCGAACTCGACCAGCAGGATGGCGTCGGGCAGCTTTCCGTCGATGGCGATCAGCGCCGTCTCGATCACCGGCCGGAACGCCGGGTTCGCGCGCGCCAGCTCGATCATCGTGCGGTCGACCAGTTCCACCGCGGTCGGGCCCAGCTTCACGAGGTGTTGCGCCGCCTCCATCGCGGCGCGGAAAGTGGGGAAGTTGACGACGCCCAGCAGCTTGTGGCGCGGCAACGGCGCGAGCTGCAGCGTCAGCGACTTCGTGAACGCCAGCGTGCCCTCGGCGCCGACCAGCAGGTGCGCGAGGTTGACGCTGCCGTCGCCGGTGTAGGGGCGCTCGCTCTGCGGCCGGAAGATGTCGAGGTTGTAGCCGCCGACGCGCCGCATCACCTTGGGCCACAGCGCGTCGATCTCGGCGGCGTGGGCTTCGGCCAGGCCGCGCACGAAGTCGGCGATCGCGCGTTCGCGCGGCCCGAGCCCGGCGAGCGGGCCCAGCGCGACCTCGCTGCCGTCGGCCAGCCAGGCCTCGATGCCGCGCACGTTGTGCACCATGTTGCCGTAGGCGATGGACCGGCTGCCGCAGGAGTTGTTGCCCGCCATCCCGCCCAGCGTGGCCTGCGCGCTGGTCGACACGTCGACCGGGTACCACAGGCCATGGGTCTTGAGCCGGGCGTTCAGGTGGTCCAGCACGAGGCCGGGCTCGACGACCGCGGTGCGCGCCTCGGCATCGACGGCCAGCACGCGCCGCAGGTGCTTGCTGCAGTCGACCACGAGCGCGGGGCCGGTGGTCTGGCCGCACTGCGAGGTGCCGCCGCCGCGCGGCAGGACCGGCGCGCCGAGTTCGCGCGCGATCCGGATCGCCGTCGCGACGTCCTCCGGGGTCGTCGGGACGAAGACGCCGATCGGGATCTGCTGGTAGATCGACGCGTCGGTCGCGTAGCGGCCGCGCGCGGCGATGTCGAACAGGACCTCGCCGCGGGTCTCGCGCCCCAGGCGCCGTGCGAGCTCGCCGGTCATGCGCTCACCTCGCCGGCGCGCATCAGCTCCAGCACCGCGTCGCGCTTGTTCAGCACGTGCTGCACCATCAGCGCGCGCAGGCCGGCCCCGTCGCGCGCCGCCAGCAGAGCGACCATGCGCTCGTGCTCATCGACCGCACGCGCCCACTTGCGCTCGTCGAAGTTGGAGCGGAAGCGCAGCGCCTGAAGCCGCGCGTTCACCTGGCCATAGGTCCGCGTCAGCACCGCGTTGCCGGCGGCCGCGTTGATCGCGGTGTGGATCTGCGCGTTGAGCCGGTAGTAGGTCGACAGGTCGCGCCGCAGGTGCGCGGCCAGCATCTCGTAGTGCAGCGCGCGGATCTCGGCCAGCTGTGTCTCGGTGATGCGCGTCGCGGCCAGCTCGCCCGACTGGCCCTCCAGCCCCGCGATCACCTCGAAGGTATCGGCCACGTCGCGCTCGGACAGCTGCAGCACCGCCGCGCCGCGGTTGGGCAGCAGCTCGACCAGGCCCTCGGCGGCCAGCATCCTGATGGCCTCGCGCAGCGGCGTGCGCGACACGTTCAGCTGCTCGCAGAGCTCGCGCTCGTTGAGCTTGGCGCCGGGCGCGAGCCGGCCCTCGACGATGCGCTGGCGCAGCCGCTGCGCCACCTGCTGGTGCAGGACCTGGCCGGCCAGCGGGACCACGTTGTCGGGCAGCGTCTTGTTCATCGAAAGCCATTTTGTATCCAAAAAGTACCCCGGTCAAACCCGAGTTACCTGGGTAATCTGCTTGACATTCATGTTTTGTATGCAAAAATACGGGTTCCAAGGAGAGACCGATGATCGCCCTCGACCTGCATCCCAGCGGCCGCCACTTCCTGCAGATCCCGGGGCCCAGCCCGGTGCCCGACCGGATCCTGCGGGCCATGAGCCTGCCCACCATCGACCACCGCGGGCCCGAGTTCGCACAGCTCGGCCTCAAGGTGCTGGCCGGCATCCGCGAGATCTTCCAGACCCGCCAGCCGGTCGCGATCTATCCCGCGTCGGGCACCGGCGCCTGGGAGGCCGCGCTCGCCAACACGCTGAGCCCCGGCGACACGGTGCTGATGTACGAAGGCGGCCAGTTCGCCAGCCTGTGGAAGAAGCTGGCCGAGCGCCTGGGCCTGAAGCCGGAGTTCATCGCGCTGCCCGGCATCGACGCCGAGACCGGCCTGCCCGCCAGCTGGCGCCGCGGCGTGCAGGCCGACCTGATCGAGCAGCGCCTGCGCGCCGATGCCGGCCACGGCATCCGCGCGGTCTGCGTGGTCCACAACGAGACCTCGACCGGCATCACCTCCGACATCGCCGCGGTGCGCCGCGCGATCGACGCGGCCCGGCATCCGGCGCTGCTGCTGGTCGACACGATCTCGGGCCTGGCCAGCGCCGACTACCGCCACGACGAATGGGGTGTCGACGTGTCGATCAGCGGCTCGCAGAAGGGCCTGATGCTGCCGCCCGGCATCAGCTTCAACGCGGTGTCGAAGAAGGCGCTCGAGGCCAGCAAGACCGCGACGCTGCCCAAGGCCTTCTGGGCCTGGGACGAGATCTTCGAGATGAACGCCGGCGGCTACTGGCCGACCACGCCCAACACCAATCTGCTCTACGGGCTGAACGAGGCGCTGGACATGCTGCTCGACCCGCTGCACGGCGGCCTGCCGGCGGTCTTCGCGCGGCACCGGCGCTGGGGCGAGGGCGTGCGCGCCGCGGTGCGCGCCTGGGGCCTGCCCATCCAGTGCGCCGACGCGGCCGTGCACTCGCCGGTGCTGACCGGCGTCGTCACGCCGCAGGGCGTGGACGCCGACGCGCTGCGCAAGCTGATCCACCAGCGTTTCGACCTGTCGCTGGGCACCGGCCTGGGCAAGCTCAAGGGCCGCATGTTCCGCATCGGCCACCTCGGCGACTGCAACGACCTCACGCTGATGGCCGCGCTGGCCGGCTGCGAGATGGGCCTCAAGCTCGGCGGCGTCGCGCTGGCCGGCAGCGGCGTGCAGGCCGCGATGGAGTATTTCGCCAGCCACCCGCAGCAGCAGCCGCTGAAGGCCGCCGCCTGATACGACGACGCACACGACGACCACCCACGGAGACCCGAACATGCAACGACGTTCCCTGATCAAGGCCGCCACCGGCCTGGCCGCCACGCTGGGCGCGCCGCGCCTGTTTGCCCAGCCCTGGCCGAGCGGACCGATCCGCATCATCGTCGGCTTCCCGCCGGGCGGCGGCACCGACGCGCTGGCCCGCGTGGTCGGCCAGAAGCTCAGCGTGATGTGGGGCCAGCAGATCGTCGTCGAGAACAAGGCCGGCGTCGCCGGCGTGCTGGCGGCCGAGTACGTGTCGCAGCAGCCGAGCGACGGCACGACGCTGCTGATGGCGCACATCAACAGCCACGCGCTCGCGCCCAGCCTGCAGCCCAAGCTGAACTACAGCGTCGAGCGCGACTTCGTGCCGATCGCGCTGGTCGGCGTCACGCCCAACCTGCTGGTGTGCAACGCCGCGCAGGCGGCCAAGACCGTGCCGGAGATCGTCGCGCTGTGCAAGGCCAGGCCGGGGCAGGTGAGCTTCGGCTCGGCCGGCAACGGCTCGGCGCAGCACCTGGCGCTGGAGCTCTTCAAGCAGCGCGCCAAGGTCGACGCGATCCACGTGCCCTACAAGGGCAGCGCGCCGGTCATCACCGACCTGATCGGCGGCCAGATCAACTACGGCTTCGAGACCATGACCGCCGCCACGCCGCACGTGAAGGGCGGCAAGCTGCTGGCGATCGCGCAGACCCGCGCCAAGCGCGCGAAGGGCCATCCGACGGTGCCGACGATGGTCGAGCAGGGCTACGCCGACTTCGAGGCCACCACCTGGTACGGCCTGGTCGGTCCCGGCAAGCTGCCGACGCCGGTGGCCGACAAGATGAACGCCGACATCAACACCGTGCTGGCGATGCCCGACGTGCAGGAGAAGCTCGACAGCTACGGCGCCGAGGACGGCGGCGGCTCGCGCGAGAAGTTCGCCGAGTTCATCCGCGCCGAGATCGCGAAGTGGTCGCAGGTGGTGAAGGCCGGCGGCATCAAGGCCGACGCCTGAGCGCCCGCGGTCGCGGGCGCTCGGGGCTTACTCGTAGCGCCGCGCGTCCTCGATCACCTTGCCGTCGTTGGGCAGGGTGCCGGGCGCCAGCAACTCGACCTCGCCGCGCATCTTGGTCACGTCGCGCAGGCTCTCGGCGATGCGCGCAGCGAGATCTTCGGCCGCGGTCGGCGCCTCGGCTCTCAGGGTCATGCGGTCGTTCGCCATCTCGCCGCTGACCACCAGCCGCGCCTTGCGCAGCTCGGGGTGGCGTCGCACGACCTCGGCGACCTGGGACGGGTGGACGAACATGCCGCGGACCTTGGTGGTCTGGTCGGCGCGCCCCATCCAGCCCTTGATGCGTGGGGCCGTGCGCCCGGTCGGGCAGTGACCGGGCAGCACGGCCGACAGGTCGCCGGTGCCGAAGCGGATCAGCGGGTAGTCGGGATTGAGCGTGGTCACGACCAGCTCGCCGACCTCGCCCGTCGCCACCGGGTCGCCGGTGCCGGGGCGGACGATCTCGACGATCACCTGCTCGTCCAGCACCAAGCCCTCGCGGGCCGCGGTCTCGTAGGCGATCAGGCCCAGGTCGGCGGTGGCGTAGCACTGGTAGGCGTCGACGCCGCGCGCGCGCAGCGCGTCGCGCAGCGAGGGCGGGAAGGCCTCGCCGGACACGAGGGCCCGGGTCAGCGAGGGCAGTGCGACGCCGGTCTCCGCGGCCTTGTCGAGCAGGATCTTCAGGAAGCTCGGCGTGCCGACGTAGCCGTGGGTGCGCAACTCGGCCAGGGCCTGGAGCTGGAGCTCGGTGTTGCCGATGCCGCCGGGGAAGACGGTGCAACCCAGCGCATGGGCGCCGGTCTCCATCATCGAGCCGGCCGGGGTGAGGTGGTAGCTGAAGCTGTTGTGCACCAGGTCGCCGGCACGGAAGCCCGCGGCGAACAGCGCGCGCGCGGCGCGCCAGTAGTCGGGCGCCAGCCCCTCGGGTTCGTAGATCGGGCCGGGCGACTGGAACACGCGGCGCGCGCCCTGCGGCCGCACCAGGCCGCGCCAGCCGACGCCGGCGAAGCCACCGAACGGGTCGCCGGCCGGTCGATCGGCACGTGCGGCCTGCTGCCGCTCCAGCAGCTCGTGCTTGCGCGTCACGGGCAGCGCGGCCAGTGAGCTTCGGCCCGTGACGGCGGCGGCGTCGACGCCGCGCAGGATCTCGGCGAAGGCGGTGCTCGCGCGCTGCGCCTGCGCCACCTGCGCCGGCAGGGCGGCCATCAGCGCCTGCTCGCGCTGCGCGGGGTCGCGCGTCTCCAGCGCGTCAAAGAACTCAGTCATCGCTGTCGCTCCAGCGCGCGAACTGGCGCTTGAATTCCTCGGTGTAGTGCCGCACGTCGGCGGCGCTCTTCAGCAGCTTCACGGTCCACTCGGGCGAGCGCGCCGGCCGCTTGACGGTGCGGGCGCGGATCGCGCCGTCCTCGAGCGTCAGCTCGACCAGCGGATCGCCCTTCCACTCGAAGCGCCCGGCGCGCTCGAGCAGTCGCATGTCGCGCAGATGGCGTTTCAGCATCGCCAGGGCCTCGTCGGCCTTGAACGGCGGCGGTGCGAAGCCGAATTCGTCGCTCATCGTGATCTCAGGCGAGCCAGCGCTTGCGCCGCTTGTAGCTCTTGACGTCGCGGAAGCTCTTGCGGTCGCCGCCGCCGACGCCGAGGTAGAACTCCTTGACGTCCTCGTTCTCGCGCAGCGCCCGGGCCTCGCCGTCCATCACGATGCGGCCGTTCTCCAGGATGTAGCCGTAGTCGGCGTAGCGCAGCGCCATGTTGGTGTTCTGCTCGGCCAGCAGGAAGGTGACCTTCTCGCGGGTGTTGAGGTCCTTCACGATCTCGAACACCTCCTCGACGATCTGCGGCGCCAGGCCCATCGACGGCTCGTCCAGCAGCACCATCTTGGGATTGGCCATCAGCGCCCGGCCGATCGCGCACATCTGCTGCTCGCCGCCGGAGGTGTAGGCGGCCTGCGAGCCGCGGCGCTGCTTCAGGCGCGGGAAGTAGTTGTAGACCTTCTCGAGCGTCTGCGCGACCGCGGCCTTGCCGTCCTTGCGCGTGTAGGCGCCGGTCATCAGGTTCTCCTCGATGGTCAGGTGGGCAAAGCAGTGCCGGCCCTCCATCACCTGCACCACGCCGCGCTCGACCATGTCGGAGGTCGACAGCGCCTCGATGCGCTCGCCGCGCAGCTCGATCGCGCCTTTGGTGACCTCGCCGCGCTCGCCGCGCAGCAGGTTGCTGACGGCCCGCAGCGTCGTCGTCTTGCCCGCGCCGTTGCCGCCCAGCAGCGCCACCACGCGACCTTCCGGCACCTGCAGCGACACGCCCTTCAGCACCAGGATCACGTGGTTGTAGATGACCTCGATGCCGTTGACGTTCAGCAGGATGTTCGGTGTTGCGCTCATCGTGTCCTCGTTCTTTCAAGCGCCGCACGCGGCGCTTGAAAGAGGGCTCCCTCCGGAGCCCCCGGTTTCATCAGGTCTGGCAGTCTTCGGGCGTGCGACGACTCAGCTTCTTCTCGGTCGCGTACTTGTCCGCCGCGGCCTTGACCATCGGCTTGATGATCTGCTCGTCACTCTGCAGCCAGTCGGACGTGAAGACCCACTTGGCGCCGTCCCAGGTGTGCACGCGCGCCCAGTTGGCGCCCATGTGGTCGGCGCAGCTGGTCGACACCGGGCGCATCACGCCGGCGAAGCCCAGCGCGTCGAGCTTCTTCTGGTCGAGCGCGAGGTTCTCATAGCCCCAGCGGGCCTGCTCGCCGGTCATGACCTTGCCCTTGCCGTAGCGCTCCTGGGCGCGCTTGACGCCTTCGACGCCGAGCATCGCGCTGATCAGGCCGCGCATGTACAGCACCTGGCCGACCTCTTCCTTCGGCCCCGTGCCCTGGCCCTTGCCATGCAGCGTCGCGAGCACGTCCTTCACGACCTTGGCGCCGTACTCCTGGCCGTGCTGGATGGTCACGGCGTTGTAGCCCTTGGCACCGTCGCCGACGTCCTTGACGTCCGGCTCGGCGCCGGCCCACCAGACCCCGTACATCTTGTCGCGCGGGAAGCCGGTGGCGACCGCTTCCTTCAGCGCGGTCGAGTTCATCACGCCCCAGCCCCACAGCAGCACGTAGTCGGGACGGTTCTGGCGGATCTGCAGCCAGGCCGCCTTCTGCTCGACGCCCGGGTGCGTGACCGGGATCGCGTTGAAGTCGAAGCCGTGGATCTTGCTGCGCTCCGTCAGCATCGGGATCGGCTCCTTGCCGTACGGGCTGTCGTGGTAGACCAGCGTGATCTTCTTGCCCTTGAGCTTGTCGAAGCCGCCTTCCTTCTTGGCGATGTGCTGGATCAGCACGTCGGCCGCGACCCAGTAGGTGCCGAGCAGCGGGAAGTTCCACTTGAAGACCTGGCCGTCGGCCGACTCGCTGCGGCCGTAGCCGGCGGTGATCAGCGGGATCTTGTCGGCCGGTGCCTTCTCGGTCAGGGCGAAGGTGATGCCGGTGGACAGCGGCTGGAACACCGTCGCGCCCTTGCCCTTGAGGCGCTCGTAGCACTCGACGCCCTTGTCGGTGGCGTAGCCGGTCTCGCACTCCTCGTAGGTGATCTTCACCCCGTTGATGCCGCCCTGCGCATTGACCAGCTTCAGGTAGTCGACGTAGCCGTTGGCGAAGGGCGTGCCGTTGGGCGCGTAGGCGCCCGTGCGGTAGACCAGCACCGGGAAGAACTGCTCCTTCGCCTGGGCGAAGGCGTCTGGCGCTGTGGCCAGACTGCTGAGGCCGGCCGCGCTGATCGCGACGGCCATGGCCAGGGACTTGAACTTCATGTCTGCCTCCAGAGGTGAAAGAGCACTCGTCAGTGCCGGGTCGGAACGTGGGAACAACAACGCATCGGCGTGCGCTCGGGATACAGGGTTAGTGCGGGAACGGCCACAGCCGGAGCTTCTCCTTGCCGATGGACCACAGGCGGGCCAGTCCGTGCGGCTCGACGATCAGGAAGAACACGATCAGCGCGCCGAAGATCATGAAGGTCAGGTGCGCGGCCAGCGCGGTGTCGATCGGGATGCCGAACCAGTACGGCATGTTGTCCAGCACGATCGGCAGCACCACGATGAAGGCCGCGCCGAAGAAGCTGCCCATGATCGAACCCAGGCCGCCGATGATCACCATGAACAGCAGCTGGAAGCTGCGGTCGATGCTGAAGGCCGCCGGCTCCCACGAGCCCAGGTGCACGAAGCCCCACAGCCCGCCGGCCACGCCGACGATGAAGCTCGACACCGCGAAGGCGGTCAGCTTCGCGTAGACCGGCCGGATGCCGATCACGGCGGCGGCCACGTCCATGTCGCGGATGGCCATCCACTCGCGGCCGATGTGGCTGCGCACCAGGTTCTTGGCCAGGATCGCGAAGACGACGACGAAGGCCAGGCAGAACAGGTACTTCTGCACCGGCGTCTCGATCGGCAGGCCGAAGACCTTGAGGTCGGCGACGCTGACCGAGCCCGAGGCCGAGTTGTTGGTGAACCACTTGATGCGCAGGAACGCCCAGTCGGTGAAGAACTGCGCCGCCAGCGTCGCGACGGCGAGGTACAGGCCCTTGATGCGCAGCGACGGGATGCCGAACAGCACGCCCACGAGGGTCGCGAACACGCCGCCCATCAGCAGCGAGCCGACCAGCGGCATGCCCTCGATGCGAACCTGGAAGTTGTAGGCCGCGTAGGCGCCGACCGCCATGAAGGCCCCGGTGCCCAGCGAGATCTGGCCGCAGTAGCCGACCAGGATGTTCAGGCCCAGTGCCGCCAGCGACAGGATCAGGAAGGGGATCAGGATCGCGCGGAACAGGTACTCGGGCGCGAGCAGCGGCACGGCGACGCAGGCGAAGAGCAGCAGCAGGCCGATGGCGACGCGGTCCTGCAGGATGGGAAAGACCTGCTGGTCCGAGCGGTAGGAGGTCTTGAACTGGCCGTTCTCGCGGTAAAGCATGTTCTTGTCTTTCGAGGCTCAGACGCGATCGATGATCTTCTCGCCGAACAGCCCTTGCGGGCGCACCAGCAGGAAGACGAGCGCCAGCACGTAGGCGAACCAGATCTCGATGCCGCCGCCGAGCATCGGGCCGATGTAGATCTCGCTGAGCTTCTCGCCGACGCCGATGATCAGGCCGCCGACGATGGCGCCGGGGATCGAGGTCAGCCCGCCGAGGATCACCACCGGCAGCGCCTTCAGCGCCACCAGCGACAGCGAGAACTGCACGCCGAGCTTGCTGCCCCAGATGATCCCGGCGACCAGCGCGACGAAGCCGGCCACGCTCCAGACGATGACCCAGATGCGGTTGAGCGGGATGCCGATGGACTGCGCGGCCTGGTGGTCGTCGGCCACCGCGCGCAGGGCGCGGCCGGTGGCGGTCTTCTGGAAGAACAGGCTCAGCAGCGCCACCAGCGCCGCGGCGATCAGCGCGGCGTAGAGATCTTCCTTGTTGATCAGCACGCCGCCCTGGAACACCTTCTCGAACAGGAACAGCGGGTCCTTCGGCAGCCCGACGTCGATCTTGTAGATGTCGCTGCCGAACAGCGTCTGGCCGAAGCCGTCGAGGAAGTAGGTGATGCCCAGCGTCGCCATCAGCAGCGTGACGCCCTCCTGGTTGACGAGCTTGCCGAGCACCAGGCGTTCGATCGCCCAGGCCAGCGCGATCATCACCGCCACGGCCACCGCGAAGGCCAGCACGTTGACCAGCCACTTCGACTCGAGCCCGGTCCAGCGCGGGATCCACTCGGCGAAGCGCGCCATCGCCAGCGCGGCGAACAGCACCATCGCGCCCTGCGCGAAGTTGAAGACGCCGCTGGCCTTGAAGATCAGCACGAAGCCCAGCGCGATCAGCGAATACAGCATGCCGGCCATCAGGCCGCCGAACAGGGTCTCGAGGAAAAAGCCCATCGCGTTCTCGGTTGCGGATCAGTGGGACGTGCCCAGGTAGGCCTTGATGACCTCGGGATCGCGGCGCACTTCCTGGGGCGTGCCGTCGCCGATCTTCTTGCCGTAGTCGAGCACGACGACGCGGTCCGAGATGTCCATCACCACGCCCATGTCGTGCTCGATCAGCACGATGGTCGTGCCGAACTCGTCGTTGACGTCGAGGATGAAGCGGCTCATGTCCTGCTTCTCCT
>NZ_CADEFR010000004.1 GCF_902826655.1 uncultured Methylibium sp. | reverse complement strand
GTGCACGTCGCCGCAGTAGGCGTCGGGCAGCAGGGCGGGGGCGTGCAGGTTGATCTCGGTGCCGGTGTTGCCGGGGTTCAGCAGGTCGGCCACGTCGGCGCTGCGGCCGGCCTTGAGCTCGCGCACCGCGGTGGCCAGCATCTCGTTGTAGAGCTGGAAGCCGACCTCCATCATGTTGCCGCTCTGGTGCTCGCCCAGCACCTCGCCGGCGCCGCGGATCTCGAGGTCGTGCATCGCGAGGTAGAAGCCGGAGCCCAGTTCCTCCATCTGCTGGATGGCCTCGAGGCGCTGAGCGGCCTGCTTGGTGAGTCCCTCCACGTCGGGCACCAGCAGGTAGGCGTAGGCCTGGTGGTGCGAACGGCCGACGCGGCCGCGCAGCTGGTGCAGCTGGGCCAGGCCGAACTTGTCGGCGCGGCTCATCACGATGGTGTTGGCGGTCGGCACGTCAATGCCGGTCTCGATGATGGTCGAGCACAGCAGCAGGTTGTGCTTCTGGCCGACGAACTCGCGCATCACGCGCTCCAGCTCGCGCTCCGGCATCTGGCCGTGGGCGACCGCGATGCGCGCCTCGGGCAGAAGCTCGGCCAGCTTGCTGCGGCGGTTCTCGATGGTCTCGACCTCGTTGTGCAGGAAGTAGACCTGGCCGCCGCGCTTGAGCTCGCGCATCACCGCCTCGCGGATCACGCCGCTCATCTCGGTCCTGACGAAGGTCTTGATCGCCAGGCGGCGCTGCGGCGCGGTAGCGATCACGCTCAGGTCGCGCAGGCCTTCGAGCGCCATGCCCAGCGTGCGCGGGATCGGCGTGGCGGTCAGCGTCAGCACGTCGACCTCGGCGCGCAGCGCCTTCATCGCCTCCTTGTGGCGCACGCCGAAGCGATGCTCCTCGTCGATGATCAGCAGGCCGAGGTTCTTGAACTTCGTGTCCTGGCTCAGCAGCTTGTGGGTGCCGATGACGATGTCGATGCTGCCGTCGGCCAGCCCGGCCATCGCTGCCTTGATCTCCTTGGCGGAGCGGAAGCGCGACATCTCCGCGACCCGGACCGGCCACTTGGCGAAACGGTCGCTGATGGTCGAGAAGTGCTGCTCCGCCAACAGCGTGGTCGGCGCCAGCAGCGCGACCTGCTTGCCGCCGGTGACGGCCACGAAGGCAGCGCGCAGCGCGACCTCGGTCTTGCCGAAACCGACATCGCCGCACACCAGCCGATCCATGGGCCTGGGCGACACCATGTCCTGGATCACGGCGTGGATGGCGGCGCGCTGGTCGGGCGTCTCCTCGAAACCGAAGCTGGCCGCGAAGGCCTCGTAGTCCTGGGGCGAGAAGCGGAAGGCGTAGCCTTCGCGCGCCGCGCGTCGCGCATACAGGTTCAGCAGCTCGGCGGCCGTGTCGCGCACCTGTTCGGCGGCCTTGCGCCGGGCCTTCTCCCACTGGCCCGAGCCCAGGCGGTGCAGCGGGGCTTCCTCCGCGCTGACGCCGGTGTAGCGGCTGATCAGCTGCAGCTGCGCGACCGGCACGTAGAGCGTCGCCTGGTCGGCGTACTCGAGGTGCAGGAACTCGCTGGGACCCCCTTCGTCGTTCCCCAGGTCGATGTTCACCAGCCCCACGTAGCGTCCGATCCCGTGGTTCGCGTGCACCACCGGATCGCCGACCTTCAGCTCCGACAGGTCCTTGATCAGCGCATCGACATCGCTGGTGGCCTCCTGCTTGCGGCGCCGGCGCACGGTGGGCGCGCTGTCGAAGAGTTCGGTCTCGGTGACGAACTGGACATCGGATTCGATCCAGTGGAAGCCGGCTGCCAGCGGCGCCACGGTGATCGCGTAGCGGTGGTCGCCGGCCTCGAAGGCGGCCAGCGACTCCACGGCCGGCGGCTCGAGCCTGTGGTCACGCAGCAGCTCGAGCAGGCTCTCGCGGCGGCCGTCGCTCTCGGCCACCAGCAGCACGCGGTGCGCCGTCCTGGCGAGATGCTGCTCCAGCTTGCGCAGGGGGTCGGGCGTGTTGCGCTCGACGGCGAGGTCGGGCAGGGGGCGGGCCCACGCGTCGGCGGCGGCGCCCGGCTCGCCGCCGCGGATCGACAGCAGCGCCTGCTCGCCCGCGCGCGTGAAGAAGGCCTCGGGCGGCAGGTAGATCTCCTGCGGCGCCAGGATGGGGCGCTCGGGGTCGTGCTGCAGGAAGCGGTGGCGCTCGCGCGTCTCGGTCCAGAACTTCTGCAGGGCCGCGTCGACCTCGCCGTGCAGGACCACGGTCGCTGCGGCGCCGAGGTAGTCGAACACCGTCGCCGTCTGGTCGAAGAACAGCGGCAGGTAGAACTCGATGCCCGGGCTGGCGAGGCCCGCGCCGATGTCCTTGTAGACGCGCGACTTGCTGGGGTCGCCGTCCATCTTCTCGCGCCAGCGCGAGCGGAAGGCGGTGCGCGCCGCCTCGTCCATCGGGAACTCGCGCCCCGGCAGCAGCCGCACCTCGGGCACCGGGTAGAGGCTGCGCTGCGAGTCGGGGTCGAAGGTGCGGATCGAGTCGACCTCGTTGTCGAACAGGTCGACGCGGTAGGGCACGGCCGAACCCATCGGGAACAGGTCGATCAGTCCGCCGCGCACCGCGTACTCGCCCGGCGACACGACCTGGCTCACGTGCTGGTAGCCGGCGAGCGTCAGCTGCGCCTTGAGGCCGGCCTCGTCGAGCTTCTGCTTGTGCCGGAAGTCGAAGGTGTAGGCGGCGAGGAAGGACGGCGGTGCCAGCCGCACCAGCGCGGTGGTCGCGGGCATCAGCACCGCGTCGAGGTCGCCGTTCTTGTGCGCCTGCAGGATGCGCCACAGCGTCGCGAGCCGCTCCGAGATCAGGTCCTGGTGCGGCGAGAAGCTGTCGTAGGGCAGGGTCTCCCAGTCCGGGAACACCGCCACGCGCAGCCCGGGCGCAAAGAAGCCCAGCTCCTCGGGCAGCCTTTGCGCGTCGGCCGGGTCGGCCGTGACGACGGCGGTGAGCTGGCGTTCAGCCGCGCGCGCCTGCACGAAGCGCGCGAGCAGCAGCGCATCGGCCGAACCGAGCGGGCGGGGCAGCTGGAAGCGTTTGCCGGGGGCGAGGACAGGGAGGTGCATGGCGCCGGAGAAATGCAGATCGCCCCGCCGCGGGTGCAGGCGGGGCGATGAAGCAGGCGAATTCTAGAATCGGGCTTCGATGACCCTGGACTTGCCCTCGACCCCGCCGCGCTGTTATGCCCTCGTGCCCTGCGCCGGCGTCGGCGAGCGCGCCGGAGCCGGCGGCCCCAAGCAGTACCGCGAGATCGCAGGGCGCAGCGTCGTCGCGCACACCTTGTCGGCGCTGGCCCGCGTGCCGCGGCTCGCGGCGACGCTGGTCGTCGTGGCGCCGGACGACACCGTGTTCGAGCGGCATGTGCCGCAGGGACCGGCCTGGGTGGCCCGGGTCGGCGGCGCGAGCCGCGCCGCCACGGTCGCCAACGGCCTGGGCGTGCTGGTCGAGCGCGGTGCGCGCGACGACGACTGGGTGCTGGTGCACGATGCCGCGCGCTGCCTGCTGCAGCCGGCCGACGTCGAACGCCTGATCGTCGCCTGCGAGCACGACGCCGTCGGTGGCCTGCTGGCGCTGCCGGTGGCCGACACGCTGAAGCGCCAGGCCGACGACGACCGTATCGCCATCACCGTCGACCGCCGCGGCCTGTGGCAGGCGCAGACGCCGCAGATGTTCCGCCTGGGGCTGCTGCGGCGGGCGCTGGCCGAGGCGGGCGAAGGCGTGACCGACGAGGCCAGCGCCGTCGAGGCCCTGGGCCACGCGCCGCGGCTGGTGCCGGGCACGCTGGAGAACTTCAAGCTCACCTGGCCGGCCGACTTCGCGCTGGCTGAACGACTGCTGAGGACGCGCGCATGAGCACTGCGAAAGAGGGGCCCCGCTGCGCGGGGATCGAAGCTGTGCTCGTGCGGCCCAGCGCCGACGGCGCGGCAGTCGATGGTGCACGATCGCCCGGAGGCGCCACATGACGGCTCCGAACTTCCGCATCGGCGAGGGCTGGGACACGCACGCGCTGGTCGTCGGCCGCAAGCTGGTGCTGGGCGGCGTCGAGATCGCGCACAGCCACGGGCTGCTGGGCCACTCCGATGCCGATGCGCTGCTGCACGCCATCACCGACGCGGTGTTGGGCGCCGCCGGATTGGGCGACATCGGGCGGCTCTTTCCGGACACGGACCCGCGCCATGCCGGTGCGGATTCGCGCGTGCTGCTGGCCGAGGCGGTGCAGCGCGCGCATGCGGCCGGCTGGGTCGTCGGCAATGTCGACGCGACCATCGTCGCGCAGGCGCCGAAGATGGCACCGCACGTGCCGCGGATGGTCGAGTGCATCGCCGGCTGCCTGGGTGTGGCGCCGGCGCAGGTCAACGTCAAGGCCAAGACGGCCGAGAAGATGGGGCCGGTGGGCGAGGGGCGCGCCATCGAGGCGCGCGCGGTCTGCCTGTTGGTGGGCCGTGATCAGTGATCTGTGATCTGTGATCACGGCTCACTGATCACCGATCACTGCCCCGTCAAGGCGCCCGCTTCAGGCGGATGTGCGCGACCAGGCCGCCATCGCTGGCGTTGGCCAGCTCGAAGCTCCCGCCCATGCGCAGCACGGTCTTCTCGACGATCGCGAGGCCCAGGCCGGCACCGTTCGCAGCCGTGCGTGCCGCATCCCCACGGAAGAACGGCGTGGGCAGCTGCTTGAGCTTCTCCTGCGCGACGCCGGGGCCGTGGTCGCGCACGCTGACGATGACCCAGGGGCCGGTGCGCGCGTAGCTGACGACGACGCGCGCCCAGCCGGTGTCGGTGCCGCGGCCGTAGCGGCGCGCGTTCTCGAACAGGTTGCCGATGACGCGGCCGAGCTCGGTGTCGTCGGCCATCACGCGGGTGTCGATCGCGACGCGCGACTCGATGCGGATCTGCGTCGGGTCGCGGAAAGCGGCGATCTCGCGGTCGACCACGCTGGACAGGTGCACCGGCACCAGCTTGACCTCGCCGGGCCGCGCGTAGTCCATGAACTTGTCGATGATGGCGTCGAGCTGGTCGATGTCGGCCGCCATGTTGCGCTTGGCGTCTTCGTCGACGACGCTCATCTCGGTCTCGAGCCGCATCCGCGCCAGCGGCGTGCGCAGGTCGTGGCTGATGCCGGCCAGCATCACCGCGCGGTCTTCCTCCACCTTCGCGAGCTCGCGCGCCATGCGGTTGAAGCCCATGTTGACCTCGCGGATCTCGCTGGTCATCGTCAGCTCGTCGAGCTGTGATTCGTACTCGCCGTCCCGGATGCGGCTGGCCGCGAAGGACAGCTGCTTGAGCGGCCGGTTGATCAGGCCGGCGATCGCTGCCGAGCCCAGCGCCGTGGCCAGCAGCGCGATGCTGATCCACACGAAGTAGGTGCTGCCGGCCACCGCCTGCAGGCGCTTGGGGTCGGCCTGCAGCCAGTAGGGGTCGTTCTCGATCGTGAAGCCCACCCACAGCCCGGCGTTGCCGTTGACGCTGTTGGCGACGATGGTCTCGGGCCCCAGCCGCGAGCGCAGCGCCTGGCCGACGGCGCGGCTGAAGCGGTCGACCTCGAAGGGCTCGAACTGGTCCTTCGGCTCGCGCGGCACGACCTTGACGGCCTCCTGGTCGCTCATGGTCTTGACCACGGTGACGCGGTTGATCGCATCGGCGTAGCGCAGCGCGGCGCGCGACAGGTTCACCAGGCTGGCGATCTGCTGGGCCGATTGCACCGCGCGCGGCTCGAACTCCAGCGCCCGGAAGGTCTGCACCCAGGCGAACACGCCGCCGCCCAGCAGCAGGGCCAGCAGGATGAAGGTGCGCCAGAACAGGCTCATGGCAAAGCGCGGCAGGCGCAGCCGGAAGCGCTTCTTGCGCGGCCGCTGCGACACGTGCCGCGAGCTGCCGCGCGAGGCGCGGCGCACGCGCTCGCTCGATGTGGCCGAGTCGGCGGCCATCAGCTCATCTCATGGAGTGCGGAGTGGCGACGGCGCGTCAGGCCGCGCCGTCCGGCACGAACACGTAGCCCACGCCCCAGACGGTCTGGATGTAGCGCGGCTGGGCCGGGTCGGGCTCGATCATCTTGCGCAGGCGCGAGATCTGCACGTCCAGGCTGCGGTCGAAGGGCTCGAACTCGCGGCCGCGCGCCAGCTGCGCCAGCTTGTCGCGCGACAGCGGCTGGCGCGGGTGGCGCACCAGGGCCTTGAGCATCGAGAACTCGCCGGTGGTCAGCGCGATCTGCTCGCCGTCCTTGGTCAGGCGGCGCAGGGCGAGGTCGAACTCGAAGGGCCCGAAGCTGACGGTCTGCGGTTCCTTGGCGGGCGCGCCGGGCGCCTCCAGCGAGGGCCGGCGGCGCAGCACCGCGTGGATGCGCGCCAGCAGCTCGCGCGGATTGAAGGGCTTGGGCAGGTAGTCGTCGGCGCCGACCTCCAGGCCGACGATGCGATCGACGTCCTCGACCTTGGCGGTCAGCATGATGATGGGCGTGGTGTCGTTGTTGGCGCGCAGGCGGCGGCAGATCGACAGCCCGTCTTCGCCGGGGAGCATCAGGTCCAGCACGATCAGGTCGATGGTCTCGCGCGTCATCACGCGGTTCAGCGCCTTGGCGTCCTCGGCCAGCAGCACCTCGAAGCCTTCCTGCGTGAGGTAGCGGCGCAGCAGGTCGCGGATGCGGGCATCGTCGTCGACCACGACGATGCGGTCGGCGCGCTGGTTGTTGGCGGTGGCGTTCATCGCGACTCCATATTTGTAACAGCGGCGATTGTGCGCAGGGGTTTCGGGGTCCGCCGGGGGCTTTTCGCGTTGTTACATATCTTGCGCCCAGGCCTGGCGGGCTGTCGAGGGGGTGCTGCGGAGGGCTGTGCCACAGTGCCGGCCTCGTCCACGAACCCCGAAAGGATCCCCATGCCGAATGCAAGCCGCTCGTCGCTCGCCGGACTGGCCGCTGCGGCCGCGCTGACCTTGCCGCCCGTGCAGGCCGCCGAGCCGGCGCGCGAGAACCTGGTCAGCTTCAGCACCAGCGCCCAGATCGAGGTGACCAAGGACCTGCTCGGCATCACGCTGCAGGTCGTGCGCGACGGCAATGACTCCGCGGCGGTGCAGGCGCAGCTCAAGCAGGTGCTCGACGCCGCGCTGGCCGAGGCGAAGAAGGCCGCCGCGCCGGGCGCGATGGAGGTTCGAACCGGCGGCTTCTCGCTGTTCCCGCGCTATGGCAAGGACGGCAAGATCAACGGCTGGCAGGGCCAGGCCGAGCTGGTGCTGGAAGGCAAGGACAGCCAGCGCGTCGCGCAGACCGCCGGCAAGCTGGGCACGATGAACGTGACCAGCGTCGGCTACAGCATCTCGCGCGAGCTGGCCGAGAAGCACGAGGCCGAGGTCACCGCGCAGGCGATCCGGAAGTACCGCGCCAAGGCGCAGGAGTACGCGCAGCAGTTCGGCTTTGCGGGCTACCAGATCCGCGAAGTCAACGTGCAGGCCGCCGACCAGGGCGGCGGGCCGCAGCCCTACATGGTGCGTGCGAAGACGCAGATGTCGATGGCGAGCGACGCGCCGGTGCCGGTCGAGCCCGGCAAGGGCCTGATCACCGCGACCGTCAGCGGCAGCGTGCAGCTGACGAAGTAGCTACTGGGCGGTCCAGCCGCCGTCCACGGCCCAGGCCTGGCCGGTGACGTTGCCGCCGGCCGCCGAGCACAGGAAGGCGGCGAGTTCGCCCAGCTGCTCGGGCGTGGTGAAGCGCAGCGAGGGCTGCTTCTCGCCGAGCAGGTCCTTCTCGGCCTGTGCGACGGGGATGCCCTCGCGCGCGGCCCGGTCGTCGATCTGCTTCTGCACCAGCGGCGTCAGCACCCAGCCGGGGCAGATGGCGTTGGCGGTGATGCCGCTGGTGGCGGTCTCGAGCGCCACCGACTTGGTGAAGCCGACGATGCCGTGCTTGGCCGCCACGTAGGCCGACTTGTTGGCCGAGGCCACCAGGCCGTGCGCCGAGGCGATGTTGACGACGCGGCCCCAGGCCTTCCTGCGCATGCCGGGGATGGCCAGGCGCGTGGTGTGGAAGGCCGAGCTGAGGTTGATGGCGATGATCGCGTCCCACCTGGCGACCGGAAAGTCCTCGACCGGCGCGACGTGCTGGATGCCGGCGTTGTTGACGAGGACGTCGACGCCACCGAAGTCGCTGGCTGCGTAGGCCATCAGGGCCTCGATCTCGGCCGGCTTGCTCATGTCGGCGCCGTGGTAGCCGACCTTGATGCCGTGCGCCTTGCCGGCCGCCAGCACCTCGGCCTTCGGGCCCTCGGCGTCGCCGAAGCCGTTGAGCACCAGGTTCGCGCCCTGGCGCGCCAGCACCAGCGCGATCCCCAGGCCGATGCCGCTGGTGGAGCCGGTGACGAGGGCGGTCTTGCCTTTGAGCATGGAGTTCTCCGTTCCTTGGTTAGGATGATTATCGAATGGAGCCCCGACATGCATGAACCGCGCCTCGACTTCGTCCACTGCCTCGACGGACAGGGACTGCACCGCATGGCGTTCTGGGAATGGGGCGAGCGCGACAACCCCCGCGTGGTGGTCTGCGTCCACGGCCTGACGCGCCAGGGCCGGGACTTCGACACGCTGGCCCGTGCGCTGGCCGGCGACTGCCGCGTGGTCTGCCCCGATGTCGTCGGCCGCGGCCGGTCGGACTGGCTGGCCGACCCGATGGGCTACCAGGTGCCGGCCTACGTGGCCGACATGGTGAGCCTGCTGGCGCGGCTGGGGGTGCCGCAGGTCGACTGGGTCGGCACCTCGATGGGCGGCCTGATCGGCCTGGGCCTGGCCTCGCTGCGCGACCGCGAGGGCCGGTCGCCGGTGCGGCGGCTGGTGCTCAACGACGTGGGCCCGACGATCAACGCCGCGGCGGTGCAGCGCATCGGCGCCTACCTCGGCCTGCCGCGACGCTACGCCAACGTCGACGAGGCGGCCGACTATCTGTGGAGCATCTCGCAGGGCTTCGGGCCGCACACGCGCGAGCAATGGCTGGCGCTGACGCGGCCTCAGCTGCGCGCCGTGAAGGACGAGCAGGGCGAGGGCTTCGTCTCGGCCTACGACCCGCGCATCGGCCTGCCCTTCAAGGCCGTCACGCCCGAGATGGCCGCCGCCGGCGAGGCGCTGCTGTGGCAACGCTACGACGCGCTCGACTGCCCGACGCTGTTGCTGCGCGGCGCGCAGTCCGACCTGCTGTCGCCCGAGACCGCGCAGGCGATGACGCAGCGCGGTCCGAAGGCGCGCCTCGTCGAGCTGGCCGGCGTGGGTCACGCGCCGACCCTGGTGGCCGACGACCAGGTCGCGGTGGTGCGGGAGTTCCTGGGCGCGCCATGAAGACTGCGTTGGCGGAGTCGGCGCCGAACGCGGCTCCGATCGTCCTGCTGGCGGCCGGTGCCGCCGAGGGCTCGGGGCGGGACGACGACGTGCTGGCGCGCGCCCGCGCCTTCGCGGCGCCGCTGCTGGCCGGTGAGCGCTTCGACACCGGCGAGGACGCGCTGGCGCATGCCGACGGCGTCGCGGCGATCCTGCAGGCCGTCGGTGCGGCGCCGTCGATGCGCGCGGCGGCCTACCTCGTCTACGCCGGTGACTTCCTGACGCGGCCGGAGGAAGTGATCGCCAAGGCGTACGGCGAAAGCTACGCCAGCCTCGTCACGCACACGCGCAAGCTGGTGCAGGCGCAGCGCACCGCGCGCGAGGCGCTGGGCGATGCGCTGCTGGACGCCGCCCAGCAGGCGGCACAGGTGGAGCGCGTGCGCAAGATGCTGCTGGCCTTCTCGCGCGATCTGCGGGTGGTGCTGCTGCGGCTGGCCTCGCGGCTGCAGACCCTGCGTCACTATGCGGCCAGCAGGCAGCCGTGTCCGCAGGCGCTGGCGCGCGAATCGATGCAGGTGTTCGCGCCGCTGGCCAATCGCCTGGGCATCTGGCAGATCAAGTGGGAGCTCGAGGACCTCGCCTTCCGCTTCCAGCAGCCCGAGGACTACAAGCGCGTCGCCCGGCTTCTGGACGAGAAGCGCGTCGAGCGCGAGCAGGGCGTCGAGGCCGTGCGGGACCGCCTCGCGGCCGCGCTGACGGGGGCCGGGCTGCATGCCGAGGTGCAGGGCCGGCCCAAGCACCTCTACAGCATCTGGAAGAAGATGCAGGGCAAGCAGCTGAACTTCGAGCAGGTGCTGGACGTGCGCGCGCTGCGCGTCATCGTCGACGACGTGCCGGCCTGCTATGCCGCACTGGGCCGTGCGCACGAGCTGTGGCGGTCGCTGCCGGAGGAGTTCGACGACTACATCGCGCGGCCCAAGGCCAACGGCTACCAGTCGCTGCACACCGTCGTCTTCGACGAGCAGGGTCGCTCACTCGAGATCCAGATCCGCACGCGGGCGATGCACGACCACGCCGAGAGCGGCATCGCCGCCCACTGGGCCTACAAGGAAGCCGGCGCGCGCGGCTACGCCGGTGTGGCCGCGGCCGGCGACTTCGAGGAGCAGGTGGCGCAGGCGCGCAAGGCCGTGCTGCGCCAGCTGCTGGCCTGGGAGCGCGAGCTGGTCGAGCCGGGCGCCGCTGCGGGGCAGGGTCTCTTCGACGACCGGATCTACGTCTTCACGCCGCAGGCCGCGATCATCGAACTGCCGGCCGGCGCGACGGCGGTCGACTTCGCCTACAGCCTGCACACCGACCTGGGCCACCGCTGCCGCGGTGCGCGCGTCGACGGCGCGATGGTCACGCTGAGCACGCCGCTGCAGAGCGGGCAGACGGTCGAGATCGTCAGCGCGAAGGAGGGCGGCCCGTCGCTCGACTGGCTGAACGCCGAACTCGGCTACCTGAGGAGCTCGCGGGCCAAGGCCAAGGTGCGCGCCTGGTTCAACGCGCTGGCCCAGGCCCAGACGGTGGCGCGCGGCCGCGAGGCAGTCGAGAAGCTGCTGCAGCGCGAAGGCCGCACGTCGGTGAAGCTCGACGAGCTGGCCGAGCGGCTGGGGTTTCGCGATGCCGAGGCGCTGTTCGAGGTCGTCGGCAAGGACGAGTTCTCGCTGAGGCACATCGAGGCGTTGCTGCGCCCGGCCGAGCCGCCGCCCGACGCCGACGAGCTTCTGGCGCAGCGCCTGAGCCGCGGAGCCACGGCGGCGCCGGCGCGCGGTGGCGTGCTGGTGGTCGGCGTCGAATCCTTGCTGACCAGCATGGCGCGCTGCTGCAAGCCGGCACCGCCGGACGCGATCGGCGGCTACGTGACGCGCGGCAAGGGCGTCGCGATCCACCGCCGCGACTGCGCCAACTTCCGGCAGATGGCCGGGCGCGCGCCGGAACGCGTGATCGCGGTGGCCTGGGGCCGCGCCGGCGATGCCGTCTATCCGGTCGATGTGATCGTCGAGGCGGCCGACCGGCAAGGGCTGCTGCGCGACATCAGCGAGCTGTTCGCCAAGGAAAAGATGAACGTCGTCGGCGTGCAGTCGCAGAGCCTGCGCGGGACGGCGTCGATGGCCTTCACCGTCGAGGTCAACGACTCGGCCCGGCTGCAGTCGGTGCTGGCGGCGGTGTGCCGCATCGACGGCGTGCGCAGCGCGCGGCGCCGCTGAGGTCCGGCCATCGTCGCGTGCTAGACTGCGGCCCGCTTCAGGCGCGTAGCTCAGCTGGTTAGAGCACCACCTTGACATGGTGGGGGTCGTTGGTTCGAGTCCAATCGCGCCTACCAACACATGCGGTTGTCCGCGAGAGTGCCCACTAACAGGTGGGCATTCTTTTTTCCCAAATTCCCAAGTTCTTCCCAAAGTTGCTTTTGCCTGACCCCGGGCAGTGGCATCGCGAAACCGGTCGCGGAGCTGTGCCCAATTGGCGTTGCACAAGAGCGGGCTCTGTCGCGTGAGGTCGTGTCCCAGCGCATGGTGTAAGTCCACAGCCCCGGAGAGAGCTGAAGTGCGCGGTACTCAGCGAGCCACAGCGGACAGCCGAGCGGGAACAGTATCGCTTCTATGTGGACCCGGTAGTCAAGCCTCTTTCGGCGGCATCGATCAATGGAGCTTTATGTCGACCCCCCTCATGCAACGCGCGGTACCGTTCTGATCCATCCTGATTCGAGGTGGGGGTGTGATGAGCGTCGAGCCAGTGCTCGGACGAACTTCTATCCGTGCGGGTCGTGCAAGCCCCGCACCACATGCTGCATGCGCGTGAAGCGCACTGACAAACCCTGCTTACCGAGGCGCCCAATCTGAGGGGACGGTCACGCTCAGGTGACCCAACGATACTGCGGGCGCGTCGACCTTTGATCATGATGATTCGATCCAGTGCCGAGTGGTGTTCAGCCGCAGCTTCTCGATGGCTCAAGCGGCAAGCGGGTTGAGTTCGGCCCCAGCCGGGATCTCGCCGCGATCCAGGTAACGCCACAACGCGATCAGCAGCCGCCTGGCCAAGGCCACGATGCCCACGCGCCGCGAGCGCTTGCCGCTGCCTGCAAAGCGCTGGTTGAACCATTCACTCAGGGCGCTGTCGGGCTGGAAGCGCAGCCAGCTCCAGGCCAGCTCGACCAACAACGCCCGCACCCGCTTGTTGCCAGCCTTGCTTATGCCTTGCTCGACTTGGCTGTCGCCGCTGGCGTAAGGTGTGGGGGCCAACCCCACACAGCCCGCCAGCTCGCGCCGGTTGGCGAAGCGCCTCCAACCGAACAGCTCCTTGTCCAGCCGCCAAGCGCTCCTGACGCCGATCGCCCGCAGCCTGATGAGTTGCGCCACGATCGGCCGAACGCCGGCTTCGACTTCGTCATGCTGCGCGGCCACCAGTGCCTTGACCTGCTCCTGGACCAGCGCCAGCCGTGCGATCTCGCGCTCGATCTCGGCGCGAAGCGCCGGAGGCACCTGCATGCCTTGGGCGTCCCACCAACGTGCCCAGTCGCGCCCACCGATGACGGTATGCGAGCGCAGGTTGTGCAGCACGAGCAGAGACCCAATGCTTGTTGTGTGTTGCGTGCGCTCCTTCGATAGCCTGGCCAGTTCGCGGTCCCTGCGGCGCGCATCCTCCTGCTCGGCAGTGGGCTCACGCAGTACCGACCACACGCGCTCGCCGCGGCGGTGGCGCAGCAGCATCGCCACCAGCTTGAAGCCGTCGAGCCGGTCGGTCTTGGCACGCCTGGCACGGCGGTTCACTTCGATGCTGGCAGAGTCGACCACGATGTTGTCGATGCCTTGCTCGATCAGCCATCGGTGCAGCCACCAGCCGTCACGGCCGGCCTCGTAGCACGAGTGCACCTTGCCATGCGGATCAAGCTTGCAGCGCGCCCTGGCCTTGCGCACAACTTCCAGGACCGCCTTCTTGTCGCCGACGTCGACGCTGTACTGGCTCGGCGTGTAGAAACCATCGCTGGCCGTCACCTTCCACTTCTTGTCACCGAGCTCGAAGCTCACGCACAGGTCGCCACGCGTCACCGTATCCCTGCTTTGCAGGATTGCCATGGTCGTAGACATTTCCGGACTCCTTTACGAAACGAAGCTGGGAAATCCGTTGTAGCGCGACGCGTCTCGCGCTGCTTCGCCCTGGATCCTGCATAGCATCTGAGGCAATCGTCGAGGCGGCGTGTCGTCCGTCCATGCGCTTCGTCACCGTGAAGTCAGTTGAGCAGCAGGACATGTTGCCGCCGACCGAAAATTGACCCACCGGGGCTGCGGACGATTTCTTGGACTGGTTAGACCGCCAGACCGAGACTCCTTCGGTGCTCGAGCGGGCTGCGGAAGCCCAATGAGAGCTTGATTCTCTTCTCGTTGTACCAGCGGATGTAGGAGTCCAAGGAAGCGACGAACTCGTCGATGGTCGTGGTCATCCAGTCCCGCGGGTAGAACAGTTCGGTCTTCAGCCGCCCGAAGAAGCCTTCACACGCCGCGTTGTCCGGTGAACAGCCTTTGCGCGACATCGAACGCACCAGCTTCGCTTCGGCGATCCGTGAGAGCCACCCCGGCCACCGATAGTGGGCTCCGCGATCCGAGTGGATCACTGGTCGGACGTCGCTGGCCTCGACCGACTCGATGGCGGCGTCCAGCATCGTGTTGACGAGCTCAGCGTCTGGGCGCGTGCCGATCGTCCAGCTGACCACCATGCCGTCGAAGCAGTCGATCATGGGCGACAGGTACACCTTGCCCGCGGGGATCTGGAACTCGGTGATGTCGGTGAGCCACTTCTCGTTGGGTGCCGCGGCACTGAAGTCGCGGTTCAACAGGTTGGCCGGCGCTGGACTGATCTCGCCCAGGTACGAGCCATAGCGACGGCGCTTCGACGTGGCCGCGACCAACTGCTCTTGCTTCATCAGCCGCTGCACAACCTTCTCCGAGACGCGCAGGCGAAGTTCGCTCAACGACGCCTTTATGCGCCGGTAGCCATAGCAACGGTGATTGCGCTCGAAGATCTCGGCCATCGCCCGACGCACGTCGGCATACTTGTCTGCGACGTCGAGCTGCGCGCGGTGATAGAAGTAGGTGCTGCGCGCGAGGCCCACCTCGTTGAGCAAGTCCGTCAGCGTGTAGGTGTGGGTCAGGGCATCAACCAGCTGGGTCTTCTCCCGGTTCGTCAGGAGGCGCTGGTCGATGCCCACGTCTTTTTTTATGAGTTCATTCGCCTTCTTGAGCACGTCTTGCTCGAGCGGCAAGCGGCGGACGTTCCGGCGAAGCTCATCGAGCTGCTTCTCCAGCTCTGCTCGTTGGATATCTGGGGGGGTGGAGTCTTTCGGACGCTTCATGGATGCGGGTGGTGCCTCGGTACCGAGCAACTGGTTCTTCCAGTTGTACAACGTCGGCCTGCACACGCCAACCTTATCGGCAACCGCCTGCGCACCTCCCTGTCGCATGCACAAAGCGATGACTGCGGCATGCTTCACCTCGGGCGCAGGTGCCGGACGAACCTGGGATCTGCCAACGACGCGCGTGGTCTCCGGGTGCAGTTCCTGAATCCAGGTCGAAAGCGATCCTCGCGCGGGATAGCCCAGTGCCTGGATAGTCGCAGTGAGACAGCGCCCATGCTCCAGGTAGTGCTCGACCGCTCGCGCCTTCTGCGCCTGCGAATACTTCGGCGCTCGCTTGTACCCTGCGGCCAGGTCATGTCGTTGCGCGTACTCCTGATGCCAGCTCTTGAGTGAGTTCTTCGTCGGGTATCCCAACTGACGGATGGTGGGCCCGACCCGCAAGCCCAGCTTGATGTAGAGACGGACCGCTCGTAGTCGATCCTCGTACGAATACATGAACTACCTCCATGAAGTAGTCCAAGATTTCATCCGCAGGCCCACCTGTGAGGCCTGTGCCGACTGAAAACTGACCCAGGTGTTCAACCTACCCTGCCCGAGTTATTCACAACGGGGCGGGGGTATGAGGAGTGATCACCATGGCCATGATTGGCAAGGTCTTGAGGATGCACCGACGCGAGAAGAAGTCGGTGCGCGAGATCGTCAAGGCGACGAGCCTGTCGCGCAATACGGTGCGCAAGTATCTGCGCAACGGCAAGGCTGAGGTGCCGAAGTACCGGCGTCCGGCGGTGCCGACGAAGCTGACGCCGTTCATCGAGACGGTGCAGCAGGCGCTGCTGGCCGACGCGAGGCGGCCGAAGAAGGAGCGGCGCACGGCCAAGGCGCTGCATGCGCAACTGGTGGCTGCCGGCTACGAAGGCGGCTACACCCGGCTGACCGACTACATCCGCCAGTGGCGCGCTGCGCAAGGTGGCGTGGCGGCGGGCGATGCCTACGTGCCGCTAAGCTTCGCACTCGGCGAGGCGTTCCAGTACGACTGGAGCGAGGAGTCGCTGGTCATCGGCGGGGTCTACCAGAAGCTGCAGGTGGCCCACATGAAGCTGTGCGCGAGCCGCGCGTTCTGGCTGGTAGCCTACGCGAGCTGCGGCCTCGCGTCATCGCGATGGAGGCTTGCAGCTCTGCTCATCACTGGGCCCGACGCTTCCAAGAGCTGGGCATCGAGGTGCACCTTATCAGCCCGCAGTACGTCTCACCGTTCGTGAAGACGAACAAGAACGACCGCAACGATGCCGAGGCGATCTCGTCGAAGCCGCGTGCCGCCCGGCGATGCGATTCGTGACCGTGAAGTCGATCGAACAGCAGGACATGCAAGCGGCGCATCGCGTTCGCGAGCTGCTGGTCCATCAGCATACCGCGCTCATCAACCAGGTCAGGGGCCTGCTGGGTGAGCGGGGAATCACGATCGCGCAGTCGCCTGCGGCCTTCAAGCGAGCCTTGCCCGAGATCCTCAAGCAGTGCGACGACGAACTCACCAGCTTCTGCCAGGCACTGATGACGGAGCTGCTTCAGGAGGTGCCAGCCCAAGTGCCCAGAGGTTGATCGCCTCGGCCTACAGCGCCCGCGCAGGCAGCGACAGGCCGCTCTGCTCACCGCGTCGGGCAACGCGGAGCCCATCACGTTCGACTTGGTCATGCCCCATCTCCGCGGTGTAGGCTCACAGCCCGGACAACGCTGAACTGGACTGGCACTCAGTGCTTCTTTAGGTTTGCATGGCTGAGTGATATTGCTGATGGAGACTACTCTTTCGCCTGCGTGCGTCAAACGTCATCCAACGACTTACCGTCCAAATGCGCCACATCGGCCCAGAAATCCAGGCGCCACACGCCGCACTCGTAAGAAAACCCGTTGATGCTTCCGTTAACCATTTTGAACACGCGAGAGCCGACATGGGGCAAGCCCGTCGTGTGTCGATAGAGGCCGTCCAGCACCCCCCCGTGCGTGACGACGAGAATCCGCTGCCCAGCCCGCTGCGCCGCAAGTTCCTCCAAACATCCGAGGCTGCGGTCGAAGGCGGCTTGTGTGCTTTCCCCGCCGGGAATCGCAAAATTGACGTCTTCGTCGCTGTAGCGCCGATAGGCTTCCGGAAACTTGGCCTGCGCCTCCGGGCGTGTGAGGCCTTGGAAGATTCCGTAGTTCCGCTCGCGCAGCCTGGCATCAAACAGGACGGGCAGTTTCGTCTCGGTAGCGATGTAAGCAGCCGTCGCGCTCGCCCGGCCCAAGTCGCTGCTTACGAGCAGGTCGAACTGGATCTCGCCCAATCGCCTTGCGAGGGCCTGAGCCTGGGTGATCCCTTCCAACGTCAACGGGCTGTCCATGTGGCCCTGGATCCTGCCGTCTCGGTTCCACTCCGTCTCGACGTGCCGAACAACGACGAACTGCGTGGCAGCCATGCCATGTGCAACCGGCGCTGCGCTAGCCGGACTCAGCAACGCGAATCCCTGCAGTGGCTTCGTAACCCTTGACCACCGACGTGAAATTCTCTTCGCCCAGCCCGCGCCCAACGGCGTCACTGTACAGTGATGCGATGACCGGCGCGAGCCGCGCCGCGTAGTGTTCCTCGTTGGCGAGGTCGAGAATGAGGTTGATGTCCTTCAGCGCCAGGCTGGTCTTGAAGCTGGCGCCGTAGTCACCTTCGATGACCTTCTGGAACCCGCTGATGAAGTGCGCCGAACGTCCGCCCGAGACGGACAGGATCTCGTACAACCGCTTCGGTTCCATCCCGCACTTCACGCCCAGGACGAAAGCCTCGGCGGCAACGGCAATGTTGCCCAGAGACATCAGGTTGTTCACGAGCTTGACCGTCTTGGCGGTCCCAATGCCGCCGGTGCGGTTGATCTTCTTTGCCAGCACCTGCAGCAACTCGAGATGCTGGTCGATCAACTCGTCGGGGCCGCCCACCTGGAAGACCAGTTCCCCAAGGATCGCCTGCGGCGGCTCGCCGGACAGTGCGATGTCGAGGACTCGGATGCCGGACTTGGTCGCCGCCTGCGCGACCTCACGAATGGTGTTCGGGTCGATGGTGCTGGTCTCGATCAGCGTGCTCCCCGGCCGCGCCTGGGCGACCAGACCCTGTTCGCCCAAGTAGACATCACGCACGATGGCGGGATTCGGCAGCGACGTGACAACGACATCGACCTGCTGCGCGACCGCCGCGGGGCTGACCTGGATCCGGGCGCCGTGTTCCGCGGCGGCTTTCGTGGCCGCCGGCGAAAGGTCGAACCCGACAACGCCGATGCCGCGTTCGAGAAGGCGCCGGCACATTCCGCCGCCGATGTTTCCAAGCCCGATTAGGCCGATCTCTTTCATGGATTAACTCCTTAAGGATTTGTGTCAATTGCTCGTGGCGGCGACCAAACCGGAGCGCCTCCGGCGAGCGGGCCGAACGCGCCCGGTTGCGACGCCTGGCGCCCCAGCAGCAGCCGGGTGGCCGCGAGTCCGTTCATCTCGACGCCGAAGTTCCTGAAACCGCGCTCGGTGAAGAAGCGCACCACCTTCTCGCTGACCCCCCAGCCATAAAAGGTGACGCCGAACTCGCAAGCGTGTGCGCCCGGCGTCAGGGTAGGCATCAGCCGCTCGATTGCCTCGTCCACTTCATTGGCAGGGTCCAGCGGGATGAAGCCGTCGGCGATGTACGACTTCCATGCGTCCTGCGCGAGCATCAGGTCGTCGGGATAGCGGTAGATCGCGGCACACAGCGACCGGTAGTCGATCCAGGCCATGTCGACGTGGCGGGCGATGCGGGGCAACTCCAACAGCCCGTGCGGGCTGCGCGCGGCCACGCCGAGCCTGAGCTTGGTGCCGCCTGCCTCTCGGCATGCGGCCCTCAACGCGATCGCCTCGGCTTCTGTGTTGATGCCGCCGATCATCAGGATCACGTTGTCCGGGTAGCCGGTGGCCTCTTTCGCGCGCACCAGTCCTCGAATCTGCGCGCGCAGCAACTGCGGCGAGCCTAGCGGCAGCCAGATGGCCGGCGAGGGCGCGACGTCGGTGAAATCCGACACCGCCTCGCCTGCGACACCGCTGGATAGGTTGGCGATCCGCGCCGCGAAGGGCTTCGGATAGACGGCCCGCATGACGTCGGCCAGGGCCTCCGCGATCACTTCCTCGAGCGCGACCAGCGCGTTGGAGTTGGAGTCCGCCGATGTCACACCGCGCTTGTAGGCCGACACCGCATCGACCAGCGTTTCGAATCCCGCGGTCGCGGCCAGCGTCTCGTCGATGCGGGTGCCGATGCCGTGGGCGCCGGCAGCGATCGCCTGACGCGCCATGTCCGGCGTGGAGACCCGGTTGAAGACGGTGCAGCCGCTGAGGTCGTCGGCCAGACCCAGGATGGCGCCGATGTGGTTCACCGAATCGGTGCTGCGGGCGCCGGTCGACAACGCCCCTTCGAACACCTCGCCAGTGGAGCCGTCGAGCGAGACGACGGCGCCTTCCGGCAGTTCGCGGTCGGCCACGCGGACCACGCGCCGTTCGGGGTCGATGTCAAGCGACTCGCAGCCGACGATGCACGGCTTGTCGAGTGCGCGCGCCACAACCGCCGCGTGACTGGTCGAACCTCCTCGGGCCGTCACAATTCCCCGCGCGGCGAGCATCCCGTGCAAGTCCCGTGGGCTCGTGAACAGCCGCATCAGGACGACCGGGTCTCCTCCAGAGGCCATCTGCTCGGCCCGATCCGGGTCGAAAACGATGCGTCCGCTGACCTGCCCCGGCGACGCGCCCGTGCCCACCGCCAACCTCGCACCCCCGGCGCGCGCCGCCTCGACGGCCTCCACGAGGAACCGCGGGCGAAGCACTTGGCGCAGATGATCGGCCGTCACGCGCTGCAGCACGGTCTCGCGGTCGACAAGACCCTCCTCGTACAGATCCCACGCGATCCTGATCGCCGCCTCGGCTGTCCGCTTGCCCGGACGCACCTGCAGCAGGTAGAGCACGCCCTCCTGAACCGTGAATTCAATGTCGAGCACGTCCCCGTAGGTCTTCTCGAGCGAACGCGCCAACGAGTGGAACTGCCCGATCAGCTCCGGATAGCGGCGCCCCACATCGTCGAGCGATTCCGGGGTGTGCGTTCCCGCGACGATGTCCTCCCCCTGGCCGTTCTCGAGGTACTCGCCGAACAGCTTCGGCGAACCGTCCCGCGGGTCGCGGGTGAAGGCCACGCCCGTCCCCGACGGGCTGCCGAGATTGCCGAAGACCATCTGCTGCACGACCACCGCCGTGCCCAGATCGTGCGCGATTCCGTGATGGTCGCGATAACGGATCGCACGGCGCGAGTTCCATGACTCGAATACCGCGACCACCGCCTGTCTGAGCTGCGCCCACGGGTCGGCCGGAAAGGTGCCGGACGTACCCACGCCTTCGGCGACGAGTCGGACAGCTGATCGCAGCGACCTCTCGTCCTCGACGGTGTCGAGGCTCGCACCGTCGGCGGCGCTCTCGTCGGCAGCGCCAAGCACGATGTCGGCGAACATGCGCGCGAAACGGGCGAAGGTCTCGGCGGCGAAGCGGTAGCGGCCGCCGGTCGCCTTCGCCAGCGCAACCGTGGTCTCCTCGTTCATCCCGAGGTTGAGGACGGTGTCCATCATGCCCGGCATGCTCACCGGCGCGCCCGAGCGGACTGACACAAGCAGCGGCCGCGGCCCCTTGCCGAAGCCGCAACCGGTCCGGGCCTCGAGTTGATGCACGGCCTGGACGATCTCGCCCCACAGCGCCTCGGGAACCGCACCGTCCTTGCTGACCCGGCAGGCCTGCGTCGTGATGACGAAACCCGGCGGCACGGGAAAGCCCGCGGCCGTCATCTGGACCAGTCCCGCGCCCTTGCCGCCGAGCGCGGCCGCGTCGAGATGCGTGGCCTCGGCGAAGGAATAGACGAAGCGCTCGGCGGCGGCGACACTGGTCATCGACTCTTGTCTCCCTTTAGTCCTAGTTGTCCGCGGCATCGAGCAACTCCCGGATGCGCGCCTTTATCTGCTGCGCGCTGGCCTCGTCGAGTTCAGCCTGCGGCTGCGGATGCAGCCACGCCGGTACGCGTGGGTTGGGCTCGTCCTGCCGGCGCGGGATCAGATGGCAATGCACGTGCGGATCTGCATTGCCGAGGATCTCATAGTTCATCTTGAAGGCGCCGGTCGCCACTTTGATGGCGCGTGCCGCGCGGCTCATGTCCTCGACGAACCCCTGCCGTGCCGCCGCCGAAGCCTCGAACAGCTCGGTAGCGTGCTCGCGCAGCGTGAGGACGCAGCGGCCGGGGAAGCGCCGGTCCGAGACCAGACTGAGCTCGCTGACCCCCAGCCTCGCGATCGGCTCCCCCATCCTGAACCCGCAGCTGGCACAGGCCCAAGCCGCCGGAGCCGGTTTCTGCGCCATCACGGCATCTCGTGCGTGACCAGCGTCGCCGACGGTACGGGCGCGCCGACCTCGCGGGCCACGGCGTCGAGGGCCTCAAGCGTCGTGACCGCCAGCGGCAGCCCGTCCCGCAACCGCTGAGCCGACAGTTCAGCCTCGATCTCGCCGGGCATGTAGATGCGCTGCACGCCCTCGGCGCGCGGCGCGTTGCGCAGAGCCGACGCCAGCTCGCTGGTGCGGCGCAGGAACGCGTCGCGGTCGCCGAAGGCGCCCGGATCCAGCGCTTGGACGAAGTGGCCGCACTTCCACGAATCGTGATGGTCCGCACCCATCACGAGCTTTGGCGACACTTCGAAGCTGAAGAGGGCGCCGGCCAAGGCGCCGCAGACGACCTCGTTGGCGACGATCAGCGCCGAGCCCTTGTGCTGGCCGATGGGCAGCAGGTAGCCCTCGAGTGCGATCTTCGGGTCGGTCGTCGGATTGCCGTCGGGCCCGACAGCCCAGTCGGCCGGGATCGTGCCGCCTCGCTGGGCGGCCAGCCGGATCTTCTCCTTCACGCCGGTGAACGCGGTGTCCACGACGATCGGCAGGCCTTCGAGGGTGGGGAAGGCCCAGCCGACCGGGTCGTTCGACAGCACCGGCCTGCGGCTGCCCCACACCACGGTGTGCGGCGGCCCGTCGGTCGTGGCGTAGCCGATCATTCCCGCCTCCAGCGCCATCATCGGGTAGAAGGCCGCCGGTCCGAAGTGATTACTGTTGCGCACCGCCACAGTGCCGCTGCCGTGTTCGGCGGCAATCGTCATGGCCTCCTTCATCGCGCGGCGCGCCGACAGGAAACCCAGTCCATTGTCGGCATCGACGACGGCCACCGCGCCGCGTCGGTGGACGACGCGGATGTCCGGCTTCGGGTTCAGATGGCCGCGGGCGATGCCGCGGACGTAGCGCGGCGTGAACTGGACGCCGTGCGATTCGACGCCGCGCAGATCGGCGAAGACGACGACCTCGGCGATCTGGTCCGCATGCTCGGCGGACACTCCGACCGCCTGGAACAATGCGGCCACTTTCTTCCTCAGCTCGCCGCTGTCGACGAGAACCTTCTTGATGATCGGTGCGTTCATGGCTGATCTCTCCCCTTGCTGATGAGCTTGTAGACGGAAAGACTATGGTCAAACGGCGGGCTGCCGTCTCTAGCTCGGAGCGAGCAAAACGCCCCTGTGTCTTTGTCCGCGACCGCACATGCCACCGGGCGCGGCGTACGCCGCGCGGGGGCTCAACGGGATGCGATGGCTCGTCCGGTCTTCCAGCGCCGGCTCCCGGGCGGTAATGGGCGCACATCGGCGGTGCCGGTCGACGTCGGCACTGCGATCACGGCGTGCCGGCAGGGAAGCGCTGACTTGTTCGGGCCCTCAAAGCGCGCGCCGACAGCCAGCAACGACCGCATCTCGCCGCGATGACGGCCTGTGCGCGATCAGCCGCGTCATGCTGCGCCGATGTCGTGTTTTTCAGCGCTCTTTAGCACTGCCTGCCAACGCCTGGCGCCGTTTTTGTCCGACTGCGCCAAAGACGTCGCGCCTACCGCTGGCTAGACTGGCTCGGCAAACTGCGGATGGCAAGCCGCCCCGAATTGAGGGCGCTCCGGATTGCGAGGAGATCTTCAGATGGGTAAGATTGAAAGTTTGGCCGCGGCCGGGCAGGGGATGGCCTACAGCGGGTACCAGCTGCGCGACCTGCAGAATGCCGCCCCCACGAACCTGGAAATCCTTCGTACGGGCCCCGGCACGCCGATGGGCGAGTACATGCGCCGCTACTGGCAGCCCGTATGCCTGTCGCAGGAACTGACCGACGTGCCCAAGGCGATTCGGATCCTGCACGAGGATCTGGTGGCATTCAGGGACCGCCAGGGCAACGTCGGCGTGCTGCACCGCAAGTGCGCCCACCGCGGGGCCTCGCTCGAGTTCGGCATCGTGCAGGAACGCGGGATCCGCTGCTGCTACCACGGTTGGCACTTCGACGTCGACGGCAAACTGCTGGAGGCGCCGGCGGAACCCCCCGACACCAAGCTGAAGGACACCGTCTGCCAGGGCGCCTATCCGGCCTTCGAGCGCGACGGCCTGGTGTTCGCCTACATGGGGCCGGCGGATCGCAGACCGGAGTTCCCGGTGTTCGACGGCTACGTGTTGCCGAAGGGAACGCGGTTGATTCCGTTCTCCAATGTCTTCGACTGCAACTGGCTTCAGGTCTACGAAAACCAGATCGACCACTACCACACCGCGCTGCTGCACAACAACATGACGGTCGCCGGCGTGGACTCGAAGCTGGCCGACGGCGCGACGCTGCAGGGGGGCTTCGGCGAGATGCCAATCATCGACTGGCACCCGACCAACGACAACAACGGCATGATCTTCACCGCCGGCCGGCGCCTGTCGGACGACGAAGTGTGGATCCGAATCTCGCAGATGGGCCTGCCGAACTGGATGCAGAACGCCGCCATCGTGGCGGCGGCGCCGCAGCGACACTCCGGCCCGGCGATGTCGCGTTGGCAGGTGCCGGTCGACGATGAGCACTCGATCGCCTTCGGCTGGCGCCACTTCAACGATGAGGTTGACCCGGAGCACCGGGGAAAGGTAGATGAGTGTGGGGTCGACAAGATCGACTTCCTGATCGGTCAGACTCGGCATCGGCCTTATGAAGAGACGCAGCGGGTTCCGGGCGACTACGAAGCCATCGTCAGCCAGGGGCCGATAGCCATCCACGGCCTTGAGCATCCCGGCCGATCGGACGTGGGCGTGTACATGTGCCGCTCGCTGCTTCGCGACGCGGCGGCCGGCAAGGCGCCGCCCGACCCGGTGCGCGTGAAGGCCGAAGTGGGTGGCGGGCAAACGCTGCCGAGATACACCTCAGACAGCCGGCTGCGGATCCGTCGCCGCACGAGCCGAGAAGCGGACAGTGACGTCATCCGCAAGGCGGCGCACCAAGTCTTTGCGATCATGAAGGAGTGCGACGAACTGCCGCTCGAGCAGCGCAAGCCGCACATCCTGCGGCGCCTCGATGAGATCGAAGCGAGCCTCTGATCGACGCCCCGCGCAACCCCTGGCTCGACCCCGGAGCGGTGCCGGCATCCGCTGAACCGACGGCGCAGGCCGGGGCCGAGAGCGACATGTACCAGTTGAGTCACACCGGCAAGTACCCGAAGACGGCGTTGAACCTGCGGGTCCGGCAGATCACTTACCAGGGGATCGGCATCAACGCCTACGAATTCGTGCGCGAGGACGGCGGCGAACTGGAGGAGTTCACCGCCGGGGCCCACGTGGATCTGTACTTTCGCGACGGACGCGTACGACAGTATTCGCTGTGCAACGATCCCGCCGAGCGTCGGCGGTACCTGATCGCGGTGCTGCGCGAGGACAACGGGCGCGGGGGGTCGATCGCGATCCACGAGCGTGTGCACACGCAACGACTCGTCGCGGTCGGACACCCGCGCAACAACTTCCCGCTGATTGAGGGGGCGCCCCACCAGATCCTGCTGGCCGGCGGCATCGGCATCACGCCGCTGAAGGCCATGGTGCATCGGTTGGAAAGGATAGGCGCGGACTACACCCTGCACTACTGCGCGAAGTCGAGCGCCCACGCGGCGTTCCAGGAGGAACTCGCGCCGCTGGCCGCCAAGGGGCGCGTGATCATGCACTTCGACGGCGGCAATCCGGCCAAGGGCCTGGACATCGCGGCGCTGCTGCGGCGGTACGAGCCGGGTTGGCAGCTCTACTACTGCGGCCCCCCCGGGTTCATGGAGGCCTGCGCACGTGCCTGCACCAATTGGCCCGCCGAGGCGGTGCACTTCGAGTACTTCGTCGGCGCGCCGGTGCTTCCCGCCGAGGGAGTCCCCCACGACATCGGCAGCGATGCGCTGGCGCTCGGGTTCCAGATCAAGATCGCCAGCACGGGAACGGTCCTGACGGTACCGAACGACAAGTCGATCGCGCAGGTGCTTGGCGAGCACGGCATCGAAGTACCGACATCATGCCAGAGCGGCCTGTGCGGTACGTGCAAGGTCCGCTATCTCGCGGGCGACGTCGAGCATCGGGATTACTTGCTGTCCGCCGAGGCACGCACGCAGTTCCTGACCACCTGCGTGTCGCGCTCGAAGGGCGCGACGCTGGTCCTGGATCTTTGAAGCCGCGCGCCATGCGAACGCACTGCGATGCACCGGCCTCACCCCAGGCGGGCTCAACCGGCGACTTGGCGCGGCGCCGGGTTCCGCTGCAAGGCGCTGTGAACTTCCGCGACCTCGGCGGCTATCCGGTCGGCGATGGGCGGCGGACGCGCTGGGGCCGGCTGTTCCGATCCGACTCGTTGGGGGCGCTGACTGAAGAGGACTTGGCGCTCGTGGCTGCACTCGACCTGTACCGCGTCGTCGACTTCCGCCTTCCGCACGAGCGCGAGTTGCATCCCAACCGGCTGCCTGTTGGTGCCGGCCCCAAGGTCACGGAGATCGGCTTCTGGCCGGACGGCGTACCTGAAATGTTGAAGGCCCTGCGCGAGTTGCGCATCGACGCCGCAGGGATTGAGCGCGCCGTAACCGGGCATTACCGACGCTATGCGGTGCACCATTGTGCCGAGTATCGGCGCATGCTTGAAGCGGTGGAAGAGGCGGCGGGGCGGCCGACGCTGATCCATTGCGTGAGCGGCAAGGATCGCACGGGTTTCGGTGCGGCGGTCATCCTGATGGCGCTCGGCGTACCTCGAACGGTGATCGTCGAGGACTACCTGCTGACGAACGACTGCAGACGTGACATCGGGCACTTGATGCCGTCCGGAACGACCGAGTCGGTGGCCGAGGCGTTCACCGCCGCCAGGCCGGCCTATATCGAGGCCGCGTTCGAGTCGATCGACACCGCGTTCGGTGGCGTCGACGATTACCTCGCCCGCGGGCTGGGATTTGGCGAGCAGCGCCTGCAGCGCCTGCGCGAGTGCTTGACCGAATCGGCCACGGGCAACGCAAGTCTGCTCTCGCCGAGAAGGGCCGGCAACCCGTGAGAGTGGCGCGTCACAAGAGTGGGTCGCGAACGCGCAGCGCCGGCGTGCCTGATGAGGTCGCCTTCGCCACCAAGACGCAGATCGCGCTCGAGCAACTCCGCAGGCTGCTTGGTCAAAGCGCCCCGCGCCATTGGGTGCTGGCCGATGTCGACTACGGCGTAGACACGGCGTCTGTCAGGCACTTTGCGACATGGGACTCGTTCCGCTGAAGCTGCGGCCGGCAGAACAGCAGGCGTTGCAGGAGGCCGCGCGGATCGCCGAGTTCCCGACCTCTCGCTGAATTCAGCCTCGCGTCCGTGCGGCGCGTGGTGCTAACGAATTGCCCACGAGACGATGGGGCAATACCGTGGTTCGTACGTACTCAAGACCGATAGGAGACAACATGACAAACGATACGATGGTTCGCTGCAAAGGAGCACACGAGCGCAAGTTCGGTGGACTTATCAAAGCACTGACGCTGGCGGCGATGCTGCCGCTGATGGCATCGCTCAGCCAGCCGGCACGGGCGTTGGATTTGGACGCCGACGACTACGCCTCCGGCGCCATTCCCGCGGGAACGAACCTCGCTTTGCTGTACTACCAGCACGCGCAGCGCAACAAGGTCTACAGCGACGGCAACCAGGTCGCCGGAGGCGATCTCAAGTCGGACGTGGGGATCCTGCGTCTGGTCCGTTTCGTGGACATTGGCCGTTTCCGCGCCGACCCGCAGATCCTGTTGCCGTTCGGCAGCCTCAAGGCCAGTAACGACCTTAGCGCCCTGGGCAGCACAAGTGGCGTGGGCGATCTGATCGTTACCGGTACCGTGTGGCTGGTGAACAAGCCCGACCAGGGCGAGTTCTTCGGTGTCACGCCGGCGGTTTGGGTGCCAATCGGCTCCTACGACAAGAACAAGCCCCTCAACCTCGGCGAGCACCGCTGGAAGTATCTGCTGCAGGCCGGCTACACCACGTCGCTCGGATCGAAGGACTTGTCGCTGCAACTCGCGGCCGACGTCACCGGCTTTGGCGACAACGACGACTACGGGCCCAACAGCCAGAAGCTCACCCAGAAGCCGCTGTACCAGTTCCAGGCTTGGCTCAAGTACAACTTGGGTGGCGGCTTCGACCTGCGCGCCGGCACGTCTCACTTCGTCGGCGGCGAGACCTCCATCGACGGCGTTGCCAACGGCGACCGCACCCGGACCACCAACGCCAAGTTCGGCTTCGGGTGGGGCTTCGCGCCCGGCTGGCACTTCGCAGCTCTCTATGGACGTGACTTGTCCGTGCGCAACGGTCTGAAGGAGTCGGACCGCATCAACTTGCGCTTGCTGAAAGCATTCTGAGGCCCCTGGGCCACAATCAGTCCCGGCGTTCTCGAACCGCCGGGATTTCCGCTGTCCTGCTTCAGGGGTAGCTGTAGAACCCCTGCTTGTTCTTCCGGCCGAGGCGGCCGGCGGCGACCATCTCCTTCAGCAGCAGCGCCGGGCGGTACTTGGGATCGTTGAACTCGTCGTAGAGCACGCCCATGATCGACAGCAAGGTGTCGAGCCCGATCATGTCGGCCAGTGCTAGCGGGCCGATCGGATGGTTGCATCCCAGGCGCATGCCGGCATCAATGCCTTCGGCAGACGCCAGGCCTTCCTGCAGCACGAAGATGGCCTCGTTGATCATCGGGCACAGGATGCGATTGACCACGAAGCCGGGGCTGTTGCGGACCGTGATCGGCGCCTTGCCCACCGTCTTGGCAAACGCCATCGTGGCAGCATGGGTTGCGTCCGACGTCTGCACGCCGCGGATGACCTCCAGCAGCAACATCACCGGCACGGGGTTGAAGAAGTGGATGCCAATGAAGCACTCCGGCGCGTCGAGCACAGCGCCCAGCTGAGTGATCGAGATCGAAGAGGTGTTCGTCGCAATGATCGCGTCCTTGCCGACGCACTTGGCGACTTGCCTCAGGATCTTCAGCTTGAGTCCCAGGTTCTCCGTCGCAGCCTCGATCACCATATCGGCGGACTGCAGTGCGCCATAGTCCAGGCCGGTTCTGATCTTCGCCAGTGCGGCATCGCGGTCGCTGGCCGTCAGCTTCTCTTTCGCCACCATGCGGTCGAGATTGCGGATGATGGTGTCCATGCCGCGCTTCAACGCGGCGTCGTTGACGTCCAGCATCGTCACGTTGAGACCGGCCACCGCGCAGACCTGCGCGATTCCGTTGCCCATGGTGCCGGCGCCGATGACGCCGATGGAGCCTGGAGGGTTTGCCATGCGAAGGAGCCTGGATGGATAGAGGAGAAAGTTCGGGGTGCGCGGCCACACTCAGCGGCTTCGGTTCCACTGCTCGTCGACGCCGCCCGCTACCCGGTTCACCAGGCGCGCCAGCACGAACAGCAGATCGGAGAAGCGGTTGAGGAACTGAAGGACAGTTGCATTGACGGGATGCTGTTCGGCCAGCGCGACGACGGAGCGCTCGGCGCGACGACATACCGTGCGCGCCATATGCGCCTGCGCAGCGGCCAGGGAACCACCGGGCAGGATGAACTCCTCCAGGCGCGGCAGCCTCGCATTGGCCTGACGCAGCCACTCGTCCAAGGCCACGACCCGCTCCGCCTTCAGCAGCGTGTAGCCAGGGATGCTGAGTTCACCGCCCAGGTCGAACAGGTCCTGCTGGACGGTGCGCAGCAAGGTCGGCGTCTGCAGGTCCTCGTCGACGTTCACGCCGAGGGCCAGCAGCATTCCCACGGCGGAGTTGAGTTCGTCGACGTCGCCCATGGCCATGACGCGAGGCGCCGTCTTGCTCAGTCGGCTGCCGTCGCCCAGTCCCGTGGTGCCGTTGTCGCCCGTGCGGGTGACGATGCTCGTGAGTCGCTTTCCCATGCTTTCTCGCTTCCGTCCCGGTCCGTACCTGCGGTCAGCCGGGTACGCCGGCACGCAACGCTCGTGCATAGCCTGCATAAACGATCGCGATGTTCGAGATCGCCGCCCGCTTGGCCTCGTTCATCTCGCCGATCGGCCGCGCAGGATCGCCACCCCAGACCCGTCCGCCCGTCAGGTGCTGGCCGGGCTCGGTGACGCTGCCGCCAGCGACGAAGGTGTCGTCGTCGATGCGCGTGCCGGGCGCGATGCGACTGCCGATGCCGACGAGGCAGCGCGCACCGACGTTGCAGTCCACCAACTGGACGTTGTGTCCGATCGTGGTTTGATCGCCCAACGACATCCCCAGGGATCCAGCCCGAAGCACCGAGTTGTCCTGCACGTTGCAGAGTCTGCCGATCGAAATCGGCCCCTCGCGACCATCCAGCCTGCAGCCGAACCACACGCTGGCGCCCTCGGCCAAGTGCACGCGGCCCGAGAGATCGCACGTACCGGCGACGAACGAATCTGGCGCAGCTCCGGTCGGAATCGGTTGGCACGTCCAGCGAACGTCGCCTGCCTCATTGCGCGCTCGCTCCAGTTCGCTTCGGCTCTGCCCTTCATGCAGGCTCAGCCGCCGCACCGGCTTGGCCGGCCGACCCGCGTACAACATGCCAGGCTCCAGCGTACTTCGCGGATAGACGATGCTCCCGGCCTCGACGACGGCGCCGTCACCGACCTTCGCACCGTCAAGGATCACGGATCCCCGCTCGACGACCACATCGTCACCCACGGTGCAGGCATGCACGACCGCATCGGCGCCGATGCACACCCGAGCGCCAATCAAGGTTGGATAGACCTCGTGAGCGATGTGGATCGTCGCGCCTCGGCCCATGTGCAGGTCGTCACCGATCCGCACGTAGTGTCCATCGGCACGGATGACCGCGCCAGCGCCCAGCCATGCGCCGCGACCCAGGGAGACGCGGCCTACGACGGCGTGACCAGGCAGCGCCGCCGCGGGCTGAGAGGCGAGCGCGGGGAGCGTACCCTGGTACGAAATCAGGTTGAGCCCAAGAGTCATTTCACGATGCCGATTCGCGCAGTCCCTGCGCGCCACCGACGCTCGGCGTCATCCCAGGCGGCCAACGCCTGCAGGTCCGGCACCCATGCGAGCCCGGACTTCGCATCCGACGACACGGGCTCGCCGCTCACCAGCACGTCCAGTAACGCGGGCTGTCCCGACCTGATCACCGCCATCGCCCGTTCGATCGCGAGCGGTAGCTGCTCCGCACTCTCCACACGCTCGCCATGCGCGCCGAACGCGCGTGCCATCGCGGCATGGTCGGCGTGCTGCAGCCGCGTGCCAACCACCTTGCCATGCGTGGTCCGCTGGTCGTGCACCTCGATTTGCCAAGCGCCGTTGTTCGCCACCACCACGAGCACCGGTACGCCATGGCGCACGGCGGTATCGATCTCCATGGCGTTTAAACCGAAGGCGCCATCGCCGGTCAGCACGGCGACCGTGCGTTGCGGGCAGGCCAGCGCGGCGCCGATGCCGAAGGACGTTCCCACGCCGATGCAGCCCAAGGGCCCTGGGTCGAGATAGGTGCCGCAACGAATGCCCACGCGCGCGAAGGCCAGGAAGTCACCCCCGTCGGCAACCACCACGGCGTCGTCACCGATCGCGCGCTGCACTTCGGCGAGCAGGCGGTTCGGGTGCATTCGCCCGTCCGACCCATCGCCGGCCGTGGCCATGTCCGAAGCGAGCTGCGCCGATCGTTCCGCATGCCCGGCGCAAAGGCGATCCCGCCAAGCTTGGTCCACCGATGACGCGCGTCCTCGTCCGGCGGCAGTCAGCGCGCGCAGCGCCAGGCGTGGCGAAGCCAGGAGCTCCACCGCTCCGCGTCGGTTGTCCTGTAGTTCCGCGACGTTGTCGGCGATCCGCAACCAGCGCGCCGCACTGAACACGGCGGGAGAGCCGTAGGCCAGCTGGAAGTCGAGCTTGCGGCCGAGGGTGATCACGAGGTCGGCTTCGCCCATGGCCGTGGCGCGCATGGCGTTCACCAGTCCAGGGTGGTCGTCGGCCAGGACGCCCTTGCATTCCCCGGTATCGAGAAACACCGCGCCGCTGGCCGCAAGGAACTCCTCGAGTTCGGGTTTCGCCGCGCGCGCTCCTCGTCCACCGACTACAAGCGGCCGCCGTGCGTGCGAGATCAGGTCCGCCGCCTCTGACACAAGAGTTGGATCGGCATGGATCTCGCTGTGCGTAATTCGGTGCGCAGGTTCGTCCCCCTGCTCGGCGGGCGGAATGTCGGCGCGGAGCGTGTCCGTTGGAAAGTCTAGGAACACGGGACCGGGCTCGTCGCCCGAGTTACCGAGGGCCATAGCCCACGCCTGGTTCATGGCACGTGGCACCAGCTTTGCCTCGTGCACGGTGAGGGCAAAGCGCGTGATGCCCTTGACCATACCGACGTGGTCGAGATCCTGCAGGGCGCCGCGGTTGAGTTGCGGCCTGGGGGGGACGCCCGAAAGGATCATCACGGGAGCACGCGAGACATGCGCGTTGGCGATGCCTGTCATGGCGTTGGTGACGCCTGGCCCGGCCGTTACGAGTGCCACCCCGGGCTTGCCACTGAGTTGACCATAGGCGTGCGCCATGTAGACCGCTGCGCGCTCGTCGCGGACATCGATGATCCGGATGCCTTCCGCATCCAGCCGCATCCAGATCGGCATGATGTGGCCGCCGCACAGGCCGAAGACGCGATCGACCTCAAGCGCCTTGAGCATGCGTGCGATCACGGCAGCGGCGCTGTTCACACCAATAGGGGCCGGGCTCATCGCCGCTCCTTTCGATGTCGAAGTATCAGTCGCTCCGACTTTCCGATTCAACCTGGACGCCGGCGGCCCTGGCGATCGCCTCGGCGTCGGCACGTCGATTCACAGTTCGGGCGAGCGCATGCAGAAGATCGGACAGCCGGTTGACATACGGCAGGCGCAACGAATCCGCGCAAGACTCGCGATCCGCCTCCTCGAGACCGACGAGTTCGCGTTCTAACGTGCGACATGTCGCTCGTGCCTTGAAGCACAGCGCCGCGGCCATCGTTCCGCGCGGCAGGACGATGCCGGCCGCCGGAGGCAAGTCCGCAAGCCACCTAGTCAGCTCCTTGTCGACACGCTGCAGCGCCGCAAGCGTCAAGACGATGCTGCCCGGCGACGACAGTTCGGTGGACAGCGCCACCAGTTCGTCCTGCGTTTCCGACAGCACCACGCGCAGGTCGGAGCCGCACTCCGATGCGATCGCCATGCCGATGAGGCTATTCAACTCATCGACGACACCGATCGCCTGCATGTACGGGCTGTTCTTCTCGACCCGTGCACCGCCGGACAACGACGTCGTACCGTCGTCACCACGGTGAAGGTCCCGCGATATGCCATCGCTGTTCATGCCACCACTCCTTGCGCCTTGCTCAGCACCTCAGCCGATCCATCCTGCGTGACGGAGGACGCGGCGCAGTGACTCGCCCGGCAGACGGCCGGCCACCAGACAGCAGTATTCCTCGTAGGGGGCACACCGCGCCGCGTCGATTCCGTGCAGTGCAAGGTATCGGTGCAGCGCCAGCTTGTCGTGTCCCTTTCGCACACTGTCGGCCAGCAGCCGCTCGGCCGCAGCCGGGTTCGACTCGCGGCGCACCGCCGACTTCAGTTGGCGCACCTCGGCACGTGACAGCATGCTGGATCCCGACATGGCCCGTCGACGCTCAGAAGACCGGCGTCTCACGGTAGGTACCCCAGATCCCCTTCAGCTTCTCGACGATGTCCCCCATCGTGGCGCCGGCCTTCACCAGTTCGATGGTCAGCGGCATCAGGTTCTGGGACTCGTCCTTCGCGACAGCCACCAGTTGGTCGAGCATCGCTTGCACCTTGGCCTCGTCGCGCTCGGCGCGAACGCGGCGCGTGCGGGAAATCTGGCGCTCGGCGGTCGTGTTGTCGTACGGGTGGATCTCGATCTTGACGTCCTTCTCCTCCTCGACGAACCGGTTCACCCCGATCACCGGTTTCTGACCCGACTGCTTGCGCAGTGCCGTCTCGTAGGCGAAGTCGGCAATCTGCTTCTGGAACCAGCCCTGTTCGATCAGCTTGATGGCGCCGCCGCGCTTTTCCACCTCGTCGAGGATCTCGAAGATCTTCTTCTCGTACTCAGTGGTCAGCGCCTCGACGTAGTAGCTGCCGCCCAGCGGGTCGATCACGTCGGCGACGCCGCTCTCTTCGGCGATGATCTGCTGCGTGCGCAGCGCCATCTTCATCGCGTCCTCGGTCGGTATCGCGAAGGCTTCGTCGTAGCCGTTGGTGTGCAGTGACTGGGCGCCGCCGAGCACCGCCGACAGCGCCTGCAGCGACGTGCGCACGACGTTGACCATGTACTGCGGCTTGGTCAGCGTCGCTGCCGCGGTCTGGCAGTGGAAGCGCAGCCGCATCGATTCCGGATTTTTCGCGCCGAAGCGCTCCTTCATGATCTTTGCGTAGCAGCGGCGCAGGGCGCGGAACTTCGCGACCTCCTCGAAGAAGTCGCCTTGCGACACGAAGAAGAAGGCCAGGCGCGGCGCGAACTCATCGACGTGCATGCCGGTCTTCGTCACCTCGTTCACGTAAGTGATCAGGTTGGCCAGTGTGAACGCCGCCTCCTGAAGCGGCGAGGAGCCGGCCTCGCTGACGTGGTAGCCCGAGATGTTGATCGGGTTGTAACGCTTCAGGTTCTTGGCGCCGTAAGTGATGATGTCGCGCACGATGCGCACCGAAGGCGCGATCGGGTAGATGTACTCCTTCTGCGCCATGTACTCCTTGAGAATGTCGGCCTGCACCGTGCCCGAGAGTCTGTTCAGGTCGTAGCCGCGCTTCTCGCCGAGCGCAACGTACATCGCGAGCAGGATCCAGGCCGTCGGGTTGATCGTCAGAGACACCGAGATCCTCTCGAGATCGATGTCGGCGAGCAAGGCCTCCATGTCAGCCAGCGTGTCGATCGCGACGCCCTCGCGGCCGACCTCGCCGTCACTCATCGGGTGGTCGGAGTCGTAGCCCATCAGCGTGGGCATGTCGAAGTCCGTCGAAATGCCGGTCTGGCCCTGCTCGATGAGGTACTTGAAGCGCTTGTTGGTGTCCTCGCCGGTGCCGAAGCCAGCGATCTGGCGCATGGTCCAGTTGCGGCTGCGGTACATCGTCGGGTAGGGACCGCGCGTGAACGGGTAGCGCCCCGGAAGGCCGATATCCTCCAGCGGCGTGTCGGCGATGTCGGCAGCGGTGTAGGTGCGCTTGACCGGGAAGTCCCCGATCGTGTGGAACTGCTCCTTGCGCTCGGGCGCCTTCTTCAAGAAGGCGCCGACTTCGTTCGCTTCCCAGTCCTTGCGCTCCGATTGAAGTTGGGACATTTTCTGCGGCTCAAGCCAGGTCATTCGAGTACTCCTTGCGGATCGTTCGGGCGATGAGTTCGCGTGCTGCGGTGTAGGGATCCGATGCACGGTTGCTGAGGCTGTCTGCGAGCGCACGCGAGAAGGGCTGCGCTCCGGTGGCGAAACGCTCCAGGAGCAGCGTCTCGGCGGTCTTCTGAAGGCGGAATTCGGCTACGCGACGGCGCCGTTCGCGGCCGAGTTCGGTGTCGGACGTCGCCTGTCGGTGGGCGGCGATGCGACCGAGCAGGTCGTCGACGCCTTCGCCTGTGTACGAACTGACACCCACGACCGGGATCGCCCATGCGCGCTTGGGCCCGACCATGGTGCCGAGCGTCAGCATCTGCTTGAGATCGGTGAGCGTGCGATTCGCGTCGTCGCGGTCGCACTTGCTGACAACGTGGATGTCGGCGATCTCCAGCACGCCGGCTTTGATGGCCTGGATCTCGTCGCCAAGGCCCGGCGCCGATACGACGACCGTCGTGTCCGACGCATGCGCCACCTCCACTTCGTCCTGACCGACTCCGACGGTTTCCAGGATGATGGTGCGGTAGCCGGCGACATCCAGCAGGTCCACGGCGTCGAGGGCAGCGCGTGCCATGCCCCCCGTCGCGCCGCGGGTGGCCATACTGCGGATGAATACGCCGAGATCGTTGGCGAGTTCGGTCATTCGGATGCGATCGCCCAGGATGGCGCCACCCGAGTACGGGCTCGACGGATCGATCGCGACGATGCCGACCTTCTCACCACGCTCGCGCAGGGCGGCCGTGAGCTTCGCCACGAGAGTCGACTTGCCACTCCCCGGCACCCCGGTGAGACCGATCACATGCGCCGAGCCGGCGTGCCGATAGACCTCGGCCAATGCCGGCCGCGCCTCGGCCACACCGGCCTCGGCGCGCGAGATCAGGCGGCCAAGCGCCCAGGTGTTGCCGGCTCTGAGCTGCTCGAGCAGGGCGAATGAGGGAACGTAGGTCATTCCAGTCCCTGCCTGCTCAGGCGCTCGATTGCAATTGCTGGTTCAGCGCCCGGAACACTTCGCGGTCGTCGATCACGCGCCGCGCCTTGAAGTCGGTGCGTGCGATCGAGTTCGGCGCGACCAGTTCCACCTTGGCACGAACGCCGAGCACGGTCTGAACACGGTGCGATGCTTCTGCGCGGAACGTCTCCAGCGCAGCAGCCCCCGCCGCGTGAACGCTCTCGCTGGGTTCGACGCGCAGCAAGAGCTCGTCCATCGCCGACTCGCGCGTGATGACGATCCGGTGCTCACCGCCGTAGCCCGACATCTGGTTGAGTGCTGCGTCGATCTCGCTCGGGTAGATGTTCTCGCCGCGTATGGTGAACATGTCGTCGATGCGGCCAAAGATTCCTTGCGGCAGCCGGGGATAGGTGCGGCCGCAGGGATTCTCGTCGTTCGTCCATAGCGTGAGGTCGCCCGAGAGCAGCCGGATCATCGGCTGGCTGGTGCGCTCCAGGTGGGTGTACACTGGCGTGCCGCGCTGGCCGTAGGGCACGCGCCGCATATTGGCCGGGTCACAGACCTCGGTGTAGATGATGTCCTGCCAGCACAGCATGCCGTCGTTGCTCTGTTCGGTGCCGGCGACGTTCATGAAAGGGGACATCTCGGCCATCGAACCGCAGTCGTAGACCTTGGCGCCATAAGCCTCCTCGATACGGTCCTTGACGCCAGGCACCGAAGCGCCCGGCTCGCCGCTGAAGAACAGGCACTTCAGTCCGAAGTCGCGCGGATTCAGCTTCTCCTCGCGCGCTACCTCAGCGAGATGGATCGCGTAGCTTGGCGTGCCGTAGAAGGCCGCCGGCTTCATGGTGTCGAGCCATTGCACCAGGCGGGCACTCATGCCTGGCGCGCCGGCGCCGAAGGGAAAGGCCTTGGCGCGCAACCGCTCCGCGCCGGCCAGTGCACCCCAGCTACCCATATAGAGGCTGAAAACGGCTGCGACGCAGACCAGGTCGCCCGTGCGGATGCCCATGCCCCACATGATCCGGGCGTGCGCGTTGGCGATGGCGCGCCAGTCGGCCCGACCGATGCCGAAAGCGGTCGGGCGCCCGGTGGTGCCGCTGGTTCCGTGGACGTGGAAGATTTCGGAATCGGGCACGCACACGTAGTCGCCAAACGGCGGGTGGGCGGCCTGCGATTCGCGAAGATCCGTCTTCTTGATCACCGGCACGCGCGTCTCGAAGTCCTCCAACGACTTCAGTTGGCTGGGGTGGAAGTTGGCTTCCTCCCACTTGCGCCGGTAGAACGGCGAGGTGTCCCATGCGTACTGGCACACCTGCTGGAGGCGACCGAGGATGGCCTTGTCACGCTCCGCCGCCGGCATCGTTTCGCGTCGCGGAAACCAGTACCGGCTGTCGGCCGGCGGCAAGTAGTTCTCGTCATACTCGACCGGAAAGTTCCACTCTTCCATGGTGCGCCTCCAAGGTCAGCGGGCGCCGCGCGCGGCGACCAAGGAGCGGATCGAGTCGATGATGGCCTGCGGGGGCGTGTCCTGCAGGAGCACCTCGCGCACGCCCAGTTTGCGGATGGCTGCGGCGTCCTCGTCCGGCATCACGCCACCGGCGATCACGATCAAGTCGCCAGCGCCTCTCTCGTCCAGGAGCTTGAAGATCTTGGGGAAAACCGTGAGCTGCACGCCGGACAGGAGGCTCACACCCAGCACGTCCACGTCCTCCTGGATGGCGGTGTTGACCACCTCTTCGGGCGTGCGATGAAGGCCGGAGTAGATGACGTCCATGCCGGCGTCGCGCAGCGCGCGAGCGACGACCTTGACGCCTCGGTCATGGCCGTCGAGGCCGACTTTGGCGAGAAGAACGCGAATCGGGGTTTGGTCCATGGCGAGCTGTTGTTTCCGATGAAGAAGGTTGCAAGTCGCTGAGAATGCGCTTATCGTATGCGACATGCGACATGCGACATTCGGTATTTACCCTAGATCGCAGCGATAATGCAGGCGCCATGAGCATCGAATCCGTTCAGCGCACCAAGCCGCTCGTCGAACAGGTCTACGAGAAGATCCTGGACGCGATCTGCGAGGGGGTTCTGGCACCAGGAGACCCGGTGCGGCAGGATGAACTCGCGGAGAAGCTGCAGGTGTCTCGCCAGCCGGTGTTGACTGCGCTGAGTCAGCTCAAAGTGCAAGGCTTCTTGGTAGACCGCGGAAGACGTGGGCTTCAAGTGGCGCCCGTCGACCGCGCCCGCTTTGACGCGATCTTCGAGTTGCGCTCGGCCTTGGAGCCGCTGGCGGCTTCGCTGGCTGCAGTACGCGCGACGAAGGGGCAGGTCACCGCCGGCAAGGCTATCGTTCAGTTCGGCCTGAAGGTTGCAGCTGCAGGCGACGCGCACGCCGCACTTCTGGCAGACGTGGACTTTCATGAGTGGATCTACCAGGCCAGCGGGAATCCGCTCGTGGTTCAGTCGATGCAGGCCCACTGGCAGCACCTGCGCCGGTCCATGGGTGAAGTGTTGCAGCATCGTGAGTTGGCACGCGATGTGTGGAATGAACATGCCGCGGTGCTGGAAGCCATCGCTCGAGGTGATGCAGCTGGCGCGGCGCGTGCCATCGGCGCCCATATCACCGCGGCACACGACCGCGTCGGGTGCAAAGAATGGCAAGTCGCGCATAGCTGAACGCCGTGCGCCGGACGGGCTGGTGTCGCCATCTTTGTGGCCGTCTCGCAGCACGGCGACTTCGCCGCGCGTGGTCAGCCCGCCCCTTTGCCTGCTACGCCGGCCGACCGGGTCGCGAAGTCGTGCATCAGCAACGCTAGGTCGACCGACATCCGTTCGCGGTGGCGGCGCAAGTCGACGCCCGTCAGCTCCTCGAACTGGGCGAGACGGTAGCGGACGGTCTTCTCGTGGACGAAAAGCTGCAGCGCCGTCAGCTTCAGTGAACAATCGTTGTCCAGATAGGACCGGATCGTCTTCGCCAGGACGCCATGGTGCGCGGAGTCGTACTTGAGCATCGGGCCCAGCATGCGGTCGACGTACTTGCGAAGGTCGTGCCCCTCGGCAATACCGCCACCATTCAATAACAACGTCAGCACGCCCAGATGCTCGTGAATTACCACCGGGCTCTGCGCCGTGCCCAGCTTCCCAACGGCCAGCGCGGCACACTTGGCCTCCTGGTTGGCGTTCGACAGCTGCGACGGCGAATCGAATGGAGCGCTGACGCCCCAGAACGTTCTGACCTTGTCCCTCGCCAGGATCTCCTCGTTCAGCGACTTGAGCTGCCGCGTCACCTGCGCGGCGTCCAGCGCTGGGATGATCGCCACGATCAGATCGCCACGGGAGGACGCCAACTTCAGTCCCGCAGCGCTCAGCGCTCGCTCGCTCGCATCTCGCACGTCGCGCTGCTTGCGCTGCACCGTGTCCATGTTCCAACCCTCGCCGCGCGCCGTCTCGGCCAGGCCCTCGATGGTGCAATGGACGACGCGGTGCGGACCCCTCAGGTCGATGTGGAACTCCGCCAAACGCTCGAGCGCGGATTGCCTGACCGGCGGCGTGCCCTCCAGCAAGTCCCACATCAACGCGCCGAGCGCGGATGCCCGGGCGACGCTTGCAGCACGCTGCTCAAGGCAATACAGCGCGCTAGCGACCGCTCCTTGACGGCTCGCGGCTTCTTGCATCTCGGCCGGCTCACTGTTCGAGCGCATGCATACCCAGCCAATCCGGTCCCCGCCAGCAACGATCGGACGCAGCGAGAGCCAGCCATCGCGCTCTCGGGAGGTCACGCTGGTGTTGTTGGCGTACCCGGGGAACTGCCGCACGGCGGTCTCCACCCGCTCGAGCCAGTCGCCGTTCGAGACCTGCGCCGGATAGGCAGCCATTACCCCGAGATCGGTCCCCAGGATCGCGACCTCCACACCGGCACGGCGGGCGACGATCCGCGCGATCGCCGTGATGCCGCCGCCGTCCAGTAGGGCGCCGATGACGTCGTCCTGGAGTTGTGCCGACACACGCACGACCTCGTGCTGCTGGCGCAGACTCTCGTTGGTCTGTGTGAGCTGCTGCACTGAAGCCTTCTGGCTTTCGTACAGCCGGGCATTCTGGACCGCGATCGCCGTCAGATTGGCGAGCGCGGCGACGCGCTTCTCGTCCTGATCGGTGAACGGCACGTCGCGTCGGCGCCAAACCTCGAGCACGCCGATCACGCCTTCTCGCGCAAGCAGCGGCGCGCCCACCGCGCAGCGGATTTGCTCGTCGCGAACGAGCCAGAAGTAGTCGCGGCTGACATGATCGCTGGCGAGGTAGTCGTCGACCTTGCACGGGCGCCCGGTCTCTAGAACGCGCCCTGCAAGGCCCTGTCCACGCTTCATCCTGAGCCGATCGATGTCCAGCGTGTCGTTGCCGACGCAACTGCGCATCACGAGCTCGTCGCCGTCTCGAAGAAACACCCCGCCGATGTCCGCGCCAAGGAGCCGGACCGTCTCGCGCGCGATCGAGAACAGCACCTCGTCCAGTTCGGATGCGGACAGAATGCGCCTGGCGACCTGCTGCAGGCTGTCGATCTCTTCCATCGCGTCCCTCGTGACGCGATACTGGTTCGCCGCGGTGAGCGCGAGTTCGAAGCCGATCGCAAGGCAGCGCAGCACCTGGGCCCGGTCCGCGTCGACGAGCTGGCAATCCGCCAGGACGCCGATCCCCGGATTCACCGGCACGAAGGTGCCTACACCCGGCAGCACGGAGATGTCGCCCGACGTCGCGACCGACGTCGGAAGCTCAGCAATGAGTTCGCCCGGCCCGCACGCATTCTCACTGGCGCGGCACCAACCTGCGCCCACCCGTTCGATCACGGCCACGCCGCAACCGCCAAGCGCGGCGGCGAAGCACGCTGCCGCCACCTCCTTCACCCGTTGATCGCCGCCGAGCGCGGCGTCGGCCACCGCCCGCAGGGCGCCGCCGATCTGCAGGGCCGGCTCGGGGCTGGGAGCAAGGTGCGGCCAAGGGTCCGGCAAAGCCTCGCCAGCCGAAGGCGGCACGACGGCCAAGTGTTTGCTGCGCTTTGCCCGGTGCATCGACTGCTCCGTCCTTCAGCGCACGCAGGGCCGCTCGATAATGTCTTCGACCTCTTCGTGCGGGCGGGGAATCACGTGCGCGGCGCCCACCTTTCCGACGGTACCCTTCGCGGCCGCGCCGGCCGCGCGCACCGCGCCCACCACGATCGCCGTGATGATGCCGCCGCCCGGCTGCTGCGCCGTCTGCAGGGTCACGTTCGCCGCCTTCACCATCGCGTCGGCAGCGTGCATCCCGGCAGTCTTGCCGATCGTCTCTACCAGCCCCAGCGCCGCCCCGCGCAGGGCATCGGTCATGATCGTCCCCTTCCATCGATTGCCTTGAACCTGAGCACAGCTCTTCGCCCGCATCGAAGCGGCCGCATGCGCGGAGCGCAGCCTTCCCGCCATGCCGCGCGGCTCCCGCGTCAACAAGCGGTCTCCGTGCGAACCGCAGTGTACGTCCATGCAGCGCCGCCCGCCCCCGCCGCGCCCGCTGGACGGAGGCCCAGCGGCGGCCCTGCGGCATCGGCGCGGCGCCATGGCGCAGCATCGGCGGCGCGTACGTTCACGTCGTATCGCGCTTGCGCCCGAGCACCGTGAGGATGTCCTCGTGGAATTCGAACCAGACGTTGTGCACCGAGTCCACGGTCGGGTTGCAGACGAAGTCGCGTTCGCCCAAGTCGACCCTTTCCATGCTGCTCTCCAGACGGCCGACGTAGCCCGCATAGCGGGGGATCGCCGGCATCAGCAGCGCGATGTCCTTGGCCAGCCGTTCGGCCGCTTGCAGCAGTCGGCGCTCGGCGGTCGAGTCCCCGTCGCTCTCCTGCCATTGCGTCACCGCGGCGATGAAGCGCAGGTTCAGCGCCTCGAAGCCGTGGTACCAGGCGGTCATCGCCGGATCTTTGCGCTGTTGGACATAGGCCTCGGCGTAGTGCTTCAACACCTCAGCGGCGCCGTCGTCGAGCACCATCACGCCGTCGGCGCCCATATCCATTACCCAACCCCGCGTCGTCGCGTCCTCGAGACAGCGCGCGACGTCGTCCGCCCCTATGCCCGTCATTTCGACGATCTGCGGTGCAGCGACCATCTTCTTCAAATAGACCGCATTGAAGACGAGGAATTCAGTTTCGGTAAGCATGATTGTCGCATGGCGGCATCGCGCCGCTCTTGTCGCTCCTTCGAGCGTTGGGGCTCCGGCGGCGGTCCGGCCAGGACCGGACGCCGGCCGGATTCGGCAATTACCCGAGCGTCGACCCGGGCGACTGATCCGCAGGCGCTTGCTGCGCCCCCGCTTTCACTTCCATCTTCGCATAGACGCGGCCCAGCTTGCCGTCGCACTCCATCAGCAGCGGCGTGCCGTCGGGAATGGACTCCGCCCCCTCGAGGGTCAGCGTCATGATGATCGGCACGCGGAAGTTGCGCCCCACGATGCCGAGGTGAGATTCGGGCGTTCCGGCGTAGGTGATGATGCCGGCGGGCTTCTTGTACAGCAGCGGCGCGACGAAGGTCGTCGTGCCGCCGGGCGTGACCACCATCGTCTCTTTGATCTTCTGCGGGTCCTTCATCAACGCGATCATCTGTTTCGGATCTGTCACGTTCAGCGCCACGCCCTTGTGGCGGCCGATCGGAACCACGTTGTAGCCCTGTCCGATGTAGCGGTAACCGTCGATCTCGGTCTCGTTAGCCATGTGAGTGTCTCCTGTGGTGAGTCAGATCTTCATCTTGTCCAGACCGCTTTCCTCGGGCGAGAGGAAGAGCCACGGAATCGCGGGTTCCTGAGGCGGGTAGAGGAAGACAACTTCCTTCAGACGCAGCGGGAAGTCGGTCTTGCGCAGCGTCGTCCACTCCCAATCTTCGTCCCACTTGATCTTCGCCGGCTCCTTGCGCAGCTCGTCGATGTCGAGTACGGCCAGTTCCTCGGCCGTGTACCAGGGGGGGAACTTGCCCTTGTACGCGTCCACGTAAGCCAGGAACTCGTCGCCCTTGGACTCGATGCAGACGATCACGCATTGGGCGTAGAAGCCCGAGTTGCAGCGGATGAAGTACTTCGACTCGTTGCTCAGCCAGGTCTCGAACTCGTCGGCCGTCTGGAAGTTCTTGCTCAGGGTCCACTCCTCGTGCGACCAAGCAAACCGCTTCTCGGCGTCCTTCTTCACTTTGATATCAGCCATGTTCAGCTCCTTTCCATTCGACGAAGCGCCGCGTTGTCAGTTGTTGATCTCGTATCTGCCGAACTTGGTTCCCCTGCAGCGGAACCCCGGAAGCTGCGGCGGAGGCGCTCCCAGCCCGGCCGTCGCCTTGCGCTGGACTTCGCCGGCCCTGCCGTAGCCCTTGAGCAGGTACTCCATGCTGCGCAGATCCATGTCCCAGAACCCCATGGAGGCGGCCTCGGCCTCGAGGTCGTGCGCCCGCACGTAGGGCAGCGAGGCAGCGACATAGGTCCAGTTGCCTTCGAGGATCTTGTCGAAATGTGGCTTCATCGCGAGATACGAGTACATCCGCTCGACTGCGCCCTCGATCTTCTCGATGTGCGTCTCCAGCTCATTCAGCGGAATCCTGGTGGTCGTGCCATTCGGGAAGTCGGCGTCGCGCATATAGACTGCCGCCTCGATCAGTGCCTCGTCCTCGTAGTCGGCCGGATCGCAGAACAGCGTGCCGGTGTTGTAGATCGAGAACATCTTCAGCTTGCCGCTCTGGCGGTCGCGCATCATCTTCTTCTTGTCGTAGGTCAGGACCAGCGAGTACGAGAACGGCAGGTCGCCGACGACGTAGGTCCAAGGGAATGACTTCTCGTTGACGAAGCAGTCCCGGACCAGCATCAAGCGGTCGCCGAGGTCGTACGGGCCGGTGTCGCCCAGCCCGAGCCGGTTGTCGTAGTGGTCGAGGAAGCCCATCAGCTGCGCCAGCGAGTTGAAGCGGCCCACGGTGGCGCGCAGTTCCGGGTCGCGCAGCGACTCCACCTTCGTGCCAAGATCTTCGACCACGTCCTGGTCGAGCACCTGCAGCGCATAGCCCAGGTCCATGACCGCGGGCTTCTTCTGCCGCATGTAGCCCTCGAAGACGGTGCGCCAGAAACTGTAGATGATGCGCAGGTTGTCGGTGTAGTCGTTCGGCCCGATCAGACCACCGTCGATCAGGAACAGCCGGCCGAACAGCGCAATCCCGCAGCCCCACTGGATGTTGCACGGCGTGATCGTCTTGATCCCGAACTCCCGGTGGCCGGAGCTGCAGGTTGCGCGGATGCCCTCCATGCCGACCTTCTCGCCCAGCCACATGTACAGCCATGGGTGCTGCAAGAACGTGGTTTGGAACGACAGCATCTCGTATTCCGCGCGCGGAATCAGCGGGTTCACGCCCTCTGTGCCCCGGCGGGCCAACAGGTCGGCCACGTACCAGGAGTTATGCTTGGCCCACTTGACGGTTTCTTCGAGGGGCATCAGTTCTAGGCACTTCATCTTCGTGTCTCCTTGAGGAAGGAACTTCGGTTTTTTGCTGGCCACGTTAGGCGGCGTAGCCACGCGACCACGGGCTTAACTTCAGGGCCGGCGCTACGGCGAGTGGTCGCGCGGGCGGCGCGTGGCGACGGGCTCGGCGCCGGCCCGCCCACCACGCTGCTGCGCCTTCACGCCGGCCTCCGGGTCACGCGGCGCGGCGCCCAAATCACCTGGGCGTCCGCGGCCGTGCGCCGCGGATGTCCCCGCCCGGCGCGTCCTCGCGGTAGGCCGTGCTGCAGTCGCCCGAAAACGCGTTTGAAAAGCAGGGCGCGATGCCGACGAACAGCGCCGCGTCAGCGACTCGAGGAAACTCTCCTCGAAGATGGCAGAGGATGCAAGGCGAGTGGGGGCGCCCGGACCGTGCTTGCTGTTCGTCTGCGCGAACAGCTTCCACGATGCGGCGCGCGTGTCCACCAGGGTGTCATCTGTGTCGAAGAAGATGGCGGGCGGCACGCGAAGCCTCAAAGCGGTTTGGACGCGCGCAACGTGGCCGGGGCGCTGTTGAGCGTATTGAGGACCGGCAACTCGATGAAGTCCATCACCTCGCCCCAGCCGCGCTGCGTGCCGCAGGTCCACTCGCTGAGCGTGTTGAAGCCGATGCTGTTGGGCACGTAGACCCAAGGCATCGTGGTCACGGCGCGCCCATTCAGCTCCCACACGCGATTGGTGCCGTCGGTCAGTCGCAGGGCGATGCTCTCGGGATAGCGCTCCTGCTTTCGCAGCGTCTGGCCGGTGCCGGCCTTCAGCCCGAAGACCTTGCCGCGCTCGAGCACATAGCCGTGCGCGAGCCACAGTTCGCGCCCGTTGTCCTGTGCCGGATTGAAACCGAGGATGGCGTGGATCGCCAAGTCCTTCGAGAAGTGAGCGTGCAGCCAGCTCATCGCGGGCGCGCCGCGCTCGGGGCGCGGGCCCCAGCTGTGGTCCATCGTCGAAACGCAATCGATCGGCACAGTGCGCCCGCGCACCGTGACGCTGCCCTTGAAGGCGCCGGTCTGATCGAAGTGCCCGTTGTAGGCGGTGCCCCAGGCGAACTTACCCTCCTGAGACGCCGACGCGCACATCGGGTCCATCGCCGGATCGTGGATGTCGAAGGCCGGCATCAGCGCTTCGTAGCGAACGTCGATGCGGGTGCCGTGGCCGTCGTCGTAGTCGATCTGCCACTGCCGGTTGGGCGCAAGGCAGCGCACGTGCAGGCCGCTGCTGAGCGCGTAGTCGCGCAGGTTGCGCGGCTGCGGGATCGGCACGGCGGAGCGCATGTCGCAGAAGTCAGCCTCCCAGTGCGTCACCGTGCGGCGCGAGTTCATGCAGACCGAGGTCGTGACCGTGCCGAGATTGGGGCGGAACAGGGCATACACCCCGACGTTGAGATGCTCCTCGGCGTTGTAGAAGCCGAAGTAGTTGGTCTCCGCCCAGGTCGGATGGGCCGGATCGGGTGCGTGAAAGTCTGCGTCGTCGTCGCGAATCACGATTGTCTCCTCAGGTCCGGTCTGTGCCGATTCTGGGCCAGCTTGTTTGCAGCGACTGTAGGGAGCTGTCGAATCCGGAGCTATAGCCATGGCAGACAAAACGAAGCACGACCCGCTGTCCGGGCGCGCCAACGAAACTTGATCCCATGGGAAATACCCTAGGGACGGTCTGCAAGACCTCTGGTCACTTCGACTGTTGCGCCGCTTGATGGCGTAGCACGATGCAGGGCATGGATCAGATGACGTTTGGCCTGGACCCGCTGCCCAAGAAGACCCGCAAGGAGGTCTTCCTCGACGAGGTGAACCAGGTCTTCCTTGGGCCGCGCTCGTCGCGTTGATTCAGCCGCACGCCCGCGGCGCGCACCAGGCACTGGGCGGGCGACCGCCGTTTCCCATCGAGACCATGGTGCGCATTCACTGCCTGCAGTTGTGGTGGAACCTGAGCGATCCAGCCATGGAAGAGGAACTGCACGAGCGTCCTCTGTACCGTCGTTTCGTCGGCCTTGACGGTGCGGCCCGCATGCCCGACGAGACCACCATCCTGCGGTTCCGGCATCTGCTGGAGAAGCACGACCTTGCGCCGCAGGTGCTGGCCACCATCAACGCAGGCCTGGCGCAGCAAGGCCTGATACTCAAGACCGGCACCGTGGTGGACGCCACCATCATGTAGTCCAGCGCCATGTCTTCGGCGCTGAGGGTGTCGTCGTTGCCGTGCACGAGGAACTTGCCGTCGTAGTGCTCAGCGGCCTTGATCGCCTTGGCGTCGAGCTGCAAGGCCCTGGCGCCAAGCGTGAGGTACTTGCCATAGCGGCTGGAGCTGCGCAACGCGGCCACGCGCTTGCTCTGCACATCCTGGGCGGCGTCACCCATCGCCGCCAGTTCGGCTTCAAGGTGGTCAAGCAACTGGCGGCGATGGGCTTGGTGCCGTGCGGCTTCTTCGGGGTTGAAGCACACCACGTAGCGCAGACGACGCTCGCCATCACCGATCACGACCTCCTTGATCTGCAAGCGCTCGTTGACGGTGCGGTAGCGGCCGGCGCGCGAGAGGACCTGCTCGGTCAGCGCGTCGCCACGACGCATCGGCATGCACATGAGGTACTTGCCGCCGCCAGCGGCCAGCGCCTTGAAGTTGGCCGCCGAGACCATGCCCGCATCGCCGACGAACAGACAACGCGTGAGTTGCCAGTCGCGCAAGTCGCGCTTGACCTGCGCCACCGTGCTCACGTCCACCGTGTTGCCGGGGAACACCCAGTGTCGCACCGGGAAGCCTTCGCGCGTGACGGCCATGCCCACGACGATCGTCGGCGCGGCCGCAGTTGTAGACCACGTGCGTCTCGGAGCGCCGCCGCTCGGGCGCCCACACGTTCTCGGCAAGTTGCAGGTACGACACCGTGCTGCCGTCGGCGCGGCGCTGCTTGGATTCGCGCAGGTACATGTGCCCACGGCGTAGGCAGCATCGCCGCGGAAAAGCAAGGGCTACACGGCGATCCATGTATCTAGGCATTTGGCGCCGAGCGACGACGCCACGGCCAGTCAAATCAACGACTTACGCAAGCCCGACGCGCCAGAACCGGGGCCATGTGCCCCGGAACTGTCAAAGTCAGGTCAGAGTGCGCGTCCATGCCGATGTGGGCCTTCATGCCCCTGCCTGCCCTTGCGGGTCCGGTGCATCTCTGGGTCGCGCTGACCTTCGGCGTTTTTCGTCGAACTCGGCGCAGCGACGAGCGTGGCGTCGACCACCGTGCCCTGCTTCATTGCCAAGCCCTTGGCCGCCAAGATGTCGTTAACGACCCACAGCATGTCGGTGGCCAGGTCGTGCTTCTCCAGTAGGTGGCGGAACCTCAGGATCGTGGTCTCGTCGGGCAGTCGCTCAACACCGTCCTCGAGCTTGGCGAACTCGCGGAACACCGGCATGTCGTGCAGCGCTTCTTCCGCCGCCGGGTCCGACAGCGCGAACCACTGCAGGTAGTGGATGCGCAGCATCGTCTCGATGCCGAATGGCGGGCGGCCGGTCTTGGAGCGCGGGTAGTACGGCTCCACGACCGACCTGCACCAGTGCGCCCCAGGGCACCACGCGTTCCATCTCGTCGAGACACTCGCGCTTGCGCGTCCTCCTGGTCGAAAGGTTCAGGCCAAGTCCGAGTTGCTTCATGGTCGCCATCGTCGCATCGGAGGCCCAATCACACTATGCGGATCGGCACCGGGCTTTGCAGACCTTCCCTAGGCCGCTTTCCGACGATCCCGGGCTTCGCGAAAAGGACGTGCCAAACTTCCCGGCCCGGAGGCTCGACGCTCGCCACCTGTCGAGCGGGGTACGCTGTCGCAGCGTGCGTTGCGCATCTGCGCGCCGCGCATGCCGAAGCCTGCAGCGGATCCTCATGGCGCTTGCGATCCGCTCGCTCGACCCTTGCGTTCCTCGGCGGCGCCTCGCGTCGGCTCGACCGCGACCGTAGCGCCGCCGTCAGGTCTTTCGGTTGAGGCCGTAAGAGCCAAAGTAGATGACATAGACCAGCATGACGTAGATCATCAAGTCGACCCAGGTCAGCGGGTCGCCACCGAAGCCTGGGGAGATTTCTTTCTCGTTGAGGACCTGGACCGCGAACCACCGCGTGTAGCCCACGAACGTGGCGACGGCCAGGCCGAACGTGACGACGAGGCGCACCACTCTGTTGGCCGCCGGACCGAGATTGAGCGGAGGGTTGCCCGCCACGTTGGCCCAGAAGATCAGCCAGAACGACATGAACACGCCCAGGTGCGCCGGCCAGATGTTGATCGCGGCGCCGAGCGCCGTCTGCGCTTCCACCGGCATCAGGAAGCCTTTGAGCAACGCCAGAAGGAAGAAGTAAATGGCGGTGCCGATGATGAAGTTGCCGACCAAGGCGGCGAGCGCGGTCTTCGCCCGTGACCCGAGCGTGCTCCATGGCCAGTTGTCCAGGATGAGGAACGTGGTGAGCCACGACACGATCACGCTGTAGAACCAGCCGATGACGGTCGTCAGCGGCAGCACGGTTCGTTCCGGCGATGTCCAGCTGGCGAGGTTCGGATAGATCAGCACCAGGTAGCCCAAGAAGGTGAGCACGAAGCCGAAGAGAAAGCCGCCGATGCCGACCCACGGCTGCTTGAGCCCCAGGTCGACCCAGGGCCAATGCCCCATGCTCGTGCCGAGGATGCCCCAGGTGTAGAAGCCGATGAGGACGATCATCGTCGTCGCGGTATAGCCGCCCTTGCCGATGTCGAAGGCGGGGTCCAGGGCCCCGTAGCCGTGCAGCAGGACGCTCGGGACGACCACCGCCAACGCGGTCGCGAGCATGAACCACGTCACGCCGCCGATCGGCTGAGGCAAGTGACCGAGGCCCCACAGCTGCCCAAGAAAGCCGAAGAACACGACGAACAGGATCGACCAGAACAGCACCACGCCGAACGGCTGCGGATAGGTCTTCCATACCGCTCGGGACGGGTCGGCGAGTAGGGCCCAGATCAGGTAGCTGCCCACCGCAATGACCAACAGGCTCATCACCGAGAAAGTGACAGGTCCGAGTTGCAGGCCGAAGGGAGGCTTCTGCTGCGTTTGCGTGTCCATGAGGTTGTCTCCTATTCGTGCGACGCTCGACTCGGCGGAGCAATCGCTCCCATATCGACGGTCCTGCTGAACTTTCGATCGGGGCTGCCCGCGGTCGCGACTCTAGAGGGTGGCAGGCGCGGGAACTACGGCCCCGGCGGACAAATCGCAGGCAAGCGCGCTGTCCGGTCCGGATAATGACTTCGCCGCCTGTGGGACATATCCAAGCGTTGCGAAAGAAGAAGGCGGAGACAACGCTCTTGCAGTTCGCCAGGTCCGTGGCACCGTCGTCGCTTCGATCAAGGCCAATGGCTTCGCAACACGAGGGTGCAGCACCGGCTCCTTGTGCTCGGCGTCGGTCACCCACTTGCTCAGCACGTTGGCGTTCAGGCTGTGTGCCAGCGCCGCTGCGGTGATCGAGACGCCCGGCCTCAGGCATTCCTCGATCACCGTCGCCTTGAACTCGGCGCTGTGTCGGCGTCGGCGCCGACGACCCATCAGATCCACCCCGTAAGTGTTCACGTGTCCGCCTCTCCTGTCGCGGACACATGTTCACTATCCGGGCCGCTTCAGTGCAAGCTGTGTTCCCCGGGCGTACATGGACGCCCTCGGTTTGCCAAGCGACCAGCGCGCTGCTGCACGAAGGAAGAGAATGCACCCGTACATCCGGACTTCCGATGCGAGACGAGCTCGCTGTCCCTGATGGGTTCCGCTGGTCGGCGCCTCGATCGCTTACACGCACTCTGAGTGCCTCGTCCGGCGCGGGTTGTGCCAACCGCGGTCTGAAGTGAAACGGACCTCTGTGCCGGACGCCGCAGCGCAATTTTAGATGCCCGCTTCGTGCGTCGCGGGTCGCGCGAAGCGCGGTGGGGCAACTGATTCAAGCGGATTGTCCCGCGGCTTTCGTCTTCTGCTTGGCGTCCGGTCGGCGCGGTTACGACGGCTTCAGCAAGCGCCTTATGGCTGCGAGCGATCCAGTCCCGCTGTGCCGGACCTGGCTCTTGTCGTACCGGTGCTCGACGCCGACAGGGCAGGCCTGTCGCGCCGGGCAGGCGTACGCGCAGGGCGAGGCTTCCGAGAGCCGCTGGCGGTGGCAGGCGTTCGTGTCCATGGTCCCCGAGTCGAGCGCAGACGCTGGGCACGTCCCGATGCACGGCTTGGCGGTGCAATCGACGCATGGATGCCCGTGGTCTTCGACCGGTGAAGCCGGAAGTTCCGAGTCCACGATGATCGCTGCGCGGTAGGCAAACCAGCTGCCCCACCTGGCATCGATGCCCGCCATGAACGGGGATGGATGGTGCCAACCCGCGAGCGTCCCGAGGCGCTGGAGACCGACGTGCCGGTTGGATGGTAGTCCCCTGGGGTAGACGAAGCGAATCCGCGCATGGGGCAGCGCAAGGGCTGCCCATTGCTCGACCACGCCTATCGAGTAGGAGTCGATCGGATGCACCGGGTCGGTTGCCTGCTCCTGCACGCGCTCCCACAGGAGGCGCCCAGCGTGTCCGATGAGGATGAGCTGACGTTCGTGCTCGCCAAGGTCCAACGGCGCAAGCAGGTCCGGCGGGAGCCGTGCGAGATCGAAGATATGCTGCCGGTTCAGCCCGGCCTCGTCCAGCATGGACTTGAAGGGAATCATGGTGATCATGCCTGCTCGAGTTGACCTGCTCCCTGTCCGAACGTTTGTCGCAGCCGCTTGCCGTCGACGACATGCGCCTGCCGGCGCTCGAGATCGAATCGAATCAGGGTTCGCAGGGGGCCGGCAATCCGGGCGCTCTCGTAGCACATCCAGTCGACCGAACTGATTCGCAGCGCAACGGGGGATGGGCGCGGAATCGAACGCAGGCGCGCCTCGATCTCGGCCAACGGCCACGCGCCGGCATAGAGGCCGGCGGTGACGTGCGGCACATAGTGTGTCCTGTCCCAGGTCGGCGCGGCCCGTTCCCAGATGGATCGAATGCCGGTCAAGCTGCCCGCAGCAGCCTCGACCGAGAGGCATGCGGCGGACGTGAACGTGAACGGCTCGCTGACGTGCACGTCGAACGCGGCGATATCCGACTGGACCAGAGCGTCGATCTGCACCTTGATTTCGTCGACCGCGAAGTCATCGTTCCGGCGTGCCGTCGTCGTGGGGAAGCCGCACACGTGCAGGGTGATGTGCGGCTGCCGCTCGTAGCCGCGTAGCAGCAGGCCGTCGAGGGCGGTTCGAACCTGTCTGAGGCGCACGTCCAGAGCTGGATCCTCCAGCGCGAGGGCCCATACCGCGAAAAGGGGCCGGCCCAGGTGCCACTCGGAAAAGTCTCTTTGCTGGCTCGCGATCGTGAAGTCGCGCACTGGTGCCTTCGCGGCCGCATTCTGGTCGGCGCGACTCATCGTGCGATCCGCTGCCATTCGAGGTCGATCCGTTGCCCGTGGCGCGGCGGAGCCGGCCACCGCTCGCTCTTCGGCCGCGCGCCACCTTGATCGCGCACCCACAGCGCGGCGCATAGCCAGCCTCCGTGCGTGACCAGCAGCCGTGCATCGCCGGGGTCGAAGGACTGCACTCTCTGCAGCACCGATGCGACGGGCTCGCCGCCGCCCGGGGCGTGGTCCACGAAGTCGGCGCACCAGGCATCGATCGCCTCGGGCGCCACAGCCGTCCAGGGTTGTCCGTCCCACTCACCGAAGCTCACTTCGATGAGCGCTGGGTCGATCCAGTGTTCCCAGCCCCAGCGCGACAGCCAGCGACCGACCGCGCGGCAGCGTTTCAATGGCGACGTGACGACGATATGCGGCAGGCCATGCAGTCGGGCGAAGGCGCGGACTCGGTGCGCCAGCCGCTTCGCACGCCGGGCATCGACGCGCAGATCCGTCCGCCCGATGCACCGGCCTTCCGCCCCGATCGCGGACGGGTGTCGCCATACGTGCAGCCGCAGCCCGTTCATCGCCACGCCGACGCGGCGAACGACAGCAGGATGGCGACCTCGCCGAGCTGTTCGGCGGCGCCCAGAGTGTCGCCGGTGTAGCCACCCAAGCGATGTCGAAGCCAGCGGCGCAACATGAGGACCATGCCGCCCAGCGCCAGTAGTGAGGCACCCGCCGCGATCGTCGGTGCCTGGGTCCAGGCCGCGAACCCCAGCGCGAGCAGGCCGACGGCGACAGCCCATGCTGCGTCGATGCCGTGCACGTCGCGCGCCACGCTGCCCGCCTTGGCCTGCGCTGCATCGCCCTCCTCAGTGCGCGCATAGGGCAGGGCCGCCATCAACGCCACCGCAGCGCTGCGACCGCCCGCATGGGCTGCGATCAGGATGACTGCGGCTGCCGCCTGATCGCGCGCCATCAGCTCGGCCAGCAACAGCACGCGCAGCAGGAGCGACAGCACCAGGGCCACGGCGCCGTAGGTGCCTATGCGCGAATCCGTCATGATCGCCAGCGCCTTCTCGCGCGAAGCGGTACCCAGCAGCGCGTCGAAGGTATCGGCCACGCCATCCTCGTGGAAGGCCGCGGTGAGCCACACGGTACCGGCAAGCGCCAATGCGGCCGCCACGGTCGGTGGCCAGAACCGGTTCGCGGCCAGTGCGATGCAGGCGCCGAATGCCCCGATCAGCACGCCCACGAGCGGGAAGTGGCGAACGGCGTGCCGCATCAGCGCTGCGTCGAAGCCGACCCAGGCCGGCACCGGCACGCGGGTCAGGAACTGCAGCGCCAGCAGGAAGAGCCTCAGCTCTCGCACCAGCATCGTCATGGCGTGCGCTGGCTGACCCCGGCCGTGGCGAAGCTGGCCATCTCGGCCAGCACGCGGCAGGCGGATTCGAGCAGCGGCCACACCAGCGCGGCCCCCGAGCCTTCGCCAAGCCGCAGATCCAGGTCCAGCAAGGCCTGGACGCCCAGGTGCTGCAGCCAGTGCGTGTGCCCGGTCTCCTGCGAACGGTGCGCGAACACGCAGTGCGCGAGCACCCCTGGCTGCAGCGCGGCCGCCACTGCCACGGCGGCTGTCGTGATGAAGCCGTCGACCACGATCACGCGCCCGCCCGCCGCGGCCTGCTGCACAGCGCCGACCATGGTTGCGATCTCCAGGCCACCGAGTGCGGCCAGGGCCTGCAGCGGCCGCGTCGCCTGGGCGTTGGCCTCCAGTGCCTCGGCCAGCACCGCGCGCTTGGCGGCGAGGCCCGCATCGTCGAGACCCGTGCCACGGCCGGTGCACACCTGCAGCGGCGCGCCGGTCAGGCGGGCCATCAGCAAGGCGGCCGCCGAGGTGTTGCCAATGCCCATCTCGCCCAGCAGCAGCACGTTGCCGGGCAGCGCCGCGACGAGGCGGCGGCCCTGCACGATGGCGGTGCGGCATTGCGCCTCGCTCATCGCCGGGCCGCGGCTCGCATCGGCGGTGCCTCGCTCGACGCCGGCCACCTTCAGCCGCGCCAGCATCGGGTGAGCCTCGAACTCGGCGGCGACGCCGCAGTCGGCCACTGTCAGGGCCAGGCCGTGCTGACGCGCCAGGACCGACACGGCCGCACCGCCGGTCAGGAAGTTCAGCACCATCTGCCGCGTCACCTCGGCCGGATAGGCCGAGATGCCACGCGCGGCGATGCCGTGGTCGGCGGCGAACACCACCAGCTGCGGCGCGTGCAAGGCGGGCTGGCCGGTGCCGAGCGCGACCGCGAGCTGAACGGCCAACGATTCGAGCCGGCCCAGTGCGCCCAGCGGCTTGGTCTTGGCATCAAGCGCCGCCTGGACACGCGGACGGGCGGCGTGGTCAAGAGTGGGCAGCGGCAGGGTGGTGTCGAAATCGGAATCCATGGGTCAGCAGTGAAAGAGTGTGCGCAGCGTGGCCGCGCCGAGATGGGTGTCGATGAAATCCGCCAGGCCGTCGAAAGTGGCGTCGAGCGTGCGCACCTGCTGGCCGAAGAGGGCGCGCAGCACCGCAGCGTCCTCGAACAGCCCGTGGGTGGCGATGCCGAGCACGTTGTGCCGGTCCGGTTGCCCCGGGTCCGCGGCGGCCGACCAGCCGATCGGCAGGCCCTCGGCATCGTGCAACGCCAGCGTGGCCGCGGAGGCGGCACCTGCGATGGACTGTGTGCGTCCGCAGCGGATCTCGTAGGCGGCCCAGCGCTGAGATGACAGCGCCTGCCACGGGTGGGCCAGATGCGCGAAGCGCACCGGCGCGGCCCGCAGCCGCTTGGGCGCGGCATAGCGCGTGGCCAGCGGCAGCAGGCCCAGGCCCGGCAGCGGGCCATGGGCCTCTCCGTCCACGCCATCGGGGTCGTCGAGCAAGGCACCCAGCGCCTGCAGGCCGCCGCAGATGCCCAGCACCGGCCGCCCGGCGCGTGCATGCCGCACGATGGCGGCGTCCAGGCCCTGCGCCTTCAGCCAGGCGAGGTCGCCGCTGACCTGCTTGGAGCCGGGCAGCACGATCCAATCGGCACCGTCCAGGTCGCCCGCGCTGCGCACCCAGCGTACCGATGCCACAGCGGCCAGTGGCTGGAATTCGTCGAGGTTGCTCAGCTGCGGCCAGGCGACGATGGCCACGCGCAGGCCACCGGCCGGGCCCGACGCCGCGCCGTACAGCCCGTCCTCCTCCGGCAGCCCGTGGTCGCGGTTCATCGGCAGCACGCCCAGCACTGGCACGCCGGTCAGCGCCTGCAATCGCTCGGGCCCGGGTGCCAGCAGTACCGCATCGCCGCGGAACCTGTTGAGCACGAACCCGGCAAGACTGGTGCGCAGGTCGTCGGGCAGCAGCGCCCAGGTGCCGTGCAGGTGGGCGAAAGCGCCGCCGCGGTCGATGTCCACCACCAGCAGTGCCCGCAGGGTGGCGATCTCGCGTGCCCAGCGTGCCGTGCCGAGGTTGACATAGTCCTGCGGCGCGAGGTTGATCTCCGCCGGCGAGCCGGCGCCCTCGATCACCAGAACCTCATGCCGCGCGGCCAGGCGATCGAAGCTCTCGCGCGCGGCCCGTGCCAGCCGGGCGCTGCGTTCGCGCCAGGGCATGCGCGACAGCGCGGCGTCGACCCGGCCCCGCACCACCACTTGGCTGGCCGTGTCGCGCTCGGGCTTGAGCAGCACGGGGTTCATGTCCACCTGCGGCGCCGCACGGGCGGCCAGCGCCTGGAAGTACTGGGCCGAGCCGATCTCGCCCACTTCCGCGTCCGATCCGTGCGCGGCCAGCGGCACGACGCGGGCGTTGTTGCTCATGTTCTGGGCCTTGAACGGCGCCACGTCCAGGCCCTCGCGCGCGGCCCAGCGGCACAGTGCTGTCGCGAGCAGACTCTTGCCGGCGCCGCTGCTCGCACCCCAGACCATCAGGGCGGTCTTCATGGCAGGCCCCCGTCGAGCAGGTCCAGTGCGTGCATCAACGCGTCCTGTGCCGAGGGCGCTTGCGCCGAGAGGCGCCACCAGCCGGGCAGGCCGAACGAAGTCGCGTCGCGTACCGCGACGTGGTGCCTGCGCAGCAGCGATGGTGCCACGGGGCGCGGTGGGCGCACGACCACGTACGGCGTCACGCTCGGCCGCACCTCGAAGCCGCGTGCCGACAGGCGCCGCAGCAGGTCCGCCTTCCAGGCCGCCAGGCGGGTGCGTGATTCGGCCACCCAGGCGTGCACGTCGGGCGTGGCCCAGGCCAGCAGCATGGCCTCGGCGTGGGCCGACAGCGGCCACGACGGCGCCGCAGCTTCCAGCGCGGCTCGGGACGCCAGCACGTCGTAGCCGGCGCCACCGCGATCTCGTGGCGCGACCGCGTAGGCGCCGCGCACGCCGGTCAGGCCCAGCGCCTTGTTGGGGCTGTGCAGCACGAAGACCGCATCGCGCGCGGATGCTTTCCACGCCGACGCTCCCTGAAGCCTTAGCGGCGCGTACACCGCGTCGAGCACGGCGGGGCAGCAGGGGGCATCGTCACGGGCGACAGCGCCGTCCTGGCCCAGCGGACTCGTCGGATCGGCATGCCAACGCAGCGTACAGCGCGTCGGCGCCTCCGGGCGCGCTGCATCCTCCGGGACACAGACGCGCCCGCAGGCCGCGGCGGCCGCTGAGTAGTCGCCGTAGGCGAACCGTGGAACCCGCACGGTACCGGGCCAAAGCCGAGCGGTGACCGCGGTGACACGCTGGATGAATTCGCTCGCACTGGCGGCGGGCAGGATCCGCGAAGGTTCGACGTCGTGCAGTGCCCCCAGCGCCTGCCGGACTGCCGTGGCGGCCGGGTCGGGATAGCGCGTCGCGTCGGCTGCCTGCACGGCTGCGAGCGCGGCCGGGCACGGTCCCGCCGCGTTGGCGCAGGTGGAGAAGTCCCAGCGCGCGGCACCGTGTGAGTCGGCACCGCCGTGGACGCGGGCGGCCGTACCGGGGCTCACCACAAGTTCACCTTGAGCACGACCAGCAGCAGCGCAGCCGCGATCGCCCCGCGTGCCGCCCCCTCGCCGACCGTCAAGGCATTCGTCAGTGCTGCGGCATCCGGCGCCGGGGCCTGCGCGTTCAAGGCATAGGCGCCCGGTTTGCCGAGCCGGACCCCGATGCGAAACGCCATCGCCGCCATCGGCCAGCCGCCGTTGGGCGACGGCGTCAGCGGAGCCTCGCGCGTGAGACGAGCCACGCCCACGCTCGGCCGCCACAGCAGCAACGCCGCCAGGCGCGCGGGCACACAGCCCATCACGTCGTCGGCCCGCGCCGCCCATTTGCCGGCCCATTCCCAGGGGCCGCGATAGCCCCACATCGCGTCGAGCGTATTGGCGGCGCGCCAGGCCCAGGCACCGGGCAGGCCGGCGACCAGGAACCAGAACAGCGGCGCGACCAGCGAATCGTTGAAGTTCTCGGCCAACGTTTCGATGGCCGTCTCGCGCACCGCAGCCGCGTCGAGCTGGGTGACGTCGCGGCTGCACAGCCGGGCTACGCGGGCTTGGCCTTGTTCGAGCCCATGCCCGAGCGCCACTTCGACGGCGTGCACCTCGTCGTTCAGCATCCGCCACGCGAATGTCGGCTTCAGCGCCGCGGCGAGCAGCGGGATCGCGATCCAGGCCGGCGCTGCCCCGGCGGCCTGCTCCACGGCGAAGGCCGCTCCTGCGACAGCGGCGACGAGGCTGCACCACAACACCGCACCGGCCGCGAAGGCGGCAGGTGCAGCCCAGGAGTGCACACGACGACCCAGAGGCGCGGCGATGCGGCCGAACCAGGCCACCGGGTGCCAGGTCGAGCGAGGCTCGCCGAAGCGGCTGTCGATCAACCAGGCCAGGGCGAGCGCGGCGGCGGCGACCATCAGTCCTCAATGCCCCGCTGCGCCGGCACGCCCTGCTGGTGGTGGTGCTTGACCAGCGTCATCTCGGTGACGGTGTCGGCCAGATCGATCAGCTCCTGCGGCGCATCGCGGCCGGTGAGCACCACATGCACATGGGCCGGCCGCTCGCGCAGGCAGGCCAGCACGGGCTCCAGCGTCTGCCAGCCGTAGCGCAGCGGGTAGGTGATCTCGTCGAGCACGACGAGGAAGTGCTCGCCGGCACGGATGGTCTCCTCGGCGCGTGCCCAGCCGTCGCGGGCGAGCTGGGCGCTGTGTTCGAGGTCACGGCTCTTCCAGCTGAAGCCGTCGCCCAGACCCTCGATCGGGATGCCGAGCTGCTCGAACATGCGGTGCTCGCCAAAGCGGGCCGAGGGCACCTTCATGAACTGGTAGATCTTCACTGGCTTGCCGCGGCCGTGCGCCCGCAGTGCCAGGCCGAAGGCGGCCGTGCTCTTGCCCTTGCCGTGGCCGGTGTGCACGAGGATCAGGCCGCGGCGTTCGCCTTCGGCCTTCGGGCGGGGTGCAGTGGGTGGTGAGACGATGTCCATGGGCAGGCGGTCGAGGGGGCTTCAGGCGGCGTCCAGGGCCAGAGCGACACGCGGGCGGTCCTGGGAGTCGGACTCGATGCGGATGGCGCCGCCGAAGACGCGCACCAGCGCGGCCTGCACGGCCGGATCAGTCGGCGGGCCGTCGGCCTGCAGCGTGCCCGCATCCAGCACCAGAAGGCGATCGGCCTGCAGTGCGATGGGCAGGTCGTGCAGCACGCTCAGCACCGCGCGCGGCGCCGAGCGGTCGTGTGTCAGACGCCTGAACAGGCGGGCCAGGGCCACTTGGTGTGGCGCATCGAGGTGGGTGGTCGGCTCGTCGAGCAGCAGCATCGGCGCCTCTGTGGCCAATACCCTCGCCAGCAGCACACGCTGGCGTTCTCCGCCGGAGAGTTCGTGCAGCCGCCGGTGCTGCCACGGCAAGCTCTCGGTCAAGGTCATCGCACGGTCGACAGCCTTGCGGTCGGCCGCGACCGGCGTGCCCAGCAGACCGAGACGGGCGATGCCGCCGAGCTCGACGGTCTCGCGCACAGTCAGCTCGCCGGTGACCTCGCCCTGCTGCGCGAGCCAGGCCAGCACGCGGGCGCGCTCGGCGGGCGCGGTCCGGTGCATGTCGAGCGGCTGGCCCGCCGCGCCCGGGTTCAGGAAGACCTGCCCCGCCGCCAAGGGCTGTAGTCCTGCGAGGGCCCGCAACAGCGTCGACTTGCCGGCACCGTTCGGGCCGACGAGCGCGGTCCAGCCGGCGCCGATCCCAAGACTCACGGCATGCAGCACGTCGCGGCGGCCCAGTCGGACGTTCACACCCAGCGCCTGCAGGGTCGGATTCATGCGCTCGTCCTTTGTTTGAGCAGCCAGACAAGGTAACTGCCGCCCAGCACGGCGGTGACCACCCCGACGGGCAGTTCTTCCGGGGCGATCAGAGCGCGCGAAATGACGTCGGCCCACAGCAGGATTGCGGCGCCCATGCCGGCGCTGGCCACCAGCAGCCAGGCGTGCGTGCCCGGTGCGCGGCGCCGCACAAGATGTGGGGCGACCAGCCCGACGAAGGCGACCAGCCCGGCCTGCGAGACCGCCAGCGCCGTGCCGAGGCTGAGCATCAGCACCAGGGCCAGTCGCACTTTCCCGAGGTTCAGGCCGAGACTGGTGGCGCTGTCCTCGCCGAGCGTCAGCGCATCCAACGCGCGGGCATGCCGCTGTGCCAGCACCACCAGCAGCGTCAGGCCGGCGAGCATCAGCGCCAGCGCGTCCCAGCCGAGAAAGCCGGTGCTGCCGAGCATGAAGGCCTGCTTGCCGCGCAGCGCGTCCGGCGAGACGACCGTGATGAGGTCGCTGACGCCTCCCAGCAGCACGCCGATCACCACGCCGGCCAGCAGCAGCCGCAGGGTGTGGACGGCGCCGCTTGCCAGCGTCAACGTGAGCGACACCCCCGCCAGCGCGCCGACGAACGCGGCGGTGACAATCCCTACGCGCTCGATCCAGGCCACGGTGGCTAGGCTGATGGTGGCGCCGCCAAGTGCGGCAGCCGCCAGCACCAGCACCACCCCCAGCCCCGCGCCCGCCGCGCTGCCGAGAAGGTAGGGGTCGGCCAGCGGGTTGCGGAAGACGCCTTGCGCGATCGCGCCGGACAGGCCCAGCAGCGCACCCACCAGCGCGGCACCCAGCGTCCGGGGTGCGCGGATCTGTCCGAGCAGGAGCGCGGCGTCGTTGCCGTTGAGGTCCGCCCAGAAGTCCCTGGGCGCGAAGCCCGTCGAGCCGGTGGCCAGGCCGCAGGCGAGGCCCACGACGATGGCCAGTGCGATCCCGGCCGCGAGCCGGCGGCGTGCCTCTGCGTCGCCCATCGCTGCGTCGAACGCCGGCCGGTTCGTTGAGACAAAGGACATGCTCATCGGGTCGCCGTCGTCCCGAGCCGCGCCAGGCAGTCCGCCAGCAGACCGGCGGCTTCACCCATCCGCGGTCCGGGCCGAATCAGCATCTCGTACTGAGGCGTCTCGAAGCCGCACAAGCGCCGCTCACGCACGGCAGCCAGGGCATTCCAGCCGGGGCGCGCCATCAAGGCCGACTGCTCGCGTTGCACGCCCATGATGAGGTCGGGCTTGGCGCGCACAATGTACTCGGGGTTCAGCTTCGGGAAGGGACCGAGGTCCGGCGGCGCGATGTTCGCCAGCCCCAACCGCGCCAGGGTCTCGCCGATGAACGAGGTAGTGCCGGCGGCATAGGGGCCGCCGCCGATCTCGAAGTAGACGCGCTGCCCGCGCAGCGAGGCCGGCACACGGCTCGCTTCGGCATCGATCTCGCGGGCCAGGCGTGCCCACACCCGGGAACCTTCGTCGGGGTTGCCCAGCAGGCGCGCAATCAGGTCGAGCGTGCGGTGCACGTCGGCATGGCTTTCCGACTTCAGGCGCACGACGGAGAAGCCGAGCGCTTCGAGCCGCTCCATTGCGCGCGACGAGGCGGAGGCCAGGATGAGATCGGGCTTGAGCGCCGCGATGGCCTCGATGTGCGCATCGTCCAACCCGCCCAGGTGCGGCAGCTTCGCGACCTCGGCCGGCCAGTTCGAGTACCGGTCCACGCCCACCAGTCGCGACCCGGCGCCGAGCACCCAGGCGGTCTCGGTGAGCGACGGCAGCATGGTCACGATGCGCTGCGGCGGCGCGCTCAGGCGGTGCTCGGTGCCGCGGTCGTCTCGAATCTGGATCGGCTGCGCCGCTACCCATGACGGAGCCAGCGTCAGGTAGAGCCACACCAGCAGCCATCGCAGCAGGCGCGACGCCGCGCGTGGCTGCGGCCTCTTCCCGATGGACCGTGTGGAGGACCGAATGGGCGGTTCAGTGCGGATCAAGGTTCGTCCTTCACGCTCAGTTCACAGCCGGCCACCATCAAGGTCACGCGGCCGCAGAGCCCGGCCACGGCCTGGTGAAGCAGACCCAGCGTGTCGATGAATTCGCGCGCCTCGCGCGACGTCGGCAGCACCCCCAGGCCGATCTCGTTGGACACCAGCACGATGGGCGAGGCGCTCTCGCTCAGGGCCGACAGCAAGGCCGCCCGCTCCTGGTGCCAGAGCGCGGCTGACGCGACCCGTCCGGGCAGCGGCATCAGGATCTGGGTCAGCCAAAGCGTCAAGCAGTCGACCACGATGAGGAGTTGCGGGTCCGACAGACCCTGCAGGGTGCCGCCGAGGGCATCCGCCGCTTCGACGGTCTGCAGTTGCGGGACGCGGGCCGCACGGTCCGCGCGATGCCGCGCGATGCGCCGGTCCATCTCCGCATCGCCGGTGACTTTGCCGGGAAGCGCCGTGGCCACCAGCGCCGCGCGCCGGTTGCCGCCTTCGCCCAGCCATCTGGCGGCACGGCATTCCGCGGTGCGCGACTTGCCGCACTTGGCGCCGCCCAGGATCAGTTCATGTCGTGCCTGCGTCATGGCCGGAACGGCGAGGGCGTGTCGAACAAGCGGGCGGCCGCGGCAGGTGACGAGGCGAACCACGGGTGGAACCAGCTCGCGCGCAGGCTGCCGAGCTCGTAGACCGCCTCGCCGCCGCCAGCGGCTGCGGACCGGCGCTGCGGCGTGGTGAAGGAGGCAGGCTCGAGCGTGGTCTCGAGGCGGGACCAGTGGAAGCTGTGCCCGCGCAGTGGCATCGCCTCTCCCGCGAGCGGCATCTCATGCGGACCCAAGGCCGCGAGGCGCCGCCCCAGCATGGCAGTTCCCGGCAGCAGGCCCCAGAGGGCATGTGGTCGGCCCGCGGCGTCGACCAGGTGCTCGGCCAGCACCATCAGGCCACCGCACTCGGCCCACAGCGGCTTGCCCGACTGCACATGCGCCGCAATCTGCGCGCGCAACCCGGAGAGTTCGGCCAGCCGCGCCGCGTGCAACTCGGGATAGCCGCCGGGTAGCCACAGCGCGTCGCAGGGCGGCAAGGGGTCGCCGGCCAACGGGGAGAACAACACCGGCCGCGCACCGAGGTCGCGCAGGACCTCGAGGTTGGCGGGATAAACGAACGCGAAAGCCGCGTCGCGCGCCACGGCGATGCGCCGCCCGGCCAGGGGCCGCTGGCGAGGCGCCGGCTGCGGAGCCTGCGGTGGCTGCCACCGAGGCCAGGCGGCGAGGTCGCGCCCCAGGGGCTGGCCCGCAACGGCATTCGCGGCGGCATCGAGCCTGGCCAGCGTGTCCGCTGCTTCGGCGGGCATCGTCAGACCCAGGTGGCGCTCGGGCAGGGCGATGGTGTCACTGCGCGCCAGGTGGCCCAGCCACGGGCCGCCGTCATCGGGCCGCGAAGGGTCCAGCGCTTCGCGCAACATGTCGGCGTGCCGGGGGCTGCCAACCCGGTTGGCGAAGACCCCCGCCCACGGCAGGGCAGGCTGCCAGTGGCGCAGACCATGCGCCACGGCGGCGAAGGTACCGGCCATCGCACCGGCGTCGATCACCGCCGCCACCGGGATGCCGAAGCGCTGCGCCAGGTCCGCGGCGCTGGGCTCGCCATCGAAGAGGCCCATGACGCCTTCGACGATGATGAGGTCGGCCTTGCTGGCGGCAGCGGCCAGGCGCTGCGCGCAGTCGTCGGGGCCGTTGATCCACAGGTCCAGGGCGTCGACCGGGCAGCCGCTCGCCGCTTCCAGCCACATCGGATCGAGGAAGTCGGGACCGCACTTGAAGCAGCGCACGCGCCGGCCCTGCCGTTCGTGCAGCCGCGCCAGTGCCGCCGACACCGTGGTCTTGCCCTGGCCAGAGGCCGGGGCGGCGATCAGCAGGGCGGCGGCCATGTCGACAACTCGAGTGACTGTCAGGCGGGGGTCGGATCGCGATGACTCAGAGCGACCAGCGCAGCAAGACCTGGCCGTTGCGGCGGGCGGTCGCGTAGTTGCGCGCCAACTCGTAGGACTTGTCGCCGAGGTTGTCGATGCGCGCCTCGAGCGACATCCCCGGGTTCAGCTGCGTGCTGACGTAGAGATTCACGAGGCCGAAGCCACCGAGCACCTGGGTATTGGCCGCGTTCTCGTATCGCAGTCCCGCAGCCTGCACTTCGGTGCCCACCGTCCAGCCTGCCAGCACCGTCTCGGCACCGAAGGTCGCCAGCCGCTTGGCGCGGCGCCGCAGCACCTTGTCGGTGTCAACGTTGCGTGGGTCGTGCCAGCCCAGCGAGGCGCGCAGCGTGACGCCGTCCAAGTCGGTACGACCGGCGAGCGTGACACCTTCCAGTTCGGCGCGGCCGACGTTCTGGTAGCAGCCGAAGGCGTTCAGGCACGGGCCAGGCGGACCAAACTCGATCAGATTGATGACCTTGTTGCGCCACGCCGTCAGGCTCGCTTCGCCGCCCGCGGCAGCCCAACGCAAGCCCAGTTCGACATTGCGACCGGACTCGGGCACGAGGCTGGCCACGCCGTACTCGCTGAAGCGCTGGTACAGGGTCGGCACGCGGAAGGACGTGGCGGCCGCAGCCGTCACGCGCCACTCGGGCAGGAACTTCCAGCCCCAAGCCAGGCTGCCGGTGCTCTTGCCGCCGAACTCGCTGTCGTCGTCGCGGCGCACATGCGCCTGCAGGCCATGGTCGCCGAAATCGCCGCGCCAGCCCAGGCCGATGGCGTCCTGATGACGCTTGCCGCCGAAGGCCGCGCTGAACGCGGTTTCGGGGTTGAAGAGCTTGTCCTCGCGCCGTTCCAGCGTGCCGGTGAACACGTTGCCGCCGACCTTCTGCTCGTGCAGCAGGGTGTAGTCGTTCAGCGTCGTCTCGGTCCGGTAGAAGCTCGGCTGGGTTTCGTAGGTGCTGCGGGTCTGACCGACCTGCAGACGGGTCGTCGAATCGGCGTTCCAGCGGCCCTGCCAGACCACGTTGCCGGTGCGCAGCGTGTGGTGGTTCTCGTCATTGGTTGTGGCCGAGCCGTCGTAGCTTGACTTCAGGTTACTGGCGAGCAGGGAGGCATCCACGCGATGCTCGGCGTTGATCTGGTAGCCGACGCGACCCTGCACCGAACTGCGCTTCCAGCCGTCCTTGTCGGGGTTGTGCCCGAAGGCGCCGGGCTTTGTGGCGTCGAAGCCGTCGCTGCGGCCCCGGACTCCCGACAGTGCGTAGTTCAGTGCGTTGGCCGAGCCGCTGACGCCGACCTGGCCCTGCACCGTGTTGTACGAGCCGACGGTCAGCGAGGCCGTCGGGCGGGCAGGCCCCTGGCCGCGCTTCGTGAAGAGTTGGACCACGCCCGCGATGGCGTCCGAGCCATAGATGGCCGCGGCTGGTCCGCGCAGGATCTCGATGCGTTCGATCTGGTCGAGCGGGATCTGCTCCCACACGGCGCCACCGGTGGATTGCGAGTCCAAGCGGACGCCGTCGACGTAGACGGCCGTGTGGCGCGTTTCGCCGCCGCGGATGAACACGCTTGTCGAGTTGCCAAGACCGCCGTTACGCGTGATCTCGATGCCGGGATGGCGGGCCAGCAGATCAGCCACGCCGGCCACGCCGGTACGCTCGATCTCGTCGCGGTCGATGACGGTGAGATCGGCGAGCACCGTGGCCAGCGGCTGCGGCGTTCGGTTGGCGGTGACGACCACCCGTTCGAGCGCAGTCGGCGGCGCCGACTGAGCCATGGCAACGGGGGAAAGGGCAAAGGGAACGAGAGCGGCAGCGACACGCTGCGCGCAGCCGAAGGACGAGGAAGTCATGACGAAGACACGGACCAATCGCGCTCGGCCGCTTCCCCGCAGCCATGCGCCTTACAGCGAACCGCAAGAACCGTTCGCCACTTCGTTGGCCGGTATCCGGGCTGACGGAGACTATCCGTGACGCCTTCCCAGTCGTCATCGCCCCATCCTTTGACCGGCGATGCATCCCAGTGGCCTGTTGTCACGAACCGGCAGGCCGATCTGGCCTTGCCGTCCGCTTACCGTTGCGGGGGCAGCTCAGGTTAGGTGTCGGTCCGTCCGACCTCGACCTCCCTGATTCCCGTTGAACTGTCTTGGCAGAGCGCCTCGACGAGCACCAACAGCGACGATGATACAGCACAGCTTCAGCTCCGCAAAGCCCCACCGATGCACATCGACAATGAGTGCCGGCCTGTCGGTTCGGCGGGCAGCAGAGCGAGTGAGGAGCGCATCGACGGAGTCGGGCATCGCGGCATTCAGCGTGGTGCGCACAGGTGTACAGCGGAAGGCGCGGCAGTCGGCGCGGATCCAGACGTTGCCGTTCCAGCGCAGCGACGGCGCAAGGAGCCGATCCCGCAGCGGGCGGCCCAACCCCGGGCGCCGCCGAAGTCGTTCGTTCTCCAACGTTGCGAGCAAGCGCCGGATCGGAGCTTCTTCGACGGCATAGACGACCGGGGGCATGCAGCCAAGTGCGCTCGATAGTGGAACTGCGTCGGCAACCCGGAGAACTCGGCGTTCCGTTCGACGGGCTCGTGTCCGACGCCAAGCAGCGTGCATGGAGATGGTCCATCAACTGATCGGGCGCCGGCCTGTCGACGGATGCCATCTCCCGGCGTGGTGCTCACGAACGGGATGACATGCTCGCCCCGCAAGCAACGTCCTTCCTCGGCGACCTTGTCGGCGAGGCCCAGGTCGATTTCGGCATGCAGTCCCATGCGATCCCGCAGGACCGCGACGCACAGGGCGTCAGCGCGTGCGGTGCGTCGCTCCGAAAGATCACTCCTTCGCGCACGCGTCGGCTGTCGGCTGCCCGCCGAGGTCGCGGAAGTTGAACGCCGCTTGCGCGGCGAGTCCGACGCACGGCGCACGCCGTGCCTCAGCGGACGGGCGGACGCTCGAGGAGGTCTTCCACGTCGTCGTGCGGCCGTGGAATGACGTGCGCCGAGCGCACCTTGCCGACCACCTTGGCCGCCGCCTCGCCCGCGTCGACAGCGGCCTTCACGGCACCGACGTCTCCGCGCACGATGATTGTGATGATGCCGCCCCCGGGCTGTTGCATCGTCAGCAGCCGGACGTTCGCTGCCTTGACCATCGCGTCGGCGGCCAGTGTCGCCGCCGTCTTCCCCTGCGTCTCGACAAAGCCGAGGGCGCTGCCTCTCAGTTGACTGAGGTCACTCATGTCGATGACTCCTTGACCGCCAGTTGCCCGAGCGCCAGACGTGCCGAGGGCAGCGCCGTGGTGGGCAGCGAAAACAAGCGAATGCCGCTGCGGTACAGATCCTCGACCAAGCTGAGCGCGGAGCCATCGCCGCATTCGACGCCGATGCGCACCTCCGGCCGTTGCGCCGCCACCGCCGCGACGCCCGCGAACATCTCGGCGACCTTGCTGCCCAAGGCCGTCCGCGGGTTGTGCGCCAAGTACCCGTCAGCGACATAAGACTCGAAGACGTCGTCGGCGAAGGACAGCGCGCTCGGATAGCCGTAGTACGTCCTGATGATCTCGCGCAGGTCGACCCAGACCGCACTGGCGCCTTCGGCGATGCCGTGCGCCTCCGCAATGCCGGCGGGGCTCTGCAGGACCACGCCGACCTGGTTCAGTCCGAGGCCCGCTGCGGCGCGCCTGAAGGCGTGCAGTTCGGATGCGGCCGTGATGCCGGGCACCAGCGGCGTGGTCTGCGCATGACCGGTCTCGCGCGCGGCATCCGCAATGCCGCGAAGCAGCGCCACGTACAGGCCCTTCAGGCCCAGCGGCAGAAACAGCCGCGGTGCAAGCGATGCCCAACTTCCGATCATGCGCTGCGCGCGGGGTGAACCCAGGTTGGGCAGCCGCAGGTCGATCGGCGTGCCGGCCGACTCGAGCATCAGCCGCTGGCAAGCCTGGTAGGCAAGACAGGCGAGCCGATCCTGCGTCGACTTCCGGTCGGGTTGCTGCCCGAGGTCGTTGACCGCATCGATGAAGTCGCCCAGCGTCTCGTCGGCGATCATCAGCTCCGTCAGCGCCACGACGCCGAAGCCGCGAGGTGACTGTCGCAGTGCGGTCTGCGCATCCGCGGCGCCGACACTGCCTGCCCAGAACGACGCTTGGGTGCGATCGTCTGCCCAGACGAGCAAGCGGTCGATCTGTTCGGTCGCCTGCGAAGCCGGCTCCAGCGGAAGCAGGCCGCTGTACACCTTGCCCGTCGCACCGTCCACGGAAAGCGGAGCACCTTCCTCCAGGCGCTCATCGCCGACGGTGAAGCTGCGCGCAGCGAGGTCGACCTCCATGGCCTCACAGCCGACCACACACGGAACGTCGAGCGCACGGGAGACCACCGCGGCGTGACTGAGCGCGCCGCCCTTGGCCGTGACGATGGCCCGCGAGGCCAACATCCCGCGGATGTCTTGCGGACTGGTTGTGGGGCGCACCAGGATCACTCGCTCGCCCGAGGCCGCCACTGTGGCCGCACGGTCCGCGTCCAGCACGGCAATGCCGTAGGCGTGTCCGGGGCTGGCCCCGATCCCTTCGAGCAGCGGACGGGTTCGAACCAGCACAGCGGGTTCGAAAGCGGGTCGCAGCAGCCTCTTGAGCTGCTCGACGCTGACCCGCTTCAGCGCGGCGGCACGGCCCAGCATGCCTTCGTCGACCAGCTCGGTGGCAATCCGGACGGCCGCTGCCGCTGTCCGCTTGGCAGGGCGGACCTGCAGGAAATAGAGTTGGTCGCCTTCGACGGTGAACTCGATGTCCACTGCGTCGCCGTACATCTCCTCAAGGCGATGCCCGTGGTCGGCCAATTCGCGGTGATGGGCCTCGGACAGCCCGCCGGGTGCCCCGAGCGGCGATGGCGTGGCAGAGCCGGACACCAGATCCTCGCCCTGGCGGCCGGCGAGAAACTCGCCGTACAACTCGCGCTCGCCGGTGTTCGGGTTGCGGGTGAAGGCGACTCCGGAGCCCGAGCGGCCGTCCAGGTTGCCGAAGACCATCGCCTGTATGGTCACTGCGGTCCCCAGTTTGTCAGAGATCTTGTGGTGCGCGCGATAGGCGCGCGCGCGCCGGCTGTCCCAGGACTCGAACACCGCGGCGATCGCCCGACGCAGTTGCCAGGTCGGATCGGCGCTGACGTCGTTGACGCCTTGCGCAACGATTGCACCGAGAACGGCGGTCTCCAGCCGGAGGAAGTTCTCCTCGGAGGGCTCACGGCGCGTCTGGTCCAACAGCGATGCGACCGCGTGCTCGATCACCTCGGCCTCCAGGTTCAGCACGATCTCGGCGAACATGCGCCAGAAGCGCACCCAGGTGTCGACGGCAAAGGCGGCGTTGCCGGTCTCCTGCACCAGGCGCTGCGCGCCACGACAGGTGATGCCTAGGTTCAGGACCGTGTCCATCATGCCGGGCATGCTGACCTGCGACCCTGACCGCACGGATACGAGCAGCGGCAACGCACTCAGACCGCCGAATGAGCGGCTGGTGTGACTTTCGAGCACGCCCATTGCACGATCGACCTGGGACATCAGGTCCTCCGGCAGATCGCCGGAATCGCGGAAGGCGCGGTAGGCATCCGTGCCAATGACGAAGGCTGGCGGAACGGGAATGCCAGCGGCGGCCATGCGTGCCAGCCCAGCGGCCTTGCCACCGAACTTCGCCGTGTCCATGCCGTCGATCTCCTGGATCAGGTGGACAAGACTGGGAGCGTCGACGGTCGGAACCGGCGCGGCGGAGCACTGCGCCTTCATGTCGTGCTCTCCTGGCGCGGGCTCATTCCGGTGCCACTCTCGTTGGCGCGCATCACGGCCACGTCGTAGGTGTTCCAGGCAAGCTGGTCATTGAGGTCGTTCAGCTCGGGGATTGTGAGCTGGTCGCACAGCACATTCGCCCTGCTGACCTTCATGCGGGTCTTGCCCTTCGTGCGCGCTCTCATCATGCCGTCGCCGAGGATTCCGTCCAGAACGGGCGGCAAGTCATTGAAGTGGCCGATGTAGGTCGGGCCCTGCAAGCGCAGCCCGTCGTCGGCGGGCCGGTCGCGTTTCTGTTTCTGATAATCCATGTGTTGTCTCCGATCGTTGTTGTTAGTCCACCAGCACAACCTGCCCCAGCTCGGCTGCCCTCGCTTGCCGTCCAGCGCCGCCTTGCTCATCATTTCAAAGTGCGAATCGCCGTCTCTCGTCGTCGGGCGCAGGATCTGGAACTCGCGCGAGAGGCTCCCGACGTGCAGCTCGGGGGTTTTCGACAGCGTGACTGGGCCGCTACACCCATGCTCAGCGCCGAGGCGAGGAAGATCGTACGGCCTCGTCGAAGTCTCGAAGCTGTTGAAGCCTTCCACAATGACTTCACGGTGTCTCCCTGGTCTTGAGGTAGGGAGGGTGTTCGCTGGGTGAGCCCTCGACGTCTAGGCGATCTGTTGTGTGCCGCTCAGTGGTCTCCTTCTCTCAGGATTCGTTGCAGCGAGGACATCAGCTCGGTGCGTGCGCTCGGGCCGGACACTGCCGAGGCCATGCTGGCGCCGGGTGCCGCACGAGCTGTCGCGGCAGCGGCCTGCAACCGGGTGTGAAGCTGGCGTTCGCGGCGATGGCGCGCCACCTCTCTCACTGGGTCGCCCGTTGGTGGCGCGGCTGCAGCGCGGACAGCAGGCGCTGGTGCTGGCGGCAATGCACAGCTGTCTGCCGACCCGCTCGAGCAGCCGCAACTCGTCGCAGGCGCATCGGCGTCGCGCAGCCAGGCGACCAGTTCCTGCGGCCACAGCGCCACGCGTTCGGCGCCGGCATCGAGCAATTGGCGTTCGCTGTGCATGCCCCAGGTCACGCCGATCGCGCGGATGCCGGCTTCGCGGGCCTCCCGGACGTCTCCGACGGTGTCGGTAACCAACACGACATCCTGCGCCTGCAGCGACGCGTGGCTGGCTTCGCCATCGTGATAGGCCGGCGAGCAGGCGCGGTGCACTGCATAGCGGTGATCCCCGAGAAAACGGCGGATCGAAACCGACTTGCGCGGCTCAACGTCACCTGAGAAGACGTGCGAGAAGCAGTTGGCCAGATCGGCACCGACCAGAATGCGACGGATCGCCTCGATGCCGTTCGTCGAGATGACGGCCAGCGTGCTGTGAGGCGCCAGCGCGCGCACCACGTCGACCATGCCCGGGATCAGTGCAGGGTGGTAGCGCGTGCGCAGCAGCTCCATGAAGTGTGCCTTGACAGCCGCGGCGCGCTGCGGATCGGGGCAGAGCTTGGCCAGGGACTCGAAGAAGTTGCCTTCGAAGGCCCGGAAGAAGGCCTCGCGCGAGTCGATTCCGAGTGCGAACGCGAGATTCGTCTCAGAGAACAACTGCCATGACGCGGCTCGCGTGTCGACGAGCGTGCCATCGAGGTCGAACAGGATCGCGCGGGTCACGGCGTACCTCGGCTCCTTTCGGTTCGTGGGACGTCAGAGGGGACGTGACGGGCGGCGCGTGGACTCGACGCTGTTCAGCGCGTTCAGTTGCGGCAGTTCAAAGAAGTCCTGGACCTCGCCGTGACCCTTCAAGCCGTTCATCTCCCACGCGCACAAGGAGTTGAAAGAGATCATGTTGGGCCAGCACTGCCAAGGGAACGTGGTCAGCGCACGGCCGCGCAGCTTCCAGACGCGGTCCTTGGCGTCCGTCACCTGCAGCTGCAACTGCTCGGGGTAGCGTTCCTGCGGGCGCTCGACCTGTCCCGTGCCGGCCTTCAGCCCGACGATGCGGCCGCGCTCCATCACGTAGCCATGGGCGAGCCAGAGCTCGACGCCATTGCGCGTCTGGTCGAACCCGAAGATGCCGTGCACGGCCAGGTCCTTCGAAAAGTGCGCGTGCAACCAGCTCATGTTGGGCTTGCCACGCTCGGGACGGGCCCCCCAGCTGTGGTCCATCGTTGAGACGCAGTCGATCGGCACCTCGCGTCCGCGGATCGCCACGCTGCCCTTGAAGTGGCCGGTCTGGTCGAAGTGGCCGTTGTACGCGGTACCCCAGGCGAACTTGCCTGCCTCACCCTCGGAGCCGCACATCGGGTCTATCTCTGGGTCATGGATGTCGAACGCCGGCATCAGCGCTTCGTAGCGCACATCGATGCGCGTGCCCTGCTGGTCGTCATAGCCGATGTGCCAGACGCGGTTCGGTTCCAGGCAGCGCACGTGCAGCGTGTTGAGCAGCTTGTAGTCCAGCAGCGAGCGCGGCGTCGGGATCGGCATCGCGGAGCGCAGATCGCAGAAGTCCGCTTCCCAGGGCGTGACGGCGCGGCCCGAATTCATACAGATCGTTGAGCTGACGACGCCAAGGTTCGGCCGGAAGAGCGCATACACGCCCACGTTCAGCTTGTGCTCGGCGTTGAAGAAGCCGAAGAAGTTCGTCTCAGCCCAGGTCGGGTCCGAGTCGGTGACGTGGAATTCCGCGTCCTGATCCTTGATCACGTCTTGTCTCCGTTTGGTCCTTGCGCACGCAGGCTCGTTCTGGCGAACTCTTGGGGCAACTCTAGGGGCGGCGAACGGTGACCACCAGGGGCGGCATGGACAACGGAGCCCCCCTTTGACCTTCCACGCTGGCCAATGACGCCGCACTGCGCGCCCTCTACCGTTCAGTCCATTCCCAGAACAGATACGGAGACAGGCACGATGCAGCTGGCTCGCGTTCGCGGCAACGTTGTCGCATCGATCAAGGCCGCCGGGCTGGCATCGCACAAGCTTCTGTTGCTCGAGCCGGTGCGGGCCTCGGCACCGCTGGACGACGGCGTCGAACCGTCTTCCACCTACGTCGCGATCGACCTGGCCGGCGCCGGCGTTGGGGAGATCGTGCTCGTGACGCTGGGCAGCGCCGCGCGCGTCGATTCGGACGGACACAACGCTCCCACCGACGCCGCCATCATCGCAATCGTCGACTCGGTTCAGTTCGACGGCGAAACCACTTTCCAGAAGCGCTAGGCCGCTGGCGCACTTTCAACCCCCGAAGGAGATGCTGAAATGGCAACGAACCCCATCACGACCGGCGCGGTCAACGAGGGCCCGCGCGGCGCGCTCGGGCTGATCGAGACCAAGGGCCTGGTCGGCGCGATCGAGGCCGCCGACGCGATGGTCAAGGCGGCCAACGTGCGGCTGGTCGGGCGCGAGCAGATCGGTGGCGGCCTTGTCACCGTGATGGTGCGCGGCGACGTCGGCGCGGTGAAGGCCGCGACCGATGCCGGCGCGGCCGCTGCCGGGAAGATCGGCGAGATTGTCTCGGTGCACGTGATCCCGCGCCCGCACGAAGACGTTGAAGGCATCCTGCCCAAGCCGCGCTGACGCGCTTTGGCAATGGCGACAAGCGTTCGCGAAAGGGCGCGCGACTGCCTGCGCACCCTGTGGGCGATACGGCACTGCCACGACCACAAGTTCAAGGCGATCGTCCGCGGCCTGATCCGCGAAGACGTCGCCCGGCTTCGCGGGTTGCAGCGGCCGACGAGCAGCAGGTGACGATGTGACCGACTTCAACTTCCTAGATCCAGAACTCGTGGCGATCGGCGAGGCGCGCACCAAGGCGCAGCTCGCCCGCCAAGCCTTCGAGGCCTTCCAGGGTGTCACCCAGGAGCAGGCCGACCGAATCGTCGATGCCATGGGCCATGCTGCCGAGGTGGCCGCGGCGGAACTGGCGCGCTTGGCAGTCGACGAGACCGGCTACGGGGTGTACGAGCACAAGATCCTCAAGAACCTCTACAACGCCAAGTTCTGCGCTCATGCGATGAAGAAGATGCGCACCCTGGGCGTGCTGTGGACCGACGAGGTGGCACGCGTTACGGCGATCGGCGCGCCGATGGGCGTGATCGCCGCGATCATCCCGGTGACAAACCCCACCTCGACGACGATCTTCAAGTGCCTGGCGGCGGTCAAGTCGGGCAACGCGATCGTCTGCGCGCCGCATCCGCGGGCGGCGAAGTGTTGCGTTCGGACCGTGGAGATCATGGCCGAGGCGGCCGAGCGCGCCGGCGCGCCGATCGGCCTGCTGCAGTGCCTGTCTGGCGGCCAGCTGCCCGCTACGCGCGAGCTGATGGCGCACCGCGACACCGCGCTCGTGATGGCGACCGGCGGGGCTGCGATGGTCCGGGCTGCCTACTCCTCGGGCAAGCCGACGCTGGCCGTCGGCGCCGGCAACGTCCCGGTCTACATCCATCGTTCGGTGGCGGACGTGTCGGAAGCGGCGCTGATGGTCATCACGTCGAAGTCGTTCGACAACGGGACTGCCTGCGTTGCGGAGCAGTCGGTCGTGCTCGATGAGCCGATCGCCGACGCCGCCATCAAGGCCTTCGAGCAGCACGGCACCGTGTTCCTCGACGCCGAGCAGCAGCGCCGGCTAACCGAGCTGCTGTTTATCGGGCGCGGGGCGCTCAATCCGGAGGCTGTGGGTCAAACCGCGACCGAGCTGGCCCGGCGCATCGGCATGACCGTGCCACCCGGGACGAAGGTGCTCGGCGCCGCGCTGGACGACGTGGGTCCGCAGACACCGCTGTCAGCCGAGATCCTCGGACCCGTGCTGTCGTTCTATCGGACACGCGATCTTGGCGCCGCACATCAGCGCTGCCGCGAGGTGCTGGCCTTCGGCGGTGAGGGCCACACGCTCGGTCTGCACGGCCAGGACGCGGAGATGGTGGCGCGCATGTCGGACCTGCCGGCCTCGCGCATCGTCGTCAACACGCCGAGCCTGCTCGGTGGCATGGGGTTCAGCGCCGGCACCGACCCGTCGTTCATGCTGGGTACTGGCACCTGGAGCGGCTCGATCGTGTCGGACAACGTGACGCCGATGCACCTCATCAACATCAAGCGCGTCGCCCACCAGAACCGCCCCTGGCGCGACATCTACCTGCCGACGATGGGGCTGTAGATGCTCATGCGAACCGAGACCGACACTGGCTTGGCGCGTGTGCAGCGCTTCCTGGACGGCGCCGCTGCGCGTCTGCGCAAACCGTCGACGCCGCAGGTGCCGCTGCGCTTCGGGGTGGACCTCGGCACGGCGACCGTCGTGATCGCTGCCGTGGACGCGCAGGGTGAGCCTGTGTACTGGGATTTCATCAGCGCCCAGGTCGTCCGCGACGGAGTCGTGGTCGACTTTCATGGCGCAGTGCAGGCGGTACGGCAGCTGAAGGCCAGCAGTGAAGCGGCACTCGGGATGGAGATCGAAGCAGCGGCAACCGCGCATCCGCCGGCAGTGCCGGTGAGTGACTGCCGTGCCTGTGCCTTCGTGCTGCAGCAGGCGGGGATCGACTGTCGCAGCCTCGTCGACGAGGTCACTGCGGCGAACGCCATCCTGCAAGTCAAAGATGGTGCGGTCGTGGACGTGGGTGGCGGCTCGACCGGCGTCGGCGTCTTCCGTGGCGGCGAACTCGCCACCCTGAGCGACTTCGCAGGTGGCGGCCATCACCTCGATCTGATCCTCGCCGGCGCACTGAAGCTTCCCGTCGAGGCCGCCGAGGTCCACAAGCGCGAGCACGGGGCAGAGGTCATGCAACTGCTGCGTCCGGGCATTGAGCGCGTAGCCGAGTCCGTCCGGCGCCAATGCGCTGGACGGGACCCCGGCACAGTCTACTTGGCGGGCGGCGCCCTGCAGATCCCTGGCGCCGATGCCGTCATCGCGCGCTATCTCGGCTGGAAGGTCCAGGGCTATGCACACGCCGAGTTGATCACTCCATTTGGAATTGCACTGAGCTGAGCCATGGATAACTTTCAACTGCGCACCTACGCCTTCGTCGACCGCATGCAGCCGCAAGCGGCGGCGCACGTCGCCGCCACCTGCCAGGGCGACGTCCCCGTGGCCGGCATGTCCGAGCTCTACATCGAGGTGGCTCCGGGCAACGAGATCTTCCGCTGCGCCGATATCGCTCTGAAGGCGGCTGACGTGAGGCCGGCTCTGCAGGTCGTCGAGCGGGAGTTCGGTCTGCTGGAGATCCACTCGCGAACGCAGGCCGAGGTGCAGGCCGCCGGTCAAGCGGTGCTCGAGCACCTGAAGCTCACCGAGGCGGACCGGGTCAAACCGAAGGTCGCCTCGTCGATGTTCGTGACGAACGTCAACCCGTATCAGGCGCAGCTCATCAACAAGTGGCGCAAGGGCAACCTGCTCATTCCCGGACAAAGCCTGTACGTGCTCGAGGTGTCGCCGGCCGCCTATGTCTCGCTGGCCGCCAACGAAGCCGAGAAGGCAGCCGACATCACGATTGTCGAAGTGCGTGCGCTCGGCCGGTTCGGGCGGTTGTTCATCTCGGGCACCGAAAGCGACGTGCAGGCAGCCGCTGCCGCGGCCATCGCTTGCATCGAGCAGCTGGAGGGCAAGTGATGGCTCGCATGCTGACTGCCGCCGACGTCGAAGCCGCAGGTGGCAAGCTGATCCTCGCCGCAGGCGATCGCCTAACGCCGCTGGCACGCGATCGGGCCCGGGAACTCGGCATCGTCGTCGAAGCCGCAGGTTCGTCATCTGGCGCATCGACGCCGTCTGCCTTGCCGACGCGGACTTCGGCTCCAGTCGTGAAGTCCCCGGTTGCCGCGCCGGCCCCTGCGCCCGTGTCCGCCGCACGCCCGGCGACTCCGGTTGCGCCGCCCGCCGCCAGGGGTTCTCGGCCGCTGGTGCTGCCGCCGTCGGGTGCCCTGTATCGCCGCAATGCGTTGGGGCCGAGTGCACAACCTTCCCGAGCGGTCGACCGGCGGCCCAAGGCGGGCGTGGTCGGGGCCGGCCACGTGGGCGCCATGACGGCCCTGCGCTTGGCCGAAAGCGATCTCTTCTCGGAGGTGGCGCTCGTCGACGTGGTGCCGGGCCTGGCCGCTGGGCTCGCGCTGGACATGTGGCATGGCGCCGGCCTGTACGGCTTCTCCACGCGGCTGTCGGGCAGCGATGACCTCGTGGCACTGGCCGGTGCCGAGTACATCGTCATCACCGCCGGCAAGCCGCGCCAGCCGGGCATGAGTCGGACCGACCTGACGGCGGTGAATGCCGAGATCATGACGTCGGTGTGCCGCGGCATCCGCACGCATGCGCCGAACTCGACGCTCGTGATCGTGAGCAATCCGCTCGAGGAAATGACGCACCTGGCCGCGCAGCAGACCGGCTTCCCGGAAGAGCGCGTGCTCGGCATGGCGGGTGTGCTGGACTCGGCGCGTTTCTGCGCGCTCGTCGGCCTGACGGGCAAGGCGCGACCGCAGGAGGTCCGTGCAGTCGCGCTGGGCAGTCACGGTCCCGAGATGGTGATCCCGCTCAGCCAGGCCTTCGTCGGCGACCGACCGATCGAGTCGATGTTCGACGCCGAGACGCTCGAGGCCCTGGTCGAGCGGGCACGGGAGTCGGGTGGCGAGGTAGTCAAGCTGCTGCAAAAAGGCAGTGCGTACTTCTCGCCCGCCGAATCGGCCGTGACGATGGTGCGCGCGATGGTGCGCGACAGCGGCGAGGTCATCGCCGCGTGCGTGCGCTCGCGCGGCGCCTATGGGGCGGTGGACACGCGTGTCGGGCTGCCCGTGCGGCTGCACCGTCGCGGTCTCAAGGAGATCGTTCCGCTGGCGCTGCGGCCGGCAGAACAGCAGGCGTTGCAGGATGCCGCCGCGCGGATCGCCGCGCGGATCGCCGAGCTCCCGGTCCCTTGCTGATTTCGGCCCCGCATTCGTGCGGCCGAAAGGAGACAGCATGACAAACGATCCGATGGGTCGCTGCAAAGAAGCACACGAGCGCAAGTTCGGTGGCCTTATCAGAGCACCGACGCTGTTGGCGATGCTGCTGCTGATGGCATGTCGGCTTCGGGTGGGGCTTCGCGCCCGGCTGGCACTTCGCAGCTCTCTATGGACGTGACTTGTCCATGCGCAACGGTCTGAAGGAGTCGGACCGCATCAATTTGCGCTTGCTGAAAGCATTCTGAGGCCCCTGGGCCACAATCAGTCCTGGCGTTCTCGAAACGTCGGGGCCAGTGCGGAAACCGCGTCGACCACAATTCTCATGCGAGCCGTCGTCTACAAGAGCCCCGGGCACGTCGAAGTCAGCGACGTCCCAGAACCGCACATTGCCGAGGCGACTGATGCTATCGTGAAGGTCACGCACGCCGGCATCTGCGGCACGGACTTGCATGTAGTGAAGGGCGACTTCGCGGGCATCACGCCGGGTGCGGTGATTGGACACGAATTCGTTGGCGAGGTCGTGGAAGTAGGTCGTGCAGTTCACCGAATTCGCTTGGGCGACAAGGTGATGTCTTCCGATTTCACTGCCTGCGGCCAGTGCCGCTGGTGCGATCGAGCCGAACACTGGCAGTGCACTGAGCGGGCCTTCTTCGGCACCGGCACCGCATTCGGCCCCAGCATCTCCGGAGCGCAGGCGGAGTACGTCCGGGTGCCGTTTGCCGACCAGACCCTGGGCCAGTTGCCGGAACAGTGTGCACCGGAAGCAGCCTTGCTGATGGGTGACAACCTCGCCACCGGCTGGGTCGCGATCGAGCGCGCTAGCACCCAAGCGGGGGACTTCGTCGTAGTTATCGGCGGCGGCGCGGTCGGCCAGCTCGCCGCATTGTCGGCGCAGGTGGCCGGTGCGGGGATTGTCGTGCTGGTCGAACCCAACGAAACGCGCAGGGCGTTCGCGACTGCCCAGGGATCCATCGCCGTGCATCCGGACGACGCCGCGGTGCTGGTGCGGAAACTGACGGATGGCGACGGTGCCGAGGTCGTCGTCGAGGCGGTCGGCGGCAATGGCCCGCTCGACTTCGCAATGTCGCTGGCGCGCGCGCGCGGACGCGTCGTCTCCGTGGGCGCGCACGTAGCAGAAAGCTGGGCCTTTCCAGTCGGCCGCGCGTTCAAGGACGAGATGACCCTCAGCTTCGCGATCGGCGACAGCATTCGCCTGCGTCGCAAGCTGTTGCGGCTGATCACCAGCGGAGCCTTCGATCCCACCGTGGTGGTGGACACACGTGGCCGACTGGCCGACGCGCCGGGGCTGTACGAACTGCTCGCCAAGCAGCAGCGCCTGAAGGCAGTGATGACCCCATGATCTGGCGCGCGCATAGCGGTGCAGACTCGGGGGCATGGGAAATCGATTCACCTCCAAGCGAACGCTGATGGCAGGCGCACTGGCGGGCGTTCTCGAGCCGATCGCGACTGCCGCGGCCCGTGGGCAGTACGACCTCCTGCTCGCGGAGGCCGAACGGGCTGTCGCCGAACTGCTCCCCGCCGCCCGCGGGCGCGTCATTCTGCGCACTGGCGGCGCCTGGCATGCCCCGTCAACGCTGGAACTTGTTAGCGACACACCGGGTCTGGATCTTCCCGGAGGACTCGAGACGCACGAAGCACCGCTGCGGGTGGGGAGGGGCGTGTTTGTCCCGGTTGCGCCCGGAGCGCTCGCTCTGCTGATCGAGGGTGATCCCGTCACGATCGAAGCCTCCGACTCTCTGGACGTGTTCTGCAGGTTCTTTGCGCTTGCTGTACAGACCTGTGAGCGTCAGCGGATCGCCGTCCAGAACCTCGACGAAGTGCAGGCGCTGCAACGGGTCGCCACCCGCATTCTCAAGAGCCACGATCTGAGCGAGATCCTGCTGCTAATCACGCAGGAGGCCAAGCAGCTGCTGTCGGCGGACATCTGCGGCGTTCTGCTGCGGCAGGACGACAGGATCGTCATGCGCCGCTGCGTCGGTAACCGCTCCCCGGAAACGGCGAACCTGCAGATGGGACCCGGGCAGGGGTTGGCCGGGCTCGTCCTAGCACACCGCAAGCCAGCTTCGGTCGAGGACTATGTCACCAGCGAAGCCATCAGCCGCGACTTCTTCCACCTAGCCGAGGCCGAGCTCGTTCGCTCGGCGTTGGCGGCCCCTCTGCTCGGACGAGACGACATCATCGGCGTGCTGGAGGTCTGGCGTCGTCGACCCTCGACATTCACGCCACAGGACACGACCCGGCTGACAGCGCTGGCGAATCTGACATCGATCGCCCTAGAGAACGCGGAACTCTACGCCGGGCAACGCCGCATGGTCGAGGAGTTGGGGCAGGCGCATGAAGCGCTCAACCAGCGCTTCGACGTCGTGCGCAGCGTCTCGAGCCTCACGCAGACACTTATGCTGCTGCTGCTCCAAGGCACCGGATTGAATGCGATCGTTTCTACCACGTCCACGACGCTGAAGACGGACGTGGCCGTCATCGACAGAGACGGCACACTGTTGGCATGGAGTGGTAGTGACCGGGCGCATGGCCTAGTCGCTGCAGTGGCCGCCGCCGTCGTCGCGCAAGGCGTCGCCACCGCGGGGCTGTCGATGACCCAGGGCGGCTTGTCCTGGCGAGTTCAACCCATCTTTGTCGAGGGCGAGGCAGTGGCCTGGATCCTCGGAACGCTCGACGACGCGCATCGCTCGGAGCTCATCGAGCTGACACTCACGCAAGTTGCGATCATCGCTGCTTTGCAGCGGCTGGAACAGCGATCGGCGAGCCGAGCACGATCGGAGTCGATCGACGCAACGTTGTGGGATTTGCTGCGCGCGGATGAGACCGCACGTGCGGCGGCCATCGACCGCGCGGCGGATCTCAAGCTGGATCTGGAGGGCCCGATGCGGCTCTACCTCTGCGAACTCGGCGCCACGGTTCCGGGATCTGCGCAGAGCTCGGGCTCTATCCTTCGGCAGAAGATCACACATGCCGTGCAGACCGTACGTGGCGAGAAGGCGCGCGCGATCGCATTGCAAGGCAGCTCGATCGCCGTGTTGTGTTCCGATCAGGCGCTCGACAACGCCGAACGTTTTGCTAAGGGTCTCGCAGAAGCCATCAGCGACGGTCTTGGTGGACGCCAGGTTGTGGTGGGTGGGAGCAGCCGCTGCCACGTTCCCCGTGCTCTCGCAATCGCATACCGGGAGGCGCAGATCGCGCTGGATGTCTCACGGCAGATGGGCAAGACCGCCTCGGTCGTGTACGACCGTGCAGGCGTAGTCGGCATGTTGCTGAGTCTGCGCCATGATGTCGGGATGCGGCGATTCCTGGAACTGAACCTTGGTGAGTTGCTGAACGAGGAACCGAAGCAGCGCGACCTCTTCTTGCAGACGCTGCGCGTCTACTTCGATGTGAACTGTTCACACGAAGCAGCGTCGCAGAAGCTTGGTGTGCACAGAAAGACGATTGCACACCGGCTTGGTCGAATCTCCGATCTGACGGGCCTGGATCTCAGTACGCACGACGACCGGTTGGTCGCGGACCTTTCGCTGTACGTCTTCCAGATGCTGAACAACGGTACAGCATCCGGCGATGCAGAGGATCGGCGCGTCAGGTAGTTGGTAAGCAACGAGATGGACGTCCACCTCCCGTTGAAGGCAGCAGCGTGCCAGAGTAGCATTCGACGGAAGAAGCCTCCGAACGGTGTCTGCAAGTTGACATAATAACCACGCCATCAAGGCTGCACCATTGAGGTGCAAACTGACGCCGGATGGCGCTTTGCCGTCGCAGTTGCTTGGGTGCTGAGAGCCTCGGCCCCCGGTTGCAGTTCCGGCGACGGTCTTGGGCGACTCGGCGACTCCGCAAGGTCCGGGGGGAGTGGTGCGAGCCGCGCGCCAGTAGGAATTCACGCGAGCGGCGTCACCTTGATCGTCTTGCGTCGGTCGTACACCGTGCGCATCGTCTGCGGGTTCTTATGGGTGTTCGGCTCGCGCTGCTGCTCGAGCATTTCGGACACGTATAGCGCGCGCAGGTCGTGCGCGCGGAACCAGCGGGCCGACTCCTTGCCTTCGGGCGCATAGGCGCGCATGAGCTTCTGCCAGAGGGCCTTGAAGCCGTGGTCTGTGTAGGTCTGGCCATCACGGTTGGCAAACAGAAAGCCAGACATGAGCGGCGGGCGGTTCTTCGCACGCCGGTGCTTGATCGACATGGCTTCCGCGATGACTTGGCGCAGCGTCGGGCTCCAGCCCACGAGGTAGAAGCGTTCGGCCTCGCCGGCCTTCGTCTTGTTGTCCTTCACGTTGATGCCCTGCTCGGTCATCGCCGTCTTGGGTAGGTGCAGAATCTCGCCGCGGCGCCGGCCGGTGAGCGCCACTGTGCAGCCGATGAGGGCGACGAGGTAGCTCGAGCCACCCTTGTTCTTCGCGAAGGCCAGGAACTCGTTCAGCTCTGCGATGGAGACCTTGCGTTGACGCGGCCTCTCCGGGTTGCGCCGATACCCGCGGCACGGGTTTATGTCGACGGCGCCAGATGACAGGCCATAGTTGAACGCCGACGACAGCGCGCTCATCTCCTTGTTCGCCCGCACGCCGTTGCCCTGCATGCGGCGCATCTTGAGGTACTTCGCGGCATCGCCCGGCTTGAAAGCCCGCGGGTGCATGTCGCCGAAGACCTTGCAGACGGTCTTCAAGCAAAGGTCGTAGTCGATCAACGTGTTTTCCCCGAGCGCTGTGTCGTCCCCATCGGCGCGCATCTGGCGCTGTTCGGCGAGGTAGCCATTGCACATGGCGCGGATGGTGGTTTCGGTGCCGGGGAGCTCGAGCAGCGCGGCGAGCTTGGCCTTTGCCTGCTGCTCGTCGTACCCGAGGGGAACGCGCTTGCCGCCCACGCGCGTCGAATACTGCGTCCGGCGCTTCCCGATGCGTGCATAGAGGTGCGGCGCTATCTTCACTTCCGCTGTCATGGCGTCATGCTTCCCATTAGCGCGGCCCAATTCGGCGAGCCACCGTCGATGTGCTCCCCGGTCGTCGCCAGCTTGCATCCCATCTTGGTCTCGTAGTGGGCGCGATCGACGCGGGGCTTGCCGAGTCGGTCGAGCCGGAACTTGAACCCGTTTTCCTTGAGCCAGCGCGCCTGCTCGGCGCCGCGCTTGTAGCCGGTGAGCTCGTGCAGTTGCTCGGGCGACAGCGTCAACCGCGACGAGCCCACGACAGCGTGCCCCAGTTGCTGAACTGGGGCGGGCGCTCGGGTGACACATGGGTTGTGTTTCGTTGAAGAATCCTCCAATGGCTGGGAGGACAGCAGCTGGTCCATAACGACCTCCAAGAGTCTGATGCCGACACGCGGGGCCGTCACACGCTTCAATTGAGCGCGGATCAGCAATGCGGCGCAGAGCACGTCAGCAGGGAAACAGGAACGAGCGGCAACACCGCCGAGCCGAGCGAACGGAGAACGATGCGCGCGTCGGCGAACGGCTCAGCAGTGCGCTGTTGCTAGATTCGAGCTTGGGGACGATAGGCCCCAACACTCTGCCGGTGCGAAGCAGCCGGCGCCTCGTCGGAGATCAAAACTCTTGTGCGGGTCACGACCGCTAACGGCTGCAAGTGGGGGCAGCGTCCGCGGAGCGTCGCGCTCCGCAACTGGCGAACCGACATGGTCCGACCGTCTGGGCATCTTATGTGAGGCACCCAGGTGCACGTCAAGGCGTCGCTTACACATGTCGCATGCACATGGGTCAGAGGTGCCCACGCGGCAATGGCGGGATGCAAGCAAGGACGGTATGCGCCCACGGCCCCGAAGCCTCTAGCGGCATGTTGATTACTCCCAATATCAACAAGCGTGATTCCCGCGGCCAAATGGCCCGGATTTCCGAGTAGACAGCGGCGCACTGCCGCGGACACTCGTTTCCGCTGCGACGCCGCGTGCCCCTTCTGCGCCGATCGTCGCCTGCACGACGATCGACAGCGGGGATTCAGTGACCTACGACTTCGAGATGCCGGGATTGGCGCAGGCTGTTGCGCGCATACCTGTGGAACCCAAGCACGCAGCGCTGCTCGACGCCGTGCGTTCGCACCGTTGCCTGAACAACGCCAAGGTCGGGGCATGGCGCAACGGCTCGTGGCTGTCGCAACGCAAGGTGGTTACGGCGGCCGGCGATTTGGTCGACGAGGACCATGAGGCGTGGCTGGAGCAGCAGTGCGCACTCGACGGCGGCAATCTGTCGCGCACCGTGCGCCGGCTGCGCGCGCTCGACTACCGGCTCACCGAGTGCGAAATCACGACGCTGTACCTGATCCACGACCGCGGCGGCCGGCAGCAGGACTTCGTGCAGCTCACGGTGCATCAGGAGGACGAGTTCATCGAGAGGCGGCTGTTCAGCATGCACGACACCAGCTGGCGTCGCTCGCCGAAAGACGTGAGCGATGTGGTCGGCGAGGCTGAGGACGGCGAGCGATTCGACGGCGAGACGAAGGTGCGCTTCCGCCCACCGGCCTATCGGCTCGCATGCGCGGTCGACTTCGCCGCGTTCCTGCAGGAGGCGGTCGCCGTCGAGGGCGCGCGCCGCCTGATGCAGCGACAGAGGGTCGTCATGGTGGCCGAGGTCTTCCCCGGCGAGGCGACCTCGGTCGCGCGCCCCATGACGGTGGGAGAGCTCTATCCTGAGGGCGGCAGGTTCGCCTGGGCGGGGCAGCGTCTCTTCGATGACTGGGCGTTCTCGAGCGCCGGGCGCAGCGGTGCGCGCCTGTGCGATCACTGGGTGTTCCAGACCGCGGACTACACGAGTCCTGCGCGCAAGCTCGCCGAGCGAGCGTTCGATGAGCTTCGTGCCGGTGTGGACCTTTCGCGCGAGGCTCGCCGAGGTGGCGCGCAGGCCGAGCAGCGTTCATGCGCTGTACGGCAAGCTCGAAACGATCGACCGACGTACCGGCGTGCCCTTCGGCTGGTACTTCTGGATGCTGCACGGCAATCGGGTGCACGACGCGGCTGGGCGCGCGATCCTCGAGGCCGCAGAAGCCGGGAAGATCGTGCTGCCCGAGCACGACTACATGACGCTGAAGAGCTGGTACGAGAGACCTTATGGCTTCTGATCTCGGCGCTGTTCATGTCGCGTCGCCGGCAAGGGCGCGCAAGCTGGGTCCGGCGCATTTCGCCTTCATGCGCGGCCTGGTGCAGGGTCTCCCGCTGCGAGAGACGTGGGACAGGTACCTGGGCGTCGAAGGATGCGCGACCGACCTGCGCGTCGTACGCACGACGATCGACTGGATCCGCGACGCATTCGCTGCGGCGGCACGGCGCGAAAGCCGGTTCGGGACCGCGCGACTGGTCTTGTTCGATGTCAGCCGCATGCCCGAAGCGGGGCCCAAGGTGCCGTCACTCGAGGAGTTCGCAGCGGCGCGCGGCATCGAAGACTTCTCGCAGGCCGAACAGATTGAAGCGTTCGAGGCCGAGTACGGGAGGGCCGGCGAGCGACAGACGCGCCGTGCGCGGCTGATCGAGAAGCAGCTCGACGCGCTGCGCTGGCTCGAGTCCCTGGTGGCGCAACCGCTGCGCGCCGGCGATGCGGTGTCCGCTTGGCTGAACCCGAGCATCGCACTGCGCCTGGAGGCCGCCGGCATCTTCACGCTGGCCCAGCTGCTGGAGCGGATCAATGGCGTTGGCCGTGGCTGGCCGGCATCGATCAGAGGCGTGGGGCAGGCGAAGGCCGAACGTGTTGTGCATGGCTGATGCAGAACCAGGCGACGATCGGCATCGCCGTCGGGCGGCACGTCGGGCTGCCGCGAACGTCACTGTCCTTGCACGAACTGCGGCAATTAGTCGGTCCGGCGACCGACATCCGACCGCTGGAGAAGCTTGTCGTGCCCGCCGAGCTCGACGGCAGCGGCGGCGCCTTTCGGCGGCCGCAGAGCCATTGCCTCTTGTCTGCGTCGAACGACTACGAGGCACTTCTCGCCTGGCTGCAGTCGAAGGCCGGCGTCACGCCGGAACAGCGAGACGCCGCGAAGGCGCGGCGCAGGGGGCGCGATGCGGGGATCGACGGTCCGATGGACTGGCTGCTCTACCTCTCCCACACCCAGGGCGCCTATCGCAAGGAGGGAGAGCGATTCCTGCTGTGGGCCGTCGTCGAAAGGCGCAAGCCGCTGTCGTCGATGACGACCGAGGACTGTGCCGCCTACCGCGCCTTCCTCGCCGATCCTCAGCCTCGTTCGCGCTGGTGCGCGCAACGCAACCGCGAGCGGTGGTCGCCGCTGTGGCGGCCCTTTGAAGGTCCGCTGTCGCTTGCCGCACAGCGCCAGGCCGTCACGATCCTCAAGAACCTCTACGCGTTCTGGGTCGATAAGAACTACGTGATGGGAAACCCGTGGACCGGCATCAGCGTGCCCCGATCGTCGCGGCCGCGCATGAACATCGGTCGGAGCCTGACCGTGGGGCAATGGCGGTTCGTGCTTGACCAGGCCGCCCGATTGCAGGGCACATCTAGTTCGCGGCGACTGCGGTTCGCACTGTCCCTGCTGTACGCGACCGGCCTGCGCCTTTCCGAAGCCGTCGCCGCCCGGGTCGATCACCTTGAGTGGGTCGAATACCCGCCGGATGACGAAGACAGCGAACATGTCGAGGGATGGGTGCTCAACGTCGTCGGCAAGGGCGGCCGGCTGCGCCAGGTGCCGGTCCCGATCGACGTCGTGCGCGAGCTGTCGAGCTATCTCGTGACGCGCGGACTGGACCCGAATCCGGACTCGACGAACAACGTCGGGGCCTTCCTGCTCGGCAAGGCGAGCGACATCGGCAACGTGGCGCCTGCGCTGCAGCCAAGCGGCGGAGTTGACCCGCGCGCCGGCATCGCGGCCAATACGCTCTACGACCAAGTCAAGCGATTCTTCGAGGGTTGCGCGCAGGTGCTTTCGACGCAGGGCGACTGCAAGAGCGCAGAACGCTTGGCGCGCGCGAGCATCCACTGGCTTCGACACAGCCATGCATCGCACTCGATCGCACGAGGCACCCGCGTCGAGATCGAGCAGCAGATCCTCGGGCATGCATCGCTGGCCACGACCACCGTCTATGTGACGACCGAGGGAAAGCGCCGCATGAAGGCGATCGCCTCCTTCTGGCAGCGATGACGATCCCGGGGCTGTAGCGGCTACCATGCCGCCGACGAGGAGCGCGAGTCATGGAAGCGCGCCGTTTTCATCCCAAGGGGAGGGTGCCATGGACCAACATCAGCGGCGGCGCAGCGCGCGAATGACGTGCGCGTTCGGATACCTCACGACGTCTCCTGTAGACGGTCTCCTCGACAGGCGGGAAGCGGAGCCCCACACCGAAAGCAGCCGTCTCTTGCCGGCGGAAGGGCCGCTGGCGCCGCAATGGCACGCGATGCCGTCGATGCCTCACTCGGAGCGTGTTGACATGGCTGGTCCCGGCCGACCCGCACCGGGTCTGGCCGCAGTCTCCGTCACGCACAAGCGTGCGCGGCGCATCCCTGTTGACGTGGAATAACGGCGACCTGACGGGCGACCAGGGCGGAGGTGGGGCGGACCTGCAGGGGAGAGGCGCTCTGCACGCCAGGTGGACGAGCAAAAGAGAAGGGGCCCTCGCTCTCGCGCAGGGCCCCAGAAATGGACGCGTCAGGCAGCCAAGGGCTGCTCGTCGGCTTCGATCGACTGCGACCCGACCTCGTCCTTGTCGACGTCGAGTTCGCGTGCCAGCTCTCGCTGACGAGCCAGCAGCGCCGTGAGGCGCTCCTCATGCTCGAAGGGCTTGGCCAACTCTTCGCGCAGGTCCACCAGCCGTTGACGAAGCGAGGTCAGCTTGTGGCTGGCCTCGGCGGCGCGCACCTCAGCGCCCCGGAGGACGTTGTGCAACTCCGCCGACAACGCCGGTCCTGTCGAGTAGGTCTTGCAGTCGTGGACCGCCTGCCCCTGCAGGTACAGGTGCACGTCATCGGCACTGCGGCCGATGAAGACGTACAGTCGCAGCCGTCCCACGTGGCCGATGAGTTCCTCGGACGCGCGTCCCGAGACGTTTGCGCGTGCGGTCTTGATCACCGTGCGCAGCGCATCGCCCAGGTCGTCGCGGTTCTGGTAGCGGCGGCCGTTGACAACCGCCTCCGCGCCCCGGGCCAATACTTCACTGGCAGCCTCTTCGTCCGCCTTCAGTGCCGCGGCCAGCTTCTCCATGCTCTGGATCCGCGCGGGCAGGTTGGCGACCTCGGACTCGTGGCCGTAGCGCTGGTTGCGCCACACCGAGAACAGCGACGAGTAGCGCGCGATCTCGGCGTCCACGCCCGCCTTCTCGATGACGAGCGGGTTGCCCGAAGCCAAGGCCTTGACCTCGGCGTAGCTCAGCGTCGCCAGCTCGACGTCCTCCACCGACCGCAACCCCTTGTCGCCGCTCATCACCTGGGCGATGAACTTGGACTTGGTCAGCACGGTCTGCCAGGAGTAGGCGTCGAAGCTGCCCTCGGTCACGTAGCGGATGATCTCGACCTCCTCGCATTCGTTGCCTTGGCGCAGGATGCGGCCCTCTCGCTGCTCGACATCGCAGGGCCGCCAAGGGCAGTCCAGTTCATGGAGCGCGACCAGGCGCTTCTGCACGTTCGTGCCGATGCCCATCTTCGCTGTCGATCCCAGCAGGACGCGCACCTTTCCCTCTCGGACCGACCGGAACAGCGTCGCCTTTTGGGCGTCGGTTCCGGCGTCGTGGATGAACGCGATCTGTTCCTGCGGGATGCCGAGCCGGATGAGTTCGGCCTGCAGTTCGTCGTAGACGCTGAAACCGGCGTCGGCGCGCGGCGTCGACAGGTCGCAGAACACCAGCTGGGCCCTTTTGAGGCCCGTGGTGCGCGACCAGATGCCGTGAACCTCCGCTGCGCACTGCGCCACCTTGCCTTGCGGGTCGGCGAGCGAGTGCGAGTCAACGAGGCGCATGTCCAGCGCTGCCTTGCGGCCTTCGTTGGTGATCTTCAGCATGTTGTCGACCCGAGGGTCGACCCGTTGCGTCTTCAGCCTTTCGGCCCTCGTCACCAGCGTCTTCACGAACGCCTTCAGTTCGGCGCTCGGCTTGCACATCACCGTTCTCGGCTTGCCGCCCTTCAGTGCAGGGACGGGCAGGTTGAGCATCTCCTTGGTGCGGATGTCCGATGCATCGCAGAAGACGCCCATGAGGTCGGGCACGTTGACGAAGCGCGCGAAGCGCGTGTTCAGCCGATAGCCGCTGCCATCCGGCGCGATCTCCAGCGCAGTGACCGTCTCCCCAAACGTCGCAGCCCAGGCGTCGAACTGCTCCAGGCCAAGCGTGCGCAGCGTGTGGGGCTGCAGGTAGCGCTGGAACGTGTGGATCTCGGCCATGCTGTTGGCCACCGGCGTCGCCGTGGCGAGCACGACGCCGCGATGCCGACCGCGGTGCAGGCCCATCGTGTAGCGGGACTTCAGGTAGAGATCGAATGCGCGCTGCGAGTTGGACAGCGGCAGTCCCGCGATGCGCGCCATCTTGGTGTGGCGCCAGAGGTTCTTGTGCAGGTGGGCTTCGTCGGTGAACAGGTAGTCGATGCCCAATGCTTCCCAGCAGAGGAAGTCGTCCTTTCGCTCTTGGTTTTCCAGTCGTTCGAGCCGCACCTTCCAGACCTTCTTCATGCGCTCGAGCTGCTTGATGATCCTGTTGGAGCGGTCGTCAGCCTTGGTCGCGCGCACCGCGAGCTCGAGCTCCCGGATGATGGATTGGATGTGCTCCTTCGTGAACTCGCGCGACATCGGCAGCAGCTCGAAGGTCGAATGGGTCAGGATCACTGCATCCCAGTCGCCCGTCGCGATGCGAGAGACGAACTCGCGCCGGCGGTCGCCGGCCAGGTCCTCCTTCGTCGCCATCAGCACCGAGGCGAACGGATACAGGCGCACGAACTCGGCCGTGTACTGCTCGAGCATGTGGTTCGGCACGACGTGCGCTGGCTTCCTGGTCAAGCCGAGGCGCCGCAGTTCCATGCTCGACGCCACCATGATCGCGGTCTTGCCCGCACCCACCGCATGGAACAGCCCGGTGTTGCCGGACTGCACGATGCGCCAGATCGCGTTCAGCTGCGACCGGTGCAGCTCGAAGCACCGGGAGAAGCCCGGCAGCCGCAGATGCGACCCGTCGAACTCGCGCTGCCTCAGGCAGTTGAAGGTGTCGTTGTAGATCCGGCACAGCCGCTCGCGCCGCCGCACGTTCTCGTAGGCCCACGCGGCGAAGCGCTCCTTGATCGCCGCCAGCTTCTCGCGCGCCGCCAGCGTCTGTTCCTTGTTGACGATGTAGGCGCCTTCCTTCTCCGGGTGCGGATCGCGCACCGTCGGCGTCTGGACGTTCAGCGCGTGCTGGATCAGCTCGACTGCGTCCATGCGCTGGATTCCGAATTCCTGCGTACATGCCAGGTTACGGCTCACCGTCCACTTGTCGACCTTCACCGACCAGGTGCCGGCGATGTCGAGGTAGCGCACCGTGGCCGACTCCAGCCCCAGCACCTCGTTCATGAACGTCTCGACGACATCGGCTGGAATCCAGACGGCGCCAAGACGCGGCTCGATCGCCGCCGGCGGTAGATCCTCAGGGATCACGGTTTCCAGCGCGACCACGTTGGCCAGGAACTGCGCTCCGGCAGCGGCCGCGGCCTTGAGCTTGCGCTTCACGTCGCCGGACAGATAGGCGTCGGCGGTCTCGTACGCGCCGCTGTCGGGATCGAGGAAGACCATTGCGCGTTGCCTCAGGTCCTCGACCAGCGCTTCAGGCGCCGGACCCAGCAGCGCCGCCATGTAGGACGGATCGACCCGACCCCGCCATTGCATGCACAGGGCGAGCGCTTCGTCCGGGCTCTCTGCCCTTTGCGGCTCCTCGATGCACGACACTGTCCGCCGCCGGAAGATGTCCGCCTTGGTGGCTGTCTCGTCCTCCTCGTCGTACTGCTCGAGCGAGAGCAGCAGCGGGTAGTCGGGGTCCCTCCGAAACGCCAGTGCGTTCGCACGCGCGCTCAGGAAGCCGTGCTTGGCGACGAACCGGTCGTAGGACAAGTTCAGCGCCACCCGCTTGCTGGCGAGGTCGGCGTCGCTCGCATCGCTGAGTTGAGCTGCGAGCAGCGCGCGCGCCCGATCCCTGATCTCGCACATCCTGGCGATGCGCTGTCGCGCGGCCGCGGTAGTGCGCTCATGCACGTCGACAAGCTGGCCGTCTTCGACGCAGCAGACGCGACCATCGCGCACGACGAAGCTGCCCGGGCGGGCGTTGGACGCCGCTTCTTCGGGCTGCTCGCTCGGCCGAACGACGCCACGCGTTTCCGAGGGCGGGCTGTAGGCGCCGGCCGGCACGAGGCCAGTGACCCGTTCCAGCTCCGTGCTCAGCGCGCCGTCGAGCACCGCCGTCGGCACGGGGTAGTGGCCGTTGCTGACCTTGTCGATGCGGCCGAGCACGAACTCGGGCCGCTCGCAGTACCACGCGTTGATCCGCATGTAGCGGTCGTGACAGCCCGTGTGCCTCAGCGCGTCGGGAACCGTGCCCAGCCCCAACCAGATCGGCTCTTCGGCCGGGATGTCGCCCGATTCCCGCTTGCGCAGGATCAGGAGGTCGGTCTGAACGGCGGTGGAGCCGAGGCGCTCGAACGCGCCATGCGGCAGCCGGAAGGCGGCCAGCAGGTCCGCTCTCGACGCAACGTGGGCACGGGCCGAGCCGTCGTGTTCGTCCAGCATATACGCCGAGGTCACGACACAGACGAGGCCGCCAGGGACGACCACATCGAGCGCCTTGCCGACGAACCAGTTGTGCACGCTGAACCGGCTGTAGGGCCGGTTGCGGCCGTCGTTGACCGGGAAGCTCCCGAACGGCACGTTCGAGATCACGAGGTCGATCGATTCGTCGGCGAGCGCTGCGGCCTCTGCCGCCTGGATGCGCACGTCGACGCCGAACGGTTCGTAGAGCGCCTGCAGGATCGAGCCAGCGACCGTGTCGATCTCGATCGCGGTCCATCGGCTCGCGCGCGCCAGGCGTGGCGGCATGCAGCCGATGAAGTGGCCGATGCCGGCGCTCGGTTCAAGGACTCTGCCGCCGCGGAAGCCGACGGTTTCGAGGGCTTCCCAGATCCAGCGGATCAACGCCGGCTCGGTGTAGTGACTCGTGTTGACGGAAGCCTTGGCGGCCTCGTACTCGGCCGCGTCGAGGCTTGCGGCCAGTTGCTCGGCCCGACGCCGCCACGCTGCGTCGTGCTGCTCGCGGTTGAAGCTGGCGGGAATGCCGCCCCAGCCGGTGAAGCGCAGCAGACGGCAACGCTGCTCGTCGCTTGGCGCCTTGCCAGGCGATTCAGCCACTTCGCGCAGCACCGCGATCGCTTGCAGGTTCGCGTCGAATTTCGAGACCGCGCCGGCCAGGCCGTCCAGCGCGGACCGTCCCAAGCGGGCCAGTCGAAGGCCGTGGCAGGTCTCGTCGTTTCGCCGCACAGCGTCGGACGCCAGGCTTTGATCTGGTCGCCCTCGAGCATGTTCGAGGGCGGAGGCGCGGCCGGAGACGGCGGCTCGCTGAAGAGGTCGGGGAACGAGGCTTCTTCCGTTGGACAGAAGCCCGGGAGCCAAAGGCTCGGCGCCTTGGTGGCATGGTTTGCCATCGGTGGTTCTCCATGGGAATGGAGAGCCCACTGCCCCCATGGGAGCGTGAGCTCCCCGTTGGGGATGCGCCGAGGAACGCTTGCGCGCGCCCCGGCAGGTCGATGGGTCAGCGAATCGCGCGCCGCGGGCACCAGGCGCGGTGCGACGATCTGCGCGGTCTGTTGACCGAGGATGAGGAATGGCCGACACCCGTTGGGGAGGCGGCAGCGATGAGGTTGCCCACCCCGAGTTGGCTCAGGCGGGGATGCATGTGCGGGTCACGACCGCTAACGCCGACCAGGTCGGAGGAGTCCACGGGGGACAGCTGGGGAGCGAACGCTCCGACAGTGCGCCGAGTATGCGAACTTGCGGGCGCATCGGCAATCCATCGCCGCCAACCGTCGCATGCACATTGGTCGCATCCGCGACCGATGTTCAGCCGCCTTTGCCCGACGCCGAGATCGGAGATGCCGCCGGGCCGCTCAACGGGAGGACGACGAAGAAGGTCGTGCCCTCGGCATCGCTGCGCATTCCAACGTCCCAGGCGGCAGTCGTCGCCAGCAGCTTGACGACGGCCAGGCCCAGGCCGCTGCCTTTGGGTCGATTCGACCGCGCCGCGCCGCGCACGAAAGGCTCCCACACTGCCTCCCGCACAGCCTCCGGGATGCCCGGTCCGTGGTCCGTTACGCTGACCTCAACACCTTCGGCGAGGCTCATCGTGCCGAACGTGTGGCTGAGGAGCTTGGCTCGAATGTCGATGACCCCTGGGCCGGAGTACTTGACCGCGTTCGAGAGGTAGTTGTTCAACACCTGGTGCAGTCGAATGTCGTCGCCGTGCACCTGCACGTCTGCAGTCTGCGGCGCGTCGAGTTTGAGCGTCTGATCATTCGCCTGCGCGGCCTCGGCATGCTCGGTGACGACCCGCTCGAGCAGAGGCACGAGCCTGAACGGCTCTCGCCGCAGCTCGACGTTGCCGCTCGCAAGTCGCGCGTACTGGGCGATGTTGTCGAGCCGCCCCTTGATCTGCACGATGCACTGTTCCAAGCCCTGTACGAGCTGGGCCGTTGCCGGGTTCTGCGGTTTGAGAGCGAGCAATTCGACATTCGCCAGCATCGTTTGCAGGGGCGTGCGCAACTCATGCGAGACCATTCCCAGCAATGCCGTCCGCGCCTGGGCGCTGCGCTGTGCTTCGGCGCGCGCCCGCGCCTGCAATGCTGCTGCCTCGCGCTTCGATGCCTGCGCCCGGCGTTGCAGATGCAGTCCGATCGAGAGCGAGGCCACCAACACGATGCCGGACACGGCAAGGACGGCGAGAGCGGGGCTGCGGTTGGTCGGGACGGTGGCGATGAGCCAGAAGCCGGCGGCCACCAGGACGGCGATCAAGGCGAGCGCAACGAGCAGCAAGGATCGCCCCGACAACGTGCCAAGGCGGCTGGAACCTGCTGTCTCTGCGGGTTCGTCGATGGCTTGATCGCGCTGCAAGTTTGGGTGACGTCCGAGTGATGTGGACGCGCGCGCTTGGCGACCCGATACCAGTGATTGCGAGGGCATGCGTCAGGCCTTGCGATCGCCGAGGGCCAGCCGCAGATCTGCGGCGAGTTTCACCCCCGAGTATGGCTTCGCGCGGTATTGCACCCGGTGGCGATCGATGGTGCGTGCGAGCGCTTCATCTGTCGGCACGCCCCCGACCGCGAGGTTGCCCGACAGGAGAAATATCGGCGAGTGAGCCGACGCAGGGCTGCGCCGCAGAGCGTCGATGAGTCCAGCTGCGGTTGTGCTGCCGAGGTACCAGTCGAGTACATAGGCCGCGAATGGCGCGGTCCTCGAAGCGCGCTCGAGCTGCGTCGCTTCGGTGTACGGTACGACGTCGAAGCCGCTCTGGGTGAGGATCGCCGTGACGGAGGCGACTGCGGCGAGATCGTCGTCGAGCGCCGCGATCCGCGGCCGCAGCTCATTGCCCTGCGTTACCAGCGTGTCGCCTTCGCAGGGTGACTCGCCATCTCGCTCGACACGGCGCGAACCTGCCGACGCGACCCGAGTAGATCGCGTGCTGGCCGTCAAAGACGGCCCGTCTTGTCGACTGGCCATCACCACGAGTCCTCCTATCAGCGGGAGACGTCAGCGCGGTGGGCGCTGAGTCGCCCCTTGTCCGCGAGCGTGCGAGGCTCGCGCAGGACCACAATCGTAGTCGAAGTAGGTTACGTAGTGCCACCATAAAAAGTAACATCATGGCACCCGAAGTTGTCTCAGACAGTTACTAGATCATGAGCTATAAAAGATCTGCTGCGGTTCACATGACGACCCAAGCCACTCGATCGCGTCGACGCATGCAGCCCATTCGAATCCTCATTGCCGATGATCACCCCCTCATCATCGAGGGGCTGACCCTTGCGCTCGGGAAGCGGGGCATCGAGGTGGTCGGGCACGCGTCCGCGATTGCCGATGCTGTTCGCGAGTACCGGCAACACAAGCCCGACGTCGTCGTGATGGACGTCGGCTTCGGGCAGTCGTCAACCGGGCTTGACGCTGCGCGCGAGATCCTCGGAATCGATCCCGACGCGCGCATCGTCTTCTACACACAGTACGACCAGGACGAGATCGTGCGCGAAGCCTACCGGCTCGGGGGCCGGGGGTTCGTGCCGAAGGTGCAGCCCACCGACCTATTGGCCGATGTGATCGGCCAGGTTCAGCAAGGGAAGATCCACTTCCTGCCCGAGATCGCCGAGAGGCTGGCTCTGATGGGCGTGAGAGGTGGTGACGACTCCCCGCGAGCAAAGCTCGATGCCCGCGAGTTGGACGTGTTCCGACGCCTGGCCCAGGGCCAGACGATCGAAGAGATTGCCGGCAGCCTCAGCCTATCGAGGAAGACGATCTCGCTTGTCGTGCAGGCCGTGAAGGACAAGCTGGGCGTTCAGAGGTCGGCCGACATCACGAGGTTGGCGATCCGCCACCACATCATCGAGACCTAGTTTCGCGGCCGGGTCAGCAACAAAAAGGGAGAGTGCACGATGCCCGTGCCGTTCGTTCTGCTTGTCGTGTCCATCTGCGCGGCCTGGCTGCCGCCGCTGTCCGTCGCGAAGCTTCGCGTGCATCCGTGGGCCGTGGTCTACGCAGTCGCAGTCGTTGCGGCCTTCGTCCAAGGGTTCCTGCAGGTCAGCGCCGTTGTCGCGTTGATCGTGCTCGTCGCACTGGCTCTGTGCGTGACCCGCGCAACCCGCAAGGTCATGTACTGGCTGGCGTTCGCGTTGCTGTTGCTGCTGTGCCTGGCGCTTGCGCTGCACAAGGTACCCGGCTTCAACAACCCGATCGTGATCGACGGGGTGCAGTTCTCACCCGACGCGAAGCCCTTCACCCAGTACCTGAACTTCGACAAGGGTTCGGTCGGACTGGTCTTGCTTGCGCTGCTGTCGCCCAAGCTCCGGCGCGGCGATCGTGTCGGCCGCTTGGCCGCCGAGACGGCAGCGGGATACGCCCTGACCACGGTCATCGTGCTCGGTGCCGCTCTGGCGAGCGGCCTGGTCCGCTTCGAGCCGAAGTTGCCCGCGCAGGCGCTGCTCTTTCTCGCGACGAATCTGTTCCTCACTTGCGTGGCCGAGGAGGCCTTCTTCCGCGCGCTCGTCCAGGATCCCCTGCGCGGCATGCGCGCCGGCCAAGCCGAGCCGGGGGGCGCATCGTGGCGCGCCGGTGCCATCGTCGCGATCGTGGTCTCGGGCCTGCTCTTCGGCATCGCGCACGCCGCAGGCGGGACGTCGATGATCGTGATGGCGGCTCTGGCGGGCATCGGCTACGCCGCCGTGTACGCCAGGACGAACCGCATCGAGGCCCCCATCCTCGTCCACTTCGGCGTGAACGCCACGCACTTTCTGGCGTTCACGTACCCCGCTCTAAAGGGGTAGGGCGATGAAGCTGCACCGTGTCTTGTCCTCGGTCGGCCTCGGGCTGACCGCTGGACTGTGCGCAGCAGCAGGCGCCGCGGAGATCCCCGCGGACGCAGACCTGTACCCGACCGTGTTGACGCCCACGCGGCTGCGGCAATCGCTTCAAGACGTGCCCGCGAGCGTCACGGTCATCACGGCAGACATGCTGCACAAGTTTGGCATTCGTTCGATCCCGGAGGCGCTTCGGCTGGTCCCGGGGATGGCGATCACGCAGGCCAGCGGGCCCGACTATCGGATCAACTACCACGGGACCAACGTGCTCGTCCCGCGGCGCATGAACGTGTTGATCGACGGCGTGTCGGTGTATCAGCCGTTGTTTGCGCGAGTGGACTGGACGAACCTTCCGATCGCGATCGACGACGTCGACCGGATCGAGGTCACCCGCGGTCCGAACTCGGCGGCCTACGGGCCGAACTCACTGCTGGCGATCGTGAACATCATCAGCCGCCATCCGCGCGACGTGGAGAGGGTCTTCGCGTCGGTCGAGAAGGGCGGCAACGGTGTTGCGGCAGCGACCTTCCGGTTGGGTGCGCAGCTCGGCGACATCGACATGCGGCTGACGCTCAACCACGAACGGGATGGGGGCTACGACGTTCAGCAGCGTGCGGGCGCAGATCACGACAGCCTGCGGATGACGCGCGTGAACTTCCGCGCTGTCAAGCCATTCGGGTCGGCGACGAACTTGGACATCAATGCCGGATACGTCAGCGGGACCAAGGAGGTTCCCGGCGTCGACGCCGGCGGCATTACCTATCCGGATGCGAAGCCGCGCGACACCTATGTCTCGGCAACGCTGACTCACAGCTTCGCTCCGACGCACCAGTTCCAAGTGCGCGCGTACGTGTGGACCGACAAGATCGAGCAGTCCTGGCGCACGTGCTATCCCACGGCGATGTTCCTTCCCGAGATGTTCGCCGTGTACCGAGCCAACCCGAGCTACGCTGGCGCCATCCTTGCGGGTCGCCTGCCCACCGGCGGCACGCCGGCGGACGACGCGCTCGCGGCGGCGGCCATCGCGGCGATCCGCGCCCTCGGCTCGTCCGCGACCACGCCCACCTGCGGCACGGCAGAGCAGGGTCTCGAGCAGCGGAGGGCCGACCTGGAAATGCAGGACACCTACGTGGTCTCGGAACAAGCAAGGTTCGTCGCAGGTGCGGGCGTCCGGCGCCACAGCGGATCAAGCGCGACCTATCTGGGCACCGACCTGGCCAACACGGTATGGCGTGCCTTCGGCAACCTGGAGTACCGTCCCGTGCCCGATCTGGCGATCAACCTCGGTGCCTACGCCGAGCGCGACGAGCTCAGCGGGTCCTCGTTCTCGCCGCGCGTCGCGGCCAACTATCGACTCTCCGACCTGCAGACGCTGCGATTCGTGTGGTCTCGCGGAACCCGAACGCCCGACGTCCAGGAGCAGCGAGCGAACTGGACGTACACGCTGACCGAGGCAGCCCCCGCACTGAACGGCTCTTCGACGGTTCGCTTGTTTCAGAGCGCCCGCTCGCCAGGCGGGTTGCAAAGCGAGCGCATTCGCTCGGTCGAGGTCGGGTACCTGCTGAACGTTCCCGCGTATGGCCTCCTCGTTGACGTCAAGGCGTTCGATGACGAGCTGTCGAGCCTCATCTCCGAGAAGCTGCAGCTGTCCAGCTTCAAGCCGACGAACAGCGGCGCCGTGCACCTGACCGGTGTCGAGCTGCAGGCGAACGCAGCAATCACCGCCGACTGGACGGTGTTCCTCAACTACGCCTATCTCAGCAACCATGGCGCCACGAACCCTCTCGAGACGACGCAGTACTCGAGGCATAGCGGCTCGATCGGCACGTGGAAAGGGTTCGGGGACGGGTGGGCGGCGTCGATCGCGTACTTCGGCGCCGCGGGCGACGGGCTTGGGCAGTCCTCGTACGGGCGGACCGACCTCACGGTCAGCAAGCGCGTCGGATTGGCGGCGGGCAAGGCGGAAGTCTCGTTGACGGCCCGTCGCTTGGACAACCCACAACAAACGTACTTCCGCGACTTCGGAGCCGCCAACACGTTGCGGGCGGCCTACGACAGTCGTTGGCAAGTGCTTGGGCAACTCAGGGTGAGCTTCTGACGTGAGCGGGCAAGCAGACCCGTAGCGCATGCATGGATGCCGCCACTCGTGCCAAGAAAAAACATAACGCAGGACCTTCAGCACACGGCGACCAGCAGTCGACGCTCTCTGGGCATGCTCGCGCTGAGCATGTGCTTCGGCGCACCCCTCGCGAATGCCGCGCCCGCCGAGTTGCGCGTGCTCATGGCGGACCAGCCGACACCGGCTGCGCGCGAGACGCTTGCCGCCTTGATCAAGCGCTTCCCGTCGACCACGGTCGACACCGACGCGCGCCGGCTCCTTGCGCGGCCCGGCGCAGCGGTCCACGTGGCCTTGGGCGCCGATGCGCTGAAGGCGCTGCTGGAGGCTGGATCGAACAGCCCCTTGCTGGCCCTGCTGTCGTCGAACGAGTCCTTCCGCGCGACGGTCGCCGCGGCGAGCGCCGAGCGTCGCCGGGCTCCGCTCAGCGCGGTATACGCCGAGGCCGCGCCGGCGCAGCAGATGATGCTGATCCGCCTGATCTTCCGACGGCAGGTGAGGGTAGGCGTTCTGCTCACCGAGAACACAGCCCACATCGAGCCGCTTATCCGCTCGGCGGCGCGCAGCGTTGACCTGGACGTGGACATCCAACGCATGGAACGAGGCGACAACCCGATCCGTGCCCTCAACCGGCTCGCCTCGGCGAACGTGCTGCTCGCTGTGCCGGACCGCGCGATCTTCTCGCCGGAGAATGTGCAGAGCCTGCTCAAAGCGACGTATCGACGCGGGCAGGCCGTGGTGGGGTTTTCGTCGGCGCTAGTTCGCGCCGGCACGCTGGCGTCGGTCTATTCGACGGTTGACGAGGTAGTGGCGCAGGCCAGCATGCTGATCGAGCAACTGGCGAACGGCCAGCAGCCAGGTGCGCAGTACCCGATCTACTGGCGCGTGGCGGTAAATGAGAGCGTGGCCCGATCCATGAACATTCCCATCGACAACGATGCCCGGGGCTTCGCCAGCCCGGTACGCTGACATGCGCACACCGTGGCCATCGCACTGGGGCATCACCACGCGCTTGGTGATGGTGGCAAGCGTACCTGCGCTTCTCATGTTCCTGGTGATCACCGCGGCGCTGTACGTCAGCGGCCAGGACGAAGCGATCGAGGCAGTGCGGGAGCGAGGCGCATTGATCGCATCTTCGCTGGCGCAGACAGGCCAGTACGGCCTGGTGTCGGGGAACAGCGCTTCGCTGGAGCGCAGCATTCAGCGCCTGGTCGAGTCGGACCCCACCATCGCGTCGATCCACTTGCGCGACCCCAGCGGACGAGTGGTCGCCGCGGCGCAAGCGCTGAACCGGCAGGCGAGTCTCACCTTCGAGAGGGAAATGCGCGCCGACGTGTTCGCGCTCGACTTGCTGGACAACTCGGGGGCGGCCGCCAGCGGCACGGTGCCGGATGCCGCGACCAGCGAGGGACGCGTGGTCGGCAAGGTGACGGTGCGCATGTCCAGCGAGCCGATCGTCCAGCAGCGCCTGCGCCGCATCGCCTATGGGGCGGCCGCGGTGCTGTTTGCCGCGGCCATCAGCGTCCTGGCCGGGCTCACGCTCGCGCTGCGCCTGAGAGAGCCGCTGCGCGCGGTCATGGCTGCGCTGCGCGAGATCCGGCAGGGGCGCTTCGACGTGACGCTGCCAACGGGCGCCAGCGGCGAACTCGGCGAACTGCAGGCGACCATCAACGAGATGGCGCATGGCCTGTCGGTTCGGCGCGAGGAGCTCCAAGCGCTCGTCGAAAGCCGCACTGCTGACCTGCAGGCGGCGATGGAACAAGCGCGCATCGCGGATGCCGAGCGCCGGCGGCTGATCGCGCGCAGCAACCGGCAGCTCGAGGACGAGAGGAAGCGCATCGCCGTCGAGATCCATGACCATCTGAACGCCTCGCTGATCGGATTGCGCTCGAAGGCACAGCACATCGCCGAGGTCTCCGCGGGAATGAGCGGCGCGACGGCCCGCGAGGTGAACGTGACTGCAACCGAGATCACCGACACCATCGCCGGGCTCTACAAGAGCGCGAGGGACCTCATCAAGCAGCTTCGCCCCGAAGTCATCGACGTCCTGGGCTTGACCGGGGCGCTGCAGGAAATGACGCGCGAGTACAACCAGCTCGTGCCGGCCATTCGCTTCGTGCTGCACGTGCCGCCGGACTTTCCCACGATGAGGGGCCAGGTCGCGATCGTCGCGTTCCGGCTCGTGCAGGAAGCGTTGTCGAACGTCGTCAAGCACTCGTCGGCGAGCCGGGTGGAGGTGTCGCTGACGGCACCGCCCGGCAGTGCCGAGGTCCTGATCGCCGTGCGCGACGATGGCGTCGGCTTCGATCCCGCCAAAGTGCCCGGTGGAAGCCTGGGGTTGGCCGGCATGCGCGAGCGCGTTAGCGGAGCCGGCGGTCGGATGAGGATCCGCTCCAGGCCGGGCCGCGGAACCCGCGTCACGTTCCGCCTTCCCTTGGTCGACGACGAGGAAGGGACCGTTTAGCGGCCGCTCTGCCGGCACTGCCGCCTGTACTCGACCCTGTTTGGGGCGGATTTCCGCTGGCAATTGCGGCCCGGACGGGACAAGACTGGGCACCCCAATCAGCGGTGCCGCCATGCAGCCAAGGACGATCCGACAAGCGACCGAGATCCTGCACGATGTGCTCGAGCGCAGACTGAGCTACCGCGAGGCCGGTGCGCGACACGGCATTGCCAGATCGACGGCCGAGAAGCAGGTGAAGGCTCTGGTCAGGCTGGCCGCCAGCCAGACGCCCATCGGCACGCTGAATGGTGCCGCTCTGTCGAGCTTGGCGCTGCTGCGAGCAGCGCGTGACGACGTGCTCAGGGCCGTTCAGGCCTTCGACCCGGCCGCAGGTGCTCACCGCGGAATGCCCCGCTGGGACGGGGAGTTCGCCGAGGCGCTGAAGTCTCTTCGGTCGCAGAGCGAGAACGCCAATCGGGACGTCGCGCTGCTGCTGCTGCTGTTCAGCACGGGCGCCAAGCCGCTGGAGATTGCGGTCCTGCGGGTGCGCGACTACCTGACGCAGGATGGGCAAGCCCGGGACTGCGCCGACATCGGGCACCTCGAGGACGGGCAGCCTGGACGGCGGCCGCTCTACTTCTTGAGCCAGCGCCTGCGCAGCGCACTGGATGCCTATCTCGAGGAGCGGTTCCGCCGCGGCCTCGGCGTGAGCGGACAGCCCGGCTATCGAGGCCTGGTGGCCGACAGCAGCCTCTTTCTGACGAAGGACGGGCGGTCCTTCGAAGTGAAGGCGCGAAGCAACAGCGATCCCCGCCCCATCTGCCCTGTACTCGTGGCGACCTATCGCCGCATCCTCGTCAGGGCCGGCATGCCCGGCATGACGATGCAATCCGCGCGAAGGCACGTCGCGCAGCGGTTGCTCGCGCGTGGCGCGACGCGATTCCAGGTCGGAGAACTCCTGGGCATCGTGCACCAGCGTTCCGTCCAGCGCCTGCTGCGCCGCGCGGCGCCGTCGATCGAGTACCTGGTCAAGGACATCGCCTAGGCGGCCGGTAAGGAGAGACTCGTGGACGCGGCGCGCTACTTCATCAAGGGACAGTCATTCGCCGCATCGGATCCGCGCTTGCAGGACGCGCTGGCCCGGGTCTACGAGTCCTCCGAGCGGCCCCGGTGCATGTGCGTGCCCGGCGGCGTCGAGATGTACGTGGCCAAGCACGCTGAGTTCGTCATCAAACGCATGCCCGATACCGGTCGACGGCACCACGTGACATGCCAATCGTTCGAGCCTGAGCCGGACACGTCGGGCTTGGGCGAGCTTCTGGGGGAGGCGATCGTCGAGCATGCGCCAGAGCAGGTCGAGATCAGGACCGCATTCCCGCTTGCGCGCGTGGCCGGTCGGTCGATGCCTTGTCGCGAGGCGACTGAGGACCCAGCCGCGGTCAACGCACCGCGCAAGCGCATGAGCCTGCGGGCCGTGCTCCACTTCCTGTACGACCGCGCTGGCTTCAACCGTTGGTACCCGGCCATGGACGGTCGGCGCTCGCAGGCCGTCATCCGCCGCTACCTGCTGGCGGCGGCACAAGGGGTCACCCTCAAGGGCGGAACCCTGGAGGAGCGCCTGTTCGTTCCGGAGCAGTTCCGGGCGGCCGAGGCTGATGAGATCGGCGAGCGCCGGCGGCGAAGGCTGTCGATGCTGCTGTCACCCGAGACCGACGTGCAGTTCAAGATGGCGATCCTGATCGGCCAGCTTAGCGGCGTCGAGGCGACTGCGTACGGACGCCGGCTCAGCGTGAAGCACATGCCCGATGCGCCCCTGTACATCGACAACAAGGCATGGGCGAGGGCGGAGCGCGCCTACGGTCCAACCTTGCAGGCCGTGGATGCCGACGTCGAGCGCAAGCCGCGCGTGGTGATGGCGGCGCTGATCTACGCCAAGCGGGAGCACATCTACCAGGTCGAGTCGCTGTCGCTGATGCTCACGACGGATCAGTGGATACCGCTCGAAGGGCTGCATGAGCTGCCGCTGATTGAGGCACTCCAGCGGCAAGGGCGGCAGTTCATCAAGCCGCTCAAGTACGACGTGAAGTCAGCCGCAGGCTTCCCGAATGCGCTGCTGCTGGACGCCGGCGCCACGCCTGTTGCGCTTCACGTGGTCAGCCCGTTTATGGATGCAAGGGAGCGCGCTGCGAAAGAGAGTGCTCTGCGCGCGTCCGGCGAGACGGCTTGGACGTGGATGACCGACAAGGGCATGCCGGACCTGCCTCCGCCTACGAAGGGGCATCGGACTGTTCATCTCGGTACCGATCGTCCGGCATCTTGAACACAGCCGGCATGCGCGATGGTCGCAGCGATGTAGCGATGTGCCAGGATTGAACGCTTGTTCGAACGTTCGGCCCTTTCGGGTCTGAGGCCAGGTCTGAGGCCCCCCTCAGGAACATCGGCCGGGCGTCGGCCATGCGGCGGTATGCTGACCTTCACCTAGCACCGGACCCGGACCGGACCCGGCCGAGGCTGTGTGAGAACTCGGCGGAGGCGACTCGTGCCGGCCTCGTTGAGGCGGCGGGCGATGCAACGGCCCTGGACGCACCCCAGTGGTCGCTGTGAGCTGATATTCGAGTTGTCCGGGTTTGGCGAGCGTTCGTGGCGTCGTTTGAGCATGACAAGGCGCTCATGCGCCCACCAACTTCATCGCCTTCATCGTTCTGGCGATACCAAGGATGCGGATCACGCGCTTGAGGTTGTAAGCCAGGACGTGAAGGCTCATTTCGGTGGAGACGTTGGGCAGCCTGCGTGTTAGGAAGTGCGCCGAGCCCATCCAGTGCTTGAGCGTTCCGAAGACGTGCTCGACCGTTCGCCTTCGCAGCGTCATGGCGTCCAGGCGCTTGTCCAGCCGGCGCTGCACAGCTTCGAGTACTGCTTCGTGTTCCCAACGCGAGATGCGCCTGTAGTCGCTCGGCGTGCATTGCGCCTTCATGGGGCACTGCGGGCAGGCACTGCTCCAGTAGCGACGAATCTGCAGCCCGTTCGTAACCGGTAAGTCGATGGCGTTCTTCCGGTGCTGAGGATGGCTTCCGACAATGCCGCACATCGGCAACACGACGGAGGCACCGATGGAAGCGAAGAGAACGCGGCGGCATCTGAGCGAACAGGCTTGGTGCGAGGTGTTCGACCGATTTGACGGCAGCGGCGAATCGGTGACGCGGTTCTGCAAGCGCGAAGGGTTGCACACGAGCAGCTTTCAGCGATGGAGGCGCCGCCTGGCGGCGACGGCGGCGGCGCCGATGACGGCGCAGGCACGCAAGCCTCGACAGGCGACGCGGCAAGCGCCGGTGGCCAGCTTCATCGAGATGGGCTCGGTGGCCGCGGCCGATCCGGCGGGCCGGCTGGAGGTGCGGCTCGATCTGGGCGGTGGCCTTGTGCTGCAACTGGTGCGCAGCTGATGTTCTTCCCCGAAGGCCAGATCCGCGTGTTCCTGTACGGAGCGCCGGTGGACATGAGGAACTCGTTCGACGGGCTGTATGCGCTGGCACGCCACGGCCTGCAGCAAGATCCGCTGAACGGGCAGTTGTTCACGTTCATCAATCGGCGCGCCACGCAGATGCGGGTCCTGTATTGGGATCGCAGCGGCTGGGCCCTGTGGGCCAAGCGTCTGGAGGCCGGGCGCTTCATCGCAGACTGGTCGCAGGTGCGGCACACCGAGATGGACTGGACGGCGCTGAAGCTCATGATCGAAGGCATCGAGGTCAGGCGCCGGAACAAGCGCTATCGGCTGTTGCCGCGAGATGCTCGCCAGGGCCGAGGTGATCACGCGAGTGCCGAGACAATCGCGTGATGCCCAGCGCCGCGACCACCGCCGAGCCCGATACCAACGAGGTCATCGTGCTGCGGCACCAGGTGGCCGAGCTGCAGCGGCAGGTGGAATGGTTCAAGCGGCAGCTGTTCGGCACCAAGAGCGAGCGCTACGCGCCGCTGCCCGATCCGCAGCAGATGCACCTGGGCCAGGTGTTGCCCATGCCGCCGTGCGACGGCGGCGGCCAGCAGCAGGTGCCCGCGCACACGCGGCGCAAGCCCAAGAGCGACTTCGCCGACGACGCGACGAGCGCGCCGTTCTTCGACGAGGACAAGGTCCCGGTGCTGGTGATCGAGGTGCCGAACCCCGAGGTGAAGGACCTGCAGGCCGACCAGTACGAGGTCATCGGCGAGAAGACCACTCACCGCCTGGCGCAGCGCCCGGGCAGCTACGTGGTACTGAAGTACGTGCGCCCGCTCATCAAGCGGCGTGACACGCAGACGCTGCACTGCCCGCCGGCGCCGGCCGGCGTCATCCAGGGCAGCCGCGCGGACGTGAGCTTCGTCGCCGCGATGGTGGTCGACAAGTTCGCATACCACCTGCCGCTGTACCGCCAGCACCAGCGGCTAGGCGACTCGGGCATCACCGTCAGCCGGCCGTGGCTAACGCAGCTCACACAGCAGGCGGCGCAGTTGGCCGAGCCGATCTACGAGGCGCAGTTCGACTCGATCCGCGCCGCCCGCGTCAAGGCGATGGACGAGACGCCGATCAAGGCCGGTCGAGCCGGGCCGGGCAAGTTGAAGTGCGGCTACTTCTGGCCGGTATATGGCGAACTCGACGAGGTGTGCTTCCCGTACTTCGAGTCTCGCAGGCACGAGCACGCGCAAGGTGCGTTGGGGCTGACGCCGGCGCCGGGATCGGTCCTGCTGAGCGACGGCTACGAGGCGTACACGCGGTATGCCGAGAAGACCCGGATAACGCACGCGCAATGCTGGGTGCATTGCCGCCGCGGGTTCTTCGAGGCGATGGGCGCGGAGCCGCAGGCCGCGGGCGAGGCCATGCGCCAGATCGCCGTGCTGTACGACATCGAGGAAGAGATCCGGCGCGCCAAGCTCGGCGGCGAGGCCAAGCGGCTGCATCGCCTCACGCACAGCAAGCCGCTGGTCGAAGCGTTCTTCGAGTGGGTCCAGCGTCAGTTCGATCAGCAGGGGCTGCTGCCGAGCAACCCATTGACCAAGGCGCTGGCATATGCGCGAGAACGCCAGGCGGCGCTGCAGGTGTTCCTCGGCGACCCTGACGTGCCGATGGACACGAACCACCTCGAGCGAGCTCTGCGCGCGATCCCGATGGGCAGGCGCAATTGGCTGTTCTGCTGGACCGAGGTCGGCGCGAGGCACGCGGGCATCCTGCAGAGCCTGATCGTCACCTGCCGGCTGCACGGGATCGACCCGTACACCTACTTCGTGGACGTGCTGCAGCGCGTGGGCGAGCATCCGGCTTCCCGCGTGGCCGAGCTCACGCCGCGGCTGTGGAAGCAGCACTTCGCCGAAAACCCATTGCGCTCGGATCTGTACAAAGCGACGGCCCTGTAGACAAGAACGCCGTCGGCTTACCGCTTACGCCCGTTCTCCTCTCGCGTGAACCGATAGATCGCGCGCTGCCCGGCTGGGCACTGGTACTCGTCGTCCCTGGCGATATATATGAAGTCGGCCTTGTCGAAGCGTCCATCGGCCTTGGCGTTGGAGGTCATGGGCTTAGGAACGTAGGCCACGATTCCCGCGTCGTCGCAGGCCTTGAGTTCGGGGCCGCTGTAGTAGCCACGGTCGGCAAGGGCCTGCAGCTTGGTCTTGCCCATCGCCTCACGCGCAGCTTGCGCCATCTTGTTGAGTTGAGCCCGATCGCTGCCCACGTTGGTGACCTCGTGCGCGACGATCAGGTGGTGCTTGGCATCGACCACCGTTTGCACGTTGTAGCCAACCACGCCGGTGCCCTAAGCTTGCGACATCATCGAGCGCGCGTCGGGATCGGTCAGCGACAGCTGCGCGTCGGGCTCGCGCGTCAACCGGTCCTTGATGCGATCCATCCGTCGCATCTGGTCGCGCAGCGTCTTGATCTTCTCCTGCAGCCGCTCGGTCTTGCCCTCGATCTCCGCCGGCTGCGTGCGATCGGCCGTCTCCAGCGCGTCCAGGTAGCGCTGGATGCTCTCTTCGATCTGCTGCTGGCGCTTGTCGATCTTGCCGGGCGTGAAGTTGCGGTCACGGCTGTTGACCGCCTTGAACTTACTGCTGTCGACCGCCACGATCGCCTGCGAGAACAGCTTCAGCTCTCGGCACAGCACGACGAAGCGACGACAGACGTTGCGGATGCCTTTGCCGTTGTCGCGCCGGAAGTCGGCGATCGTCTTGAAGTCCGGCGCCAGGCGACCGGTCAACCACATCAGCTCGACATTGCGCTGGCACTCGCGCTCCAGCCGGCGGCTCGACTGGATGCGGTTGAGGTAGCCGTAGATGTAGACCTTCAGCAGCGTCGCCGGGTGGTACGCCGGGCGGCCGGTGGCCGCCGGAGTGGCGCCTTCGAAGCCAAGCTCGGTCATGTCGAGCTCGCCGACGAATGCATCGATCACCCGCACCGGGTTGTCTTCGGCGATGTAGTCGTCCAGGCACTCGGGCATCAACGACACCTGCTGCCGGTCTTCCCCTTCGATGAAACGGCCCACCCCCGTCCCCTCATCCAACGCGTTGGCGAAGCATACGGGCGTGAGGCGTTTTCACACAGCCTCGGCCAAATCCAGACGTTCGTGAGCGGACGCCGCCATGGCAGGCAAACGTTCCTAGGTGGGGCGCATTCGCCTAACGTCTTCTCGTGGCGGCGCCCCGAACAGCCGGCTGTACTCGCGGCTGAACTGAGAGGGGCTTTCGTAGCCCACGAGGCCACCTGCTCTGCCTGCGTCAATGTTTTGGCTCACCATCATTTGGCGAGCCTCCAGTAGCCTCAGTTGCTTCTGGTACTGGAGAGGGCTGGTGCCGGTGATGGATCGGAAGTGCTGCCGAAAGGTCGACGGGCTCATGTGTGCGAGCGCGGCGAGTTCGTCGACGTGCAGCGGCTGCTTGAAGTTCTGCTTGAGCCAAGCAACCGCCCTAGCGATCTGCTGACTGGGCGATCCGTTGAATGCCAAGTGCTGGAGCCGGAAGCCGTGTGGGCCGGCCAGGAGACGCACCGTGATTTCCCGTTGGATGAGGGGCGCGAGTTGCGGAATCAGCGCCGGCTCGGCGAGGAGGTTGACCAATCTGACCAGCGCCTCCATGAGAGGCGCATCCAGACTCTCAACGGCGATGGACGAACCGGGCGGCCGCCGCGGCGGAGCCAACCGCATCTCCGCGGCGACCTGCGTGACTTCGCGCGCGTCGAGGGTTAGCACCAGTGCAAGCACCGGCTCGTGAACGCTGGCTCGCGTCACTTGAGAGATCACCGGCAAGTCCACCGTCGTTAGCAATGATTGGCCCGGGCCGTAGTTGATGGCCTTCTCATCAAGCAAAACCTGCTTGGCCCCTTGCGCGACGACGGCAAGGCCAAGATGGTAGATGCACGGGAGCGGTTCGGTCGGGGCTTTGCGGCGATAGAGGAACAGAGCCGGGATGGCCGTTGCGTAGTCCCCGTCGGACGCTGCCATGGCGGCAACCGCTTGAGCCAGCCGGTCCGAGGCTGGGGTCGTTGGCTGTTTGGATGAGACGCTGTCCATGGGATTTCCGCCGGCTCTCGGGTCTGATCGATCCTAGCGCCGCGCTGCCTAGCCATCAGCCTTTTCGACGGAATGCCGTCATTTCAGGCAAGAACTCCGGCAGATCCGGCAAGACGTCGCCCGCCGATTTTTCGACACTGCGTTTCCATCGGTAGGCAACGGGCTTGGCCCAGGAGTAACGACCATGTCGTCAAAAGATCATCGCGCTGATCACGAACCGCGCATGGATGTTCCGAGCGAAGAAGGCCACGGGACGCTCGGTCGCCGGAGTTTCAACGTCGCAGGAATGGCTCTCACCGCGGCTTCGTTGATGACCCTGTCTGCCGCTGCGCAGGCTCAGCAACGCGAGGAGCGAACACGCGTTTCTCGAAACCGCGCAACGCTCGAGCGCTACTACAGCGCGCTCCAGAACAAGAACGCCGACGCGCTCCGCAGCGCGGTTGAAGAGGGCTTTGCGCCCGACGCGGTCCTGCGAATTTCGGACTCCTTGCCGTACGGCGGTACGCACGCCGGTCGAGACGTCATCCTCACGATGCTCATGGGATTCGTGACGACGACGACGCCGATCATCAGGCCCGAGCAAATCAAGATCGAACGCATGGTCGAGGAAGGCGACTCCATCGTAGCCAAAGCGGTCTTTCCATGGCTGGCGCCAGGTGCCCGCGAGCCGATTCCGATGTCCGCGTTCGAGTGGTTCGTGTTCCGCAACGGGCGCATCTCCGAAATGGTGGTGAGCTACTGGGATACAGCGGCATGCCTCGCCGCGATGAAGGCCGCCGGATCGAAGCCTTAAAGCTGCGTTGACGGAACTGCGGTGCGCGGTGCTGACTAAACGGTTTCCTTAACCTACACGGGAATTGAATATGAGCGAGAAGAAGGTTTGGCTCGTGACAGGTGCAAGAAGCGGCATGAGCGTTGACATCAACGGCCGGACTCTGCCGGATCGCCGCAGGGCACTTGCAGCGGGGCTTGGACTTGGCGCGGCAGCCTTGTTGACCGGTATGCCCACGGGCGCTCGAGCGCAGCAGGCCAACCCATCCGCCTTGCCGCAAGCCGCACCGAACGGGCGCCGCCGGCTCGGCTCCCTGGAAGTGTCCGCCCTTGGGCTTGGCTGCCAGAACTTCGCCGGGATGTATGGCCCACCGGTCGATCGGCAGGAGGCCATCCGGGTCATGCGGGCAGCCTATGACCGGGGCGTCACGTTCTTCGATGTCGCCGAGGTCTACGGGCCGTTCCTCGGCGAGGAGATGGTCGGCGAGGCACTGGCGCCGATTCGCGACAAGGTGGTGATCGCCACCAAGTTCGGTTTCGACATCACGCCGGACGGCCAGGTGCGGGGAGCTAACAGCCGACCGGACAACGTCAAGCGAGTGACCGAAGCCTCGCTGCGGCGCCTGAAGACTGATTACATCGACCTTCAGTATCAACATCGTGTCGATCCAACCGTGCCGATCGAGGATGTGGCCGGGGCGGTGCAGGACTTGATCCGCGAGGGCAAAGTCCGTTACTTCGGCCTGTCTGCTGCGGGTAGCGCGACCATCCGCCGGGCGCATCGAGTGCAGCCGGTCACGGCCGTGCAGAACGAGTACTCCGTCTGGACACGCGACCCGGAAATCGAAGTTCTTGCGACCTGCGAAGAGTTGGGCATCGGTTTCGTGCCTTGGAGTCCGCTCGGAATGGGTTATCTGACCGGCACCGTCACCCCGTTGATGGTGCATGGCAGCGCGGATCTGAGGGCTACGCTGCCCCGGTTCACCCCAGAGGCGCGCCGCGCGAACTGGCCTGTCGTCGAACTGCTGCAGCGCGTGGGCGCACGCAAACAGGCGACGCCTGGCCAGATCGCGCTCGCCTGGCTGCTCGCCCGCAAGCCGTGGATCGTGCCCATTCCAGGGCCGACCACACGGGGACACATGGAAGAAAACACGGACGCCCTGCAGCTGCAGTTGACTTCCGCGGACATCAAGGAGATCGAAGACGGCTTCGCCCGGATCCGTGTGCAGGGTGCGCGATTGAACGAACCGATGCTCGCGATGATTGATACCGGGGCCAAGTTGGGGACGAGCTCGAAGGGCGGGCACGGCATGTCTCCGCTGCCCCGCAACGCAAGGCAGTAGAGCCTCGCCCGCGTGCGAGTCTTCCCTGAATAACCAAGAGCGCGGACCCGAAGCGCGACGGCGCGGTTCGGCGTCCGGAGAGAAACACTGGAAGTGGAACATGACTGAGAAGAACGTCTGGTTCGTGACAGGAGCGAGCCGTGGCATGGGCGTGGACATCGCGAAGGCGGCCCTGGCCGCGGGGCACGCCGTCGTCGCGACGGGCCGCGACACGCAACCCGTGGCCAGAGCGCTCGGAGACGCGGAACACCTGCTGGTCGCCAGGCTCGACGTCACGCGTCCTGAGGACGCCGAGGCAGCGGTCGCCGCCGCTGTCCAGCGGTTCGGCCGCATCGATGTACTTGTCAACAACGCCGGAACCTTCTACGCGGGGTTCTTCGAGGAACTCCCTCCCGAGGACTTCCGAGCACAGGTCGAGACCAATCTGTTCGGCCCCGTCAACGTCACCCGTGCCGTACTTCCTGCCATGCGTGCCCGCCGCAGCGGCCTGGTCGTGACGATCTCCTCCATGGCGGGCATTGCGGGACAGTCGTTCGCTTCGGCCTACGCGGCGGCAAAGTTTGGCGTCGAGGGCTGGATGGAGTCGCTAGCCCCCGAAGTCGCTCCCTTCGGGATCCGCACCATGCTCGTGGAGCCCGGCTTCTTCCGCACCGACTTGCTCACCGAGCAGTCAACGAAGTATCCCGAGCCCTCGATCGACGACTACGCCGAAAACACCCGCGCGACTGTCGATGCCTGGAAGTCAATGAACGGACAGCAAGGAGGAGACCCCGCCAAGCTCGCCGACGCCCTGGTACAGCTTGCGGGGCGCAGGGAGCCGCCGGCCCGCTTCGCTGCCGGCACCGATGCACTGCATGCCTTCGAGACCAAGGCCAAGGCCTTGCTCACCCAAGCCGACGCCGATCGCTCCCTGTCGTCCTCGCTCTGGCCCTGCGCGATACGCTGGGCATGACAGGCACGAAGTTCGGCTGCGGCGCGGCCCTGTGCGGCGCGTGCACCGTGCATCTGGATGGACAGGCCATCCGCTCGTGCGTCACGCCGATCTCCGCGGCCGAGGGCAAGAAGATCACCACCATCGAAGCCGCCACGAATGGAAGCGACCGTGTCGGCGCCGCCGTGCACGCTGCGTGGGTCAAGCACGACGTGGCCCAGTGCGGCTACTGCCAGAGCGGCCAGATCATGAGCGCGACCGCGTTCCTGAAGTCGGTGCCGCGCGGCAAACAGCCCAGCGCTGCCGACATCGACGCGGCCATGGCCGGCAACATCTGCCGCTGTGGCACCTACGCCCGCATCCGCGCCGCGGTGGCCGACGCCGCGCGCACCCTCGGCTGAAGGAGCCACCATGCTGCCGTACTTCGATCGCGGCGACATGCCGCGCGCCCTTCAGCGCCTGCTGACTCGGGACCAGGCCGACGATGCCGCCACGCTGCCTCGCCGCAGCTTCCTGAAGCTGGCTGGTGCCGGAGGGCTGGCGCTCGGCGCCTTCCCCCATCTGGCCATCGCACAGGCCGACGGTGCCGGCGCCCTGAAGCCGACGCAACAGCCGTCGGCCTTCGTGCACATCGCGCCCAACGGCGAGGTCACGGTGACCATCAACCGGCTGGAGTTCGGCCAGGGCGTGCAGACCGCGCTGCCCATGATCCTGGCCGAGGAGCTCGACGCGGACTGGAGCAAGGTGCGCAGCCGACACGGCTCGAACGACGCGGCCTATCTCGACCCGCTGTTCGGCATTCACCTGACCGGCGGATCGAATTCGATCAAGAACAGCTTCACCCAGTATCGCGAGCTCGGCGCGCGCGCCCGCGCCATGCTGCTCGGTGCCGCCGCGGCGCGCTGGAACGTGGACGTGGCCAAGCTGAGCACGCACGCCGGCACGGTGCTCGGCCCGGGGGGCCGCAAGCTGGGTTACGGCGAACTGGCCGAGGCTGCGATGGCGCTGCCGGTGCCCGACAAGGTCACGCTGAAGGACCCCAAGGCCTTTCGCATCATCGGCCGCCCGACCGCGCGCCTGGACTCACGCGCCAAGAGCAGCGGGCGCCAGGACTTCGGCATCGATGTTCGCCTGCAGGGACAGCTGACGGCCGTGGTGGCCCGTCCGCCCGTGTTCGGTGCGCGCCTGTCTTCGGTGGACGACACCGCAGCACGCGCCATCAAGGGCGTGAAGGCGGTCCTGCGCGTGCCGCTGGACCGCGGCGCTGAAGGTGTGGCGATCGTGGCCCAGGGTTACTGGCCCGCCAAGCAGGGGCGCGATGCACTGAAGCTGCAGTGGGACATGGCCCCCGTCGAGAAGGTGGACAGCGAGCGGCAACTGGCGCAGTACCGCGAGTTGGCCGGTCGCCCGGGCCCGCGCCACTTCGACGCCGACATGGCGCCGCTGGCCACCGCACCGCGCAAACTCGAAGCGGAGTTCGTATTCCCGTACCTGGCCCATGCGCCGATGGAGCCGCTGAACTGCACGGTTCGGCTTGCTGGCGAGCGGGCCGAGGTCTGGACCGGCTCCCAGTCGCCCGGGCTGGACGCCGCTGCGGCCGCGCGCGTGCTGGGCCTGAAGCCCGAGCAGGTGGCGGTGCACGTGCAGATGGCAGGCGGCGGCTTCGGCCGGCGCATGTCGAGCACGAGCGACTTCGTGGTCGAGGCCTGCGAGATCGCCAAGGCCGCGCGTAATGCCGGCCTGGACGCACCGGTGCGCACGCTCTGGAGCCGCGAGGACGACATGCGCGGCGGCTACTACCGTCCCATGCACCTGCACCGCGCGCACATCGGATTCGACGACCGCGGCAAGGTGCTGGCGTGGGACCACGTCATCGTCGGCCAGTCCGTCACCACGGGCTCGGTGTTCGAGCAGTTCATGGTGAAGAATGGCATCGACGCCACGGCGACGGAGGGTATGCGCGATCCCTACCCGCTGCCGATGCGCCTGACCGTGCAGCACCCCAAGCTCAACGTGCCGGTGCTGTGGTGGCGCAGCGTGGGTTCCACTCACACGGCCTTCGTGATGGAGACCCTGATCGACGAGATCGCCCGCAGCACGAAGCAGGACCCGGTGGCCTACCGCATGGGCTTGTTCGGCGACAAGCACCCGCGCCACCGCGCCGCGCTGCAACTGGCGGTCGACAAGAGCGGCTATGGCAAGAAGCGACTGCCTGCCGGCCGTGCCTGGGGCGTGGCGGTGCACGAGTCGTTCTCGACGGTTGTCGCTTATGTCGTCGAGGCCTCGATGCGCCAGGGCCGGCCGGTGCTGCATCGCGTGACGGCCGGCGTGCACTGCAACCTGGCAGTGAACCCGCGCACCGTGGAGGCCCAGGCCCAGGGCGCGGCGATGATGGGCTTGTCGATGTGCTTGCCGGGTGCCGCCATCACCTTGAAGGATGGCCAGGTGGAGCAGAGCAACTTCGGCGACTACACCGTGGCCCGCATCACCGACATGCCGCAGTTCGATGTGCACATCGTGCCCAGCGCCGACGCGCCCACCGGGATGGGCGAGCCGGGACTGCCCCCGCTGGCCCCCGCGTTCGCCAACGCCGTTGCCCGGCTGACCGGCAAGCCGCTGCGACAGTTGCCTTTCAATCTGGCCTGACGCGGCGCCATGGAAGATCTCGACACCCTGGTCCTGCGTACCGCGCTGGACTGGCAGGCGGCAGGTCTGCCCGTGGTGCTCGTCACCGTCGCGCGGACCTGGGGCTCCTCGCCCCGGCCGCCCGGCTCGCTGATGGCCATCAATGGGCGCGGGCAGACGGTTGGATCGGTGTCGGGCGGTTGCATCGAGGACGATCTGATCCAACGCATCCGGGATGGCGGCGTGAACGCGGTGTGCGCCAGTCTGGAGCCCACGACGCTGCGCTACGGCATCTCCACTGACCAAGCTCACCGCTTTGGCTTGCCCTGTGGGGGAACGGTGGAACTGGTGCTCGAGCCCTTGTCGGCGCACAGCCGTCTGGAGGCGTTGCTCGACGCCTGTGTGCAGCGGCGCAGTAGCGCGCGAACCTTGGACTTGCGTACCGGAAGGGTGGTACTGCGGGAAGGCAGACGCGATGGCATACCGCAGCTCACCGAAGCCGCTCTGACCACGTACCTGGGGCCGCAGTTTCGACTCATCGCGATCGGAGCAGGCGATCTGTCGCGCTACCTGTGCCAGATGGCGCTAAGTCTGGGTTTCGAGGTGATCGTCTGCGACCCGCGCGAGGAGCACCGAGCCAGCTGGACTCTGGACGGCGTGTTGCTGAGCCGCGAGATGCCGGACGACCTGATCCTGCGAATGACGCCGGATGCTCGTACCGCCGTCGTGGCGCTGACGCACGACCCGAAACTCGATGATCTGGCACTGATCGACGCTTTGCAGTCCGATGCGTTCTACGTGGGCGCCATCGGCTCGCGTCGCAACAGCGCTCAGCGTCGAGAGCGCTTGCGCGAGCACTTCGATCTCTCCGAGCCTGCACTGCAGGCCCTGCACGGGCCGGCGGGCCTGTTCATCGGCAGCAAGACGCCCGCCGAGATCGCGCTTTCGATCATGGCTGAAGTGGTGGCGGTAAATAAGAATGGTGTTCCGGTGAGCGAATCGATGTCGGTTGCTCAAGACAAGTTGCACCAACAGCTTCTGCCCCGCGTCGCCAGACCCAGCGTCAAGGCACCTTGACAGGCCGCCCTGGAAAGGCAGATGACAGCATTGGGTCGGTGGCTGCCGCCCGAACCCGGATGACCAACGGCCGGTCTCCGCCAGGTCGCTGACTCCGATCCCGCATCCGCTCCGCGGCGCGCGCCGCACGCATCAAAGGCGAGAACGACAAGCACGGCCCTCGGGACTTGCCCCAGCGCGCAAGCTCTGGGCGGCGGCCTGTGCCTTCGCGGCCGCGCGCACCAAGCCCCTGGATTTGAGCTGGGGTTGAAGCAAGCGAAGCGCATCGGACTATCGATCGGCAACTCGAAGGAGGCCGATCATGTCGAACACCGAATTCCTGTCTCCCCGGAAACCGCGGCAGGTTGAAGGGCAGTCGCTGCTGAGCATGGATGAGTGCCGGCAGATCGCAGGCGAGTTCGACGGCACAACGGAGCGCATCGATGCGCTGCTCGAGAAGTGGTCGGCCATCAAGCCCGGCGTCAAACGCCACACGATCATCCGTGCGGCCAAGCGCGGCGGCTACCAAACGACGAAGGACCGGAAGGACTGGACACCCGAAGAAGACCGGTTCCTGCGCGAGAACTGGCACCGCATGTCGGCTGACGAGATCGCGGCCGCGCTGGGCCGCGGCTTCAACTCGGTCAACCTGCGGCGAAAGCGGATCGGGATCGGGCGGTACGACGGCGAGGACCTGACGATCCGCGACCTCGAGGAACAGACCCGCATCGACCACCGGCAGTGGCACGACTTCGTCGCTCGGGGATGGCTCCGGCCCCGGCAGCGCGGCCGCCGCAAGGGTGCGGCGCCGATCACCTACGTCAGCGTGAACGCCCTCCGCTCGTTGCTGAAGGAACATCCCGAGATCTACGACTACCGTCGGGCGCCGAAGGCAACCATCGTCGCACTGGAGTTGGACCGGCTGCCTGACCCGCCGGCGTGGAAACGCGTCGTGTGCAGATCCTCGTCCTGGCGGGAGCAGATCAAGCCGACGCCCACGGGTCGCACGGTCACTCACGGCGCTGCCCCGATGGAGATGCGCCTTCACACCTTCCGCCACCGCTCCTGCGAAGAGGAGGGCGGCACGCCATTCTGGGCGCTGCTGTACGCGTCGCCTTCGTGCCCGCGTTGCGGCTGCCAAGTGTCCCGGTACTCCGAGGAAGGGCTGTTCACCGACCTCGATCCGGGCAACGACGAGGTCATCGACATCCAGGCACGCAAGCTCGGCCTCACTTGGCGAGACGGCAAGCTGCGCGACGCCAATGGCAACGTGGTCAGCGATCGCGACATCCTGAGTTCGCTGTTCAGCGCCGGCCGGCGTGCGGCGAGGTCGATCAAGGCGTTCGAGAACCTCCTAGATGCCGGCCTGAGCCTGGCGCAGTCGAAGCCGGTGGCGCCGCATCGCCTGCTGGCCAACATCCTCGACATCGAGCTGCGCGCCGATCAGGAGCAGGCGCTGCAGACCTTTGTAGAGACCGGCTCGATGACCGCGGCCCATGCGATGAGTTTCGGCAAGAGCACGTTGGGAATGATGGCCATGACGCGCATCGCCGGCCGGCATCTGTTGATGGTCGACACTCAACTGCTGCGCGAGCAGTGGATCGAGAAGCTGACCACGCTGGCTCCGCGGATCGCGGTAGGACGCTGCCACAAGCCGGCCAAACATGTCCTCACGATCTACGACCGCGAGGGCACCGTGCGCTGCGTGATCGACATCTTCAGCTACCAGACTCGGGCCAGGCTCGACGGCCCCTGGGTCGTGGGCTGCTTCGATGAGGTGCACCGGCTGCCGGCAGCGCTTGCCCACCGCCACGCTTTCGCACGAACCGAGTACCGCATCGGGTTGTCGTCGACGCCGGACCTGCGCTGCGACGGCCGCGGTGCGTTCGTTTCCCGGATGACCGGCGCGCTCGTGGGCGATGACTGGACCGAGCAGATGTGCACCGGCGTGGTCAAGCGCATCCCCGTCAAGGTCATCCTCGTCGAGGACCGCGAACACAAGCACGAGGTCGTCGGTGAGATCCTGCGGCAGTACGGATCGGTCGTCGTGCTGTGCGAGGCGATCGAAGACGGCCGCGAGCTCGAACTGCGCTACGGCATCCCCTTCATCCACAGCCAGACGAAGCACAAGCTCAAGGTGTTGCGCGCGGCCAGGAGCATGGTGCTGTCGCGCATCGGCGACACCGGCATCAGCGTGCCGCACTGCGAGGTGACGGTCGATCACTCGGGCCTGTTCGGCTCACGCATCCAAAGCCTGCAGCGTCTGGGCCGGCTCATGCACTCCGATCGCGCGCGCTTCCACTGCGTCCTGATGACGCGCGTCGAAAGGTACGAGCGCTTTGCCGGACGCGTCGAAGCGATCCGAAAGAAGGGCTTCGAGGTCGTTGAGGAGGTGGCGGCCCGGAAGGAGGCGAGCGTGCAAAGACTGCTGAGCCCGGCGCTGCAAGCTCGCGTATCGGCGCAGGAGAACCCTTACCTGTCCATGCTCGGCTGGCTGAAGGACAGCTTGAGCCGCGCGGCCTGACTCGTAGCCTCAAGTCCATGGTGACCGAGGACGAGAAGGCGCAGATTCGCCTCTGCATGGACGCGCTGCGCGAAGGCATCGAGGGATTCCGCTCGCGCCGGCCGCAGCTCGAGATGATCGCCACAGTGGCCACCACGCTCGCCGCATGCCGCGGCGAAGAGGATCCGCCGGCCGATGGCGAGCACATCGCAGTTGTCGAGGCGGGCACCGGCACCGGCAAATCGTTCGGTGCCTTGGTGCCGGCCATGGTGATGGCGCGCTCGCGTGGCCGCCGCCTGGTCGTGTCGAGTTCGACGGTCGCGCTGCAGCACCAGTACGCGGAAAAGGATGCCCCGACGCTTCAGCGCTCGATCCCGTTCGGTTTCACGTTCGCGGTGGCCAAGGGGCGCCGCCGCTACGCGTGTGCCGCAAAGCTCGCCGCCGCTGCGGCTGAAGCCGGACAGCGCGAGATCGATCTAGGAGACGAGCCACCTGCCACGGACACAAGTGCCGACCGCCGGCGGCGCACCATCATCATTGGCTTGGCCGAGAACTTCGATGCCGAGCGCTGGAACGGCGATCGCGACGAATTCGCGGTGCCGGTCCCAGACGAGATCTGGAGCGACCTGACAACAGACCGCCAGGGTTGCTCGGGGAACCGATGCGCCGAGTTCGCGCGGTGCCCCTTCTACGCGGCGAGACAGCGGGTCAAGGAAGCCGACCTCGTGATCGCCAACCACGACCTGGTCCTGTCCGTGATGGAGATGGAGGCGGGCAGCGTGCTGCCCGCGCCCTCGGAAACGATCTATGTCTTCGACGAGGCGCACAGCCTGGCGGCCAAGGCGGTCGAGCACCTGTCGGCGAAGCACGCCCTTCGTGGCGCGCAGGAGTGGCTGCGCGACTCGATCGAGGCCGTCCGGAATGCCGTGCTGGCAATGCGCCTGCCGGACAGCTTGCTGCACGATGCACGAGCCAGCGTGGAGCAACTCGTCGCTGCACTGGACGCGCTGAGGCAGCGCATCCACGCGCTGCGGGCCTTCGACGAGAAGAAGGCCCGGCGCTTCAAGAGCGGCGAACTGCCGTCGTGGGTGCGCGATGCCGGCGAGTCCGCGCAGACAGCAGGCCGTGCGCTCGAGAAGACCTTCGCCGCGCTGCGCGAGGCGCTTCTGGAGAGGGCGCCCTCCGAGGGAGCTCTCGCCACGCGCGTGCTGTCGTCACTCGGCTTCTACGTCGGCAAGCTCGAGAACCTGCTCAGCACCTGGGAGCTGATGCTCGCGCAAGACGCGGCGGACGAGGCGCCGATCGCGCGATGGATCGAGCTCCATGAGGACGCGAGCGGCGGCGCCGACTACCTTGTGTGCGCCGCGCCGATCAGCGGCAGCGACCGCTTGCGAAAGCTGCTGTGGAACCGGGCGAGCGCGGTCGTGTTGATGTCCGCCACGTTGACATCGTGCGGGACCTTCGACCTGTTCCTCCGACAGTCGGGGTTGGCGATCTTTCGGGGACTGCGGCTCCTGCGGGTGGAGTCACCCTTCGACTACCGCTCCAACGCGAAGCTCGTGATCCCGGCCATGCGATCGGACCCGGCGAACTCCGAGGCGCACACGAGGGAGGTCGTGGATCGCCTGCCCGGGCTCGTGCGCACGCGCGGGACGCTGGTGCTGTTCGCGTCGGCTAAGCAGATGCGCGCCGTGTACGGGCAGGTCGACGAAGGCCTGCGACGCATCACGCTCATGCAGGGAACGATGCCCAAGATGGAGATGCTGGCACGCCATCGGGCCGCCATCGATCGAGGGGACAGCTCCGTGCTGTTCGGCCTGCAAAGCATGGCCGAAGGGGTGGACCTGCCGCGCGACTACTGCACGCACCTCGTCTGGGTCAAGCTGCCCTTCTCGGTGCCGGACAGTCCGCTGGAAGAGGCGCGGCGTGAATGGGTCGAGTCGCAGGGCCGCTCGTCGTTCATCGAGATCACGCTGCCCGAGACGGCGGTGCGCTTCAAGCAGGGGCTCGGGCGCCTGCTGCGAACCACCGAGGACCAAGGCACGGCGACGGTCCTGGATCGGCGGCTGGTGACGAAGCGCTGGGGCGGTCTGCTCATGCGGGGCCTGCCGGACTTCGAAGTCATCGTCGAGCCGGTTCGAGGCGCGCCGGCCGGGCGGCGAGCGCAGGCGTCGACTTGAAGGCGAGCAGTCTCGCGAGAGCATGGGCTCTCGATACCTCACATGGTGATGAAGGAGCGATGAATGGCGGCGATGGATAGTGGCTCGACGAACGGACGCACCCAACTGGCACCGGTGTCCTCAGGAGCGCTCGCCGTGCCGACGCTGCTCGGCCGCTCGGCGATGAGGATTCCGATCGGCGGGCGCATCCGGGCCGGCATCAAGGTGCTGACCAGGAAGGCGGAGGAGTCTGCCGAGGCGAGGGCGATCTACGGCGCCGGCGTCGCGGCCGGCAAGGCCTTCGACACGATCGAGCGTGAGATCGCGCAGCGGTGCCCGAGCCTGAAGAATCCGCTGACCCCGAAGAACGTCCCGTACTTCACCGTGCGCGGCGAAGACTTCCCGAACCCCGAACTGGCTCGGCAGATCATGGACATGTATGCCGAGGACCGGGGCGAGGGAGGGAAGCGGCTCTACCGGTTCCCGGTGGTGTTTCCCGCCGACGCCTGGCAGAACGTGATGCCGCACGAGCTGGTGACCTGGACCGCGAGCGAGCGGCGCTACTGGTCCGAGTATTCCGAGGACGGCCAGACGCGGTACTGCAAGACGCACGAAGCGGTGCCCGTGGACGGAAACGGCCGGCGCACGATCCGCATCTTCGGCGGCCGCAAGACGGTGCTGCGTGAAGAGAACGCGGGCCTGTGCGACCCCGAGTCGTGCCCCGAGTACCAGGCGAAGAAGTGCAACCTGACGGGGCGCTTCATCTTCTTCATCCCGGGCATCAAGTCGATCAGCGCCTTCGATTTGCAGACGAACAGCTTCTACGCGATGCAGGCCGCGATCGAGAAGTTCACGACGATCGGCTTCATGCGCGGCGGGCGCATCTCCGGCTTCCTCGACGGGCAGCGCACCCCCTTCTACATCAGCAAGCGCCTCGTCGAGGTGTCGCGCATCGATGACGAAGGCCGAGCGACCCGCGTCGCGCAATGGCTGATCGAACTGGAGGCGCCGGTGGACGTGACGTCCCTGCTGCGGCCCGACGATGGCCTGGAAGCGCTTGAAGCGCGGGCCGGCGAGGCCGCGGCCATGCTTGATGGCGGCCACGTCGAAGCGCGTCCGGCCGGCGACTCCGATGACGGGGTAGTCGACGTCGCCGCTCGGGCCGTCGATGGGCCCGAGCTGTCTTCGCAGGCGCAGGGCGGCAGCCAGCGGCGGGAAGCCTGGGCCCCCACGGAGCAGAGCACGCGAACCGAAGCGGCGGGGGCGCCTCGCGAAGGACGCGACCGCACGGCGCCGCGCGCGGCCGCTGGGGCGGACGAACTCGCGGGCATCTTCGGCGCCGCGGCAGCCCTCGGTGTCGAGCAGGCAAGGTTCGAGGCCTATGCGGACAAGCGGTGGGGCAGGGGCTGGAAGCTCGCCACCGGCGGGCGCAAGCGCGCGCTCGAGGAGGTGAGCTCGTTCGCGGACGACGCTGCGGGGTTTCAGGAGAAGGTGCGAGGCGAACTCGAAGTCTTCTCATGACGTGCGCGCCATGGGGTTGATGAAGAACCCGGTGCGGCGAACATCAATCACGCGCGGGCGCCACAGCGAAGCCCGCGCCGCATAGCAAAGGAGCCATCGAATGATCAGGGTAGGGCACTTCTCCGACTTGCACTATTGCGAGAAGAATCTGCAGGAAGCGGACCGCTGCTTCGGCTTTGCGGTCGATGAGGCGATCCGGAACGGGATCGACGTTGCCGTGATCTCCGGTGACGCGACGGACCATGCGCTCGACGTGCACAGCCCGGCGGTGGTGCGGCTGGCTCGCCAGGTCCTGCGGCTGGCCGACCACTGTCCTGTGCTGATGCTGCAGGGCACCTTCTCGCACGAGCCGCCCGGGACGTTGTCGATCTTCCCGCTGCTCGCAGGGCGACATCCCATCCACGTCGCCGACCGGATCTCCCAGGTTGCGCTGGGCATCGACGGCAGGTGGGCGCAGGCCGAGGGCTGGCGGTTCGATCAGGTGCCATCCGGTACGCGAACCCTGTTCACCTGCATTCCCACCGTCAACAAGGCCGCCGTCGCGGCGGTGGTCGGCGCGGCCGACGCGGCGGTCGCCCAAGGACAGGAACTGGCCTCGTTGCTGAGTGGCTACGCGCGCATCCACGCCGCGGCGCGTGCTGACCTCGTACCAACCATCGGTGTCTCGCACGGCACCGTCATGGGCTGCTTGACCGAGCACGGGGTGCCGATGGCTGGCTTCGACCACGAGTTCACGACCGGATCGCTGTTCGCCGCGCAGGCGCAAGCATTCCTGCTCGGCCACATTCATCGACATCAGGTGTGGGAGCAGGAAGGGCGGGCGATTGCCTATGCCGGGTCGATCGGCCGTTTCCACCACGGCGAGGTGGGCGACAAGGGTTTCGTGCTGTGGGAGGTTGGCGCGTCCGTGACTCGGCTCGAACTGGTGGCCACGCCGGCGCGGCGCACCGTGGACCTCTTCTTCGAGGGGAAGCCCGACCTTTCGCGGATCGAGGCTGCTGTGCAGGAACAGCGCCTGCAGGGGGCTCACGTGCGCGTGCGATGGGTCGTGGCCGACGAGGATCGCCATGAAGTCGACCGGGACGCGATCAAGCGCGTGCTCGCGGGTGCGGCGGACGTGCAACTCGAAGGGCGCGTCGTACCCGTGGTGCGCAGCCGGGCGGCAGGGATCTCGCGCTGCGCCGGCTTGGCGGACAAGGTCCGCATGTGGTCGAGCGTCACGTCGACGCGCCCGGAACCCCTGCTCGAGTGCCTGGCGCGGTTGGCTGAAAGCGAGCCCGCGAAGGTAGCAGCCGCCGCTCTGGCGCGGATCAGCGTGGAGCCGAACGCGATCGTTGACGGATTGGCGCGAGAGGACGAGGCGGTCGGCCCAGCGCCGACGGACAAGGGCTCCGAACCTAAGGACCAACCGGCCGAGTACGAACTCTTCTGACCTTGAAAGGTCTGGTCTTTGCAAGACGTGTTGCGCCCGCAGATACTGGGTATCCAGTATTCAGCAGCGATGAATGCGCCACACCTTCCGGAGAATTCTTCATGTATGCGACGACTCCGCGCAGGAAGGGCTGCCCCAGGCTACCGAAGTCGTGTTGCGCTACGTGTGGGAAGGCCGCTTCGGCTCGATGCTGATCGAGGTTGCAGACGGCGTCGCGTATGTCAACGGCGCCAAGGTCGAGTCGCTGCATGCGGGCGGGAACGATGAAGCGCCGGCCAACTCACCAGCAAGAGGAGCGTCGTCATGAACCAGATGCTGCGCCAGACATACCGTCCGCGTCGCCAAGTCGTGCCTCACTGGCTGCGCAGGGTGTGGGCATGGCTCTGACCTGCTGAGACCATGAGAGGCGGCCGAGGCCCGCTTCCGCGGTCTGTGGGCTTACACCCCAGCGTCCACGCGATTCCGTGGGCTTGTCTCGCGGCCCGTCATGCGGCCAGCCGGTGCTCGTAGTACGGCCTTTCCCTCTCATCCAGGATCGCGTAGAGCGCGTCCAGTTTTCCCGGGTCAGGGTTCAGCCAGGCGTCCAGGTTCTCGGCACGGATCGGAATGATGCAGCGGTCATGCCCCGCCGCGGCCACTTCCGGCGGCGGTTCGTCCGTGATGGCCGCGAACGACAGCAAGTCATCCTCACCCGGTGCGGTCCAGCGCGACCACAGACAAGCCACCAGCATGACCTGCGTCGGCCGCGGTCTGAATTCGAGCACGACGTTCCCGACCTTCTCGCCTGGCTGCAGCTCGCGCCGCTCGACCCGATGCCTGTTGACGTTCTCGTAGAACGCGTTGACGACCATGATGCCGTGCGAGTGCCCGAACAGGCCACGCCAGAACCCCTGGAGGTTGTCGCGCCTGGCGTTGTAGAGGCCGGAGAACTTGGCGTCATATGACGCCGGCTTCCCCGCCGGCCGGCATTGGTAGCGCATCGGCTTGATGACGCGCCGCCCGTTCTCCATCACCATCAGTGGCGGGTAGTGGCCGGGAAAGATTCTGGCGTCCTCGTCCGTGAGCTCGGTTCGCCGCAGGTCGGAGAGCTTGCCCAAGGCCCACTCGATCTTGTCGCCGGCGATGCGCTTGTTCTCAAGGAAGGCCTTGGTGGTCTTCGTCTGCAACGTTCTCTCGGCGTCGGCCAAGCGCTTGCGCTGCTTGAACAGCTCCTGCTCGAGTCGGGTGGTCTCCTCCGCCTTGAACTCGTCGATCAGCATCTTGACTTGCCGCTCGTCGTCGCTCGCAGGTTCGGCGAAGGTCGCCTCCATGGCCTTCGGGATTGGAACTCTCGCGCCGGTGCTTCGTCGCCAGAAGAGATCGACGAAATCTTTGATGCTCAGCTCGGCGCCGAACCTCCTGACGTAGCGGCGGTAATCCGCCAGGATGTGCGCCGAGTAGCACACGTCACGCGGCCTGCTTCTCGATGAGATATGGCGCGCGGCTCTTGGCGCCCGCAATCCACCCCGGCGGCTTGCCGCGGCCGGTCCAGGTCTTGCCGGTCTTGGGGTCGCGGTACTTCGCGATGCCGATCGTCGCGGCCTTCTTGCCATTGGCCATCTTGCGGCGCTTTGCGCTGCCGTTCAAGCCGAGGTCCGCCGCCGTGAGGCCATAGGTCGCGACAGCCGCCTTGATGCTGGCAATCACCTTGCCGACTTCCGCCTTGCGCAGTGCCTGCGCCTCCTTTTCGAGCTTTGCGATCTCTGCTTGGAGCGAGGCGTAGGTCTTCATCTGCGGTTCCTTCATTCGTCATTGGGACAGGTTGTCATTTTCACAGGATTCGCTTGACCGACGGCCTCCGCCCAGGCTGCCGTCGGAAGTGGGTAGAAGGTGGCTGGCTCTTGCCGACCCATGGGCGCCGCTCGCCTGATGCAGAAGCAGACGCTACGACACGGTTCCGCAACTCGAGACCAAGCTCAATGCGGCACCTGCAGTTCCGCCTCCTTGCCGGCCGGCCGGAACCACAACTCCCGAATCGCTGCGTCGTCGCTCTTCGGTTTCGGTTCCACATCCCGCACCTTAAACGTGGTCGGCAGATTGACCGCGTTGCCGAAAATCAGGGCGTGCTGCTTCGGCAATGACGGCAGGCGCTTCATCACACTGTCGGAAATGAATGGAGTCATCTGCCGGATGTGCTGAAGGTCGTCAGGGTTCTGGATGCGATGCACGACAAAATTCGAGCACTGCGACAGGACTGTCTTTGACAACTCGCTTGGCCGTTGAGACGCGACCATCAGGAACAGGCCGTACTTCCGACCCTCCTTGGCGATCCGCTGAAAGATCCGACTCGCGTCAATCGCATAGCCAGACGGACGCTCCGCGACGTACCGGTGGGCCTCCTCCAGGACAAGGTTGATGGGCGTCCTGTTCCTCGGCTCCGCTCGGCGCAGCCGGTCGAAGATCAACCTTGCGATGACAGCCGACGCTACCTCGACGACTTCATCCCCCGCTTCGTTCATGTCGAGCACGATCACTTGAGCGGACTTCTGGAACTTTCCATCCAGCCGGGAAAGACCAATGCATCGCTCGACAAACTGCGCCACGTCCCGCTCGTGCTCCTGAAGCTGTTCAGGCGGCACTCTGAGGAACGCAAATTCGTCGCGCTCCCGAATCCACTTGAATCGCGTGATCATCTGGGAGCAATAGTCCCTGATCTGCATATTGCCGTGCGCTTCCTCGTAGAGAAGCGCCAGGTCAAATGCCAGCTCGAGGTCCTCGAACCGAAAGCCCTTGTTCGAGTAGTTCGGCACCTTGACGTCTTCATTCAGCTGCGCCTCGAACATCTGCATCAACTGTGGCAACTGCGGCATCGTCCCGAAATTGAGTCCGAGCAAAGGCTTCGCGGCTTTAAGAGTCAGCGCTGCTGTCTGGAAAGATGACAGTAAGGCTGTCACTCGATCAGCCTTCGCTGCCGGGCTGTCAGCCGAATTCAGCACGTAGAGAAGACACTTTGCGAGGATGTGGTTCTTGAGCTTCTCGAGCGCTTCTTGGTTGCCCCCTTCGGCCGAGAACAGGGTCACCAGCCCGAGCGCCGATCGCAGGACCGGCTGTTGGGTGCGCTCGCTGGCTCGCAGCAGAAGTTCCCACTCCTCTACGGTCATGAACCAGTGTGGCAGTCGGAAGACAGCGGTCGTCTCTGCCTCGTCCGCTGGTGCAGCCGCTGGAGACGCTGGATCAGCCTCGAGTTTCAGATACCGCCGCTTCACGGACTGCGGCAGCTCGCTGAACGCCGACCGGTACTCACCGTTGACGTCCAGGAGCAGGAACGTGGCACCTCGCGCGAAGAACTCGTCGCGCTTCCCGAACAGCGACTGCAGCAGGGTTGCCACCGTGCACGACTTGCCGCTGCCCGTGTTGCCCAGAACAGCAGAGTGGCCCCCGAAGAACTCATCGACTCGGACTTTGACGGCGTAGTCCTGAAAAACCACCGACGTCCCGATCGACAGCGCGTTGTATCGGGTCGCCTCGCCGTTGCCCATCGGCGGCGGAACGATCTCGGTCGCGCTCTGCACTTCGAAGATCCTGTCGAGCTCCTCATCGAGCACGTACAGCGCATCGGCATACAGGGACGGGAATGTCGAAACGCCGAACCTGAACGCACCATCGCGCCGCTGGGGAAGCATGCCCACCGGAACCAGGTCCAGGTACTTGGCTGCGCCTGCCTTGTCTAGTTCTGTCGATTCCCCCTGCGCGCTGCGAGAGGAGGGGGCGTCCTTCTCCCGCAACCCGACGACCTCCGCGACCACGTACTCCGCTTGTGCGGGCATCACGACGAACGAGCCGAGTCGTGCGACGTAGTGAACATCGTCGAAACCGACCACAGTGAAGTTTGCAGTCCCGCCATGCAGCTCCACTACCAAGCGGTCGGCCGCCACCGACACCACCTTGCCGATCGCTCGGCGCCGGTCGTCAGTCGTCATGGCCGTTTCCCTCGTTCGGCCCTGCCTTCATGCCCTGCGCGATCAGCTCCTGCAGCACCTTCTTCACCGCTGTATCGACCTTGTCGCCCGGTGATTCAGGCATGAACTTCTCGACGAAAGTGTCGAAGTAGTGCGCCTTCGTCCCGTCCTTCGGGCCCGCTCCACCTATCAGCCAGATCCGGGGGTCGTGCAGTGAACGAAGCTTCTGCGCCACCCCGGGGGCGTTGGGCGGCAGGAACGCCACCAGTCGGAATGTCGGTACGGTGAGCGCCTGGAAGATCAGGTTGTTGACGTGCTCGTCACTGAAGCTGTATCCGACCACGAAAAGAACGCTCTGTTCTCGCACGATCCGTCCCTGGAACTCTCTGAAGAGATCCGAGTACGGCGACCCGAAGCTGGCGTTCTGCTTCATCGGGGTCGGGTAGATCATGACCCGACTGCCTTTAGTGGCCGCAGCAGTTGGAACCTCCCGGATCGGAAACAGGCTTCCGCCCTCCTCGATCCAGTTGATCGAGCCATGCAACTTGCACAGGTAGATGAAGCTGTCCACCGCCGCCCACTTGCGACTCGTCAGATCGAGCTGCTCGGCCAGCGCGTACCGGTAGGTCGTCGGATTGAACCGACGCTCGATGGTCCCCGAGAAGCCGTTGCAGTACGGCATACCGAGCCGGTCCAGCGCGGTTTCGCTGAGCAGATCGTAGTTCGTCGTGAAGACCCATGGCCGCGGAAGCGTCCGGTCCCTGTAAACTAACTTCCGGTAGAAAGCCTGGTACAGGCTCACGATCGCGGGATCACCCTTCGAGAAGGGTGCTTCCGAACACTTCTGGGTGACGAACGTAGTCACCTTGTCGATCAGCGAGTCGACCGCGTCCTTGCCCTTAGCCATCTCCTCGCTGGCGCTTCGCATGAGTACGAACTGGAAGCTGTACAGCACCTCCATGAGACGTTCGAGGTTTGACGCGAACTCCTCGGCATTGAGATCGAAGCCGAGATGCTTCGTCAGCGCCTCGCGTTCGGCTGCAGTGGCAAACCGCGCGTCATCGACGCCCGGAGCGGCTCCCAGGAACTCCTTGGCCAGCGGCGCCATCGTGGCGATGCCCCGCTGTGTGCCATCAACCATCAGCGAAGAGCATCCCGACCCGAACAGAAACGCTAGGTTCTTCGCATTCAGTGCGTCATGCAGGTTCTCGCGCACACGCAGCGCACCCTTCTCCCAGTCGAAGTCTTCACCGCCCTTCGGCGCGACAGCGTCTTCGCCACCTTTGAAGAACGAGAACCGAACTTTGGTCGCCTCTGCGTCTTGCATTTGCTCTCCTTGGGGTTCATGGACTCGGCACACATACCGATCAGGAAGTCGTGTCGATAGCGCGGTTCGGTAATCTGGAGGTGCGCCACTATCGAGGAGGTCGTTGCAAAGGGCGTCACGCCGCTGGCGTAACGCCTCCATTGCAGGCTCCGCCGAGCTTGTCCTTCATCACTACCCTGCCCAGATTGTCGCGAAGGTAAGTGTCGGCTTCGGGTGAGGGAAACCACCGTCTGCTGCTGCTGGCCGCATTGCGGGCGTGAGTTCCGTACATTGCCTACCTCCTCACACACCGCGATTCTGACTTGTCTACCAAACGCCATCGATCGATGGTGCTCGCGCAACCAGCTTCTTCGTTGGGCCATGGCTGTCCGCCAAGGCGATGTCCTTTAGTGGCTTGGGGGGCTTGCGAAACCAGGCCATGCACGCATTCAGCAGGTCTCCGAACTGAACTGACTGGCTGTCGAGGAGCGAGTTGGCAAGGGATCGATCGTGGTTGACGAAGAACTCGCCAGCGTGCCGAATCTCACCGAGGCTGGCCTTCCGCTCGGACAGACGCTTCTGCAGCATCAGACGTGGAACATGCCAGTCACGGCCATCCGCGCGCAGGGACATGCCCATGATTGGCGCCATGAAGTCGATAAGCCAGTCGCCACACTCCACCCAAGCGTGGAAGGCGTCCTTGTCGTTCACAAAGACGCCGCTCTCGTCCCGCCCATACACCACGACGTTTGCTTTCTGCTCGTCGACCATGATGGCCAAGCAGCCGGCACTGATGGTGGCGGGCAGTGCGTAGTGATCCCGGAGGATCATCGCCCCGACCGAGGCGAAGAAGATGCAAGCCCGGTGTGTAATCGCGATCTCTGAAGCCTCAAGGACGCTGTAGGCGACTTGGTAGATGCGCTGGTAGTCGGGCAGTGGTAGCAAAGGACGTTGAGCCATGGCCGATCGTAGTCGTAGATCGAAGGATGGTTAGTACTGCGAGAAGGCGCCCGTCGACTTGAGCCGTCTGCAGTCGACGGTTTCGCCGAAGGCCACTGGTGACGGAGGCAGTGCGCCACGATCGCAATTCGGTCAGCTCGGGATCGAAATGGGAGAGAACGGGGTGTACTCCCCCGTTGGTGACGCCTCTGCTCTGCCGCTCGAATTCCTGCTTTGCGCGTTGCCCCGTCAGCTTTCGCGAAGCAAGGCGAGCGTCGACTTCTGGGCCGGCTGGTGCCTCAGGAAGCTGCCCAGCCGATGGGTCGCTTCGCGCCACACTGATGACGTCGACCTGCTCCTCGAACGCCACTAACGGAGCCCAGCAGCGGGGAGCCGCAGCTCGCACTTGGTCGACCCGATCGGGTGGAAGGCGAGCCCGCCCGGACTTGATTCCTTGCATCGGGATCCGAGACTTGGCTGACGGAGCGACCCTCCGCCAATCAGAAGGGATCAAGGCATGACAGAGCAAACGACGACGGCTGTGGAGTCGAACCGGGCTCACATGGGCTACGTGCCCCTGCACATCACGCTGACCGGGTTCAAGGGCATCCGAAGCGGGCTGGGGCGCGACACGCTGACGCTCAACCTGGACGCCACTCTCGGCGACGCTGTTCTCGTGGCCATTGCCGGCGCCAACGGGCGCGGCAAGACAACGCTCATGGACAACTTGACGCCCCACTTGGTAATGCCCTCGAGGGCAAATGCCGACGGCCTGGGCGCGTTCTCCTACTACGACCACGTCTATCTGCCCGAGAGCCAGAAGGAACTGGTCTGGTCGCATCGCGGGCGCCGGTACAAGACGCATCTCGTGTTCAGGCTCAACGGCAAGCGCAAGACCGAGGCGTACCTTTTCGAGGCGAGCGGCGGAAACTGGAAGCCCGTGGTGCTGGCCGACGGCACCGCCGTCGATGGCAAGGTGGACACGTACGAACGCGCCGTGAGCGAAATCCTCGGACCGCCGGAGACCTTCTTCACGTCGGTCTTCTCCGCGCAGGGAAAACGACCGTTGTCGGCCTACAAGAACGGCGAAATCAAGACGCTACTGGCCGATCTACTCGGGTTGGACGAGGTGCGCGAGCAGGGAGCCCGAGCAGCCGAGGTGGTGCGGCTGCTGAAGGCAGGCCTCGGCGTGATCCGGCAAGAGCAGGGGCAGGCGGCCGAAACGCTCGCCAAGCTGGATCGCCAGATCCAGGCCTGCGCCGGGTCCGCCGGGAAGGTGCAGGCCGCCCAGGCCGCGAAGGAGCAGGCGGCGCGCCGGGTGGAGGACGCGAAGACCCACGCGGCCCGATTGGAGTCGGACGCCCAAGCATCGGCCGACACCGAGAAGCGTCGCGCCGACCTGTCTGCAGATCGTGCCCGGGCGGCACGTGAGCAGCGCGAGGCGGTGGCCCGGCTCGACGAGGAGGACAAGCGTGTAGCGGGTCGGCAAGCGGCCGTCGATCAACGTGCCGCCGCCCGTCGACAAGAGCATGCCGAGCGCCGCCGGCGGCTGGAGACACAAGGCAAGGCGCTGCGCGAGGTGGCGGCACGGGCAGGGCGGGTGGCGTGGGCCTGCCGCCGCGAAGGCGCGGCCGCGGCATGCGTGGAGGCGCGCACCGGCCGGTTGCGCGTGGCGCAGGCGGAAGTGGCGCAGGTCGATGCCTTGCGTGTGCAGATGCGACTGTGCCGGCAGGAGATGGAGGCCCTCGACCGGGAGGCCGGCCAGCTCGCGCTGCGGCAGGCCGACCTCGGACGACGCTTCGGGCTGACGGCGCAGGTTCCATGCGCGGGGACAGACTTGCAGGGCCGGTGCCAACTGCTCGGAGACGCGCGCGAGGCGCAAGCCTTGATCCCGTCCGTTGAAGGCCAGTTGAGCGCGCTCGGAGAACGCAAGCGCCAGGCGTTGGAAAACCTGTCGACGATCACGAACCAACTGGAGCGCCTCGCCGGCGCCTGCGAGCGCCGCAACCGATGGGAGCAACGACTGGAGGCCGCGCAAGCGCGGCAGAACGCGTTGGCCCTGTTGGCGGGCAAGGAGGGCGAAGTGCACCAGGCGGTGGAAACGCTGGCGTCGATCGAACGGGAACTGTCGGCGTTGCCCGCAGCGGTGGCCGGCCTGACTGAGGACGAGGCTGCGGAAAGCCGCGAGATCGCCATGGCGCGACAACGGCTCGCACAGGACGGGGAGCGCTGCGCCGCGGCGCAGCAGCAGACGTTCGACCGGATCGATGCGGCGCTGCGCGCCCTGCCGGCGCCGTTCAACCAGGCACGCTTGACGCAGGCCCGGCAGGCAGCCGACGACGCGACCCGGTCACTGCGCGAGGCCGAAGCGGAGGCCCTCGAAGCGGTGCGCCTGCACGAACAGCGGATCGGGCTGCAGCGCCAAGCCGACGCTGCGCGTGAACAGCAGGCGGCAACGGACGCGCGCGCAACCCGGGTCGAGCGCGAACTCGGCAATTGGGTATTGCTGGCCAAGTGCCTCAGCAACGACGGCGTGGTGGCGCTGGACATCGACGACGCCGGCCCCACCTTCTCGGCGCTGGCCAACGACCTGCTGCTGGCGTGCTACGGACCGCGCTTCACGCTCGAAGTCATCACCCAGACCGAAACCGCAAAGGGCGAGCTTCGGGAAGACTTCGACATCATCGTGCACGACGGCCTGCGCGGCGAGGCGAAAAGCCTCAAGCTGGTCAGCGGAGGCGAACGCACCTGGATTGACGCCTGCCTGACTCGCGCGATCGCGCTGTACCTGGCCGGCAACACGGGGCGTCAGTTCGGCACGCTGTTCTGCGACGAGGCAGACGGCCCGTTGGACCCCGAGCACAAGCGGATGTTCATGGACATGAAGCGCGAGGTACTGCGCCTGGGCAACTACGCGCGCGAGTTCTACGTCTCGCAAACGCCGGAACTGACCGCGATGGCCGACCGCATCATCGACCTGGACGCGCTGGCCTGCCAGGAAGCGGAGGTGGCGTGATGGACGCAACCGGACGAACCGTTCACGGGGTGCCGCGCCTGTGCTATGCCGTGCTGCCGGGGCTGCCCGCGGGGGGCAACATCGCGCTCTGCGTGCGTGGCGAAGAGGGTGTGCGCCTGACCCGGATGGACTTGGGAGAGACGCAGCGGGCGCGCGCGATCGTTCGTGCCTTCAACGCATCCTTGGGAATCGGGGCCGCGGTCGAACGGGCCATGTTGGCCGGATGCCTGTTCGGCTGGAAACGAGAGCAGCTCGCGGCCGCGCCGGTGCTGCACTGACAGCCGACCGGCGAGGAGGCCCGACGCCGCGAATCGCGGCTGGCGGAAGTCCCCGGGGACGAACCCCGGGGACAGCGCGACTCAGATGTTGCGGCACGATGCCATCGTCAGCAGCCGCTGGCGCGGCGCGGCCGCAAGGCATGCGCGGATCCACGCGCCGTGCGGGCGCGCGAGCGTCAGCAGGAAGCGGATTTCGTAGCACATGCGCCAATCGTGGTGGCATTGCGCTTCATGGCCGGCGGCGAGGCCGACCTGGGCACAACTTTCGCCGGCCGGCATCGAGCCGGGATCGATGTCCCCCATCGTCTACTCCTTTCGAGCCTCAAACGGGAGGTCGCCGTATGTCCCGGGACGAAACCCGGGACAGCGGGATGCTCAGCCGTTGCGGTAGTTCTCCTGAATCGCAGCGATGCGATCGCTGCAGCCTGCGGCTGCCATGCGTCCCGCCAAGTCGCTCATGCGCATGGAAATCTCGAGGCGCGTTTCGAGCTCCTCGCCGGCGGCGTCGAGCCACTCGACATACGTGTCTTCATAGGTCTCGATGAGGGCGTCACGCGTGCTCGCACGCGTTGCGTCCGTCTCGCTTTGCATTGCCTTCTCCGCGTAGAGAGGTTGGGAGACTTCAAACAAGCCCGCGTTCGGCCATGGAGGCGCACGCCGAGCCGGCCACCACGAAGTGGTCGACCAGGCGGACGTCGATCAGGCTCAGCGCAGCCTTGAGCGATTGCGTGAGATGAGTGTCGGCGCGGGACGGTTCTGCATTGCCGGAGGGATGCGAATGTGCGCACATCAAGGCTGCCGCGTTGTGATGCAGCGCGTGCCGCACCACCTCGCGCGGATAGACCGATGTGCTCGTGAGCGTCCCGAGGAACAACTCCTCCGTGGCGATCACGCGCATGTGGGCATCGAGAAAGATGACGATGAATGATTCGCGCTCGGCGCCGGCAAAGAGGATCTTGAGGAAGTCCTTCACCAACTCCGGGCTGCCGAGCAGGCAGCGCCCGGCCATCGACTGAGAAGCAATCCGCACCAGCAGTTCGTGCGCGGCGGCGAGAACATGACGCAGCCGCGTGGTGCGCGCGTCGGCCGCTGGCGGCAGGAGTTCGGCGGCGAGGTCGTCCGAGCAGCGCAGCGGCTCGGCCTCGGTCGCCGGTGGTTCCAGGATGATCGCCTCGAGTTGAGAACGATCCAGCAGGGCCAGATTCATGATGGGTCTCCGATCAGAGGTCACGGGGACGCCTCGCCCGAGGGGAATGGCGTCCCCTCTGGGGTGGAAAGGCCGCGCGGCGCCCAAAGGGTCGCGCGGGGTGTCTGCTACACGTGGTAGTGCTGTCGCACGTATCGGCGCCGCGTGCTGTACGGCGCGCCCTTGGTGATGTCGAGCGGCGCCAAGTGGATCAACTGGCGCAGCGCGGCGATGCGCAACAACGGCGGATACCGGTTCTCCCGAACGATCGGCACCAGCTCATTGATGGTGTAGCGGCGCAGGCCGATGACCAGGTTGGCGAGTCGATTCAGGCGATGGGTCAGCATGATCGCCTCCGCCTAATCGAGCGCGCGCCGGATCGCGATCTGGTCGGGGTGGTGGCTGATGTAGGCGAGCAGTTGCTCGTACTTCTCGCCGAGCTTGTCGTGGCCCCGCCAGATCAGCCCGTTCAGGGCGAACGCCGTGGCAATGACGCCGGTGGCATCGGCGCTGACGCGGTCCTCGAAGCCGTTGCCCTCGACGCAGAGGTCGAAGGTCTCCGCGCCGCTTGGAACCATGTAGGCACCGCCGTTGGACAGCTCGACGAAGTTCCAGTACCCGCCGACGTAGGTGGGGCACAGGCGCTGCATCCAGGCGAAGACGGCCGTCTCCACCTTGAGCATTGCCGTCACACCGAACTTGGACGGAAGGAACTCCATTCGACGCCCCTCGGGCACGATGCTGGCGACCACGGCGCCGCGGCTCTCGTTGGCCACGGAGGGCTGGACGGTGATCTCTTGTTCGTGGGACATGACGCTTTCCTTTCAAGCGCATGAGCACGAGCGACCCCCTGCTCGGGAGGTGGCCCGAACTCGGGGTTGATGACGCGCAGGCATTGGGCCTGCATCCATGGCCGCTCAAGGGCGGCGGCGACGGGCCTTATTAATAGGCTGCCTTGTTGACCGTCGGCGGGCGCCGACGGTGGGACTCAAAGGCCCGTCGAAGCGGGGAGGATGCGGGTGCGGGTCACGACCGCTAACGCCGCTGCGACTGCAGCGGATGCCTCCTCTTGCGAGGTCGGACCCTGAAGGGTCGCAGGTCAAGAGTCAGTATGGCACCGGGGCGCGGCTCTGTGCAATGGCGCCACGCAACCGTCGCATGCACATCGGTGCCACTGCCCTCACGTCCGAGGAATCGACGGCTGCCTTGAAGACGGCGCCCTCGCGCTGACGATCGCACGCAACCACCGCTGCGAGCGGCACCTTGGAAGGAACAGACGAACGGGATCGCATGCTGCGTCGCTCGACGGACGCGGTTCTCAACGCGCCAGGAGCGAGGGGCCGCGCAGTCAGTGCTGCTAGGCCTCTACGCGGGCTTTGCGGACTTGAGTTCCAAGAGGACCGCGAGACCATGAGTTCGCACCATCAGTCGGCGCGTGTCATAGGAGGCTAGATGCAAGATCAAGTGCAACCGACGCTCAAGGTCCGCCAGATCGTGTCGGGGCCGAACCACCGGACGTACTACGACCCCCGGAAGATGGCCGAACTCGAAGAAGGTCTGGTCGCGGCGGGGCGCGTCACGCAACCGATCCAGGTGCGGCCCCATCCGACGCAAGCAAGCGTCTGGGAAATCATCGCCGGCGAGCGCCGCTGGCGGGCTGCGGGAAAGCTGTTCGGGGACGACTACGACATGCCCGTCGTGATCTCGGATGCCAGCGACGCAGAGGTCCGGGCCCTGGGCATCATCGAGAACCACTATCGCGACAACCCGAGCGACGTGGAGCAGGCGCGCGGCGCGGCGGACCTGCTGCAGTTCAACCGCGGCGACAAGGAGCAGACGGCCAAGCAACTGGGCTGGGGCCTGGAGACGCTGGAGCGCCGGCTGCTGCTGCTTAATTGCGCGGCGGACGTTCAGGCCGCACTCGTCGAGCGTCGCATCAAGCTCGGCCACGCCGAATTGCTGGCCGGCCTGCCACAGGATCGGCAGGTCAAGGTGCTTGCCGGCGTGCTGGAGCACAAGGTGCCGGTCGAGGTACTCAAGAAGCAGCTCGGGCAGTTCGCCAAGCGGCTGGCGGACGCCATCTTCGACACCGCACTGTGTATCGGCTGCCCGCACAACTCTGCGCAGCAGGCGGCGCTGTTCGACGAGACGATCGGGGAGGGATTCTGTCAGCACCCCACACACTTCGACGAACTGACGATGGCAGCGCTCGAAGCCAAGGCCGTGCCGCTGCGCGAGCAGTACCCGGTCGTTCGCATCGTGCGCGCCGCCGATGCCTTTGTTCCACTGCCGGTCGGCCCGGACGGCGAACTCGGCGTCGGCACGGAACAGTACGCGGATTGCAAGGCCTGCGCGAACTTCGGCTGCAGCGTGTCGGCCGTTCCCGGATCGTATGGGAGCGTGGACGAGTCGCTTTGCTTCGACGCCCAGTGCCATTCGACCAAGGTGGCCGAGCGGCGACGCGCCGAGCGCGACGCGGCCAAGGCAGCCACAGCGGCGAGCGACGCGAGCGAGGCTCCACGCAGTGCTCCGGCGCAGCGCGACGCGCCTGCGCCTGCCGCGAAGGCCCAAGCCAAGCACACGAGCAATCAGACGCCCGCGCGAGTCGCGCAGTACCGCACCGAACGCTGGCGGACCTGGGTGGCCAACCGCCTCATGGCGGACCCATCGCGCAACCATCGGGTGCTCGCTGCGCTGATCGCGTCGAGCAGCATGCAAGCGTTCAACCCCCTGAAGTTCACCGAGGCGGCGTCCAAGCTGGCCACGGCGAAGTTCGGCACCAACGGCTTCAAGGGGGCGCTGGAGTTGGCGGACAACTTCGACCTGGCGAAGTTGCCGGCCATCGTGCAGGCAGTGACCGCTTCTGCCGCCTACGGCGTCAGCCAGTCCGACCTCGAAGTGCTGCTGAACTACCTCGAAGTGGACGAGGCGCGGCACTTCAAGCTGTGCGCCGAGTACCTGGAACTGCTGACGGTGAGCGAACTGGAAAGCCTTGCCGACGAGCTCAAGCTGCGCAAGGCGATGGGGGACTCGGCGTTCAAGAAGGCGCGGGCGGGGACCAAGGCGAAGTTCATCGACGCGCTGCTGAACGTCGAGGGCTTCGAGTACGCCGGAGCGGTGCCCAAGGCGCTGCGCTATCCGCGCCGCAAGTACCGCTTCTGCAGTGACGACAGCTCGACGGCGAATGGCGCGCCAACGCCGGCGGGAGCGCAGAGCGACAGCGCCGACGCCATCGAGGCCGCAGCCTAGACAACGCGGGGGAGCCTCATACGATGGATTTCAGAGGCACCCCTCACGACGGAGATACCCAACCATGTCCATGTTCAAGGAGCTATATGAACTGGCGCTCGGCGCGACGCTGACGCTCACCATCAGCGCCGACGAGAAGAAGGGCCGGATGACGGTGAACGTCATCCCCAAGCCGCGCGACGATGTCGGCGAGCCGGCGCTGTCCACGCCGCTGGTCCTGACCGCCACGCCCGAGGAGTTCGACGCGGACTTCGTCACGGTGCTCGCCGGCTATCGCACATCGCACGCCAGTCTGGTGCAGCAGGCCCAGGTGACACAGGAGCTTCTCGATGCGGCCAAGGCCGCATCGGCCAAGAAGGCGACGGGTGCCGTTGCGAAGGCGCAGACCAAGTCGGCTTCGCCCGCCGCCGCGGCAAGGCGCGCCACCGGCAGCGCGCCGGCGAGCGAGCCCGACGCCGCCGACGACGGTGCGGGTGACGGCGACGACGAGGCCGAGGCCTCGGCATCCACGCCGGCTGCGTCGAACACCGAACCTCAACTCTTCGGCTAAGGAGCACTCCGCATGTCCATCGAAGTTCAGACCATCGCGCGGCGCTACCTCTACAACGGCATGACGCTGCCCGACATCCCGGGCCACGAGCCCAAGGAAGTGCGCGACGTGTACAGCGCGCAGTTCCCCGAACTCCTGAGCGCCGACATCGAAGTCGGCGAGATCAGCGATGGCGTCCAGGAAATCACCTTCAAGCGCGCGGTCGGCGTCAAAGGCTGATCCCACGGCGGGCTTTCGTGCCGCGCTGGAGGCCTCGACACAACGCGATCCGCGAGGCCTTCAGCAGGCTCTGCAGAAGGCGCTCGCGTCCAAGCAGTCGCAGCAGTGCGCGAAGGCGCTGCTGCGTGCTGCAGACACCGCCGCCCGACGCTCCGTCGACGACCACCGGCAGGATCGCCTCACCGCACCATCGGACGCACTGCCACCGCTGCCATGAACTCGATGTTCCGGATTCCCGCGCTTTGCGACTCGATCCCTGCCGAACTGTTGCCGGCCACAGGGTACGACCACGCCGTGTCGCTCGCCCGCTGCTTGCTGGACGCCCGCGTGATACAGGGCGACGTCCATCCTCGGCGCGCGAGGGAGCCGTTGGTCACGAGCCAAACCTTCCTGCAGCAATGGGTGCGCGATCGGCTCCCGGGGCTGGAGTGCCTCGTTCCATGCTTCAGGCTGGTGCTCGAGGGCGCGTCGGATGCCTCCACCTCCATGCGGACCCGGCAAGCGGGCGAAGCGACGGTCGTCTGGTTCACCGAATGCAGCGCCTTCGCGATCGGGGAGGCGCTGGAACGCCTGGAGGGTGTCCATCCGCTGCTGGGCGCCACGATCCTGTCGGTGATCGACAAGACCAACATGAGCCTGATCCCGACGTTCACGCCGTGGGACACCCTGGGCACGGCTCAGGAGTACTACTGGTACGGCGAGCGCGACGAGTCGGTCGCCCTGGACGAACAGTGCGGCGACGACCCCGGCATGCGCGCGACCCTGCGGCAGGAGATGGTGACGCGCGAGAAGATCGACGCCGCCTTCCCCGAGTGGGCCACGCAGTGGCCCGGGACACGCAAACGCCTGACGCGACGGATGATGCAACGCATCGCCGCAGAAGCTCGCAGCGCGCGTGTCCGCCGAGTCGCCGCAGACGCACTCGCGCTGGACCGCCTCGATCTGGACGACGCCTTCCGGCCGAACGCGGACGGCTGGTTCATCGGCTATGGCGCGGTGCTCACGTGGCGTCCCGGGGACATCGGCGTGCGCGTCTTCGACGACTTCGCGAACGACGCCGTGCAGGGCGACTACTGCGACTGGATGGGAGAGTTCTCGTTCGACATCGGTGAGCCGCAGGCGTTGAGCAAGTGGATGCAGGCGATGGAGGTTCGCTTCGAGGGCATGCGCAGGCTCGACGCCTTGATCCACGAGCTGTCCACAGGAGACTGGCGTCGAGGGTTCCGATGAGCAACGAAGTGAAGTTCGAAGTGGTCGCCGGCCGAGAGACGCCGCTCGCGCTGAGCGCAGCGATCCTGCTTTACCGCGGCGGAAACGATGCCGCGTTCGCGACGATCCACGACATCGGCATGAAGGGAAAGACGCCGCTGATCCTGGAAGGCAAGGCGCTGACGCCGGGCGCCGCGATCCAGCTGGCGCTGGACCTCGCGAAGAATGCGAACCGCGGTGGCTTCATCCCGCAGTGCCTGCTGTACATGGACGGCGACACCATGGCGTGGTGGGTGCCGCCTGCCAAACGGCATGTGGCCTTCCGCTCGCCTGAACTGGGCGCCGCCGAGCGCGGCGAGGTCGTGCCTCATCCGGGCCTCGTCTTCAAGGTCGATGGCATGCGGCGCTGGCACGTGTGGGCGGTGCTCGGCGCGGACCGCCCCTCGGAGGGCACGCCGCTGTATCAGGCGCCGTACTTCAACGTCTACTCCGACGGCGGTATCTGCACCGGTAACGTCTCGCTGCCGGAGGGGACGACGGCCGAACGCATCGATGCCTGGAACCGGGCCTTCTTCGGTTCGTTCTTCACCCATCCCAACGTCCACGGCAAGCTCGTGACCTACCGGGGCGGTGCCTACGGGTTCTGGCGCGACATGCTCGACGGCCGTCACGCGGAATTCCCCGAGCGCGTGCTGGTGCCCACGAAGCGCACGCTCGCGGAGGTGCTGTGCCACCGGGAGTCCGCGCGGTGAGACCAGACCCGCGCGACGCCGCGCTGCAGGCCACCTGCCCGTGCGTGCCTGTGCCCCGTTTCGGGCGCCAGCCTCCGGGCGGGCAAGGCCAGCGTGTGCTGGTCGCACGCAACGGCGTGTTCATGGAGGTGACGCGGCCGTGGCTGCACTGCGTTCTCAAGCTCGCCGAGTTGCCCCAGGCGCCGCCGCTCCCATACGGGGACATGCGCGAGGGCATCGAGTTCTCCTTCGGCGTGATCCCGATCGCGATGCTGGACGAGTTCGTGGCGCATGGCCGCGCAAACCTGCCCAACGAGGTAGCAGGCGCCCTGATCTTCAGCAGCGTGTCGAACACGCTGCGCCTGCAGATGCATGAAGCGATCGACTCGGGGCCGGCCGGCGTGCGCTACCGCATGCCCGAACTTGCGGCCGACGAGTCGCTGGCCATCGACCTGCACACGCATGGAAGGCTGCCCGCGTTCTGGTCGAGCACCGACGACGCGGACGATCAAGGGGTCAAGGTGTGCGGGGTGTTCGGCAGTCTGCATCTGCGACGGCCGACCGCTGCGTTTCGGCTCGCAGCGAACGGATGCTTCAGGCCGCTTGCCCATCCGTGGCAGGTCGAAGCGTCCGAGCACGAAGCCCTTGATCTCGAAGGACGCTGTCCCACACTGGCCTCGATGGGTTTCGAGGAGATCGACAGTCGATGGAACACCTGATCCAGCCCGAGCTGCTGTCGCGCCGGGTGCGTGTGCACTTGGTCGGCGTCGGCGGCAACGGCGCGCAGATGGCCGCATGCCTGGCGCGGCTGGACATCGCGATGCGGGCGCTCGGCCATCCGGCCGGCCTTCATGTGACCGCGTTCGACGGCGACGATGTCAGCCCGGCCAACGTCGGCCGGCACCTCTACAGCCCTTCCGACGTGGGGCAGAACAAGGCGCTGCTCACGATCAACCGGCTGAATCTCTTCTACGGCCTGGACTGGGCCGCGCGTCCGTGGCGCTACGAGCAGACCTCTCACAACGAACCCGGGCCGGACATCCTCGTTTCCTGCGTGGACAGCCGGGCCGCACGCCGAGCTTTGCACCACGCGCTTTCGGGCCCGCGATGCGGCGCGAGCTACTGGCTGGACCTGGGCAATACCGAATCGACCGCGCAGGCCGTGCTCGGCGAGCCTGCGGGGCGAGTCCGCCGTGATGCCGTCCTGCGGCTGCCCTGCGTCACCGAACTCTTCCCCGAACTCCTGGACGATCGGGTGAAGGAGGACAACGCGCCGTCCTGCTCGGTGCGCATGTCGCTGGCCTCGCAGGGCCTCTTCGTCAACGACACCGTCGTGCGCTTCGCGGCCCAGCTGCTGTACGAGCTTTTCTCGTGCGGCAGGCTCTCGGCGCACGGTGTCGTGATCAACCTGGGCAGCAAGCGCACGGGACCCATCGACGTCAACCCCGAGGTGTGGCGCCGCTACGGCTTCGATCACGCCGCGCTCGTGAAGACCAAGAGGCGGCGCACGACGCGCAACGGCGAGCGTACGGCTGCGCCGGCGTGACGGCGGGGACGCCGCGCAAGACACGCTCAAGCCAACGATCCGCGCGTATCGGATGCACCTTTCCTCCCGGATTTCCGCTGGCGCGCGATGGCGACAGTCGCGAGCATTGGTGCCGTCGCCGGCTCGGAGAGGCACGCGGGAGCCTGCGCGGTAGGGCGAGGCTTGAAGAAGCCGATGCGACTTCGAGAATGACTATCGCCTCGACACCCGAAAGGAATGGCATGACGTTTGCGGATGAGCTGCAGATCGCCGGATGGTTGCTCACGGTGGTGGGCCAGATCCAAGTGGCGCTCAAGCAGCGGCAAGGTTTCATCACCTGGATCGTCGCGAACGCGGTCCTGATCGCGTTGTGCGCCCTCGTCGGGCTGTGGTGGAGCATCGGCATGTACGCGACCAACGTGGCCGTGTGCGCGTGGTCGTTTGTTCGGTGGAGCGCCGATGCGGCCGGACCGCGACGCTTGTTTGCCAAGCGCACCGCGCGCTGGAGCGCGTCTCCATGGAGCTGACCGAAGAGCAGACGCGCATCGTGCGGTCCGGCAGTCGCCGACTCGCCGTGCAAGCCGGCGCAGGCGCGGCAAAGACGACGACGCTGTGCGCTTACGCAGACGCGCGGCGCGGCGCCAGGGTGCTCTACCTGGCGTTCAACAAGGCGATTCAGCTCGAGGCGGCGGCCAGGATGCCGCCCAACGTCACGTCCCGTACGACGCATTCAATCGCCTGGCGCAAGGCGAAGGAGCTGTTCGGCGAGCGTGCGGCCGAGCGCGTAGGCAACACATACCCTTCGACGGTGGGCAAGGCGTTCGGATGCGGGCCGTTGGTCGCTGCCGGGGCGCTGCAGGCCATCCAGCGCTGGTGCGGATCGCTGGAGCCGCAGCTCGGTCTCGATCACGTTCCCCCCGACATCGCGGCGCGCATGGCGGATCCCTCCGTGCTCGTGCGCGTGGCGCGCGAGGTGTGGCTGCGGATGACCGATCCGCGCGAGCGGGAGATCAAGCTTCCCCATGACGGCTACCTCAAGCTGTTCCAGATGGACCGACCGGCGCTCCGGGGGTACGACGTGATCGCGGTCGATGAAGCGCAAGACCTGAATCCCTGCACGTTCGACATCGTCCGAGGGCAGGCCGCTTCGGTCGTGATGGTGGGCGACGCCGCGCAGGCGATCTACTCGTTCCGCGGCGCGACGAACGCGCTCGTCCTGTTCGACGCGCAGGAGCGGTTGCCGCTGACGAGAAGCTTCCGGTTCGGTCGCGGCATTGCGAGTCTGGCCAACGCGCTGCTCTCGGCTTTCAAGGAGGGGTTCGATCGTCCGCTCGTCGGTGCCGGCCAGCCGCAGGAGACGCGCATGTCGATCGACACGCGACAGGCGTTCGCCGTCATCGCGCGCACCAACGCCGCTGTTTTCGAGGAAGCGGTCGCGTTCCTGTCACTGAACCGCCGCTACCACTTCGTCGGAGGGTCCGAGGGCTACAAGCTGGAGAAGATCCTCGACACCTACTACCTGTCTGCCGGCGACCGAGGCCTGATGCGCGACGCCTACCTGCGCTCGTTCGCGTGCTTCGACGATCTGTGCGAACTTGCCGAGGAAGCGGAGGACCCGGAGCTGAAGCACCTGGTGCGCGTCGTGCAGGACTATGGTCATCGGGTGCCGGCGCTGATCGACGAGATCAAGGCGCGGCACGTCGACGTGGGCAAGGAGGACTGGCGGCGGTTCGACGGGGTCTTCTTCAGCACTGCCCATAAGTCCAAGGGCCTGGAGTTCGAGCAGGTGTGGCTCGCCGACGACTTCCTGCGGTTCTTCGAGGACGGACGCGAGCTCCGCGTCGACGAGGTCGAGCAGGAGGAAATCAACATCCTCTATGTCGCGCTGACGCGCGCAAGGGCAGCGATCCGCCTGTGCGCGAGCTTCGAGGAGTGGCTGCAGCATCGACAGCTCATGCCCGCATAGCGCAACTTGACCGGGCGATGCGGCGCGAGACGATGCAGCAACCGAAGACTCGGAGGAGGTGCATGGAATCGGCAAGGACAGCGGCCGGCAACCAGGCCGCGGCGATGGCCGGGGCTGCTGCCATGGATGCCACGAGCGCTGTCAAGGGGCCGCCCGAGGCGGCAGTTCTGCTGCTCTCCGAACTACCCCGAGGCCACGACCTGCGCACATGTCCGCTGGGGCAGGTCGGCGCCGAGTGCCGGAACAAGCTGGGCAAGGAATGGCGAAACGTCGCGCGCTGGCGCATCGCGGCGAACAGCTATGACGAGCTGGCGGGCGCACTGGCGCGGGTGTGCGGTGCAGTGCGCATGATGGAAGGCCTGGACGCCGGACGAGTCGCGAAAATGCTGCGCGACTGCATCGAGCACGTCGAGGCGGTCGGCCAAACGTCAGCGCGGGGCGAGGGCATGGTCGCGCGGGCGAGTCGGGCATGACGACGAAGCCGACCCGTCCCGTACGCCGGGAGACCTCGGCGCTGGTGCGCGATCGTGGGCTTCGCCCCGTGATCGTGACGGTGGTGGGCAGCGTCATCGAACTGCGGGCCAAGGGCCTGCGCACCACGGAGACGATCGACGTGGCGTGGTGCTACCGCGCTGCCGTGATGCAACGAGTGTCGCGCCAGCGGGTCGAGCGCGCGAAGGTCAAGCGGACTGTGGGCGCGCGAGCATCACTGAAGGAAAGACGATGAGTGAAGGAAGGGAAGCGCTCGGAATGACGTGCCGGACACGGGGAGTCGGCGCGATCACGGCGTTGCTGCTCGCGTCGTTGCTCGTCGGGCCGTTGCTGCTTCAGCCGCAGGCCCGCGCGCAGGACCGCCCGGCCGTCGCCGCGACCACGCACGCGGTCGCTCGTTTGCCGGAGCACGTCGCGCGGGGCGAAGTGACCGGCATCAGCGACGGGGACACGCTGTACCTGCAGGTGGAAGGCGCTCAGTTGCGCGTGCGCCTGGCGAGGATCGACGCGCCGGAAAGGAAGCAGGCGTTCGGCCGGCGCTCGGAGCAGTCGCTGCGTGAACTGGTGTGGAAGCGCGTGGTCACCGCAAAGTGGCACCAGGTCGATCGCTATGGGCGACCGATTGCCGAGGTCTTCGTCGACGGGTTCGACGTCAATGCGGAGCAGGTCCGCCGCGGCATGGCCTGGGTCTATCTCGCCTACTCGCGGGATCCCGACCTCATCCGGCTCGAGGAGGAAGCGCGCGCCGACCGCCGGGGACTCTGGTCGGAGTCGAACCCAGTCGCACCGTGGGTCTGGCGCAAGCAGCACGTGGCGACCGGGGACGAATCGCGGAGCTGAATTTGGCTGCCGGCCGCGCGAGAACTGTTGTCGCCGGAAAGAGGGGATCGTAGAAAAGAAAAACCCCGGCAAGCCGGGGTTCAAGTTTTGGAGCGAGCGTCTTTGCGACCTCCGAAGTCGGGGAAGAGCGGGTGCTGCGGTGGATGCTCCATCGCGGCTCTCTCGCGCAACCTGCTGCAGTAGGCGAGAACCACGACAGAAGTCCCCCAGACCGTGAGCGCCAGCCAGGCTATCGCCAGTCCGGCCAAGTCAGGGTCGGTGTTGAGGGCGCTTGCCACGGATTCCAGAAGTGCTTGCATGTTGCTGCTCCTCGGGCCCTTGCGAGCCCTCCTTCTCCTCGATGCTGAGGAGAATGACGGCCAGGGTCTGCGCGACCAGCCAGCCGATCACCACGATGACCATGTAGGCCAGCGAGCCCTTGGCGAAGCCAAGGTATGCGTTCGCTGCCGCCAAGATCCACGACGCCTTCTTCAGCGCGTCGGCCGCGCTGATGCGGGCTGTTTGTTGAAGAAGATCGTGAGGCGGCGGCGCTGCTCGACCTTGAGTCGAGCGCGTTCGGTGCGAGGTGCCATACGAGTCGTCCTTTCTTGTTGTCGAGAAGGACGCCTCCACCCGACCGGGGAATGGCGCGCCCCGCTCGGGTTCTTGGAATGCAGGTGTCGAGCACCTGCGTGATTCGCGGCCACTGTTTCAGGCCGCCGCGCGCACCGGTTCTGCGAGCGTGAGCCACGGCGCCAGGTAGTCCTGGCCAGCCGCGGCGTGGATGTGCTCGACCTGCTGCTGGCGCAGGAGGTGCTCGAGCTTGAGCAGCAGATGACGACCATGCTCCGCGACATCTGCGGGCGCGTCCTGCACGCCGTTGCGAACCACCTCGATGTAGTGGCTCAGCATGGGCGCCGGCGCGATCGCAGCATCGAGCTCGATCATCGTCAGTGCTTCGTTCGTAATCGTCATGACTTGGATCCTTGTGGGAGATTCGTTGAACCTCGACGTGGGACACTCTTGACGCTCGGACAGCAACTGCTGCCGAGCACGGAGATCCGCAGGACATCGAGATGATTCGGCTTGGAAACAGCATCCGGCTCACCCGACGCGAGGTCGAGCGCTTCACGAAGATCACCGGCATGCCGCCGGTGCACGTGAAGACGCTCGACGACCTCGACGAGTACATCGGGAAGTGCAAGGTCCATTTCTGGGGCGTGTCGGAGGACACGCGCTTCCTGCACTTCCTTCTGGACGAGGAACGCTCACGCTGCCTTGGCGCTGCGTGATTCCCCGGCTTCGCCCGCCGCGGAGCCCGGGACATCGGCGCCAGAAGTGAACCGACCTTTCGCGTGCGCGAAGTCCGGGTCGCTGCGGAGAGCCGATGTGCGGGCCTTGGCGGGCTCCCTGCGAACAGGGGGCATGGCTTCGACGGCCACGCTTGCACCGAGGGACAGTGCGGCGCGCACGAGGCGAAGCGGGCCCAGGACCACGAAGTCCAGGGCATGGCGCACGAAGGCACCGATGCGCTCGATCCGTGCGTCGGCGGCCTTCTGCTCGCGCAGGGTCGTCCTGGCCCGGATGTACAGCGCCAGGTGCGTGCGCTTGGATTGCAGATCGGCATCGAGTTGCTTGACCACTTCCTCGGCGGTGGAGGTCTGGCCAATGGCTGCGTACAGCTGCGACCAGGCGCGGTCCTCCTCGGCGTAGCGCCGATTCGGAGCCGGTGTGTACTGCCGCGGCTGGGGTTGATGCTGCTCGTTGCTGAGGGCTTCGGACATGGCGTCTCTCCTGTGTCGAGCAGGGAGACGAACCGTCCTTTGGCGGGGACAGCCGGTCCCCGCTGGGGTAGCATGGAATACCGCTTGCGCGGCACCCCACATGAAAGCCTTCACGATGACTCGTTCCGGCACTTCTCTTCAGATGATTGAAGGCGGGCGGGCCGCGCTCGAGAGGGAACTGCTGTGGGCGGCGGCGTTGAACCGGCCCACGTTCGAATCCCTCCTGAGGCGGCTTACCCCTGCGGCTAACGACGCCCTTGCGAGCGTGTCGCCAGGTTCTGACGAATCAGGACCTCCTCATCGATTAGGCGCAGCATCCGACGCAGATCGGAGCGAACGCCCGGCTCAGTGACGGCGGCCTGCGTGGAACGCAGGCGCTGCTTCATCTGAGCCAGTTCACCCTCGTTGGCATCGTCGAGCCAGCGAAGGAACTGCTTCCACTCGTCCTTGTCCATTGCGTTCACGCAGCCAAGGGCTGCGCGGCGGGCTGGACGACCGCGTCGACCGCTTGACGGCAGATCGGCGCGAGCAGGGCGGGGAGCTTCACGGTCGGCACCGCAACGAGCGGGGCACGGCCGGAACCGCCAAGCAGGCGGCACACGAGTCGAGACGTGTTGGTCGACATGGTCGTTCTCCTTTGCGTGAGCAAAAGGGGAACACCACGCCCCCTGGATTGGAGAAACGATGTTCCCCATTCCGGGTTGCAGGCGCCGCGAACGCGGGCCCAGAAGTAGCGAAAAGACCCAAGCCGAAGCATTGGGTCTTTCGCACGATCAGGAAGGCTGTGACCTTCCCAAGGATGAGCAGTCCGGCATCACGGACTGCGACTTCGGTGGACTCGCCATCCGCGAGGAATGACGTGTCGAGACACGAAGCACTGCAGCGAACTTGCAGCAGCTCCTTCGAGACCACTGACGATTCGCCACCGCTCACCGTGCCGTGATCCGATGTCTCGAGATCGAAGCGCGGGAGCAAAGCTTCAAGCGTGATCGTGACGGCCAGGCGCAGCTGACTGCTGCGGGCAACACGACCCCTCGAACCGCAGAGTGATCAGCGGCTCGACGATTCGAACAGCGCTTAGCGCGCCGTCCAGTCCCTTGCGGGATTCATCGCTTTCGCGACATGGCCAACGAGTGGCCGCTCCTAGTGCGGGTCACGACCGCTAACGCCAAGGTGCAGGAGCCCCTTGGGACTTCACGTCAGAACCGACGACGGTTCGGAATGAAGGCTGTGTCGGCACGAGCGCCAACAGGAAGCTTGGTTACTCTGCCACCGAAGCGGCCGCGCCGGTAGTCCCGTAGCACGCGTGTCGCATGCACATCGGTGTCGATCCGGCCACTTCGTGGCCGACGCTTCGCGGCCGAGGGGTGCGACGGGTGCGCACAGGGTTGATCGCTCTCGAAGAGCTTCAACACTGGCAGCACCATGAACCTCACCACGCGCACAAGCATGGCGGAATTGGCCCGCCGGATCTTCAGCACCCTGTCGGGCACTTCGGGCGAACTCGTACCGGGCCCCTTCGAAGGAAGCGACGCGCAGCTGGCGCTGACGCTGCCCAACGGCGCGCTCGTTTCGATACTGCCCGACGTCGACATGCCCGCCATGTACGAGATCGTCCGCCTCGACACGATGGCTCTCGTCGTGGACAAGCTGACCAGCGACCGTGTCATCGACCTTCTCATGGAGGAGGCCGGCCTTGCCGCCGGCTCCTGAGGCAACAGGGCCATGGGTTACCTCAATCCCCTCATGAGGCTGCCGGCCGCACGGGCACTTTTGGCCCTCAGCGAAAGGGAGCGCGTCGCGCTGCGCTCGCTGCTGCTCGACCTGCGCAGCCGGGCCAATGCCGAAGCGGAGACGGCTTGGGCAAGGCGCAAGGGCCCCATGGCTTGCTACTGGCGCGCTGTGGCCACCTATGCGCGGCACATCGCTCACCTGCTGAAGGGAGGTGATGTGCCGCCGGCTGCCGAGCGCGACGAGGTCCAGCGCCTGCTGGTCGAGCTCGACATCGCGCGTCGCCAAGTCGAGGACTTCATCGCTGCAGCACGCTCCGCGGTCCCGGAGGCCGAGCACCCGAAGCACGAATCGCCGCACAACTGGGCGTGGCAGGTGCGCCTGCTCGGACAGGATCGGCGGGCAGCGTACGAGCAGCTGGAGCAGGTACGGCAAGGGCTCGGGCGCGCAGCGCGGACGGTGGTCGCATGAGGGGCGCCCAGTTGGGGCAGCAACTCTCGCTGTTCGAATCGTGCCAACGGTGGCGAGGTGGTCGAGAAGCCTTTCGGCCTGCGGGAGAGCCCTTCGAGCCGGCGAGGTACTGCGTCGAGCAGGTAGACTTCTCCACGGCCAAGCGGTTCGTCCTCGAGCATCACTACAGCGGCACGATGCCTGCCGCGCGCCTCGAGCTGGGGCTGCTCCAGAAGCCGTCTCGCTGGCGCCGCGAAGAGGTCGCCGGCGTGATCGTCCTCTCGGTGCCAGTGCAGGAACGCGCCATACCCGCCTGGTTTGACGGCATGCATCCTCGATTGGGGATTGAAATCGGGCGCCTCGTCCTGCTGGACGACGTGCCGGCAAACGGCGAGACGTGGTTCCTCGGAAGAGCGTTCCGTCTCATGCGCCAGCTGCTGCCCGAAGTGCGCGGCGTGCTGTCCTATTGCGATCCGATGGAGCGTCGCGATGCGCATGGCCGCGTCGTGAAGCGAGGCCATATCGGAACCGTGTATCGGGCCTTCAACGGCCGGTACGTAGGGCGCTCATCACCGCGCGTGATCACGGTCTCGCGCGATGGAAGATGCGTCAGCGAGCGCGCGTTGTCCAAGATCCGCGGTGACGAACAAGGTGCCGCGTACGCGGTGCGGCAGCTCACTGACATGGGAGCCCCTGCGAGGGATGAAGGCGAAAGCGGAGCTGCTTACGTAGAGCGTGCGCTGCGCGCCGGCGGCTTCTCGCGCGTACGGCACCCCGGCAACCTGACCTTCACGTGGCGCGTGGATGGCGGGCAGCCCCGTGGTCAAACAGCCACGCGAGCACCGTAGCCTGAAGCCAGCAAGGAGGTTCGACGATGGTGACGCAGCAGGCGCCTAGCCTTCCGTCCGGGCTCGTGAACGCGCCGTTCGAGCAGGTCGGCAAATTCGTGATGCGCGTCGGCATTCCGCACAGGGGTGGACGCCTCGCGTTTCACGCCTTCAACGAGGGTTACGCCGCGATGGTGAGCGCGAGCGCGTTCTGGAGCCACAGTGCAGGGGCCTTCCGTTTACCCCCGGGCCACCGACCTGCAGGAAGTCGACTTCGCGCTCGCCAGTGCCGGATTCACGGCAATGCAGTTGTGGAAAGCGAAGGGCACGCAGTTGGGCATGGCCGGCGTCTTCCCGTGGACTTACGCGCAGTACGTCGAGCTCGCATCGATGAGCGGCGCGAGTTGGTGGTCGCAGCCGGACCTGTGCTGCGAGCCGGAGATCGCGGCCAATCGGGAGGAGGTGGACTATCGCGTCCGGGCGACAGCGACGTTGCTGGAAGGCGTCCTGCGCATCGTCTATGGGTGGCAGAACGAACTGGCGAGGACATGCTCGCCGCGCACGGTGGCCAGTATGCTGCCTCCGCCGGTGCCAGTGATCCAGGGGTGGTCACCGGACGACTATCTGCGCAGTCTCGATCTGCTCGACAAGGTGTGGTCGCGGTGGCAGCCCTGGCTCGCGGCGCCCGCGCTGATGGGGGTGGGCTCCGGCGCGGCAGGTCGCTCCGGCGCCCGGGGATCAGTACCGGTTTCGATTCGCGTGACGGACGGACGGACCGGCGCACGGCTGCCGCCGGCAGCCTCTAGAAAGGGCGATCGTCGCGATCGTCAGGACGCCCGAGGCCATCGGCGGGGCCGAACAGCGGAGGAGGCTCGCGCTGCTCGTCGGTTTGCGGCGAAAGCAGTGCTGGCGCCTGCAGCGTCCAATCGGACGCCACCGGCAGCGGGGCAGGCGTGGCCTGCGACACACGACCGGCCAGGGTCGAGCCGGTGAACAGCGGCGGGCGCTCGCTGGTCGCGGGCTCATCGAACATGCTCGTGTGCGTCGGACCCGACAGTCCCCAGATGCTGAACGCGTTCTGGCGTGGCACGACTCGCCTAGCCTTCGACAGGTTTGCCTTGCGCTGTCGTGTCGAGCCGGGCGGAAGGGCGCGTTCCTGGCGGAGCAGGTGACGCTCGAACTCGGAAGGGCTTCCGGCGTCGACGGCGTCGAGTTCCGTGCGCAGACGTGGCGGCATTGGCACGGGCGTGGTCGCATCCGCGGCTGAGCGCTCGGGCCGCAGCGGCTGCTCGGCGGCGCGGACCAGGTTGCGCAGGCCGTGTCTGATCCGATCAAACAGCCTCTTCATGAGGGGCCCGTCAATGCAGCGGACCGTCTTCGACGTTCGCCTGAGGGCCCTCTGCGGCGAGAACCGCAGCTTCGGCGTCCGCGATTGCTTGGCACCACTCCGAGCGCGCGATCGGCTCGAGGTAGTGGCGGGGCATGTCGATCATCGACAGCTCGCCTCTGGGAATGAAGACCACGTCGCCGTCTGCCATGCTGAGGCATACGGTATCCACGCGCGCGCGGGACATGATCGCCTTGCACAAGTGCCACTCATCATCGCGGTGGATCGTCCTTTGCTCATGGCGGCCATCCACGAGGTGCAAATGGGTGGCGACCAATCGCTCGAACACGAGATCCTCCGTCCATTCGCCGCGCGCGAACTCCTGTTGGGCGAGCTCGAGGGCTTCCAGTTCCGCAGCGTCGGTCGTGCCCGCCTCGGTGTACTGGTGACCATTGCTGAGCGCGAAGAGGACGGTTTCGGCGATCTTGTAGTACGTCTGTGTCCGCAGGTCGTAGCTGTCCCAGTCCAGTTCGTCGTCGTCCTCCGGAAAGTCCTCGTCGTCGCTCAGCAGCCGCATCTGCTTGACCGCCAATGCGTTGACGACGAGGACGCGGTTGTTCAACGTGAGGGCGTGAATCCACGGATGCTCGGGAGTGGCCTCCAAGATCGCGGCCGCGAGGTTGTCGTGCTCATGCTGGTCAATCGGATACCAGCGGCTGTGGGTATGACCTGGCAGTAGGACTCCGAGATGGCCCCACAGTGGACGTCGAGTCTCCTCGACAATTCTGCGGGGGTCGTCGAGTTCAAAGCCCGTGTCGGATTTCAGGGCAGCCAGCAGGTCCGCGGGCCAAAGGTCGAACGTTCCTGACTTCATAGGATGCCTCCAAGGTGGGTTGTGACGAGAGCCCCTCTCGGGGACTTGCTGGGTGATCTTGTTGAAGAACACCGTTCGGCACCATTGAGAATCCGGCCCAAAGTCGGCCCGGAATGGGGGGTGGTCAGCATCGCGAACATCTCCGTCAGATCGGGTCGCCGGCGCTGCCGGACTCGTCCGCTGAAGCCGGGCAGCTTGGCGCTTCTTTCCGCAAGACAACTGACTGGCCCAAATAGCAGGAAGTGACCTGAAGCCGGTTGTGGCCGAGGACCCGCGCCGCGCGCTGCCGAGCAGCCTGGTCGTGCGGAGGCGGTGTCTCCGCGCCGCGCACCGGGGATGGACCACCGGCGTCAGCCTCGTAGGCGTCGTTGACTCGTTGGTGCCGCAGGCCGTGTGCGACGACGCCCAGCGCCTTCTTCGATATGCCGCACTTGCGGATGACGTAGTAGAAGCGCGACTGCGCCTGAAGGCTCGTGATGCCCGGTCGGCCGACGTACATGCCCGGCGCGACTGCCGCCCTGACGCGTACGAGCAGGGCGCGTTGCGACTCCGCGACTACAGGCACGTCGCGGGGCCGGCCGCCCTTCGCGCCATGGGAGACGCGAACGAAGGTGTTGCATTCCGGGAACGCGGCGGCGTCAATGGGGTTGGCTGCTTCCCGCGGGAGGACCGCGCTGTGCGGGCGGAAGTGCCGCGCTTCCTTGCCGCGCATGCCGAACTCCGCGCACAGCTCGACCTGCAGGCCGACCCACGGATCGAGAGCGTAGATCTCGGCGATCTTCGCCGCGATGTCGACGTTGCGTGCCGACCAGCTGCGGTCGCGCGTGGCCACCTGCGTGCGGTGGGCGTGCTCGGACTCGGTGCCGACGTAGTACTGCGGCTCACGCACCATGCCAGGCTTGCCGATCCAGCCGGCGAACGTCCGAAGGAAGCTCAGGTAGTTGTGGATCGTGGCCGTCGCCAGGCCCCGCTCGATCCAGCGGCCAACCATCACCTCGATGTGGCGGTTGGCGAGCTGACGGGGGTCGAGGTTGCTGAAGCGGGTGTGCCGCCGCAGCTCGCGGAAGAAGCTCACCAGGAATCGGTGACGGTCGACCATCGTCTTGAACGACACGCCCTTGTGTTTCGCGCTGTGCTCGTGGTTGTGCTTCTTGAGGATCGCGCCGAGGACGCGGATGTAGTCGCGCGTGCCAATTGGCAGACGCTCGAGGATGGCGTCGGGGTCGTCTGCCGACGCAGGCGCACGGCGCGCCGCGTGGCCAGGTGATGAAGGAAGCGCACGGTCAGTGCCGGGCCGAGGCACTCTTTTCGCAGACATGGGCATCTCCAGGTCAGGGCCGCTTGAGCCAGGGCGGCCGTTGAACGGGGCGGAACGCGAAAGCCTTGCAGCCGCGCACAGGCGTTCCCGTTCAGCGCGCGGCTTGAGGTCGTGAGAAACCATCTGCGCGGCAGACCTCGATGCCACGGAGACGCGTCCAGGGTTCGCAGCCGCGAGCGGCCGCCGGTGGGGCGTAAAAAAATCGACGCTGGGTAGATCGCGCGCATTTCGGCGCGAGATCCCCGTGCACCCTACGGTGCGGGCGGCGACGCCTCAGTGGGTGTCGCCCGCCGTCCCAGGCACTGCTCGCCTGGGCTCATCAGGTTGTTCGTGAATCCCGGTGCTTCCCGTTGGACGCTCGCCCTACCACCAGGCGAGAACGGGGCCACGTCTGCATGCGCGCGGCGCACCTCAGCGGGGTGACGACGCGCGTTCGCCCTCTAGGGACGGTCGACGAAAGCTCGGGAGTGTCAGCGCGCTGCTCCATGGCAGCGCGGTGCGAAGGCCGGCGCGCTCGGACGGCGGCGCCAGCGGCATCAAAGGTTAGGTCCGAAGAACGGATCGATGGGAAGGGGGAAGGTCACCGCGTCGGGCGCGGCGGGCTCTCGAAGGAGCAGGATGCCTGTGCGGGTCACGACCGCTAACGGCTGCTTCGCGGCTCAGAGGCCACCGGACACAGCGTCCGGCCTGCTTGCGATGCTTCGATCTTGTGGCAGGCACACAAGGCTCGGGATGCAGTTGACACCATCGCCTTCGATGCTGTCAAGAGACGTCGTGTGCGCCCAATGCGTTGACACACACGAATTAGTTGCTAAACGGCATCCACGGCCCGATCTCCCAGAGGTGTTGACAACGTCTTTGCTAGACCTCTCGTTTGGCATCCGGCGTTGGATGGGCGCTTTGCACGCGCTGCCGGCCTGCGATGTGGCTCGCTCTCATGGGGCTCTGGCACCTTCAAGGTCCTCTACCGAGGACCTTGCGCCGAAAGGATCTGAGGCGAGGGTCCTTTGCTGGTCCTCGTGAGCGGACTCCGAGCGGACAAAGCAGCCCGATTCTCGGGGCGAGTTCGGGCGGATTTCCGCTATGCACCTCGCGCCAGTCGCAGCGATGCTTCGGGCGTCATCCGCACCGAGAAGGGTAGTCAGCATGGGACCGACCGTCAGAGCCATCGACGTGGGCTTCGGCAATACGAAGTACGTCGTCTCGTCATCCACAGGGAAGCTTGAATGCAACCACTTCCCGTCGATCGCGTACTTCAGCATCGACGACAAGGCGCTGGACTCGATGGGCACCCGGCGGCGGACCGTCGCACCGCTGGTCAACGGCCTCTACTACGAGGTGGGTCAGGACGTCGAGCTGGCCTCCGATCGTTTCCGGTCGCGCAACCTGCATGACGGGTTCATCGAGACGCCCGAGTACCGTGCGTTGATGGCCGGTGCGCTGCACTACATGAAGGTCGACAAGGTCGACCTGCTGGTCCTTGGCCTGCCAGTCGCTCAGTACCTGGCCAAGAAGTCTGCGCTGGAGCGCATCGCGGGCGATTCCATCGACGTCGGCAAGAAGCGGAAGGTGAAGATTGGCCGCGTGCTCGTCGTGGCCCAACCCCAAGGCGCGCTCTACGCCTACGCGACGCAGATTGGAAGCGCTGCCTCGATCGCTCAGGGCCGCAGCTTGGTGGTCGATGTCGGGTCGAGGACCTTCGACTGGCTGGTCACCCGCGGCATGAAGGTGGTGACGAAGATGAGCAACTCGGTGACCCGTGGCGTCTCCGACGTCCTGATCGGAATAGCGGCGCAGATCGGAGCCGAGATCAAAGAAGACTACAGGGACTTGGAGGCGATCGACCTCGCCCTTCGCACCGGCAAGTGCCTGCGCGTCTACCAGAAGGAGTACCACCTGAAGCGCTACGACACGCTGGTGCAGAAGATCGCCGATCAAGCCGTGATCTCGATGGTGCAGAGCATGGACGGCACGTACGACGTCGAGAACATCGTGCTGGTTGGCGGCGGCGCGCACTTGTTCCGGAAGGCGATCAAGAAGCACTTCCCGCGCCACACGATCCACGAAGTCGCCGACCCGATCTATGCGAACGTTCGAGGCTTTCAGCTGCTGGGCGAGCAGCACGTGCGCGAGAAGCCGGAGCACTTTGCCGAATCAGCCCCAACTGCCGGCGGCGCTCAGGAGGCGGTGCAACCATGAACGCGGGCAGCGACAACAAGCTGCTGATGAAGCTCACCATCGCGGCCGACGAAACGCCCGAGCTCTTCCGGGCCCTCGCAAGCGTGAAGGATGCGCGACGCAGGACCGGGCGCCTGAAGGATCTGGCGAGCAAGGGCTTCATGGTTGAGCGGTCCGGCATTGGCATCTCGGCCAGCGAACCGGCACCACGGGTTGCCGGCTCGACCGCTGAAGGCCTCAGGCATCTGCCACCCGGCGACACCGTGGCGTCAATGCTCGATTGGGAGCACAGCTAGACATTCACAGAGGGCGCCGGTCGTGGTCAGGAAGCCAGACGACAAGTTCGTGAGCGCGAGCGAGATCGCCAGGCTGGCGTACTGCGAGCGGCAAGTCGCATTCGACGCCGCGTTCGGCCGCCGGCCAACGCTGCATCAGCGCCGCGCGCAGGAGCGCGGCCGAGGCGCACACGAGGAGTTCTATCGTGAGAGCCGGCGCATCGCAAAGGCCAGCGAGCGAAAGGGGCGGTGCTTCGTCGCCACCCTGGCGCTGGGTGACTGTCCGGAGACGCGCGCCTTGCGAGCGTTTCGGGACCTGCATCTGCGCAGATCCGTTGCCGGGAGGTGGCTCATCGCCGTGTACTACAGGTTCTCGCCGCACCTCTGTCGCTGGATGGAGACGAGGCCGACGCTGGTGCGCGCATCTCGGCCGCCGCTGCGTGCATTGGCTCGGGTCGCCGCCGCCCTGGTCGACAGGACTGCGAGGTAGTGTGAGGTAGAGGATGCAGGAAGGCTGGAGCGCCATCGTCGTCGTACTGCTGTTCGTCGGATCGGCGGTACTGTTCGTTCGGCTGCGGCAGGGATCGGCTACCAGCGACGACGAACGAGGTCTGCCTCGCGCACTGATCGGGGCGGAGATCGCCTATGCCGAACGCACATTCAGGTCGGTCCGCACAAGGCTGGTCGCGCGGCTCGATCGCGCCTACCGTGTCGATGGCGAACTGAAGCTCGTCGAGCTCAAGACCAGGGCACGCGACGTCGTGTACATGTCCGACATCGTCGAGATGTCGGTACAGCGAATCGCGGTCCAGGACGAAGCCGGCGAAGCGGTCTCGTCCGACGCCTGGGTCGTCGTTCAGAACGGCGACACCGGATCTCGTCGACCTCACAAGGTCCGCCTGCTCGACCGCGACGAGATCGCGAGGTTGGCGGAGCGCTATCGGGACGTCGCCGGCGGCCGAGTCACCGCACCGCATCCCGCTCGATCGCTGTCGCAGTGCCGGCAATGCACGCACTGCGACCGTTGCTCGGCCACCTTCCGCGACCGGGGCTGAGGCCGACGGCGCTATTCGCGCAGACGCGCACGCCGCCTGCGCTCCAGGGCAACGTGGCGGCCGATGACGAGCATGACGGCCAATGCCCAGACGGAGCGACCGACCAGGAGGTAAACGCCGATCCGGGACGGAAGCAGCGCCGCGGCGACGAGCAGGCCGGGCGTCGAGTCCCACAGGATGAAGCGGTCACACGAGCGCGTGATCCGGTTGAAGTGTTCTTCGTCGAGCTGGCGCAGGTAGTGACGACGCGACCTGGCTACAAGGAAGGCCGCAAGCAGTGGGACGGCCCATCTTGGAGCTGGTCGCGGCCGTCGACATCGGTCCCACCGGGAGCGCGGCGCCTGCTCAGCGCACTTCGGGGACCGAGCCCCACAGTCGCTGGACGGAGCCAACGATCACGTCCTGTAGCGTGCGGCCCAACAGCGGCAGGCTCTGAGCGTTCGGACCGAAGTCGTAAGTGCGGAGGCCCCACGTCGCGCTAACGTACTCGTCGATGGTCCCGACGACATCAATCAGGCCAAGGTCCTTGGCTTCAGGGCCAGGCCAGACTTCGCCGGTCGCCACGTCCACACCCTGCTTCAAGCGGGAACCGCGCCGTGCCTTGACCTCTTCCAGGAAGGCCACGCCGAGCTGATCGACCAAGCGCTGCGCCTTCGCGTCAACCTCCGGCGTGACGGGCGTGAAGGGGTTGAGGAAGGCTTTGAGCTTTCCGGAGGCATAGACCCGCTGGCTGATATCGACCTTGGCGATGGCGCGATCGAACTGCCACGGGGCCATGATCGCGCCGATCGAGCCGACGAGCGAGTACCTGCCGGCGACGATCTTGTCGGCATGCAGCGCGATCATGAACGCCGCGCTCGCGCCGATGTTGCTGATGACCGCGACCACCGGCTTGGAGTGCTTCTTCTTCAAGGTGCCGATCGAGGTGGAGATGCGTTCCGACTCGACGGGCGCGCCGCCAGGGCTGTCGATGGACAGGACGACAGCCTTGACGTTCGGGTTGGCGAAGGCCTTTTCCAGGAGCGGAACGATGGACTCCGCGGATGCCCGTTCGTTCGATGCGATCGGACCCTCGATCCTGACGACGCCGACAACGTCACCGAACGGCCCCCAGCGGAAGCCGGTCGAGCTGAGGAAGAACAGCAGGTACACGACGCCGAGAACCACCGGGAAGCAGAAGACCAGCGCCTGGAAGAGCATGCGCCAGCGACGCTCGGACCTACGCTCGGCCGCGGCGAGTTTCTGGGCCTCGTCGAAGGACTCGCGCTGGCCACGCATCTCGCGGACGAGTTCCAGAAGCACACCGGCCTGCGACCGTTCTCCGCGGGATGAAACGGAGGTCCCGGGCGATCGCTTGAGCTCGTCGTACAGGTCGGCAGGCTGAGCGGATTCAGAGGGTCTGTCGGGCGAAACGGAAGATGACTGCTCGTCCTGCTGCATGGTAGGTCTCCGGCTGAGGCAACGTTGGCGGAAGCGAGCACCACAATAGGAGAGCGCGCTCCGCGCTGCCACCGGAAATGCTGGGGTCAAATGCCCGAGAAGAGGGACCTGCCCCGGCGACCGGATGGAACCGAAGGTTCCTGACGTAGAGGACCGGCGGAGTACCGGCTACTTCTTGCAGCCACCGCCCTGGAGCAAGAATGAGAGGTTGACCTGGCCGCAGTCTTTCTTCTGCTCCGCCGAGGAACCAGAAGCTCGTGCGGTGGAACCGGGGTCGCGAGCGGCGGCGGCAAGGCGTGCTTTCAGGGACTCCATGGGGTCAGCACGCTCGAGCTCAGCGAGCTTCGCGGCGAGTTCTTCGCGCTTGGAGATCACACATCGAAGCTCGAAGCCAGGCTCTGCTTGACCAGCGAGTGGAACAGAAACTTCGCTTCGCTTGACCCCGGCAGAGGCGCAAGCAGAGTTGGCCACCTGGGTCAATGATGGGGGATCGACGCTGACCGTTGCCAATCCTTGCAGGATGAGAAGTTGGCCATTCGAGCACTTGGAAGCGACGAACAGGGCGGCAAGGCGAAAGAACGCGTCTATCTGATCCTTTGGATCGGCTCCGGCGGGAATGAGGAGAACCGAGCCGAGGTAGCCGGTAGTGTTGTGGGTGAGGTCGCAGACAGAGTCATCGGTCGCCTTGTTTGGCCGCATTGACACGGCTTGAGCGGCTGTGTGGATCCCAACGGCGATGGTTAGAGAAAGGGCGAGCAGACGGAGGCGATCAAGACACATGTCGATCCCCTTGACGGGCTGGGAAGAACAGTATAGAGATGCGCAGTTGAGGGTGGCTAAACTTGTTGGTGAGAGGGCGAAACACCACCTGGAGAGAACGATGGGTAGAGGCGGTAGAGCGATCGTGGCGTTCGTAGTGTCTGGTGCACTGGCCGCAGTGTCGGTCACGTCGCGTGGCGCGTTCGTTGTTGGCTTCTTCTTCCTGTTCTTCGGATCGATTGTGGGTCTTCTTGTGTGGCTCGCAGGTGGTCGGTGGAACAGCGCAGGAAGCACGTTGCTCGAAGAGGACATGGAGCCGAAAGCGATTGACCATCGAGATCCGTTTGTTGACGAGTTAGGCGTTCATCGTTATCCGGGAGACGTGTTTGACCTAGAGAACCATCCGACGCCAGGGGCGCACGGAAAGTTCTAAGGGAACCTCAACTACTTCATCTTTCGCTTGCCATCCACCGGACGCATGGTTGGAACTTCGGGCGTAGCTTCAATATCGCGAGCGCGTTGAGCCCCAGCGTTTCGAGCACGGGCCTGTGCGGCCGCAGCGGCAGCTCGATCGGGAGCGCCGTTGACGAGTTCACCGACGTTGTCGGCCAAGTTGGACACATCGTCGCGAAGCTGCCTCGCGTTGCCAAGAACCTGAGAACGTTTTGTGCTGACGGTTCCATCAGGGTTACGAGTGATCTCATTTCGAGCGTCAAACGTGGCGGCGGCTGAAGGAGCAGTGCCTGCAACAGCATTGCGCGACGAAACGTCGTCTCGCAAGCCACGTAGGGCTTCAGGGACATCAGGGGCTTGCAGCGCGTGGGTGCTGATTCCGGGCGCAGCGGAGCGATCGTTGGATTTGTCGGCGGCGCTGACCCTGGAGCGCGAGAACAACGGATCAGCCAAATCAACTTGGCGCGAAGCCTTGATATCGGAAAAGGAAGCCGGCAGCGCGGAGGCAGACGAAGGGTCGCGAATAGGGGGCAGCGCCCGGGTAGCAAGCTCGCTAGTCATTGCCGCCTGAAGCGCGAGGCTGTCGGAACCGTACTCAGAGGCCAGACGCTGATAGCGCCGCATGAAGTCTGAGTTGGCTGGAAGTTGCGCGAGATCGATGGACAGAGTCTCACCACGTTCGTAGGCCGTCGACAGACGCTCGGCAACGGCCTGCCGCTCAGCGTATGTGGACTGAGCGGACTCGACTCGAGATGTCGCACTGGAGAGTCGTGACGCGAGCTCCTGACCATCACGGCTGTCAGCGCCGAGGGAACGAACGAAGGACTGGTCACGGCTCGCACGATCGTGAAAGGATCGGAACTCTCTTAGCTGGTCGGTCGTAAGCTCGTTGGCTACCTTTTGTTCTGCCTCACTGAGTGAATTGCTATATGACTTGCCTGCGGAGCCCATCGCGCTACCCTTGATCGGGCTGATACCAGGTGTGCCAACGCCCCCTGAAAGCTGGAATCCGATCTGTTGGACTTGCTGCGCGCTCAGGCCGGTCGCCCTTGCGATGCCCTCGGAAATCGTTCGGATCCGATCAGCTGACTGGCCAAGCTCCTCGCTGGTGGAAAGGGATTGAGCACTCGAAGTGTTGGAAGACTGAAACCGTCCAGACGCGCGGGATACGGTGTCGGCGAGCATGGACGAAAGTTCGCTGCTTGCAGAAACAACATCCGAGCGCGCGGCTTCCGCAGCACGCGACGCTTCGGTAACGTTGCTCTGGCTGACCCTCGATGAGACGACGCGCGACGTGGCACCTTCGTTCCGGAGGAACGAAATCGCTTGCGCGCCGTTGCCAGTCGTGGTGGTCCAGTTGCCATCGAGATCCTGCTCACGCGAAACCCAAGGGTTCGAGGCCGACGGGCTGATGACGCGCTGGTCCATCGTGACGTTGCCCATGTTGGAGTTACCTAGCGCAGCCGCGGCGCTGGGGCTGGCAGAAAGCGATGCGGACTGAAGGCCTTGAAGGCCGCCGACCATTGCCGAGCCGAAGTTGACGAGGCGATTGGCCAACGAGTAGGCGAGCATCGGAATGCCGATGATGAGGTAGGAAACGACCGCCTGGGCAGAGACGGCGTTGGAGTAGATCGGCGAGGCTGACTGCAACGCGAGCGCCTTGACGCCACCGCCAACTTCAGCGGCTGCAGCCTGATCTAGTTGGGAGTAGATCGACGCCATGTAGTTCAGGATGGCGAACAGCGGGGGCCAAAGCTGAATGGAAATCAGCGCAGCCACATAGCCGGTGAGGATGAGCAACGTCGTGCGACCCGTCGAGAGAAACAGCAGCAGAACGATGAGGGGAAAGACCGCGTAGCACATCGCCTCGGCCACGTTGCGAACAACAGGCAGTGCCTGCTCCGCGATCTTGGCGCCGTTGATCCAGGCGGCGTTCTGCGAAGCGACGGCAGAGGCGCGGCCGGTGGCCAGCATCATGCAGGACGGATCGTTGATCTTCTGGCAGCCCATCTCGCCGGCGTCGTTGATCGCGTTGATCATCGCGTTCTGGCGGATCAGGTCGGCCGCCGTGGAAGCGGCCGTCGCGATCTGGCCGCGGATGTAGGCCTGCGGGATCTGGTTGACGACTGCGGCCTGTGCCGCGAGCGAGGAAAGCGACGGGTTCAAGCGCTGACCGAGGCGAGTGGTGAGGTCCGTGATCTGCGCCGGGAGACGACCGTTGATCGAGGTGTACACGGCATCGCACGTGTTGGTGGTCACGCCGGTTGCCGTGGTGACGATGCTGAAACGCGCTGGGTTGGTGGCGCCCATCGTTGTCCAGAGGTCGGCAGACGTGGAGAAGGCGGTCGGAGAGATGGTGCCGTCGGCGATGTCGTAGGCGGTGCAGTTGCTGACGAAGTTGACGAGGTCGGTGCGCACTGCGGGGTCCGGGATGGACGTGCGACGAGTCTCCTGGATGAGTCGACTGCCGAACATCAGGCCGTTCTGCTGATAGGCGAGCTCGGCCGGAAGAGCGGCGGGTCCGGGAAGGACCTGAAACGCGGTCTCGAAGAGTTCGGTAATGGTGTTGCCGATGGTGCTTGTCAAGCCACCGAGTGCGGCCATGCCGAAGGGCACGTTGGCGATGATGCGGTTGGGCGTGCCGCCAGTCTTGTCGACGATGCCCACGGTCACCCTGGGCACGAACAGCACGCCATAAACGAGCACGACGGTGATGAGCCACTTCCACCCCTGAAGCTTCTCGGGTTGGAACATGTAGGCGATCATGGCCGCGACGAACCCGCAGAACGCCACGGCAGCGATGGCGCTCAGGTAGGTATTGGACGCCATGATCGCGGCGATCGCGTTGAAGATGCCGGATAGCGCCTCCGTGTTGTGATAGGCGTAGATCTCCCACACGGCCGTGTCCTCGGAGTGGTGTTGGGCTAGCGAACGCGGTGGGCGTGGCCGAGCATGTCGAGAACATGCGAGGACATGTTGGCCCGGAGGTTGCGCTCGAGTCGCTCGAGGTCCGTGGCCACCGTCGAGACCGAGGTCACCTTCCTGTACGTGTTCGCCTGTTCCTGCTGAAGGCGCGTCATGAACTTGTGGACGTCGTCTCGCTGACGATTGGCGAGCAACTGCTGTTGGGGGTTCAGAAGGTGTTGCTTCGTCAAGGCAGACAAAGCGACGTTGAGGAACTGATTCAGGAACGTAAAGGCGTAGTCGGCGGCGATCACCTCGCGGTAGGTGCCGATCATCATGTCGGCCAGCCCAGACCCAGGGATCGTGTTGCCGATGGAAAGCATGCGCCAAACAGGGATGCTGGTGCTGTTGACGAAGCCGACAGCTACCGAGTTGTTTGGAATGGCCGTCCGCGTGCGAATGTTGTCGGAGATCAAGCGCATCAGGTCCTCGACCCTCTTGGTCAACGGCTCGTGAACATTGGTATTCGTACGAGAGACAACGTCGCAGTCGGTGTAGTTGTTGCACCGGAGCAGTTGCACGTTCACATTGCCACCACCGGCATCGGACTGGCCATACAGGAGCTGAGCAACGGTAGTGATGCTGGGACCGATGTACTCAGGGTCCCGGTTGCTCTCCTGAGCGTGGAAGATGAGAGCGCCAACGACGCTCATCACCATCTCGCGAGCTTGGTCGTCGAGAGTGTCGATGTTCTTCAGCGCCTTCCAAGTGAAGTTCCCAACGAACGGAGCTTGAGCACGTATGTTTGGGTCTGCACTGCTGCGAGCCGACGCGAGGATGCTCGTGCTGTCGGAAGCACAGCGACGCATCGCTGCGTCGATGTCCGTCTCGAGCCCCATCTGCATGGCGAGCTTCGAGCAGGCGCGCTGAGAGTCGTAGCCGACGGCATCGGCAGCAGACGCCACCAGAGCCGTCGCGGTCTCGCAGGAGTTGACACGCGCGTTGTTGATCCAGGTCTCCAGGCCCTTGGCCCACTTGGTCAGGCCACCGAGGAGTGGAGAGACGGCCTCGAGCGCGAGCTGGAACGCGATGCCCGGCAATGCGGCCGTGATATTCCTCAGCATGTTGCGAAACTCGGCCGCCGAGATGTGGGAGAACGACCCGCCGAAGAGATCGATGCCGCCGCAGCCGCCCTTCGCGGACGGGAACTGGATGGCAGCCAGTTGGTAGGTCTTGTTGGGCGAACGAAGGTAGAGGTTGCCGCCGGCATAGGTGTTGAAGGTCTGCCCCTTGAACGCCCCTGGCGCGGTGTAGTTGCCGATCGCGCCGAGGTTGTTGAACATGTTGGTGACCTCGCCATTGAGGTCTGCGGCATACGAGATCGGAGCGCCGAGCGCGAGAGACCAGGCGAGCACGGTGGCCATCGTTTGACGCAAGACGTTACGAACGGTCATGGTCGGCTCCTACTGAAGGGACACGCGGCGCGTCACCGAGGGAACGATGGCTTCGGCACCAGGGGCGGTGACGGTCGCGATGCGTTCCACGAGTTGCGACTCGGAGAGAACACCGAAGCCGATCGGCGTGATCTTTCCGCTGAAGGGTTCGGCCAGGAACACCGCCGGCACCTGGGTCACCTGCAGGGTGCGCGAGATGCCGTTGTCGCGGCGGAACTGCGGGAAGTTGGGAAGGCCACCACCGTCCACGCTGATGGGGACGATCTGGATTCCATGGCGCGCCTGGAAGGCCTCCAGCGTGGGCGCGAAGGCGTGGCAGTACGGGCAGTCCGATCGGAAGAAGAAGAAGAGGACGTGCGTGCGCGAAAGCGACGCGAGCGACTGAGTTCGGCTCTGGGCCTGCTCTCGATCGAAGACCTCGATCGCGCGAGCGTTCACCGGGCGCCCCTGGAGCGTCATGTCCAGGTCCGGTGTCGACCAGGCCACGCGCTGGGCCACATCGGAGAAGTACGACGCCTGGCGCACGACGCGGGCCTCGAGTTCCATGTAGCGGCGGACGTTGGACTCGGTCGGGCGAATGATGGCGATGTTGCGAAACTCCTCGAGGCGTTTTTGCAGGCGCTCGAACTCGATCAGCTCCGGGGCACGAGTGTCTGGCCGAGGCTTGTCAGCATTCAGCGGCGGCTTCGGCGTGGGAACGGTCTCGATCTCGGGGTCATCGTAGAAGTGCCAGCCACGGCGGTAGTCGTCCCAGAACGGATGGTTGGTGACCGGAGTAGTCGACTGCGTCGCAGCGACGTCGCCGGCAGGCTGCTGCGCCTGTGCAGCGCCGAAGAGCAAGACTGGGAAGAGGAAGAGCAGGCGGGATCGCATGGCGAGGCACCTCACGCAAGGGACTTCGGGGGCTTGCCGTCACGGCAATAGTTCAGGCCGACGTCCACGGTGCGACGCTGCGGCGTGCTGAAACCGGGCAGGTGAAGGCCTTCCTGAGAGAAGGTGACCTTCAGGCGGCTGCAGCCAGGCTGCTGGTAGCGGCGCTCGGTCGAGACGTCGATCAGGATCGGTGTCGACGCCTTGAACTGCTGCGTGATCGCGTCCGCCTGCTTGCCTGAGAGAAAGCCCTGTGCCTGGCCGCTCGGCGAGTCGATCGCGGCCACCATCAACACGCGAATGTCCTCGACGGGGACGCGGGACGAGGAGGACTGTGCCCAGGCTGCGGGCGCAGACAGGCAAAGGACGCATGCGAGGAGGCGGTTCACTGGCACCTCCCTTGGCCGTAGTAGCAGGCCGGAATGCGCGAGGCGTTGTTGCCTTGAAGCGAGGTGAGGTTGGGGTTGGTCGGGACCAGCGACGCATAGAACTCGGTGAAGTCCATGGCGGCGAAGTCGAGGGTCTGCAACTGGGCGACCGTGAAGCCACTGCAATCCGGGTTCCGGGCGTCGCCCCACCCCTTCGCAATCTGGATGCGTCCCTGCTCGTTCACGATTCGCGCCAGCATCGAGTTGAAGCAGCACTTCCCGGTGGTGTGCTCGATGCATGACACGCAGGAGCCAAAAACACGAATGCACGAGGAGCAGTAGCTGCCGATCGTGTGGCACACACGAGCGCCCTCGCGCAGGTCCAGGCGCGCTTCCTCCTCGTTGCAACTGGTGAGCGAGAGGACGACGTAGATGATCGCCGCGATGACCAGCGTCCACGGATCGAAGGCGATGACGAACCCCTCGCCGGCGATGGTGGACGAGGAGTACAGAACGGTCGACCCAGCGGGGAGGGCGGTGCCGTTGACAGCGATGGTGACGCCGTAGGTTGTGAAGGAGCCGCTGTACCCGGCGCCGGTGAGGAGCGCGCTGAGTCCCTGGTAGATGAACTGCCGGTTCTCGGAGTTCATCAGGATGTCGTAGACCAGGCGGGAGCCGCTGCCGAAGACGCTCTGGTTCGTCATGCCG